>JAGCVJ010000015.1 GCA_017962375.1 Bacteroidales bacterium
GTTCCCGACCAAAACTGGGGCCGCGACAAGAACGAGGACGACATCCTCTGGGCCCGCCGATGCTTCCGAAAGGCACGAGAGATGGTTACTACGCCTGTAGTGAGGTGGAGTAGAAGAAGATAAGTCGTTATTTTTGAAGAGAGTCACTCAAGTGATTCTCTTCAACTCTTTTACTAGAATCCAGCAAAAAACGCTAAATTTGTAAATTAGGAGTTTATGTCCAAAATGTTTTGATTTGCCCTATGGCCAACCTGTCCAAAATAAAACGAGACCAGATGATAGCCTTTTTGGAGAGCCTCAAGGAGTCCCACTCCGACGATGCCTCCATCCAGGCCTTCAACGAGATAGAGAATCATATCCGTGACAAGAAATACGGCCTTGTCTGGGAGGAGCATTCCGAAGAGGTGGATGACCTTCTGAAGGAGAACATCCCGATTCTAACAGCAGATCCGGAGCGACGTCTTTGCAAGGATGCTTCTTTGCCTTGGAATTTCATTATTGAGGGCGACAACCTGCAGGCACTCTATCTGTTGGGAAAAACCCACAAAGGAAAGGTAGATTGCATCTATATCGATCCACCGTATAACACTGGTGCCAGAGATTGGAAGTACAACAACGACTATGTGGACGGCAGTGATGTATACAGGCATAGCAAGTGGTTATCTATGATGAAGAATCGCCTTCTCCTAGCGAAGAACTTGCTCAATCCTGCTGATTCTGTACTTATTTGCACGATAGATGAGAAAGAGTACCTTAGACTAGGTTGTTTGCTTGAAGAGGTATTTCCTGATGCCCGAATTCAAATGGTTAGCGTTGCCATTCACTCTTCGGGTGTTGCAAGATCGGAATTCTCTCGGACAGATGAATACTATTTCTTTGTATTCGTAGGCGCCTCTGCTCCTGTTGCCGTTCCACTTGGTTTAGAATGGCAATCTGATGGAACAAAACGTCAACAAGATGTCCGATGGGAGAGTATGTTACGGTCGGGAAATAATGGTCGACGCATAGACCGTCCGAATTTATTCTTCCCAGCCCTCTTCGAAGAGAGTACCGGTGAGTTTCTGGGCTTTGATAAACCTGTTCCGTTGGAAGTGTCTGGAGCCGATTATATACCGCCTCTTGGAGCGATTGCGATACTTCCATATGCATCAGATGGGAGCGAGGCATGCTGGCGTATCTCTGCCAAAAAGGCTCTCGAACTCAAGTCCATTGGAGCCTTTGACTGGAGTCCTATAAAGGATGGAAAGACAACATTGAAATATCTCAAGCCCGGAGAACTCGAAAAGATTGAAAAGGGTGAGTACCAAGTTGTTGGTCATAAAGAGAATGGTGCAATGATTGTTTCTGCTGAGAATTATTCTCCTAAATGGGTACCTGGCACACAATGGCATGTGCCAACACATCAGGCAGGAGGAGCCGGTGGTAGCAGTTTGATTAAGACCGTTCTCAAAACAAAAAGATTTGATTTCCCCAAGTCATTATATGCCGTGCGGGATACTTTACGCTTCATGACAGCCAATAAACCAAATGCCATAATAGTGGACTTCTTTGCAGGTTCGGGGACAACATTTCATGCTGTTAACCTCCTCAATGCTGAAGACGGTGGCAACAGGAAATGTATAATGGTTACGAATAATGAGGTCTCTGTCAATGAGGCCAAAGAATTAAAGGAGAAAGGATATAAGCCGTGTGATGATGAGTGGGAAAAATATGGGATTGCAAAGTTTGTTACGTGGCCAAGAACAGTATGTTGCATAGAAGGGCACGACGTTGATGGAGACTCCTTAAAGGGCACATATACGACGAGTTTAGGCACGGAAATCAAATGCTCTGACGGTTTTAAAGCCAACGTTAAATTTTTCAAATGCGGGTGGACTCCCCGCAAACCGGAAGACTATCTCCTCAGTAACGCTCTGTGTCTGCATATCAAAGAGATGATAGAACTCCAGAACGCCATTGAGGTGGACAACGTGAAGAACGTTCTCATTTTGAACAAGGAGGACTTCCGGCGAACCATCCTCAACGCAGACGTTCGTCCTCAAATTGAAAGAGTCTGGGTGAACCAGAACATCATATTTAGCACCGAGGAACTCAAGGCGCTGAAAGAAATAGGCTACAAATACATTCCGAGGGAATTCTTCGGACAAGAACTCAGGGAGGCAGCAGAATAATGTTTACAGGCGATATCATTCCTTTCCAGTCAAAGCACGAGGAGAGTCTTCTTCGCAAATGTGCAGACCATTACGAAGTCATCCTCTATGCGCCTACCGGCTCCGGCAAGACTGTCCTTGTCAGCCGCTTCATTGATGACTATCTGGACGAGAATCCGAACACGGTATTTCTCTGGCTCTGCCCGGGCGCTGGCGGACTGGAGAGACAATCCCAGGATACCTTTGAAGCTGTTACGTCCGGCATCCCCGATGGCGATGTGTATTCCTTCATCAATGAGCCCGATCCCCGTGGTCGAGTATATTTCATCAACTGGGATAAGATTAATAAGAAATCTAATATCGTCCTGCGTGAGGGCGAGCATAAAGACCTGATGACAAAGGTCCTGCATTGCCACAACGACGGGATTGACATCTTTATGCTCATTGACGAGGAGCACAAATATCGCGATACGGCCAACGAATATGTTGCTAATATTCAGCCAGTCCACGTGCTTCGCATTTCCGCTACTCCGGTCAGCAAAGGCGACGCTGTAGAGGAGATTAAGGATGATGAAGTAATTGCTGCAGGCTTGATTGCTTCGGGCATTTCTATCAATGAAGGCGTATCACAGGCCATCCAGGAGAACAACAACCTGGACGATGACCTCCAGCTGCTTGAGTTGGCAGACAAGAAGCGCAAGGAGATCCTAGGTGAATATGAAAAGCGCGGGCTGAAGATTCGACCCTTGGTGCTGATACAGTTCCCGAATGGACGGGAAGACTGGATTAAAAGAGTGAAGGACGCTCTTACTGATATGGGATATCCGGAAACCTCTGGGCTTGTCGCTTCCTGGTTCAGTGGCGACCATCCAGACAATCCCGAGCAGATTAGCAATCTCGACGGCCAATATGCCTTCCTGCTGTTTAAGCAGGCCATTGCCACTGGCTGGGATTGCCCTCGTGCCAAAATTCTCGTTAAATTGCGTGAAGGCGGCACAGAGCGATTCAATATCCAAACCGTAGGTCGAATCCGCCGCATGCCCGAGCGTAAGCACTATGGTCTTGCTCTCCTGGATAATTGCTATCTCTATACGTTGGATAACGAGTTCACAGAAGGATTGACCACCAGCCTTTCGGACTCCTTCTACACCTATCAGTACAGGCGTAAACTAACGGCTCCAAATATCCTTCTTGAGAAAGAGTCGTTGGATGGAAGTGACCGCTTTGCCGTCAATCCTGAGGCTGTTGTTAAAGTGGTACGTCAGGGCATGCTGAAGGCTTGCGACCTGAACGGCGATGGTGTACTGGAGAAGGATGAGATGGAGAAGACGAAGGGCTATATCTTCGGCACCAAACTGAAGACTTCGGCTATTGAAGGCGTTGCCCGCACGACGCACGATATGATGAAACTGAACAGCATCTTTGGCGGCGAACACCAGATAAACAACCACGATGATGGTTTCATCATCCGCGATGCCAAGCGTCGCATCGCTGCTGCTATAGGCGTCGATGAGAATATCTCCAATAATGCCCTTAGTGTACTCTTTGGCCCTGGAGACTATTACAACCCCATTTTCTCCGACGAGGAGAAAGAGTTTGAGCGCAAGAACAAACTTCTCACGGATATGTCTCTGCGTGAGTATAATGCCTTTCTGGTCAACAACAAAGAACGGCTTATCGAGGTATTCGAGCAGATCAGCCTGAACGAGATTGGCGAAATCAAAGAGACCACCATCAAGAAATCCCAGTGGGGCATCCCGGCCTACCAGTACTATAATCAACACAAAAAGATGAAGGCCACTAAGGTCTATCAGAAGAACGTGTATGATAATTACGGCAACAACATCCTGATTGCCCCTAACCGTACATACACAGAGATAATGTTTGAAGAGTGGTGCGAGGGATACGATAAAGTCAAACACGTCTACAAGAACGGTGATAAGGGCGAGGATTTCTTCAGCATAGTTTATCGCCGTGCCTTCCGCCGGAACCACTTCTACCCCGACTACATCATCCAGACCACGGATGGCCAGGTATGGATTCTTGAAGCCAAAGGCGGCATGACCGCAGACGGCTCCTCAAACAACATCGACAAATACGCTAGCAAGAAATTCGAGGCACTGAAAGAGTATTGCTCCCGCCACCCCGAACTCCACTGGGGTTTTGTCCGTGCCGTTGGTTCTCAACTCTATATCAGCAATACGGTTTGGTCTGAGGATGTGTCTAATGATTCTGTATGGAAGCCAATTGAAGAATATCTATAGCGAAATAATTCTGAAGGAATGACTGAAATAGATAATTTGCAGATATCGAATGCAACGAGAGTATTCGAAGCAAGTCACAACAATGATTTAGTTGTTTTTGTTGGAGCAGGAGTATCTGTAAACTCTGGCGTGCCTGATTGGGGACAATTAGCAAACGAATTCAAGAAGAGCCTACCAGACTCTGTTTTAAATGAGTCTGATTATTTAAAGATAGCACAATTATACAAGGAATCTATTCCTCCGGGTAATTATCTTAGCAGCATTCAGGGCTTTTTAAAAGATGGGAAAACGCATCCGAATCCGATTCATGATGCTATTCTTCGGCTTAATCCTTCTCATGTTATTACCACAAATTATGATAATCTCATTGAACAATCCGCCGAAAATGCGAGGGTGTTTTTTAGTATAATACGAAGTGATGGGGATATCCCGAAGGCAAGATCTTCCCGATATTTAATAAAAATGCATGGGGATTTCATTTCTAAAAAAATCGTATTAACGGAATCTGATTACTATAATTATACAATTGATTATCCTCTGATTGACACGTTGGTTAAGTCCCTTTTCGCATCTAAAACCATCTTATGTGTCGGTTTTTCGTTCAATGATTTGAATCTTAAGATTATTCTCAATCGCGTTCAGTCAATGCTTGGGAATAACGCTAAGCCAATCTATTTACTCGCGAATTACAACGAAAATCCTGTTTTTTATAATTACCTTAAGAATAAAGGGATACAGCCCTTTTGGCTTCCAGACAAAATCGTCGATGAGTACGGACAAGAAGCTCCGGCTTCATTAACAAGCAGAATAGGCATTGACACGTTTAAGCAGCTTTCTTGTTTGCAAAACGATGTGTCTAAACCGCTTGATATGATAGATGCTTTGTACTCATATGCGCAAATGGTAGAGGGAGAAATGCCCTTCTTTTATATGTCTCGTCTAAGAAAGATTCTCTCGGATAAAATATGCAAGTGGGACCATACTTATTCAATGGGAATCCAATTGGAGTCCGAATATATAAAAGCATTAGTAGAGCAATGCAAAACGGTTGAAGGCAAAAAAAGGTTACTAATAGAGAAAGGAGAAAAGATACATTCATTGATACAGACTGCGGCCAACAATTGCATATTTGAATTTGACCAAATTGAATTATGGAAATTAAAGTCTTTTCAGAGGTATTGGAACAATAAAGAAAAAGATTGCTGTTCATTGTTCTTAGATTTTGATTATCACGCCTTAACTGCACGTATAGAGGAGCTAGAGCTAAAAGACATTACTTACACTTATCACGATCTCGAGCTTCCTTTTATCAAATGGTTGTTAGGAGACATTATTTCTTCTTATGAACTATATGAATCCTTGGAACAACGATATTGGGATTCTAACAACGCTATTCTTTACTTTCTGTGCGAATTCAATAAACGTGCTTTATTTAATGGATCCTTCCCTTTAGATAGTAGGATTTATGAGAAAATCATAGCACTTTCAGAAAGAGTTGAAAGAATCGACTTGAATAGAATTCTTGCCGAACTATTTATTGATTCAAGAGTCAAAGAAAACTTATCGGATTTGGTCAATAATCAGTATTATGTTGATACTTTTTCTAGTGTTAGTCGCTTAACCAACGAGATTCTGGAGGACAAGTTCCGATCGGAACATAATGGTTCTTCCTCGAATAGCCATATTGTAGAGCTATCTTCCAAATTAACCCGCTCCTATGACTATAGCCACGTGAATTATATTATTACGACGAATACAGGTAGCGCATACGAATCATATAGAAATGGTATTATCGGGTTGCTTAATGCGCATAAAATCATGCCTACGGCTGAGGCCAATGGGCTCTTTAAAACATCTCGATTGGAGAGTATCGAATCTGAACACATTAAGCTGATGCTGTTTACACTAGATGCGAAAGACCTGGAACGAACTTTCGATGTTTTTAACATTGATTCAATACTGATAAACACAGATGCTGTTTCCTATCTTCGTCTTGTTGTTGACAATATATTACGATATAGCACAATAATACCAAATATGCTTAGGGGCGACCTTATAACAAATAGATTGGCCTGCCTTTTTGTTTTGTATTATAGAATTAGCAATAATCTAGATAAGACATCAGAAATCGTTAGTATTGCTTTAAAATATGGTTTGTTAAACGAAAGTATTCAGTTCGACTTTCAGAGTATCTTGTATGGTATTATTTGCAAGACTGGTTATCAATTAACGGAAAAGCAATGTCGGGAGATTCTATCAATCTTCCCAACTATCAATCAACATCGTGGCATTACAGCACTATTTGGTCTTGTGGCTTCAAGGATGAAAGAGTCCGGCTGGATTTCGAATCGCCGTTTTGAACTCAATAAGAATAAGCCAATGCCTAATTGGCAATTACTAAATGAGATGTACGTCTATTATGATATTGTGACTGACGAGGAAAGAGAAAGTATCATTACTATCATAAAAGAAATGATTCTTTCTGATGCTGACTTAAAAACAATTTGTGCTTTTATTGTCAACAAACATACCTATAACCTTGTTACGCATGATCTAGTAGAAAGAATAGCGAGAATGTCTGGACATACCCATAGTGATAGTATTCGTTGTAAAACGTTGAAAGAGGTTTATCTTAATAGTTCAGATACTGGGATTAAAAACGAGATTCTTGAGATTAGCAAAAAAGATTCTTGTTTGAATTTCTTTTTAACCCCTCTTTCGTACGGCGGCCAGATAGATATTCATTGGCTTAAATATATTGACGACGAGTGTTTCAAAACTCTCATTAAACGAGAGGACGTTTTTCAAGCTATCAAACAATCTGGTGTAGACGAAGACATCCGTAAACGTTTTTGGGAACTGCTTTAGTACCATCAACGAATTACGTACTAGCCGCCCCTAAGTCGCCAAAATGTCGCCAAAAACTGAGACACAAAAAGGGCTTACCGCTGAAAATCAGATAGTTAGCTCTTTTAGGGTGCCCCAGGCGGGAATCTAGTCTTTCGGGGTTCTCTGGTCCAGCTGGACTTTGACGCTTTCTTTGTGGATGATTTCCATCAGCTGCTTGGCAAAGTCGCTGTCGAGGCCCATTGACTGGGCAAGTTCCTTTCTGTTTTCAACTATCTGGCTGTAGCGCTGGCTCTGGAGAACAGGCATGTTGTGCTGCTGCTTGTATTCCCCTATCTGCCTTGAAACCTCCATTCTCTTGGAAAGAATCTGGAGAATGCTCTCGTCCAGAGAGTCTATCTGGGAACGGAAAGACTCCAGGCTCTGCTGGTTCTGGGAGTTCTCCCTCACCTTCAGGTGGCTGAGGATTTTCTCCAGCTGGATAGGAGTGATCTGCTGAGCTTTGTCGCTCAGGGCCTGGTCCGGATTGATGTGGCATTCAATCATAAGGCCATCGTACATAAGGTCCAGCGCCTGCTGGGAAATAGGAGCAATCAGCTGAGGCTTGCCGCCCATGTGGCTAGGATCGCAGAGCATAGGAATACCCGGGAACCTCCTTTTCATCTCGATAGGGATGTGCCAAAGAGGAATGTTGCGGTAAAGCTGGTTGCCGTAGGAGCTGAAGCCTCGGTGAACGAGGATTATCTGTCTGATGCCGGAGTTGTGGAAACGCTCCAGGGCGCCTGCCCAGAGCTCGACATCGGGATTGACGGGATTCTTGATCAGAAGAGCCTCCGGAGTCTTGTCCATATCCTTGACGGCATCTGCCAGAGCCTGGACAGCAAACGGGTCTGCAGTGGTGCGGGCCCCTATCCAGAGAATGTCCACTCCGGCTTCCAGAGCCAGCGTCAGATGCTCAGGCGTAGCCACCTCGCAGCAGGTTTTCAGCCCTGTTTCCTTTTTGACGTCACTTAGCCACTGAAGGCCTTTGGCGCCAACTCCCTCAAACATTCCTGGCCTGGTCCTGGGTTTCCACAGCCCTGCCCTGAAGGCGTAAATACCTGTCTTGGCCAAAGCCTCTGCCGTTTGAAGAACCTGATCCCTGCTTTCTGCGCTGCAAGGGCCGGCTATAATCATTAATTTGCTCTTCATAAAAAATTTGCTCAAGGGTGATCTGCAATCTTATATTCAGGGGGCATTATCCAAACCTATTTACTTTCCCCCTGCAAATATAACGATTGCAGTCCTCTAGAGCATCACTCTGCGCCACTTTGGCGCAAAAAAAATCCCGCTTCATTTAAAGCAGGAGACACACACTATAACCAAAAACTGCTGATATAAAGGTCTCCTGCCTTACTCCTGACGCCAGGAATAAGACATGTAAAGGCCGTTATATCTATAACTGTTAAACATCACGATGCAAATATATATGAATTATTGTTACCGTTGATATAAATCGTAACCATTTTTTAACATAATCTTTTTCAAGCGCCTTTCTCCGCTGTTGCAATTTGGACGAAAAATCATTATATTTGCATACAAATTAAAAGTAGCGCCAGATGATGAAAGTCTATACTCACAAGAATATCAATCAAATACAAAAATACATCCCTAAGGACTGTAATGTTTTTGCAATAATTGATAACAAAGTGAAAGATTATTTCCGGGAGTTTAAAAACTGGAACTTTATAGGCATAGATGCCTTAGAAAATGCAAAAACTCTGGGAACCGCAGGGGACATCTGCTCCCGCCTGATGGAAAAGAAAGCGGACAGAAACTGCTTCATACTGGGAATAGGCGGAGGAGTGACCACAGACCTGGCGGGCTTTGTGGCATCTGTTTACAAGAGAGGAGTGAAGTTCGCTCTGGTTCCAACCACCCTGCTCAGTGCGGCGGATGCTGCCATAGGAGGGAAAAACGGAGTCAACCATCTGGGAATAAAGAATATGATGGGAACAATCACCCAGCCCGAGTGGGTTTTCCAGAGCACGGAGTTTTTCCGCACTTTGGACTTGAGGGTATTCAGGGAAGGAATCGCCGAGATGCTGAAGACTTTTCTGCTTATGGACGAGGAAAGTTTCTTCGAAGGCGCGGAATTTTTCAGCCATTATGACCACAAGTCCCCTTCCCCAACTCAGGAACAGCATCTTCGCTCTCTTGTCAGGCGGTGCGCTGAGCTGAAAATGAATCTGGTGGAAAAAGACGAATTCGACCACGGGGCGAGGATGTTTCTCAACCTGGGGCACACGTTCGGCCATGCGCTGGAAAGTTATTATGAAGGTGAGATTCTGCACGGAGAAACTGTGGCGGCAGGAATCTTGGCCTCCGCAAGGCTGAGCGTGAAGCTGGGCGTAATGGAAGAAAAGACTCTGAATCTGATAACAGATTGCTTTTCTGCCTGCGGAATATTGTTCCGCTTTGGCGTAAAGGCAACGGATCTTGTGAAATACATTGCCAACGACAAGAAAATCTCCGGCGGAAGCATCTGGTTCATCCTGCCGGAAGAAATAGGAACAAAGTCAGAGGCCCGGAGCATTCCGGTTCCGCAGTTCAAGGCCCTCTGCAAAGGACTAGTCCTGTAAAGCCCTCCCGAGATGAAAGACAGCTTTTCTGAAATACTCTGCACCTGCATCGCCGAGAAAGGATTTGAAAAATGCCGCGAAGAATTGTCGCGACACCCTTTCTGCGAGCTCAGGGCTGATTTGTGCTGCCTGACGAAGGAGGAAACAGAAAGGCTTGCAACTCTTTATCCGGGCATCATATTCACTTTCAGGTTTTCTGAAAAAGACAAGGAATCTGCTCTTGAGCAGTATCTTGCAGCAATCAAAAACGGGGTTAGGTTTGTGGATGTGGATATCAGCTCTCCAAAGCCTTTCTTGAAAAAAATCAAAGACACAATAACCGCAGACGGAGGAAATACAAAACTCATCCTCAGTACCCATCCTGAAAATACTCCTTCTCTGGATGACATGGAGAAGACTGTTCTGCTCTGCCAAAAGGAAGGAGCGTCAATCGTGAAGATTGCGCCCCTTGCGCAGAATCTGGAAGAGGCTTCACGGGTGCTCAGGCTCTACCACAAAGGGTTTGCCAGAGGTTCTGTACTGGCATTTGCCAGGGGAGAGGCCGGAACCTTCACCAGAATAGCCTGTACAGGGCTGGGGGCTCCGTTCACTTACTGCTGCTCAGGCAGTCCTATTGCCCCGGGGCAGCTCAGCTATGAGGAAATGTCAAGGCTTCTGGGAAAGGCCGAGGGCATAAAAATCGGAGATATGGACCAAAGCTCCCTGTTTTCCAGATTCAGTTCCCCGGCAAAGACTCAGAAGAGAGTTTTGAAAGAGAAATCTGTCTGCATTCCTTGTTCAAAGAGCATTGTCCAGAGAGCTCTTCTAGCAGCCGCCGTTTGCAGGGGCCAGACCATACTGAGAAACTTTGAGCCTTGCCAGGACACCAAGGCCGCCATAGCCTTTATCCGCAAATGCGGCTGTGTGGTAAAGACCGCCCGCGACGGGCATTCCGCCAAGGGAGAAAAGATGCTCATTGTCCGCAGCGCCGGAATTTCCAAGTGGAAATGCTTCAAATACGCCGATATGGGAGAGAGCGCCCTGCTTTCGAGAATGGCTCTGCCGCTGGCCGCCCTGGCATCGAATATGAGAAACCGCACGGCCATTGCAGTCCAGGCTGTAGTCACCGGACAAGGCTCTCTTCTGGAAAGAGATTTTTCCTCGGCGATAGAATCTCTGAAAGCTGCCGGAGTCAAATGCACGGGAACCAGAAAGATGGGCCGAGTAACCCTGCCGGCCGTTATCAGCGGAGCTGCTTTCAAAAAGGAGTTCACCGTATCCGGAAAAGACTCGTCGCAGATTATCTCGGGTCTGCTGATGGTGCTTCCGCTGCTTTCCCACAATACCAGGATGAGGGTGGAGGACGCCGTGAGCATCCCGTTTATAGAGCTGACCGTGAAAGTGCTGGACGCCTTCGGGGTGACAATTGGAATGAAAAGGGAAGGCCGCACCCTGAATTTTGAAATCGAGGGCAAGCAGGCTTATTCTCCGGTTGACATGTTCCTGGAAGCGGACTGGAGCAGTGCCGCCAACTTTGCCGTGGCGGGAACTGTGGCCTCTGCCGTCTCCGGAGCAAACGGTCATACGGAGAGCTTCGTCATAAGGAGGATGAGCACCTCCACCACTCAGGCAGACGAAAGAATCCTGGATGTGCTCAGGCAATGCGGGGCTTCAGTCTCTTTCGCCAAGCCCAATATCCAGGATTTTGCGGTTGTCTCGGAAAACAGGTACAACACCAGGAGAAGTTCCTGGCACAACCTGTTCAACGTGGAACTGAGGGCGGACAAGCTGTCCTCCTTCAGGTTTGACGCCACGGACTGCCCGGATCTCTTCCCTATTCTGGCCGCTCTGGCCGTGAGCTGCAGCGGAGAAAGCCGCATCAAAGGCCTTCACCGGCTGGAAAACAAAGAAAGCAACCGAGGCGAAGCCATTCTGCAGGAATTCTCGAGAATGGGCTATGAGCTTTTTGCCGAAGACGACTGTCTTGTAGTTCAGGGCCACGGCGGACAAGCACCTTACACCGGCCAAGACCGCATCTTCTGCTCCAGCCACAACGACCACCGCATGGCAATGGCAATAATCGTATGCGCACTTATGAGGAACCATCTGGGCAACCCGGCTTCTGAAGTATTCCTCGACGATATATCCTGCATAGACAAATCTTTCCCTACTTTTGTGGAAAGGCTGAAAATGAACATCTAACCATAAAGACATGAACACTTACGGCAAGAATTTCACTTTGACAATATTCGGAGAATCCCACGGCAAATGCGTGGGCGTTGTAATTGACGGAGTGCCCTCAGGCATAGGCCTGAAAGAAGAAGACTTTGCGCACGCCATAGAAAGACGGTCTTCCGGCGACCTGCCTCTTCTTAGGGGAGGCACCACGGCAAGGAAAGAGGAAGACAAGCCCGTTTTTCTTTCCGGCATCCTGGACGGCAAGACAACGGGAAGCCCTGTGGCCATAATCTTCGAGAACAATAATTACGTGTCTTCAGACTATGATCAGTTCCGTCAGCAGCCGAGGCCTTCCCACGCAGACTTTTCAGCCAATGCAAAATACAATGGCTTCAACGATATCAGAGGCGGCGGACAGTTCTCCGGAAGGATGACTCTGGCGCTTGTGGCCGCCGGCGTCGTTGCCCAGAAGAGTCTGGAATCCAAAGGGTTCAGCCTTAGGATACAAGCCCGCATAAAGACAATCGGCGGCGACAGCGGTCCTGAAAACTGGGATGTGCTAATCCAAAACGCCAAAGCAGAAGGTGATTCCCTGGGCGGAGAAATCGAATGCAGGATTAGCGGCCTGAAAGCCGGAGCCGGAGAGCCTTTCTTCAACTCTCTGGAGTCTGCAATCTCCCATCTGGCCTTCTCCATACCCGGAGTCAAGGGCATTCAGTTCGGCGATTTCTCTGACTGCACTGGGCAGAAAGCATCGCTGATGAAAGGCTCAGAATATAACGACCCTATTATTGACGTAGAAGGGCATACTTCCACCAACCACAGCGGCGGAATCAACGGCGGCATTTCCAACGGCAACCCAGTGGTGTTCACCCTGGACATCCGCCCGGCAGCCAGCATAGCCAAGACTCAGCAGACCTTCAGCTGGACAACCGGCAAGACAGAAAAACTGAGCATCGGAGGCCGGCACGACGCGTGCATAGCTCTCCGATGCCCTGTAATTGCTGAATCCGTTGCCGCCATAGCTCTGGCGGACATCCTTTTATAGGCTCGGCATAAGAATAGAACCGGCAACTATGCTGCCGATTGTAGCCCTCTGGCGTGCAAGTCCGCCCGTATCGTAAGGGTGAACCCTGTTTGCAAGAATGATTACCGCAGTCTTTGTCTGAGGATCTATCACAATGGAAGGTCCGGTGTATCCGGTGTGTCCGTAAGTCTCCTCGGAGAAAAGATCGCCTGCAGTGTAGTAATGCACGTCGTTGTCCCAGCCCAGAGTGCGGCCGAAGCGGCGAACTTCTCTTGGAACGGTTCTCATTGCCTTTACGGTAAGCGGACCGAGAATTCTCTTTCCGTCATACTCGCCTCCGTTGAGAAGGGCGGCGCAGATCACGGCCAGGTCCTCAGCGTTGGAGAACACGCCTGCGTTTCCGGAATTGCCGCCTCCGCAAACTCTTGCCAGCGGATCGTGAACCTCACCCAGCAGGCATTTTCCGTCAGGCTGCTTCTCGGTTGGAGCCACCAGCTTCATTATATCCTTCTTCTTCTGGGCTTTAGGAGAATAGGTGGTGTACTTGAGGCCCAGACGGTCGAACACGTTCTGCTGAGCGTAGTCGCAGAGTTTCATTCCCGTCACATTCTGCAGCACGTTCTGCAGGGTGATGAAGTTCAGGCAGCTGTAAACGTGTCCGTTTGCAGGCTTGTAAACTCTCTTGCAGTGGCTGATCCATTTTATGAGGCTCTCGGCGTCTGCCTTGCCGCATTCCTTCTCAACTTCTGAAGGATTCACGTATGCAGGCAGGCCGCTGGTGTGAGTCAGAAGGTCTATTATCCTGATATGGATCTTCTTGCCGTCCTCGTCTATGTACGGCTCAAAGTCCGGGATATACATATCCACCCTGTCTATAAGACGAACCTTGCCGCTTTCTATCAGCTGCATGAAACTCAGGGTTGTGCCCACGCACTTGCTGCAGGAAGCCAGGTCGAACACGGTATTCTCGGTCATCTTCTCCTTCTTCGGATAAATGGCCTTGTTGCCGTAGGCCTTCAGAAAGACCACCTTGTCTTTTCTTACAACGCATACTACCGCTCCCGGAATGAGAGTGTCCTTGATAGCTTCTTCTATAACATTGTCAATCTGGGAAAGTTTCTCGGAAGACATGCCCATCATCTCTGGAGTAGACTTCTCAAGTCTGGTTCCCTGCGCCATCACGGCAAGGCCTGAGAGCAAGGCCGCGGTCAAAAGGATAATTTTTTTCATAAATAATCGCGATATTTGTAAAGACAAATATAACAAAATAACAACTATGGGAAAACAACTGAAACTGCTGACTTGCTTCGTGACGGTTTTGCTTATCTCTTCTTCCTTTTCCTGCCGCGGGCAGCAAGGCGAGCCTCCGGTATCTCCTCCCGCTCCGAAAGAACCTGATACTCTTACTGTAGCGGTTGTGGGAGACATTATGATGGGCAACACTTTCCCTCACAACAGGCTCCCCGCCGAAGACGGAAAGCACCTGTTCGACGACGTGAAAGATATTCTCCGCTCGGCCGACATAACCTGCGGAAATCTTGAAGGAACCATTGCTATCAGCGGAAAACCCAGAAAAAATCTGAACAGCCCTATGGCATTCATGTTCATGATGCCTCCGCGATATACCCAGCATCTTCTGGATGCCGGATTCGACTTTGTGGGGCTGGCCAACAACCATATCTACGACTTCTACGAAGAGGCCATGACCCAGACCGAGGAGAACCTCGAAAAAGCCGGTCTGGGATATGCGGGCGCCAGAGATCCCAAGGGAAAGAATCCTCACAAGGAGTTCTATATCGGCACATTCAAAGGATATAAGGCTGGATTCTGCGCCTTCGGGCACGAAGACTACAGCCAGAGGACCCGCGACACGGCATCCGTAAGAAGAATCATCACCCATCTGAAAAACGAAGGCTGCGACATTATAATCGTCTGCTTCCACGGCGGAAGGGAAGGCTCCGGAGCAAGGCATCTGCCTTACGGCTCGGAGATGTTCTACGGCGACGAGAGAGGCTTTTTGAGAGACTTCACCCACTTTGCAATAGACTGCGGGGCCGACATCGTCTACGGCCACGGGCCTCACGTTGTCAGGGCAATAGAACTCTACAAAGACCGCTTCATAGCCTACAGCCTGGGCAATTTCTGCACGGCGGGAATGGGCACGAGCGGGCTGACGGGCAACGCTCCTCTGATAACCGTACGCATAGACACCACGGGAAAATTCATAGACGGGAAAATCAATTCCTTCCTCCAGAAACCGATGCAGGGCCCTAAGGCAGACCTTTCAAACTCAGCGGCAAAGGAAATAGCCGCCCTTACCAGAGAAGACATAAAAGATTCCGCCCTGGACATCGCCGAGGACGGAACTTTAAAGAGAAAAACACATTAGTGTTTGTAGGATGCCTCCAATACCGTTGGGGCAACAATATTCGTTTTCTGGGAACGGCTCAAAGTTACCGTGTACTGGATACTTATGGTGCCGCTTCCGTTTGACGCGTCGGACAGAACTGCTTTGTAGTTCTTGTCAAACCATGTGTTGTATGCGGAAACCAGGGCTTCCTGCTTTTGCTTTGCCTCCTCGTCTTTTGCGCTCAAGGTCTTTTCCTCTTCTTTGGTGTTGTATTCCACAACCCATTTCGAGGTGCGGTTAGCAAAGAATTTTTCCATGTCGGCATTCAGGTCTCTGTAAATATTTTCCAGTTTCGGATTTGTTGAATGCCCTTGAGCGTCTTTGGGAATGCTTACATAATTCTTTGTCTGAGTGACTATTAAAGCGTAAGCCTCATAGCCTTTTCCGCCTTCGCTCTTGCTGCAGGAGATTGCCAGAGCGGCAACAAGCGCCGCTGCGCAGTATTTGAATATGCTTTTCATGTCCATCTGAAATTTTGGGCAAGTTAACAAATAAAGTTTGATTATATTTGTAAAGGGAAACATATACACAACCATTATGAAAACATTCAAGACAATCTCAATTGCTTTGTGCCTTGCGCTTTGCTCAGCGATTATCTTCGGCTGCAAGAACGGGGCGCAGACAAAAGACCAGGCTCCTCAGGAAAAGGCTCCGGAGGCTCAAGTTGACCAGGCCCAGGTTCCTGAGCACTACAGCGTTCCTGCAGAGCTCCAGTACGCTCAGGAGGAAACCTATCAGGCCGGAGACCAGACCTATCCTCTTTACATCATAGACAAGTTCTACCCTATCGGGTGGAGCAAAGACGGAAAGCTGGCCTACATAGAAGAACCTGCAGACGAGGCCGTGGGAGCATATTTTTTCCAGTTCCACATCCTGGACCTGAACACCGGAAAAGATGTCTTCACCTGGAAGCCGGAAGAAGATCCGGAAGAAGGCAGCATCAGCCAGATGTGCCAAGACAACAAGGAACTCTTTGAGTCAAAACTCAAGGAGAACGGCATTATTCCTCAGACCTTCAAGCTGGAAGGCGTGGAGGTTCCTTTCATCGCAGAGAATGCAAAGGTGTGGATGGACAAGACTCCAACCGAAAGCAATTTCCTGGGCTGCGACGTCATCAAAAATGTAAAGGTCAGCTGCGGAACTCCTAAAGAGAATAAGGTCATCTTTGAAGATGAAAACAACGAGGAGTACAACACCACCCTGAACCAGGACATTGCAGGAACCCTCAAATTCCCTTACGGCGATATGGCTGCCGTTATGGTGAAATCTACTCAGAGAGGCTATGAAGGCCCGCCTCATGTATATCATTTCTACTTTGTCAAGGCAAGCAAGTAATGTTTTTCAGACAGATAGGAACAGCTCTTCTGGCCGCACTGGTTTGTGTGGCCAGTTGTGCTGATTCCGGCAGCCAAGACGCCCCCGAGCCAAAGCCGGTTAACCAGGATTCCCTCAGGCACGCCGCCCAGGTGGATTCTCTGATGGCCCATCTTTCCGTCAGGCAGAAGGTTGCTCAGTTGTTTATAATTGAAATCAGCAGGTTCCCCGACAGGGCCACTAAAGCCATCCAGGACACCCTGGTCAAGTCTTACGGCATCGGGAACCTGATAATAATGAAAGGCCCCGTAAGGCAGTTCATGCAGCGGGTGAACGAGCTTCAGGCCCTTGCCGAAATTCCTCTTCTGGTTGCCACGGACGGAGAATGGGGAGCTGCTATGCGCTTCCCGGAGTACTGCCCTTACCCGAGGCAGGCGCTGCTGGGCAGGATGGAGGATCGCCAAGACCTGATGTATGAAATGGGAAGGAACGTGGGCAGGGAGCTCAAAGACCTCAACATCCTGATTAACCTTGCTCCGGTGGCTGACGTGTGCGCAGACCCTTACAACAGGGCAGAGAGCCAGAGGTCATTCGGAGGAGATCCCCGTCTGGTTGCAAAATATGCCGCGGCCTATATGAGGGGCATGCAGGACGAGGGCATATACGCCTGCGGAAAGCATTACCCCGGAATCGGAGACTCTCACGTGGATTCCCATTATGCCCTGCCCGTAATCAGACACACCAGAGAGCATCTTGACACCGTTGACCTCTACCCTTACGGCAGACTCTTCCGGGAAGGAATGGAAATGGTTATGATAGGCCATTTCTGCATTCCGGGCATAGATTCAACCGGAGTGCCGATGTCCATATCCAAGATCTGCATAGACCAAGTCTTGAAAAAAGACCAGGGTTTCAAGGGAGTTGTAATCACCGATGCCCTTCCTATGAAAGGCATCGCCAGAGGAAAAACAGCCCTCAAGGCCAATATGGCCGTTTACCGCGGCGGGGCGGACATGATCCTTATGCCCGCGGACATCATCAAGACCATCAAAGCCATAGCCGATTCCGTTTCCACCGGAGCCTTCCTTATGGAAGAGCTTGACGCCAAGGTTAGGAAGGTTCTGGACCTGAAAGCCAGAGCCGGATACTTTGACGAGGGGTTCAGCGCCCAGGTTACAGACGTGGACCGGAAGATACAAGAAGCCCTGACCAGAGACACCGCCCTTATCCGCAAGATGGAAAAGGCAATGGCAGAGTCTTCAAAGCCTAAAATCAAGGCCTGGGGCAGAGACCGCACCCTGCTTCTGGACCAAAAGAAATAATTATGAAAATCTTCTACTCAGCGATAGTGGCGGCCTTTGCCGTTCTGATTTCTGCATCCTCAGCCCTCTGCCAAGACAAAGATTCTCTAAGGCACAAGGCTCAAGTTGAAGAAATCCTCGGCAAAATGACCGTAAGGCAGAAAGTGGCGCAGCTTTTCATAGTTGAAATAAGCCGCAACCCTTCAGACAAAACCAAGGCAAGGCAAGACTCTCTTGTAAGAGACTACGGCATAGGCAACATTATTCTCATGAAAGGCTCCATCTACGAGTTCATAGAAAGGGCCAACTATCTCCAGTCGCTTGCCGCAGTTCCGCTTATGGTGGCAACAGACGCGGAATGGGGAGCCGCCATGAGATTCGACGAGTACCTTCCCTATCCCAGGCAGGCTCAGCTGGGAAGAATAGAAAAGGGGGCTGAAAAGCTTCTGTACAAAATGGGCCGGAATGTGGGCCGCGAACTCAAAGACCTGAACATTCTGGTCAATTACGCTCCCGACGCCGATGTTTCGGACAATGATGTGGCATCTCTTTCCCAGAGATCCTTCGGTTCAGATCCAAAGCAGATTTCCGTTCTGGCCACCGCCTATATGAAAGGAATGCAGGACGAGGGAATCTATGCCTGCGGCAAGCATTATCCGGGGCACAGCGGAACCAAAGTGGACGCCCACATCGATATGCCGGTATTGAACAGAACCCGCGCATATATGGACACCGTGGACATGTACCCCTACTACAGCCTGTTTGCCAACGGGCTGGAAATGGTAATGGTAGGCCATTATTCCATTCAGTCCATAGACCCTTCCGGAGTGCCTATGTCCATGTCACCGGTCTTGATGAATGAAGTTCTCAGGCGCGACCAGGGTTTCAAAGGCGTGGTGATAACAGACGCCGTGGCCATGGGAGCTCTCACCAACAAAGACAGGGGTCCGGTTGAAGCCGCTATGGCTGTTTACAAAGCCGGAGCCGACATGATTCTGATGACAGCCCAACCAAGAAAATGCATAGAAGCCATTACCGCCAAAGTCGAGAGCGGAGAATGGCCTCTGGATGAGCTGGAGTCCAAAGTCAGGAAAGTGCTCACCCTCAAAGCCCGGGCCGGGTTCTTTGAAAACGGATTCAATCCTGAGGTAAAGAATCTGGACCGCAAGATTGCTTCCGCCAGAAAAAGAGACTACCGCCTGATCAAAAGGATGCAGCGAAGAATGCTCAAGTCCACCAAGCCGTATATCGCCCCAACCGGCGATGACAGAACGCTTATTCTCGACAAGGCGGGCAAATAAAAAGAGAGGGCCAGACGGTCCTCTCTTTCTGTCATCAGGCAGCCGATATTATTCAGCTACTTTCTCTGCAGCATTCTCTACAGCCTCAGCTGCTTCCTGTACTGCTTCGCCTGCGGCTTCTGCAGCCTCTTCAACTTTGTCCTCAGCGTCTGAGAACAAGCCTCCGAATGAGTCTTTAAGGTTTTCGCCTATCTTCTCCAGGCTCTCCTGAGTGAAAGTTGCAACGGCCTCGTCAAACTTAGCCTTGAGTTCAGGCTTGCCCTCATAGAACTTGGTGAAAGTCTCGGCAACCTTCTTGGCCTCCTCGCTGATCTGGCTAGCCTTGCTGAGTTTAAGGCTAGTAAGAGCATCGAGAGCGTCCTTGTTGGCCTGAGTCTGATAGTCAACCAAAGCCTTTGCGTCCTTCTCAGGATCTCCGGTAGGCTTTAAACCAGAGCTTGAGCATGAAACCAGGAACAGTCCAGCTGCGGCAACAACTGCCAGATACAAAAATTTTTTCATCGTGATAAAGTTTTATTGGTTAGTATCTCTTCTTTTTTCTTCGCTTCTTATAATGTCAACAGATATCTGCTCGTCTATAGTGAGCGCTATCTTGCTGTTGTCTTCTACAGGCTTGTACCAGCTCTTGGAGCCGAAATACTCTTTCAGGTCTTTGGATGTAAACACATAACCCTTGCGGGCGAGTATCTCGTTGCGCATCAGCCTCAAATCTTTCTTGCTGTAATCATTAAGGATATCGGAGTTGATGATCCGGATCTTTGTGAAAGGCCACCTGCCGTCTCCCTTGTCGATGTATTTCAGCTTCTTGAACAGGCCAGCTTTCTCGTAATAGTCAGACTCCTCGTCATATTTTGCATTATACAGATTAACTCCGTCCGTGGTCAGCTCATAGTAGAAATTTTTGCCGGCAACCTTTATGACATTGATAGGAGTGTCATATTCCTCGCCGAAAGTGAAGTCAGTCTCCTTTGGAACAATCTTTCCAAGCTTGCACCTTGAGTAATCGAAAAGATAAGACTCTCCCTCATCGTCAACATACTCTCCGTTGAGCTGGCTTTGCATATCGAGGCAGATATTATCGTACAGGTTCTCATCCACAAACGGGAAGAGAATGTCAAGAGCTATTCCATCGTGATAAAAGACCAGAAAACGGCGGGAATTCTTGCTGTCTGTCACAAACACAGCCTTGTCGCCGATCTTGCCGATAGGCACATAGCTGAACTCATCGTCTTCTTCATACCCCTTGGCCACAATAAAGTCTGTGGCAACGTTTGTCTTCTTGAGTGAGAAACGATAGCCTCCCTCGTGGCAGCTGCCGCCGTCAAAAAGAATGTAATCGCCTTTGTCCTTGGCCGAGAAGACCAGAGAACCGTTCATCCATTGGTATTTGTCCCACTTTACCTGGGCAAAAGCAGAAGAAAATATCAAAAGTGACAATACAAGCAGTGAAAGCCTTTTCATAATCAAAGTGTTTTAGTAATACGCATTTGCAAGGTAATTATTTTTCCATTAAAAAGCGAACTCGAGGACAAACTACCACTTCGACACAACATAATTGTAACAAAAAAGGGGCTGACAAAAGCCAGTCCCTTTCATCTTGAGCGTTAATGCCTCAGGATTAGTTCTGAGAGTTTCTTGGCCTGCGGCCGCCTCTTGAACCACCTCTTCTGCGGTCTGAACGTCCGCCTTCAGAGCGTGCCCTGTCATTTGCATTTACGCCTGCGTTAGGAGTAAGGTCTCTCTTGCCGTAAACCTCACCGTTGCAAACCCATACCTTGATTCCGAGAACACCTACCTTGGTATTTGCCTCAGCCAAAGCATAGTCTATGTTTGCACGGAAAGTGTGCAGAGGAGTTCTTCCCTCCTTGATCATCTCGTTGCGAGCCATTTCGGCGCCGCCGAGACGTCCGCTGATCTGAACCTTGATACCCTCGGCGCCAGCTCTCATAGCAGAAGCGATGGCCATCTTGATAGCCCTTCTGTATGATACGCGGCCTTCAATCTGGCGTGCAAGGCTGTTGGCGATGATGTTGGCATCAACCTCAGGTCTCTTAACCTCAAAGATGTTGATCTGAACATCCTTGTTGGAGATCTTGTTGAGCTCAACCTTCAGCTTGTCAACCTCAGCTCCGCCCTTTCCGATGATAAGGCCCGGCTTTGCGGTATGGATAGTAACGGTGATGAGCTTCAAAGTTCTCTCGATAACGATCTTTGAAATGTTAGCCTTAGAAAGTCTAGCATTCAGATACTTGCGAATCTTGTCGTCTTCCAGGATCTTTGCTGCGTAATCATTTCCGCCGTACCAGTTGGAATCCCATCCACGGATAATTCCAAGTCTGTTGCTGATTGGATTAGTTTTCTGTCCCATATTACTTTTCCTCCGCCTTTACTGCCGGTTTTTCAGCGGCTTTGTTTTCCTTCTTGTCAAGAATTATGGTAACGTGATTTGAACGCTTGCGAATTCTTGCAGCCCTGCCCTGTGGAGCAGTTCTGATTCTCTTCAGTGTACGTCCTTCGCCAACCATGATGGTCTTCACGATTACGTTACCGTTATCCAGCTCTTTGCGGTCTGCCTCGTTCTTGCTCTCCCAGTTTGCAATGGCGCTCTTAAGGAGCTTGTAGAGCTTGTTGGAAGCTTCCTTCTTGGAATACTTGAGAATATCAAGAGCCTTGTTTACCTCTACCCCTCTGATAGTGTCTGCGCTGTAACGCATTTTCCGCGGAGAAGTAGGAACGTCATTCAGCTTTGCTACAGCTGTCTGCTTCTTTATCTCTTTCTGGCGCTCGGCCATTTCTCTTTTTCTTTTTCCCATTTCTGTAAATCTTTAATCGTTAACTCTTAAAGCCTATTTGTTCTCCTTGCGGTTACCAGAGTGGCCTTTGAATGTACGGGTAGGAGCAAACTCGCCGAGCTTGTGGCCTACCATGTTTTCTGTTACGTAAACGGGAATAAACTTGTTTCCGTTGTGCACGGCTACGGTGTGGCCTACAAAGTCAGGGGAAATAACGCTTGCCCTTGACCAAGTCTTCACAACGTCCTTCTTGCCACTCTCGTTCATGGCAAGAATCCTCTTTTCCAGAGATGCCTCGATATACGGGCCTTTTTTAATTGAACGACTCATAATCTTAAATTTATTCCGTTACTTCTTTCTTCTTTCAATAATGAATTTCTTGGAAGACTTCCTAGGGTTCCTAGTCTTGTAACCCTTTGCAGGAAGACCCTTCCTGCTTCTAGGATGACCTCCAGAGGCACGTCCTTCACCACCACCCATAGGATGGTCAACTGGATTCATAACAACGCCTCTGTTGCGTGGCCTGATGCCAAGCCAGCGCTTGCGGCCAGCCTTTCCGTGTGATTCAAGATTATGATCCGGGTTGGAAACGATGCCCACGGTTGCACGGCAGGTGGTCAGCACCATTCTGGTCTCGCCTGAAGGGAGCTTCAGAACTGCGTGACGTCCTTCCCTTGCAACAAGCTGAGCGTAGCATCCTGCGCTGCGTGCCATAGCGGCACCCTGTCCAGGAATGAGCTCAATGTTGTGAACATTGGTTCCGAGCGGAATCTCTGCAAGAGGGAGAGTGTTTCCGAGCTCAGGGGCAACTCCGCTGCCGGAAGCGATAACCTGTCCGACCTGAATGCCCTTAGGAGCAATGATATAACGCTTTTCTCCGTCCTGATATACTACAAGTGCAATTCTTGCACTGCGGTTAGGATCGTATTCGATTGTCTTTACGGTGGCTGTGTACTCGTCCTTGTTCCTGAGGAAGTCGATGATACGGTACATCTTCTTGTGGCCGCCGCCAATGTAGCGCATGGTCATGTGACCTTCGTTGTTTCTTCCGCCGCTGCTCTTGCGAGGCTCCAGAAGGCTCTTCTCAGGAACAGTGCAGGTGATATCGTCGAATGCGCTGATTACTTTATTTCTCTGACCCGGTGTTACCGGTTTGAATTTACGTACTCCCATCTCTAAATGTTGCTATAGAAATCAATCTTGTCTTCTCCGGCAAGAGTAATGTAAGCCTTCTTGAACTTGTTGGTTCTGCCTTTGAGCAGACCAGCCTTGGTGTAGCGGCTCTTTGCCTTGCCATTATAACTAACTGTATTCACGTCCTTAACGGTAACGTTATACATCTCCTCTACAGCCTTGCGGATCTCCAGTTTGTTGGCGCTGTAGTCAACGATGAATCCGTAGCGGTTTCTCTTGTCGCCCTCTGCGGTCATCTTCTCTGTTACTATCGGCTTAATCAAAATTCCCATAATTGACAAAGTTTTAACGTTTGTACTCTACTTTAAGAGAATTCTGGGCGCCGTCCACAAACACAACTGAATATGCGCGCATAATGTCGTATGTGTTGAGATTGTTAGGAGTAGCCACCTTTACGTTCTCCAGGTTGCGAGAAGACAAACTGATGTTATCATTTCTCTCAGGAACTACGAAAAGAACCATACGGTCGTTAACCTTGATGTTCTTGATAATGTTAATGAACTCCTTGGTCTTAGGAGCTTCCATCTCAAACGGCTCTACTACAGCGATAGCGTTGTCCTTAGCCTTGTAAGAAAGGGCTGAGAAACGTGCAAGCTGCTTAACCTTCTTGTTGAGCTTGAAGTCATAATTCCTTGGACGAGGACCGTGAGCCCTTCCTCCGCCTACATAGATGTTGGCCTTGATGGAGCCGTGGCGTGCGCCGCCGCTTCCCTTCTGGCGAATGATCTTCTTGGTTGAGTAAGCAACTTCGCTTCTGTCCTTGGTCTTGCTGGTTCCCTGTCTATGGGCTGCAAGATACTGCTTTACATCCAGATAGATAGCGTGGTCGTTAGGCTCGATTCCGAATACCTCATCATCCAGAACGGCCTTCTTGCCGGTATCAGTTCCGTCTATTTTCAATACTGCAATTTCCATAAACTATTCCTCCACGATTACGTATGAACCGGCAGCTCCCGGTATGGAACCCTTAACTAACAAAAGATTGCTTTCAGGAATGACCTTGATAACCTTAAGATTCAGAATCTTAACTCTATCGCCGCCCATTCTGCCAGCGAGTCTCTTACCTTTGAATACTCTTGAAGGCCAAGAGGATGCACCCATTGAACCAGGAGCACGAAGTCTGTCGTCCTGGCCGTGAGTCTGGCCGCCTACGCCGCCGAATCCATGACGCTTAACAACGCCCTGGAAGCCTTTGCCCTTAGAAATTCCGGTAACGTCAACCCAAGTGTCTTCGTTCTTGAAAACGTCTGCAACACTGAGAAAATCACCCAGCTTAAGCTCACCTTCGAAATCGTTCTTGAATTCAACGAGCTTGCGCTTAGGAGTGGTGTTTGCCTTTTTGAAATGTCCCATCAGAGACGCGCTGGTGTGTTTCTCTTTCTGTTCGTCATAGGCAAGTTGTACAGCGGCATAACCATCTTTTTCTTCTGTACGAATCTGCGTAACAACACACGGACCAGCCTCAATTACGGTGCAAGGGATGTTCTTGCCATCAGCACCGAATACGGAAGTCATTCCGATTTTTTTGCCGATTAATCCAGGCATTTTACTATTTGTGTTTTAATTAAACATCAGCTGCATAGCCATTTGCGGAGGCACTGACAAGCATTGCGCGCACCTGGGTACAGCTCCCTGCATTTTTTGCGGGGGTGCAAAGATATAAACATTTTTTGAACACGCAAACAAAAAATGCTTTTTCCACCCCCTGCAAACAAAAACTCCTGCCGGGTGACTGTCCGGCAAGAGCTTTTAAAATATTAATACGGTATGCCGCGATTTCTAATTAGAGTTGGTGAAAATTGTGTTGTAGAGTTCAACTATCTGGTCATAAGTCTTCGCCCCGGATGTGTCATATAACTTCAAACTTCCATCTATATTATTAATTTGCGCTGTAGTAAGTATTATCATATGGAGGCTGTAGCCTTCACTCTGAGGCCAGGCCTTCAATGCGTTGAGAAGCGAGCAGTAGTGAATGTCCAGCGTCCCTATCTTGTTCAGGGAGCAGTCCAATTCTTGGAGAGAGGTGCATGGTTGGAGATCCAGAGTCTCAATATTGTTCTGGGCACAGTACAGATTTTTGAGAGCCGTGCATCCGGTCAGGGTCAGCGTGGAGATGCCGCACTCCCTGCAGTCCAATGCCTTCAGTCTGGCCAGGCCGGAAAGGTTAAGAGAGGTCAGGCCGCTGTTCTTTGAGCAGTTGATGGATACCAGTTCAGGCAGACCGCTGACATTGATTGAGGAAATCCCGGCTTTCTCGCACTCCAAATACTTGAGGCCTCCGTTGCAGGACATATCGAGAGCATAGACATAGTTGGTATAGGAAATATTCAGGTCCTCCAGAGCAGGGAAGACGTTGAAATCTCCGGCCGGCCAGGAGATAATTTCCGTGCCGTAAAGATTCAGAGTTTTCAGCTCATCGCATCCTGTCCAGGCAACAGAATTGCTGATTTTACAGTTCTTGACAGTAAGAGATTCCAATTTCTCACAGTTGGCACAATTGAAATTATTAAGAAGTGAAAGCCTTTCAATATCCAGAGACGTAACGCCGGAATAGGCGCACTCGAAATCTTCGATTGGAGCTCTCTGAGCCACTTTGATTCCGGTCAATTTCTGATTGTTGCCCGCATCCAGTTTCTTCAGATGTCCCTTGTCGCTCAAATCAAGTGTTCCTTCATAATTGCTGCCGTAAAGATCAACCTCCTCAAGGTAAGAGAAACCAGCAAAGTCCTCTGCGGGCCAAGTTGCCAGCTGGGTATAGCTGAACAGGAATTTCTTTATGGCAGGACAGTTGGCCCAGGTTATCGTATTGGAAACTTTAGACTCGCTGAGGTCCAGTTCTTCAAGTTCTGAACAGTTGGAGCAGTTCACGTAAGAAAGATGTGGCTGATAAGACAGGTTCAGCTTTGTTAACTTGGTCTTGGCGCATTCAAAATGTTCAAGATTGAGAGTATTTGCAATGTCAAGCGTGGTGAAGCTGGTGCACTGGCTGATGTTGATCTTCTTCAGAAGGGTGTTGTTGGTGGCATTTAAATCCTGCAGGCTAGAAAGACCGTAAGCGTCTATCTCAGGCAGTTTGGTATAGCAGCACTCAAGTCCTTCCAACTGGGTGAGGCCTTCGATATTGAGACTTGTAATATCGTTGAAATTCACGATAAGCAGCTTTAGGGCTGTATTTTGTCTCAGGTCCAGACTGGCAAGAGGGCCCTGTACTGCAGTTGAGCCGGAAACATTCAGAATCTGCAGGTTCTTGAACTCTTCTATTCCCTTCAGCGATGAGGCATAAATGAAGTCATATCTATTGTCTCCAGAATAGTAATACGTATACTCGTGAGTGGAAGAAGCATTGAAGCAGTTCATTACGGTAACGGCCAGGGCCTCGTCAATGCTGATTTCTCCGTCTCCGTCTGTATCGAAGTTTGCAACGCAGTATGCCTTGAAGGTTTCGTCTTCGAATTCAACAAGCTCCAGAGGCTCCAGAGCTACGCTCAAGGCAGCCATGTTGCGCCTTACGTTACGTTCTATCTGGATATTGGCTGAAGTAGACTTAACTTTCCTTCCCCTCTTTCCCCCGGATGTGCCGTCTATGGTGATCTTGAAACCGTTTGTGAAAGTTACAGGAGGGATCACGAAGTTGAATTCAGTGGCATCTTCGGCAGAAGTGCCCAGAGTAACAGGAGTTGGGCAATTTATCTTGATTTTAGTTGTGGCGCCGCTTCCCATTGTTACAGTTGGCAGACCGCCTATGGCCTGAGCTATAGTGGCTGCGCCGGCTATCTTCTCGCCGTTCTTGCCCTCAAGAGTTATGCTGGTTACGGAAACACCTTCTCCGTAAAGCTTGAGCCTAAGATATCCGCAGGCGTTCTTGAACTCCAAACTACGATCATCCTCATCTATCATCGGTTCCCTTACGGCCACCATAGTATTGGCACCAGGACCGAAAGAGTTGGCGCGATAAGTCTGGTCGGCAGGAAGATTCAATGAGATTCCTGTTCCGGCAGAATTGAGCACGATGTCGCTAGAATACGGATAAATGGCCCAAATGACATTTAAAGGCGTATCTCCCTGCCGCTCATCGATTTGCTGAAACTCTCCAGAAGCATCTCCATCGGCCCCCTTAAAACGGAATTTTAGGTTTTGTGTGTTGTAGAAAAACGCTGATATCAAGTCATTGGCATTCCAGAGAACTTTAAGGTTATTCCCCCAGTAGGTCTTGGTTCCTGTCTGGGTGTTGGTTTCAGTTCCGGCATAGATGATATCCGGAAGTATGTATTTCTTCAGTGACACCTTTTCCTCAGGAGTCTGGTCCTCCTTGCTGCAAGAGGCAAATGCAAAGGCGGCAAGGGCAAATAACAATATATACTTTTTCATGACTGTTTGTTTTTCTAGTGATTAAATTTCATCCCATCCAATCTCTTCATCCGGGTCTTCTTCAGTTATCTCTGTCATAGATTGGCAGACAAAAGTCTGAACTTCCACAACAAGCACTCTTGCGTAAGGAGATTCATAAGATTCTTTTTGTGTTTTCATAACAATAGTTGTATTTACAATCAAAATTCAAATTTCGGGAAATGCGACACTTTAAAGTTAATGATTTTTCAGTAATCGGGAGGGGCGGACAAGGTCAAAACGCATCAAATTCACACTATTGAAGCAGATGCGTTATCTTTGTAGCATAAGAAAGGCGTTTAAAATGAAAAATATTGTTTCTGCAATAATTTTGGTTCTGGCGGCGTCTTTTATGGCTGCCTGCACCCATCGCGGAGAAGAAAAAACAGGCTCAGAAGCCCATATAACGCAGCTGATCTCGGAAGCCTCAGCTGAAGTGGAAAGCCAAAGGTTTGACTCAGCGATGGTAAAAGCGATTCAGGCACTGGATCTGGCGGAAAAGAAAGGGCTACCTCTCCAGAAAGTGAAGGCTCTGGAGTGCATCGTAGGCATCGACATTATGACCAGCCGCGACTCCGCTGCTTGGGAAAAAGCCCTTCAGGCTGAGGAAATAGCCCGCAAAGAAGGCTTCAAAGATGATCTTTCCGGCATTTTGATTTCAAAGGCAAAACTGTGCTCATACGCTGAAATCTCTCCTGAGACTAGCAGAAACGATGAGGGCCTGGAATATGCCCAGGAAGCTCTCACCCTTGCAGAAGAGGCTCAAAGCATGGAAAAACAGGCAGAGGCCTGCTATGTCATAGGATCGCTTTACATCAACAAGAACCGTTGGAACGACCAGATAGATACGGCCATCTACAATACGGCTGGGCGATATCTGGCCAAAGGACAGGCTATAGCAGATACCTATGATATACCTAGGCTGAAACGCAACGGCATAATGTTCCGTTCCCGCTGGTTCCAGCAGGGAGACCGCAACGCTGAGGCCGTACAGTACTTCTCCCAGGTGCTCACAACCCTGAAAGACTCCGACCATCTGACCGCCTCCAGCCTCTACGACCGCCTGGTAAGGCTCTATACACGCTTGGGAGAAAATGAAAAGGCCCTGGAGTGCCACGATATGTACGTAAGGCACCAGCAGCAGTACATGGCGCAGAAAAACGACGAGATTCTCCAGGAGATGGAGACAAAATTTGAGGTGGAGAAGAAAGAGAAGGCCCTGGTAATTGGCCGTTACCGTACTGCTCTGCTCATTCTGGCTGTAATTCTCGCTCTGGCGGCTCTAGCGGCCGCATTCCGCAAGATTAGGGCTGTCCGCCATCGCAACGCAGAGCTAGCAAAGAGCAACAGCATAAAAGAACAGATTATCTCCTTCCTGTCTAATTCACTCAGAGATCCGGAAAGCAAATACACTTCCGCCTTTGAAGCCCTCGCCGCCGAAGCTCCGGCTCTGACAGAAGAGCAGATCAGGGAAAGGTGCCGCCAAATAACAAAGGAAAGCCATTCGCTCAGCGATGATGTTGGCAAATATCTTTCAGACCTTCTGGCTGAAAAGCGGAATAAAATCGCCGAGATGGGACTGTCTCAAAGAGAAATTGAAATCATACAGCTCTCCGCCCAGGGGCTCAAGGCTTCTGAAATTGCAGAAAAGCTATTCCTTAGCGTACATACGGTGAACACCCATCGCCAGAGGATCTACTCTAAAATGGAAGTGCGGAACATATCTGATATGCTCCGCAAATCCAAACTCCTGGGTATTATCCAGTAGGAGTCAGTAATCTCTTCAATAATCGCTGAGGATTACTTCAGATAGTAGGTAACGGATGTAACAACCCTTACCTTCTTGATGTAATCTGTTGTCTCGTCAAGATCCTCGATGGAGAACTGGCCCTGGCTGGCAGTCTTGATTTTTCCAAGGCTGCTGCCGCAGTTGTCGGCAAACTGCTGAGCGGCTTCCCTTGCTTTCGCAGTAGCTTCCTTGATCATTTCCGGCTTCAGGTCATTGAGGCCGGTGAAATCGTAAGAAGCCCAGTCGCTGATGATAATGTCCTTCTTCAGCATCTCGGATGTCAGAGTTTTTACCAGATTCCTGATAGCATCTACCTTTTTGGTGGAAATAGTCATAGACTGGTTAATCTGCCACTTGTAGGCAGGCTTGTTGTTGGAATACCTGTACTGGTCCTCGAGATTGCTTACAGATGGTGAAGCCTCAAAGATTTCATCGTCCGTGATACCTGCCTGCTTGATGAAGTCCTTTACGGTCTTGGCGTTGGCGTCAACAGAAGAATAGAGAGAGGACAGGTCGTTGCCCTGCCTTCCGAAAGAAACTCTCCAGATAGCCTTGTCGGCCGGAACCTGCTGCTCTGAAAGTCCCTTTACGGTAACCACGTTGTCCATAGATTTGAACTTTACGATTCCGCTCCTAAGGCAAAGGCCCAGAGCCAGAAGTCCTACGGCAATAAGCGCAGCCGCAAGAACCTTGTTTCCTTTTTTCTGATTTTCGGTCATAGCTTATAAGTATTACGATAATGATTTCCGTTTCTGATGTAAAGATATGCAAAAAGAGTGCAGTTTTTGCTAAATTTGCGGCGGTTTCGGAGATTTTTTTTGTCCCCGCAATTGCGACAATTTGAAATAAACCATTTAATTTATTGATAATATGATTATTGTAGATGTACAGGGTAGAGAAATCCTCGATTCAAGAGGAAATCCTACTATCGAAGTTGAAGTAACCCTCGATTCAGGTTTCAAGGGTGTGGCAGCCGTTCCATCCGGAGCTTCCACCGGCGAGAACGAGGCTATCGAACTCCGCGACAAGGACCCTAAGCGTTACGGCGGAAAGGGCGTTCTTAAAGCGGTCAGGAACGTTAACGAGATAATCGCTCCAGCCATCATCGGCATGGACGCTCTCCAGCAGAGAGACATTGACCAGCTTATGATCGAGTTGGACGGAACAAAGAACAAGGCAAAACTGGGCGCAAACGCCATTCTGGGCGTTTCCCTGGCAGTCGCAAAGGCTGCAGCAGAGGAGCTTGAGATTCCTCTCTACAGATATATCGGCGGAACCAACGCATACGTGCTTCCTGTTCCTATGATGAACATCATCAACGGCGGCGCTCACTCAGACGCCCCTATCGCTTTCCAGGAGTTCATGATCAGGCCAATCGGCGCCAAGAACATGGCTGAAGGCGTAAGGATGGGTGCTGAGGTATTCCACGCCCTGAAGAAGGTGCTCAAGGAAAGAGGCCTTTCCACCGCAGTTGGCGACGAGGGAGGCTTTGCTCCTGCACTCAAGGGCATAGATGACGCTTTGGACTGCATCGTTGAGGCAATCAAGGCTGCTGGCTACAAGCCGGGCAAGGATGTTACCATCGCTCTGGACTGCGCTGCCAGCGAGTTCTCAGTAAAGAAGGGCACCAAGTACTCTTACGACTATTCACAGCTGAACAACGGCGTGAAGAAAGAGCCTAAGGGCAAGTGCCTGACTGCAGACGAGCAGGTTGCATACCTGGAGAAGCTCTGCAAGAAGTACCCTATCGACTCCATCGAGGACGGTATGGACCAGAATGACTGGGACGGCTGGGTTAAGCTCACCAAGGCCATCGGCGACAAAGTACAGCTCGTGGGAGACGACCTGTTCGTAACCAACGTTTCCTACCTGGAGAAAGGTATCAAGAAGGGCGCTGCAAACTCCATCCTGATCAAGGTCAACCAGATCGGTTCACTTACCGAGACTCTGGACGCCATCGAGATGGCTCACCGCAACGGCTACACCACCGTTACATCTCACCGCAGCGGAGAAACTGAGGACACCACCATCGCTGACATTGCTGTTGCTACCAACAGCGGCCAGATCAAGACCGGTTCCCTCAGCCGTACAGACCGTATTGCCAAGTACAACCGCCTGATGAAGATCGAGCTCGAGCTTGGCTCAACCAGCCGCTACGGCTACAAGAAGATCAAGTAAATCTTCCTCAGCGATTAAAGAACTGCGGTCATTCGGCCGCAGTTTTTTTGTTATCTTTGCATTGTACCGCAATAAACGCGGAGAAAAATTATGGACAAGAAAGAATTGATGAGAAGAGCGATCCAGCTCTCAGATGAAAGTGTGGAAAGAGGCGGCGGCCCGTTCGGAGCCGTGATTGCCCGTAATGGAGACATCGTAGCGGAAGGAAGCAACAGCGTGACTATCAACTGCGACCCTACCGCTCACGCAGAGGTTACCGCAATCCGCAACGCCACCCAGAAACTTGGAACCTTTGACCTTTCCGGATGCGAGATATATACATCCTGCGAGCCTTGCCCTATGTGCCTTGGAGCAATCTACTGGGCACATCTGGACAAGATCTACTATGCCAACAACCGGAAGGATGCCGCAAAGATCGGCTTTGACGACGACTTCATCTATCAAGAGATTGAGCTCAAGCCGGAAGACCGGCAGAAGAAATCGGTAAAGCTGCTAAGGAAAGAAGCCCTGGAGGTTTTCAAGAAGTGGCAAAACAAAGAAGACAAAACGGAGTACTAGAAAGCACTCCGTTTTTCTTTTCTAGATTTCCCAGGTGGTGGTACCGTCCTTGTTGTCCTTGAGCTGGATGCCGAGGGCTTTGAGAGTGTCTCGAATCTGGTCGCTCTTGCCCCAGTCCTTATTTGCCCTGGCTGCTTTCCTGTCCTCAATGATGTAGTTCATCAGGCCGTCTATAACCTTGGATGAGTTGGACTGGCCTTCCGCCGACTGAGCAGAGTCTTCATCTATGAGGCCGAGAATGTCTGTGACAACATCTTTGAAAAGACTGTTGATTGCATCCTTTTCCGGTTTTGCAACTGTGAGCCTTCCTTCCTTGATATTGTTGACAGTCTTCACAAGTTCATAGATATAGGAAATTGCAACAGGAGTGTTCATGTCATCGCAGAGGGCGGTGAAAATGTCTTCTCTTATCTTCTTTATTTCCTCGGCGATGCCGTCGCTAGACTTTTCGGACTCCTTGAGAGTTTCAGCGTCTTTTACTGCCTGCATCAGGCGTTTGAGACCCTTTTCAGCTGCCTGAAGGGCAGCGTTGGAGAAGTCCAGAGTTCCGCGATAGTGAGCCTGAAGAATGAAAAAGCGCACCGTCATAGGAGTGTAGGCCTGCTCCAGGTTAGGATTGCTTCCCGTGAAAAGCTCGTCCAGGGTGATGAAGTTGCCCAAAGACTTGCCCATCTTCCTGCCCTCAATGGTGATCAGGTTGTTGTGCATCCAGTACTTGACGCCGCCTGTTCCTCTTTCTGCAAAGTTCTGGGCCATTTCGCACTCGTGGTGAGGGAACATAAGGTCCATTCCGCCGCCGTGGATGTCAAACTCCTTGCCCAGGTACTTTTCTCCCATGGCCGAGCACTCCATGTGCCAGCCCGGGAAACCCTCTCCCCAAGGAGATGGCCAGCGCATGATATGCTCAGGACTGGCTTTCTTCCAGAGAGCGAAGTCGGCTGAGGAATGCTTGTCCTCCTGCCCGTCCAGCTCTCTTGTGTTGTGCAGCATCTCGTCCAGATTCCTGCCGCTCAGGGCGCCGTAATTGTACTTCTGGGCATATTTCTGCACGTCGAAGTAAACGGAGCCGTTGCTGATGTAGGCATAGCCGTTGTCCAGTATCTTCTTGATGAACTCTATCTGCTCTATGATGTGGCCGGAAGCGTTTGGCTCAATGCTTGGCGGAAGCACGTTCAGCTTTGCCATAGCCTGGCGGAAATGCACGGTATAGGTCTGTGCAACCTCCATTGGCTCAAGCTGTTCCAGGCGGGCCTTCTTGGCTATCTTGTCCTCTCCCTCGTCTGCGTCGTGCTCCAGATGCCCCACATCCGTGATGTTGCGTACATAGCGGACCTTGTAGCCGATTTTACGCAGCAGGCGCACCAGAACGTCAAAGGTGACGCCCGGCCTGGCATGCCCAAGATGAGGATCTCCGTAAACGGTAGGACCGCAGACATACAGGCCAACTCTGCCAGGAGTTATAGTTTCCAGCCTCTCCCTTCTTCTGGAGAGAGTGTTGTAGAGATAGAATTCCCTTTTGATCTCTTCGCTCATAAATCATCCGGCAGCTTTTTGTTGCCGCCGGGTGCAAAGTTAAGAATCTGCTGAGAATTTTCACAAATACCTTCAACTCATTTCAGTCTCCGTCCGGAAGCGACATCTTCAGCGCCACTATTTCACACGAGTATTTCTCCTCGCCGTTCTTGGTAACGTACTTGTAATACCTCAGCCTGCCCACAAGCTGCAGGAAAACTCCTTTGCGGATCTTGGAAAAGTCAATCATGCCCTTGGTAGACCAGGCCGCGATGTTGTGCCAGCTCGTCTCCTCCTTGTACTCTCCTTCCTTTCCCTTGAAAACTTCATGCGTTGCCAGAGAGAAGCGAACCACTGTCACTCCTCCCTCCAGTTCGGTCACCTTGGGGTCAGCGCCCACGTTGCCCCTCAGTTCCACTTTGTTCAATGTTCTCTCCATAAATCGTTAAAATGAGCCATTTCTGACATTTGCAAAGAAAACATATTGAAAACACCCCTACCAAATCCTATCCGGATATAACCGATTATAATCGTTTAACAAATCTTGAAACGGATAATGCTGGAAACTGCATAATAATCGCGATCAATGACAGAAATGTTAATCGCAAGATTCACAGAAAAAGAGCAACAATCTTCTTACTGGCTTGCCTGCCGAAGTCATATATGACTACATTTGGGCTTCTGGAGGGTAATTGATATGAAAGTCAGAAAGTGTCCAACATGCGGAAGGGATGTGATCGGACGGGCGGACAAGAGATTCTGCAGTGACGAGTGCCGTATATTCTACAACAACGCCTTGCGCAAGAGAAAGCGGAGCCGCAACCGCGAACAGATCAGGGCAATCATCTCAAATGTCAGGGAGATGGACCAGGCCGATGCTAAAAATTTGCTAAGATTGCTGGAAAGGATTAGCAAAGTGTTCAAAATAATGAGTACCTTCGCTAAAACTAGAAACAGCCAGAAATGAAATCTTTCAAATTCTATATCAGCATTTGCTTAACGGCTATAGCCGCCATTTTCCTGTCTTCCTGCGTAGAAAACTCCGCAAAATACAAACAGCTGCAGGCCCAGCTGGACTCTCTTCAGGGCAACTACGGAACCCAGAAGAATATGCTGGATGAGGTGTTTGCAACGCTCAACGAGGTGGAACAGGGCCTTGTAGATATCCGCCAGAAAGAAAACATCATTACTGCCGAGGCCAACAAAGACGGGCTGGATGTTCCCCAGAGCCAGAGAGTGCAGCTGATGGAAGACGTTTATGCGGTAAGGGATGCCATCGACCGCTACAAAGAGAAAATCGAGCAGCTGAAAAAAGACAGCAGCCTCAAGAGCGTGGAATTCAAGAAGAAGCTCAACTCTCTGCAGAAAGAGCTTGAAGAAAAATCCAAGACCATTGAGAGCCTGCAGAGCCTGCTTAAAGAAAAGGACCTTATTATCAGCCAGAAAGAGCAGACCATAGACAGTCTCGAGCATCACGCTTCAGACCTGAAAGAAGACATAAACGTGCTTACCGGAGAAAAGGAGGAGCTCAAAGACAAGGTGGAAACTCAAGACAGAGCCTTGTTCTCGGCTTATTATATCGTGGGCAGCAAGGAGGACCTCATAGAAGCCGGAGTTATCTCCAAGGGAGGCCTTTTCAAGTCTGCGAAAGTGGCGTATGAGGCAGAAAAAACTTCATTTATCAAGATAGACTACAGAGAAATCTCTACAATAAACACCAACTCCCAGAAAGCCAAGGTGCTGTCCAACCACCGCAAGGGAACCTACTCCATTGAGGAGGTGGACGGGGAAGCCATCATCAACATTTCAGACCCTGAAGGGTTCTGGGAGCAGACCAAGTATCTTGTAATTCAGACTCAGTAATACAGACATGAGAAACAATCCTCTTCTCCGTCCCTCCAAACTCAGGTACGGAGCTCCTCTTTTTGACAAAATCAGGGAAGATGACTATCTGCCCGCTTTCAAAAAAGCCATAGAGCAGGCATACAAAGACGTTGACGCAATAACGGCCAATCCCGAGCCTCCTACCTTTGAAAACACCGTTGAGGCACTGGAGTTTTCGGGCAAGCTGCTGGACGATGTAAGCGGCATTTTCTTCAACCTCAACGAATGCCTCTCGTCTGACAAAATGCAGAAAATCGCCGAGGAAATATCTCCTGAACTCACAAAGCTGTCTTTATATACTTTGTTCAACGACAAGCTGTTTGCCAGAATCAAAGCTGTTTACGACCAAAGAAAGAAACTCCATCTTGACAAGGAGCAGGCCCGGCTGCTGGAAAAGAGGTTCAGGGCCTTCAAGGAAAACGGAGCCCTGCTGGACGAGGAAGGAAAGAAGCATCTTGCAAAAAACTCCGAAGAGGCCAGCCTTCTTACGCTCAAGTTCGGCAAGAATGTACTGGACGCCACCAACGACTTCATTCTTCATCTGACAGAAAAGAACGATGTAGCTGATCTTCCGGACTATGTGCTTGAAGACGCGGCTCAGGAAGCCAAGAACCGGAAACTCAAGGGATGGGTGTTCACCCTCCAGGCCCCGAGCTATTCGGCTTTCATGAAATTCTCGCCCCAAAGGGAGCTCAGAAAGAAGATGTACTTTGCCTACGGTTCCAGATGCCTGGGCGGAAAATATGACAACACCGCCATCATAAGAAGGATTCTGGAACTCAGGATGGACTCCTCCAACCTGCTGGGATTCAAGAACCCAGCCCAGGGAGCCTTGAAATACAGGATGGCAAAGAACCCAAAAACCGTAAACTCTTTCCTCAAAGACCTTTTGATGAAAACTCTGCCTTACGCAAAGCAAGATGTGAAACGGATTGAAGAGTTTGCCAAAAAGCACGGCTTCAAGGAAAAGCTCCAGGGCTGGGACTTTGCCTACTGGAGCGAAAAGCTCAGGAGAAGCCGCTACAGCCTCAGCGATGATCAGATTAAGCCTTTCTTCCGTCTGGAAAACGTGCAGAAAAGCCTTTTTGATCTTGCAAACCGCCTCTACGGAATCAAGTTCGTTGAAGCCAAGGATATTCCTGTCTATCACAAAGACGTGAAAGTTTACGACGTGCTGGACAAGGACGGCAGCCACCTGGCTCTTTTCTACAGCGATTTCTATCCGAGAAAGAGCAAGAGGGGCGGAGCCTGGATGACATCTTTCCGCGACAGCGGAGGCGTGCCTGAGCAGCGGCCGCTGATTTCCATAGTGTGCAACCTCACAAAGCCCACTCCTACCAAGCCTTCTCTTCTGACTTTCGGGGAAGTAACCACCATTCTCCACGAGTTCGGCCACGCTCTCCACGGCATACTGGGCAAGGGCAAGTATCCGTCTCTGACCGGAACTTCCGTAACCAGGGACTTTGTGGAACTCCCTTCCCAGATCATGGAAAACTGGGCTGCGGAAGAGAAATTCCTCAAGATGGCCGGAAGGCATTACAAGACAAACAAGGTCATTGGCAAAGACCTCATAGCCAAGATCAAGCGTGCCAGAAACTACAACAGCGGCTTCGCCTTCGTAAGGCAGCTTGCTTTCGGCATCACCGATATGGCTCTGCACACAATGCCAAAGGAAAAAATCGCTGAGATAAACTCTCCTGAAGACCTGGAGAATCTGGAGAACAGCCTGAAGAAAAAGTGCGGGCTTCTGCCTGCGGTAAAAGGCTGTGCCTTCTGCCCGAGTTTCACTCACATCTTTGCCGGCGGATACGCTGCGGGCTATTATTCCTACAAGTGGGCAGAGGTGCTTGATGCAGACGCTTTCTCCCTGTTCAAGAAAAACGGCATTTTTGACAAAAAGACCGCCAAGAGTTTCAGGGAAAACATTCTGGAAAAAGGCAACCTGGACGATGCCGACATCCTCTACCGCAACTTCCGCGGCCGTGATCCAAAACCTGAGGCACTTCTTAGGCGAGAAGGGCTTACCCAGCCTTTACGCAAATGACATCGGCAAGGCAAGTGGTGTAATTGGGAGAGAGCCTCTCACGCTTCATCTCCCATTTTTCTTTCCGCTCAGCGATGCCTCCTGTGGCCTTCCTGTTGAAGATGGCGGATTCTCCCTGCACTGCCAGATGCAGAGAGCTTCTACCGTATCTGCGATTGACCTCGTCCATAAGCAGATCTACTTTGCGGTTGCGCTCATAATCGGGCTGGCAGTAGAGGTTCTGCTGAATGTGTCCGTTGGGCACTATGCCGCTGACCGTAACCCCCGCTTTCTTGTATGCGATGCCCGGAAGATATATCTGGTCCAGGGCTTTCAGGCATCCGTCCACAAGGCCTATTGAACTGTCTTCCGCTTCCGGAAACTCCACCACGGCCTGAGGAAAATACTGCGGCAGATCTTCCCTGAAAAAACTCGTCATCAAAAACACCGTGGCATAGACTGCCGAGCTATGCTGCGCCCTGAGTTTCTGAGCGCACGAAGATGCAAAGTTCGCCACCGCGCATCTTAGCTGAGCAAGGTCATACACCAGCTCCCCGAAACTGCGGCTGGTGGTTATGGTCTGCTTCAGCTGCTTGTGTTCCAGCTGTATTACATCAGAGCCCATAAGCTCCTCGTAAGTCCTGAGGCCGCACACTCCCATATTCTTCTTTATCCAGTACGGCCCTTTAGCCACAAAGTCCGCAGCCGTCAAGATCCCCATCGCCGAAAACTTTTTCACGGATCTGTAGCCTATTCCCCACACGTCCTCCACCGGCAGCAGGGAAAGCGCCTTTTGCCTCTGCTCTTCAGAGCCGATCAGGCAAAAGCCCCCATATCCTTCAAATTTCTTTGCAAACCGGGTAGCCGCCTTTGCAAGTGTCTTTGAATGAGCGCATCCCACAGATACCGGAATGCCCGTTCCATGGCTTACCCGATCCACTATCTCCCTTCCCAGCTCCGACACAGACTCCTCACTCATCTTCCCGAAATCCACAAATGCCTCGTCTATGGAATACACATCTACATTCCCCACAACACTCTTTAAAATCTTCATTGCCCTGCGGCTCATATCTCCATAGAGCGTGTAGTTGGAAGAGCACATTGCCACATCCACGCCCCTGCTCAAAAACTCCTCCCTGATCTTGAAAGCCGGCATTCCCATCTTTACGCCGATAGCCTTGGCTTCCGCGCTTCTGGACACGGCGCACCCGTCGTTGTTGGAAAGCACCACCACCGGCCTTCCCTCCAGCGACGGATTGAACACCCTCTCGCACGAGACAAAGAAGTTGTTGCAGTCCATAACTCCAAAAAACTTCCCGCTACTTTCCGCGCACATCTTTTATGGAATACGTTACCACGCCCCACACCATAAAGTTCTGGTCCGGCGTAACTTTTATCTTCCTGTACTTTGGATTTTCCGGCACCAGCCAGACAACATCCTTTTCAATATGAATCCTCTTGAGCGTAAACTCCCCGTCCACAAAGCATACCGCAATATCTCCCTCCGAAGCGGAAATGCTCTTGTCTATCACAATCAGGTCTCCGTCCTCTATCCCCGCCCCTGACATTGAATCTCCGCTAACCCTCCCGAAGAAAGTGGTCTCGGGATTTTTCACCAGTTCCCTGTTAAGGTCTATCCCTCCCTCCAGATAATCCTGCGCCGGAGAAGGAAACCCGGCCCTTATGCCGCCGTCAGCAACCGGCAGCACCAGAGAAACATTGTTACCTGTCATCTCTGAGGATGGAAATGTTCACTTCACTGCTCTCTCCGATAGTCTCCTCGATGAAGGCTGCTATCTCGCTGTTGAAAAGAATGTTGTAGCTGTTCATATCCTTATGTTTTTATTTGTTTGCTATTATATACTCAGCCTCTGCTGTTTTATTTCACGATGCAAAGGTACAGCCGCGTTTTGACAGTTTGTGTCAATGAATATTTTATTTGAAAATTTCTTATCTTGCATACAGTTTTAACAGATCAAAATCGCCGATATGAAGAGATTTGTCCTTTTGCTGACAGTGCTGCTGACGGCAGCGCAGCTTTCCGCCCAGAACACCAAGAAACAGGACTGGGCCCAGTTCTATGTATTCCAGAAAGACAATGCAAGAATCGCTGAGATGATAAAAGACACGCCTAAAGGAAACTGCCCTAAATGCGAGTGGAAAAATCGCAAGATAAAGGCAGTGCTTATGGGAGACTCCATAACTGAACTGTGGTGGGACCTCGATTCCACTTTCTTCCGTGACAACAATTTTGTGGGAAGAGGCATTTCCGGCCAGACTACAAGCGAAATGCTGGTGCGGTTCCGCAGGGACGTGCTGGATCTGAATCCGCAGTATGTATTCATAATGGCCGGCACCAACGATGTGGCTGAAAACAACGGGAAGATAACCCTGGAGAACATCCTGGGCAACCTGAAATCTATGGTGGAGCTTGCCAAGGCCCATAACATCAAGCCTGTTCTCTGCTCCGTTCCGCCTGCAGCCGGATTCGTCTGGAGGAAAGACCTTTCCCCGGCAAATGACATCATCAAGCTCAACAAGATGATAAAGGAATATGCAGACAGCATAAATATCCCATACATAGACTATCATTCTCTGCTCACAGACGAAAACGGAGGCCTTCCCAAGAAGTACGCCAAGGATGGAGTGCATCCAATTCTGGCCGGCTACAAACTTATGGAAGGATTATTGCTAGAGAAATTTAAAGAGATTGACAAATAAACGCTGACCTTAAAAAACTGATGCTATGAAAAAGATCTTTGCAATACTCGCCTCAGCGATAATTCTGCTGGCCCTGCCTTCAAAAGCAGACGCGCAGACAATCCGCGACCGCTACGGCTCGCAGATAGGCACCATCCAGAGCGACGGCACCATCCGTGACAGGTACGGCTCTCAGGTAGGAAAGATAGACCGCGACAACGTGGTGCGCGACCGCTACGGCTCGCAGATCGGGAAGATAGATTCTGACGGCACCATCCGCGACAGATACGGTTCTCAGGTGGGCAAGGTTTGCTCAGACGGAGTGGTCCGCGACCGCTACGGCTCACAAATAGGAAAAGTGGACAACGACGGCACCGTCCGCGACAAGTACGGCTCCCAGATAGGCTCAGCCCGCGGAGTTCCGACAACTTGGGCCGGCCTCTACTTCTTCTTCAACCTAAATTAAAGTGATGGGGAGGTAATAAGTCGCGTTAGCGACCGGCCGAGCAGGCCGTAATCCCCCTTGAGGGGGTGAGTATCTACAAAAAAAGCGACAGGAAAAAACCTGTCGCTTATTTTTGTAGCGCGGGGCGGGATTGAACCGCCGACCTCATGATTATGAATCATGCGCTCTAACCAGCTGAGCTACCGCGCCATCACTGTGCCCAGCAGCTGGCTGGACTTTCAGATTTGTTGAGATACCCGGACTCGAACCAGGACTAAGAGGACCAGAATCTCTTGTGCTGCCATTACACCATATCTCAATGTTCCCTACTGGTTTTGGGAGTGCAAAAGTAAGTAAATTTCCTTTATTCGCAAATTTTTTCGACAAGGACGGTTGCATAAACCGCTACGCCCTCCTCTCTGCCTACGAATCCGGCGCCTTCCGTGGTGGTGGCCTTGACGGAAATATCGTCTATGGCGCAAGGGAAGTCGGGATTGACCTTGGAGAGCGTCTGGGCGAGGGTTTCCCTCATCTTCAGGATATAAGGAGCCACTTTCGGCTTCTGGAGAAGGATGGTGATGTCCGCGTTCACAAGGCGGTAGCCTTTGTCAAGGATCAAGGCGTAGGACCGCTCAAGGAGGATTTTGCTGTCAATTCCCTTGAACTCGGCACTGGTGTCTGGGAAATGATGGCCGATGTCGCCGAGAGAAAGAGCTCCGAGAAGAGCATCGCACAGAGCGTGGATTGCCACGTCTCCGTCTGAATGGGCCACCAGGCCTTTGGTGTGAGGGATGTCAACGCCGCCCAGAACCAGGCGCAGCCCCGGAGAGAGAAGATGCACGTCGTATCCGTTTCCTATTCTGAATCTGCTTTTCATACACCGCAAATTTAACACTTTAAATTAAATGCGTATCTTTGAGTTTTGGACAAAAGATACTTCAGACAAATAAAACAGTGTTACAGATATGGGTTTCAAGTTTTTTCATCTTCCCGAGCACAGGGTTTTCAACTATCCTGCCAGATACTACAACAAGGATCTGGAGAAGTTCGACGACATCAACCAAGAGGTGAAGGACAGGGAGTCGGGCAAGGAATATGTGCCGGGCAGCATCGTGAGCAAAGGATTCAGAAGGCCTTACTACAGAGAGCTGAAAAAGAGCGACGGAGGCTACGGCAAGGGCAAGAGGATTATAGTCTATCTGCTGATTGCCGTTATACTTGTGGCCCTGCTGTATTTTACCAAGGCCCTGCATCTTCTGCTCCAGGCCTATCAGTTGAACCATTAAACAGAATGCCATGCTAAAAGTCCTGCCCGAAAGTATATACAGCCTGATTGCCGCCGGAGAAGTCATCCAGCGGCCATCTTCCGTGGTTAAGGAGCTGATGGAGAACTCCGCAGACGCCGGAGCAACTTCCATTATGCTGGTGGTCAGCGATTATGGAAAAACTCTGATTCAAGTCATAGACAACGGCTGCGGAATGGACAAGGAAGAAGCCTCTCTTTGCTTCCTTTCTCACGCCACATCCAAGATAGACAGCGTGGAAGACCTTCAGAACCTGTCCACATTCGGATTCAGGGGAGAGGCCCTGGCCTCCATAGCCGCCTGCGCGGACGTAACAATGAAGACCAGAAAGAAGGGGCTGGAAACCGGCACCCAGGTGCATATCGCCGGAGGAAAAGTTCTGGAAACCCAGGAAATCGCCTGCCCTGAAGGCTGCAACATTGCAGTGCGCAACCTCTTCTACAACATACCGGCAAGGAGGAAGTTCCTCAAGTCGGACAACAGCGAGTACAGGATGATTGTGTCCGAGTTCACCCGCGTGGCTCTTACCCGTCTGGACATTGAATTCCGGCTCATATCAAATTCCAAGGAGGTTATCACCCTGCCGAAAGGAAGAAACCTCAAGCAGAGAATCTCAGACTTGTACGGCTCAGCGATAGGCAAGCAATTGATTGACGTGGCAGCCGATACAACAGTAGTGAAAGTCTCCGGAATAGCAGGAACGCCTCAGAGCGCCAAGAAAACCCAGCAGAACACCTTCCTGTTTGCAAACGGCAGGTTTTTCCGTTCGCCGATGCTGCACAAGGCCGTGCTCAAGGCCTACGGCAACCTGATTCCGGAAGGAAGCACCCCGCACTATTTCCTGTTCCTGGAAGTTCCGCCACAGGAGATGGATGTGAACATAAGCCCGTCAAAGACAGAGATAAAGCTGGAAAACGAGCAGATAATCTTCCAGATAATAGAAGCCGCCGTAAAAGAAGCCATAGGGAAGAATGCCTTTGCTCCGGCGATAGATTTTGACACTGAGGGCGTGCCTATCGAGATTAGCACGGGAGACGGGTTCACCCTCACTCCGGAAGAGAAAAAGGCTATGCGAGAAGGAGTGCTGAGGCCGCCTAAGATAGACTACAACCCTCTCTTTAACCCGTTCGATGAGGAAAAGACAGAGAAAGGTTCCAGCTACAGCGTTCCAAGTTCAATCAACAGGCAGCTGGAGGAAGAACCAGAGCAGAGGCGCATAATCCAGATAGACAAAAACCTTGTGACCCTTTCAGACGGAAAAGGGGGGCTGATGATTGTAAACATAGCCAGAGCCAGGCAGAGAATCTTCTACGAGCGCTACCTAAAATCTATGCTCAACCACGAGTGCCAGATTCAGGAAGAGCTTTTCCCTAAGACTGTCACTCTGGACCACTCCTCATACGCCACTCTGATGGACAACGTGGAGAAAGTGCGTCTCATGGGCTTTGAAATCCGCCCGTTCGGCAAAGACTGCATAGTGGTCAGCGGTACTCCTGCAGACTTCAAGGGAGAGAAATTCTCCGTAGAAGACAGCATGGAAGAACTCGCAAGATACATAGAAGAGGGAAGCGAAACGGACCTTTTCCGCAGAGCTGCTGAAGATATAGTCAGGCGTTCCAACTTCTCATATACGGCAGAAATCTCCGAAAGGGAGGCCGGCGCGGTAATAGACGAGCTGTTCCTCTGCCAGGAGAGTGCAACATCCCCGGCCGGCGGCTACACGTTCATACGGCTTTCAGCCGAGGAAATAAAACAGAAAATGCTATGAAATACCTTACTCCCGCAGTAAAGCATATCATCATCATCAATGTGCTGATGTTCATTGCAACTCTTATTAACGAGGAGTTCATGCTTGAGCATTTTGCCCTGTTCCCGATAGGAACGTATTTCTTCCGTCCATGGCAGCTGGTAACCCACATGTTCATGCACGGGGGCTTCTGGCACATTTTCTTCAACATGTACTCCCTGTTCTTCTTCGGAATAGTGCTTGAAAAAGTATGGGGCAGCAAGAAGTTCATCCTGTACTACTTTGTAACGGGACTGGGCGCAGCCGCCTGCCACCTGCTGGTGATGTATCTTCAGGGGGTGGACTACAACATGCCAACCGTTGGCGCTTCCGGAGCCGTTTACGGAGTGCTGCTGGGATATGGAATGCTTTTCCCGAACAACAAGCTGACAATGCTTATCCCAATCCCTATAACTCTAAAAGCCAAATGGTTTGTGCTGATTTTCGGCGGCATTGAGCTGCTTACCGGAATCTTTGACACCTCTTCCGGAATAGCCCACTTCGCCCACCTGGGAGGCATGCTGTTCGGAGTGATTCTCATCCTGATCTGGAAAAAGAAAAACAAGCTGTACGAATGGGTAGAGTAAGGGGCAGAAAACGCAGGAGAGTTCCGAGGTTTTTCGGGATAACATTCAGGCTGGTGCTCATAGTGGCCGCGGCCTGCCTGTTTTTGTCTTACATCTCCTCTTACATAGATCCTTCCAAGTTTTCTCTTCCGCTTTTCTTCGGCCTGTATTTCATCCCGATTCTTTTTGTCAACATTCTGCTGTTTCTGATAGCGGTTCTGTCGCGGAGCAAAAGCGCCTGGATAACAGTTGTTGCCCTTCTTCCCGCACTGCTGTTCACCGAAAGGTTCTTCCGTTTTGGAAGTTCCAAGAAAAGCGGCGCTGAGTCAAACGCCATAAAGATTGAAACCTACAATGTGGGGCGATTCATCCTCTCGGCAAACAAGCAGACAAAAGCCGCTACAATGGACAGTATTGTCCGTCAGATACAGAATTCTTCTCCCGACATAGTCTGCCTGCAGGAAATGAGGCTGGACAGCATAGGCCTTGCAGACAAAGTGTTCCCCGGCTACAGATACCGGACGTTCCATCTTTTCGGGAGCAGCAAGGGAAAACGCACCGGCAACATGATTTTCAGCAAATACGAGATAATCAACGGCGGGGTGCTAAAGTTCAAGCAAAGCACCAACCTGTCTTTGTACGCGGATATCGTGATAAACAAAGATACGGTGAGAGTGTACAACAACCACCTGGAGTCCTACGCCATTTCCCCTACCGCCCTGATCAAGAGAATCAGGGAAAAGAAATCCAATTCCGAGGAGGTTGCGGAAGAAATCATAAATGTCCACACCAAGCTCAAGAACACGGTTATACGCCGTTCGGGGCAGGTTTCCTCAATTCTGAAGAACATACATAAGAGCCCTTACCCGGCAATCATTTGCGGAGACTTCAACGACACCCCGATGTCTTTCACCTACCACAAGCTTTCCTACGGCAGCCTGGACACTTTCAAGGAAAGCGGCAGGGGATTCTCCGCCACCTACTCCATGCTGTGGCCGCTTCTGAGGATAGACTACATTTTCATTCCGAAAACCTTCAAGGGCATCAGCCACCAGACATTAAAGGTCAAGCATTCAGACCATTATCCGGTAATCGCCGAGTTTTCTCCGGAAAAAAACGAGAAGAAATAATTTGAATTATGGCAGCAAGACACGCATACAAGATGGATCCAAAAATGCTCTCTCAGATAGAGAAAGCCATTGAAGTGCTGAAAAGCGGCGGAGTGATCCTTTACCCCACCGACACTATCTGGGGCCTGGGCTGCGACGCCACCAATCCGGAGGCCGTAAAAAAAGTTTTCGCCATAAAGCAGAGAGAAGAAAGCAAGAGCCTTGTGACTTTAGTCAGCGACCTGGATATGCTGGCAAGATATGTCAAGGAGATTCCATCTGCAGCCCTGGACCTGATTGAGGTGAACGACACTCCGATGACCATCATCTATCCTGAAGCTGTTGGCCTTGCCGAGAATGTAATTGCAGAAGATGGGAGTGTAGGCATAAGAATTCCCATGAACGAGTTCTGCCGCCAGCTCTGTTTCAAGCTTCGCAAACCGCTGGTTTCCACATCAGCCAACATTTCCGGAGAAAACCCTCCGAAAGGATTCAAAGACATATCAAAGGAAATAAAGGATGCCGTTGATTACACGGTGCATCCTTCTATGGAGGAAAAGACCTCCACTCATAAAGCCTCTCAGATCATAAAGCTCAGCCTAAGCGGCCAAATCCAGATTATCAGAAAATAGTTCCTATTCAGGCAGATTATTAAAATCCCTTATTTCATCGGCACGAAAGAAGGAGCGCTGTGCCCCCTAAGGTGCACAAAGGCTTCCGCATAGTCGCACCAGTACTCCATTCCGCGGAACTTTTCCATAGGGATATGCCAATTGCCAAGAAGATCAGGCATTCCCTGGCTCTCGTGGCAGTAACAAGCCTCGTGCTTCTTGTCAGCCACGGATGTTATGTCTACATAATCTGTAGGCACAAAGTTCATGCTCTGGTTTCCGCTCATAGCCTCCGCATAGAAGAGGTTGAAGCTGTATCCGCTGTATCTCCAGGCGTCATAAACCAGAATGGAGCAGTTCCTGTGGTCGCGATGAGTGTCTATCGGCCAGTGGGTTATCACCAGTTCCGGCTTTTCTTCCTCTATCAATTTGAGCATCTCGGCGTACTTTTCCTTGTTGACTACGGTGGCTCCGTCAACCTGGGACATGAACCTGTATCTTGCTCCCGTAACCTTGCAGGCTGCCTTGCATTCCTTTTCCCTGATAGCGGCCGCTTTGTCTCCGCTCATCCCCTTGATGCCGGCCTCTCCTCTTGTAAGATAGACGCACACAACATCCCAGCCGGCCTTGATCAGAAGTATCATTGTTCCTCCTGCAATGGTTTCCGGATCGTCAGGATGGGCTCCGATAATAAGGGCTTTCCTTTTCTTGCCTTTCTTGGAAGACGGAGAAGACAACGATTCGCTCAGAGGCGACGCGTTGAGGATTGAAGGAAGAGACAATGCCGCTGCACCAGCAGCAACTCCGGCGGAAGTCTTGAGCCAATTTCTTCTAGATACTTTTTTCATGGCGTTATATGCTGTAGTTTATATTGATGCAAAATATATTTCGGAAACCCCTGCAACCGCTGCCGTTTCAACCCTGAGGCGAGACGGTCCGAGAGTCACAGGCAAGAACCCCTTTTTCAGAGCCAATTCTATTTCTTTCTGCGAAAAATCTCCCTCAGGCCCTATCATCAGCACAACCCTAAGATTATCGGAGGCGAAATCGCCGAGCCTTTCACGGATAGTTTTCTTTTCTCCCTCCTCGCAGTGAGCCATGAGCTTGAGAACTCCTTCCCCGAAATCGCGGTTGAGAAAGTCTGTAACGGAAACAGCGTCTTCCACAACCGGCAGACAGGATTTAAGGCTCTGCTTTGTGGCCGCCAAAACCAGCGCCTCAAGCCTTTCTTTCTTCACCGATGTTCTTATGGAATGGTCTGATATTATTGGAACTATGCTGTCTACACCAAGCTCCGTAGCCTTCTCTGCAAACCACTCGTAGCGGTCCATATTCTTGGTTGGGCAAACCGCCATCACAAGATGATAATTCCTGACGCCAACGCCCTGAGATTTCTCCACCACAGAGCATTCCACAACAGCCTCTCCCCTTTTAGGCAGAACAATGCGGGCAATGGTGCAGTTGTAGAGTCCGCCCTTTCCGTCCATGACAAAAACGGTATCGCCCTCCCTGTGGCGCATCACCCTAACGCAATGGTCAGCCTCCGCTCCCGAGAGAGTTATGACGGATTTCTTAATGTCGGTTGAATAGAACAGTTCCATAGGCACAAATTTACAAAATCAACGATTATACTCCACCGCACTCCGTATTGAGTTTTTCTTTAATTTTGTAACAAATATCTTAAACAATATGGCACAAGCTAAAACTACCCGATATGTCGCGCTGGACGTGCTCAGGGGAATGACCGTTGCCGGAATGATTCTGGTGAACAACCCCGGCAGCTGGGGGCATATCTTCAAGCCTCTCAGGCATGCCGCCTGGGCCGGATGCACTCCTACAGATCTGGTTTTTCCGTTCTTCCTGTTCGTTGTGGGAGCGGCTATGGCATTCTCGTTTGCAAAGTACGGAGAGAGCCTTTCCAAGGCCAGCGTCAAGAAACTCCTGATCAGGGGAGCGCTGATTTTCCTTGTGGGAGTGGCCCTGAACGCGTTCCCGTTCATAAAGCTGCCTATGGATCCGGACCACGGATTCTGGTGGAATGTGGCTGAGAAATTCAGGCATCTGAGAATCTTCGGAGTGCTGCAGAGGATTGCCATGTGCTACATTGTGGGCGGACTGCTTGCCCTGTGGCTGAAAAAGCCTAAGAAGATAGTTGTGGCAATGATTATTTTCTCTCTGCTGGAAGTGCTTGTGCTGTGGCTTCTCCGCGACGGACAGGGAGCCTTCCTGTTCGGCGAATCTGTTCAGAGCACTATGGCAGGAAGAGCGTCCGGAGCCTTTGACGTGAACTTCTTCAACTCTCTGGGCCTCAACGGAGAAAATCATGTTTACCACGGCGAGGGCTTTGCCTTTGACCCTGAAGGCCTGATTGGAGTTCTTTCCGGCTGCTGCACTGTTCTGCTGGGATTCATCATAGGCAATATCTGCCGCACAGAGGAACACAAGATCAATGCTGTTGCAAAGCTTTTCGTCATAGGAATGATCTGCCTCGGCCTGGGAATGATTGCAAGCATCTGGCTGCCTATCGTTAAGAAAATCTGGACCGGTTCATACGTGCTTTACGCTGGCGGCTGGGCTATTCTGATGCTCGGCTTCTTCGCCTACTTCATAGACGTAAAAGGCAAGGAGAAAATGTTCACGCCGTTCAAGGCGCTTGGAATGAATCCGCTGTTCGCGTTCGTAATGGCCGGCCTTTTCTCCAAGATTCTCGGCGGAATCATCAAGTGGACTGTTCCCGCAGTTCAGGACGACGGAACAATGGGCGAAAAAACCTACTCCGTCCTCAGCTGGTTCTACCAGAACTGCTGCTGTCCGCTCTTCAAATCTGACTTCTTCGGCAATAACAACGGCAACAACGAGTTTGCCTCTTTGATGTACGCCATAGTTTACGTGATTGTCTTCACCCTTATGGCATACGCCCTCTACCGCAAGAAGATAGTTATCAAGCTCTAGTTCATCGGCGATGAAAAAGATGATAATGATAAATGGCAAGATGGCGGACGCCATCAGATGGGACGGGGTAAACATCGCTGAGATAAGAGAGCTTGCCGGGGAAAAACTCATGGAACCTCATCTTTGCATGGGGTTCCTCTATCTTTTCATCGCTACAGAAGACGGCATCTCCCAGTGCAACGAAGGCGACTGGGTTGCCAAGGACCAGGACGGAGGCTGCCACGTGCTCAAGGCAGAAGAAATGCAGTAAAGACCATGGCTGAAGAAAAAAAAGACATACTCAAGACATTTACAATCAACAGCCTTGATGAAATAGACAAGGTGGCTGAGGATTTCATTCAGTACATCTCGGAGTCCGACCTTGAAAGCAACATCTTTGCTTTCTACGGCAAGATGGGAGCCGGCAAGACCACCTTCATCAAAGCCATCTGCAAGGCCCTTGGCGTAAAAGACATTGTCAACAGCCCCACCTTCACCATCATCAACGAATACAAAAGCAGCAGGGGCTTTCCTGTCTACCATTTCGATTTCTACCGCATCAACAAGATTCAAGAAGCCTTTGACATAGGCACAGAAGACTACTTTGCCGGAAACGGCCTCTGCCTTATAGAATGGCCTGAGAAAATCGAAGAGATACTTCCGGAAGACCACATCAAAGTCACCATCACAACCAACGAAGACCTCAGCCGCACCGTAGCTATTTCAAGAGGATAATCCTCCCCCCTTTCGAACATAAACACACTGCACTCTGCACAAACGTAAAAACTTTGGGGGCGGACAGCGTCAATTTACGTTTTGGCAACCGCCCTTGGCTTTATCACGATATATTCGCCCGAAAAAAGAATATGTTGTGCAAAGTTTATTGTGCGTGCTGCAACGGGTTGGAGGTTACTACTGTAACTGTAGAGGTAAATGTGACGGACGGCATTCAGTTTCATCTGGTTGGGTTGCCTGACAGTGCCGTAAAGGAAAGCCAGCAGAGGATTGAAAGCGCCCTGTTCAGCAACGGGTTCCGGTTTCCTGGCAAGAGGATTACAATCAATCTGGCTCCGGCCAATATCAAAAAGGAAGGGTCGTCGTTTGATGTGCCGCTGGCAATAGGCATCCTGTGCGCTTCGGGACAGCTGGACGAGAATGTGGGCTTGCGGCTTAAGGACTTCATTATTCTCGGCGAACTGGCTCTGGACGGAACACTTCGGGAAATACCGGGAGCGCTGCCGATTATCATCCACGCTATGGAACAAGGCTTCAAGGCCTGCATTCTACCCTCTTCCTCGGCGATGGAGGGAGCGGAGATTGACGGCATAACAATCTTTGCGGCAGAGAGCTTCAGAGATGTGATTGAGATCCTTAAGTCTCCGGAGGAAGCATCTGATCTAATTGTCACTCCTCAAAGCATCGGCCAAGTGGAAGAAGACGATGGAGGCGAAGAGAGGCAGAACTACGATTTCTCTCAGGTCAAAGGACAGTTCCAGGCCAAAAGAGCAATGGAAATAGCTGCGGCCGGAGGGCATAACATAATCCTGAGCGGCTCGCCTGGCAGCGGCAAGACATTCCTGGCAAAATGCCTAAGAGGCATACTTCCTCCAATGTCCAAGGAAGAGGCAATCCAGACCAGCAACATCTATTCGGTAGCGGGACTGCTGGCGGCAGAGTCAGGCAAGGAGCATCATCGCGGAGGACTGCTCAGAAACCGCCCCTTCAGAAGCCCTCATCATACGATTACGGTTCCCGCCCTCATTGGAGGCGGAAGCAAAGGCCTTCCTGGCGAGATTTCCCTGGCTCACAACGGGGTGCTTTTCTGCGATGAATTCGCCGAGTATGACAGGCGTTCCATTGAAGTTCTGCGCCAGCCGCTGGAAGACGGGGTGGTGCAGATAAGCCGAGTTATGGGCAGACATTTCTACCCCGCCCGCTTTATGCTGGTGGCAGCAATGAACCCTTGCCCTTGCGGCCATCTGTATGACGGTAGCGGAAAATGCAAATGCTCTTCCTCAGCGATATTAAAATACCGCAGCAAGATTTCAGGACCGGTGATGGATCGTATAGATATCCACGTCCTGGTCAGGCCAGTCAAGGCAAACGAGTTGATTTTTCCCTCCCAGAGCCAGGAAGAAACAAGTTCAGTTATCGCTGAGAGAGTAAAGAAAGCCAGAGACATCCAAATGGAAAGATACCGTAAAAACGGAGAATCCTTCTTTACCAATGCCGCCATAACGCCCTCAAGAATAGCGGTATACTGCAGACTAAAATATCAGGACAGACTGACGCTTGAAGCCCATGTCAGAAAGCAGGGCCTCAGCGCCAGGGGTTATACACGCATCCTGAAAATCGCAAGAACCATCGCCGACCTCGAGCAGTCAGAAACAATCTCCGAAAAACATATTGCAGAGGCCGCCAGTCTCCGCTGCCCCGAAAAAAACGAAATGATACAATAGAAGAAATACTTTTTGTATTTTCGCAATCTATATGGTTTTCAAGATTGCGGACAACATAATCTCCCCTTTGGGAAGGACCTCAGAGCAGAATTACCAGGCTGTAAAGTCTGGGAAGAGCGCTCTGGCTCCTCACTCTTTGCCAGGGCTGAAGGAAAGCGTGTATGCTTCATTGTTCAGTCCTGAGGACAGGGATAGCCTGAAAGTTGAAGGGATGAGCCGGTTCGAGTCACTGGTTTACAGATCCGCTTCCCGGGCTCTTGAGGGGGTGTCCGGACTATTCGACGTTTCGGGGAAAGACGTGGTATTTGTTCTTGGAACCACCAAAGGCAGCATTGAGCTTCTAGACTGCAACGCTGAGGAAGAGGCCCTTCTGCCGGGCAAGAGCGCTCAAAGGATTTGCTCCCGTCTTGGAATCACCACCACCCCTATCGTGGTGTGCAATGCCTGCATTTCTGGCTTGAGTTCCATTATTCTGGCTTCCAGACTGCTGGAATCAGGAGCTTTTAAATATGCGGTAGTTTGCGGAGCGGATGTTCTGGGGCGGTTCATCGCCTCCGGCTTCCAGGCGCTGAAGACTCTTTCAGACGAGGCCTGCAGACCGTTTGACATAGAAAGGTTCGGAATGAATCTGGGAGAAGCGGCCGCAACTGTTGTGCTTTCTGCGGCGGAAGTGGAAGGAAAGAGCTGGGCCATTGAGGCAGGGGCGGTCAGAAACGACGCCCACAATCCTACAGCCCCCTCTCCAAAAGGAGATGGAGCATACCTTGCAATTTCTCAAGTTCTGGAGGGCTTTCCTGCTCAGCGATTGGCACTGGTCAATGCACACGGAACCTCTTCTCTGTTTATGGACCAGATGGAAAGCGTGGCCCTGGAAAGAGCCGGGCTGCTGGACGTTCCGGTCAACAGCCTGAAAGGCTATTTCGGACACACGCTTGGAGCTGCCGGAATTCTGGAGACAATCATCACGATGAAGGCTATGGAAGAGAACCTTGTTCTGGGAACAAAAGGTTTCCAGGAACTTGGAGTAAGCTCTCCGATTAGTGTAAGTCCAAAGCAAGTTTCCGCTTGTGGAAAGAACAGCTTTGTTAAGACAGTGTCCGGATTCGGCGGCGCAAATGCCGCTATTCTGGCAACTTGCGATCCGGATTATTCGGATACGGCAATTATTTTACCCGTTTTGAGAAAAACCAGACGGGTAAAAATTTCTCCTTCTGAAGTTTTGATAGACGGGCGTGCCGTTTCTCTTCCTGAAGGTCTTTCAGGAAAAGAGATTCTAACTTTCCTGTACAAAGAAAAGGTCGGGAATTATCCGCAGTTCTACAAGATGGATCTTCTGAGCCGTTTGGGATTTGTTGCTTCAGAACTTCTGCTGGGAGATGACAGATGTGCCGGAACTGATTCCCGTGCAGTGATTTTCTTTAACAGCTCGTCATCACTTATGACAGACCGCAGGTATCTGGAAACCATCGCTGAGGACAATTATTTCCCGAGCCCGTCTCTGTTTGTCTATACTCTTCCGAACATCATAACCGGAGAGATTGCCATTCGCAACAAATACAACGGAGAAACGTCTTTCTTTATACTGCCGGAAAGAGATGAAAAGGCAATGGAGAAAGTGCTGAGTACCGCGTTCCTGGACAAGAAGACAAGCAGCGCCATTGCAGGATGGCTGGACTGCCGTGGGGAAAATGACTTTGAGGCAGATATTTACATCGTTGAAAAAGAAGATTGAAGATATGAAAGAGAGAATTAGAGAAATTCTGGAAGATGCCCTTCCGCTTGTGGACCTGGATTCCGATTTCCTTTTCAGGGAACTGGATTCTCTTGGAGTAGCCACTATTCTTATGAAACTATCCGAGGAGTATTCCATAAAACTGGACGCTAAAGACGCCACGCCAAAGAATCTGAAGTCTCTGGATTCGCTGGAGGCTATGGTGAAAAGCAAACTGGAGAAATGAGGCTCGTAGATTACCTTCACCAGAACGCCAGGCTTTATCCTGACAAAACGGCTGCAATCTGCGGCGGGGACAAGATTTCGTACAGAGAACTTTCAGCAAAGGTTCTCGAGAGATCTTCTTCCTACAGAAGCGGTCAGGTTGTCCCGTTCAGGTCTTCGCAATCGATTGATTTTCTGATAACTTACTTCGCCATACATCAGGCCGGTGCCGTTGCGGCGCCTCTGGAAAAAGACATTCCGGAAAACCGTTTCAAGGAGATTTCGGATATCCTTTCATCAAGCAAGGTTCCTGAAGGAACGGCCGACATTCTCTACACAACCGGCACCACGGGAAAGTCCAAAGGCGTGATGATTAGCCATAAGACTATCATCGCCGATGCCGAAAACCTGATTGAAGGGCAGGGATTCTCGCACAACCTTCTGTTCATAATCAGCGGACCGCTTAACCATATCGGAAGCCTTTCCAAGATTTTCCCTGTAACAATGCAGGGGGCAACTCTCTACATCCTCGAGGGGATGAAGGATCTGGAAAAATTTTTCCAGGCATTGGACTGTCCGGCACAGAAAACAGCAACATTCTTTGTTCCGGCAACTATCAGAATGCTTCTGACTTTCAGCGGAGAACGCCTCTCAAAATATGCGGACAAAATAGATTTCATAGAGTCTGGGGCAGCGCCTCTTGCTCACTCGGATATGCTGAGACTTTGCGAGGTTTTGCCTAAAACCAGACTCTACAACACATACGCCTCCACGGAAACCGGTATCATTTCCACCTACAATTTCAACGACGGGGAATGCATACCCGGATGCCTTGGAAGGCCTATGAGCCATTCCAAAATCATAATTACATCCGAAGGAAAGATTTCCTGCCAGGGAGATACTCTTATGACCGGGTACGTGAACGATCCTGACCTTACCACTTCCGTGCTGAAAAACAACACGATACATACCTCAGACATCGGCGAGATTGACGAGATAGGAAGGCTTCACCTGAAAGGAAGAGAAACGGATGTGATCAACGTGGGGGGCTTCAAAGTATCCCCTTCCGAAGTGGAAGACGCGGCAATGTCTTTCCCGGGGCTGAAAGACTGCATCTGCATCGGAGTGCCCCATCCTATCACGGGAATGGCCCTTAAGCTCATCGTTGAACTTGACGGTGGAATGCGGCTGGACAAGCCGAGCCTTGCCAGGCATCTGAAAGGAAAGCTTGAACTGTTCAAGGTTCCTATGCTCTACGAGCAGGCCGAATCCATCAAGCGCACTTTCAACGGAAAACTGGACCGGAAATTTTATAATTCACAAAATATATGAAAATCAAAATTATGTTATCAGCACTTTGCTTTGCGGCGTTAACCGCCGGATGCACAGGCGGGAAGACACTTACCTCCGGCCTGGACAAGGCAAACATGAATGATTCAATCGCTCCTGGCGAGGACTTTTACGAGTACTGCGCAGGCGGCTGGATGAAGGCCAACCCGCTCAAGCCGGAGTATTCAAGCTTCGGACAGTTCAATGTTCTTTCAGACAACAACGAGCTTCAGCTCAAGGAAATGTTTGAAGAGTACGCGAACAACCCTCAGGAGAAGGGTACCCTTGGCCAGAAGATCGGCAGCTTATACCGTATGGCTCTGGACTCTGTAAAGAGGAACGAAGACGGCTACAAGCCAATCATGAAGGACCTGGAGTATGTACGCAACATCGCAACCCGCGAGGATTTCCAGATAGCCAATGCCGTTCTGGGAAAGAGAGGCGTCGACATTTCAATGTTCTCCATTTACTGCGACGCAGACCTTTCCGATTCTGAGAACAACCTCGTCCAGACATATCAGGGCGGACTGGGACTCGGCAACAAAGACTACTATCTGAACGATAACGAGGCTTCCAAGAAGATTATGGAAGCATACAAGACCCTAATCTGCAAACTGTTCACAATGGTTGGCTACTCTGAGGCCGAGGCAAAGGCCAAAATGGAGAACATCCTCTCCTTAGAGTACAGGATAGCAAGGGCTTCCAAGAGCAGGACAGAGCTCCGCGATGTTCCTAACAACTTCCACAAGATGAGCTACGCAGACCTCAAGAAGGATTACCCGGGCATTATGTGGGACGAGATTCTCAGCGGACTGGGATATCCTGCAATTGACTCTGTATCCGTAGGACAGCCAGACCATCTCAAGGAAATCGAGAGAATCGGAAAGGAAGCTCCTCTTCAGGCTCTCAAGGACTATGCAGAATTTGGAGTAATCTACGGCGCAACCAGTATGCTCAGCGATGATTTCCGCAAGGTTTCATTCGAATTCAGCCAGGTTATGAGCGGAGCCCAGGAAGACAGGCCTAGATGGAAGAGGGCTGTCGGAGCTGTAAACGGTGTTCTCGGAATGCCTGTCGGAAAGCTCTATGTGGAAAAGTACTTCCCTGAGAGCAGCAAACAGAGAATGCTTACCCTTGTAAACAACCTCAAGGACGCTCTGCACCAGAGAATAGAGCAGCTCGAGTGGATGAGCGACTCTACCAAGCAGCAGGCATACGACAAGCTTGCAAACTTCATCGTGAAGATAGGATATCCAGACACCTGGAGAGACTACTCCAAGCTTCAGATAGACGACACTCTCTCATATTATGAGAATATGTGCAACGCTTCCGAGTTCTACCTTGCAGACATGATTGACCGCAAGGTTGGAAAGCCTGTCGACAAGACCGAGTGGCTTATGACTCCTCAGACCATCAACGCATACTACAACCCTACAACCAACGAGATCTGCTTCCCTGCAGGAATTCTCCAGCCGCCATTCTTCAACCCGGCAGCTGACGACGCCGCTAACTATGGAGCAATCGGAGTTGTAATCGGCCACGAGATGAGCCACGGCTTCGACGACCAGGGCAGCCTGTTCGACAAGGACGGCAACATGCACAACTGGTGGACAGCAGAAGACAAGGCCAAGTTCGACGAGAGGACTTCTGTTCTTGCTGACTTCTTCTCCACTCAGGAAGTTCTTCCGGGAGTATTCATCAACGGAAGACTCACCCTCGGCGAGAACATCGGTGACAACGGCGGTCTGCACATCGCTTACCAGGCATTCCAGAACGCAATGAAGCAGAACCCTCTCGGAGAGAAGGACGGCTTTACCCCAGACCAGAGATTCTTCATCTCCTACGGCTTTATCTGGGCTGCTAACTTCAGAGACGAGTACATACGCAACCAGGTTCTGAACGACCCTCACTCCAATGCAAGGTTCAGAGTGAACGCAGCTCTTCCTCAGATCGACGAGTGGTACGAGGCCTTCGGAATCAAGGAAGGAGACAAGCTCTACCTCGCTCCTGAAAAGAGAGCCCACATCTGGTAAAAAAACAAAGCTCAGCGATGAAAAAAGTCGGACTCATATCAGATACTCACGGCTACTTTGGAGCTGAGCTTAAAGACTTTCTCAAAGACGTGGATGTTGTCCTTCACTGTGGTGACTGGGGCAGCATCCACACTCTTGAGGAGGTCAAAAATTTCAAGCCCGTCATAGGCGTATACGGCAACTGCGACGACCAGGACATACGCCTGGAAGTTCCCCTCTACCAGCATTTCATGCTCGAGGACCTGGACTGCCTGATGATCCATATCGGAGGCTACCCTGCCCGCTACGACTATAGGGCATATCAGCTCATCCATCAGGTCCATCCGGACATCTTCTTCTGCGGCCACTCCCACATCCTCAGGGTGATGAACGACCCGCATAATTTCTCCAAAGAAGATTCTGACCGGAAAATGCTCGTGATGAATCCGGGTGCCTGCGGACAGATGGGTTTCCACAACGTAAGAACGGCCCTCCGCTTCAAGGTGGAAGGCCGTGATATCACAGATCTGGAACTTGGCCAATGGCCCCGCTGATTATTTGTAAAGCAGGTACGGGGCGCGTTCTTTCTTGAACGTCTTGATGTCTTTCTCCCAAGTCTCCTGAAGTTCCTTGGCGAGCTTTCCGGCGTTGCAGCCTTGGTTGTCCGCCTTATCGATAATGGTCTTTCTCACATATTCCTGACCGGTTTCAAGTTCGAACATCCTGGTGAAGAACTCGTTGCCCTTGCTGCCGCAGCCTATGTAGGCGTCTATGATGTAGGTGAGGTTAACTTTCCCGTCATTGATGCGGTTAATAGGGATTTCAGTAAGATTCACTCCCTTGCACTCCTTGTCCAGAAGTGGAGGGTTCTTGGCTCCGGCTACGCTTCTCGGGGTGAACTTGTACTCAGCCGAAACCCTGGCATCCGTGCCATAAGGGCTTCTGCCCTGGAAACTGGTGGTGGACATGTCAGGAGCGCCGTAGATCTGGAACGGAACAGATGTTCCTCTGCCCAGGCTTATTCTCGTTCCCTCAAAGTAGCAGGTTGACGGATAGAGATACACGCTGCGCATGTTTGGAAGGTTCGGAGACGGCTTTACAGGAAGGCGGTAGTGAGAGTCTCGCCTGTAGTTTTTGCACTTGATAACGGTAAGACTGCACTTGAGACTTGGATCAGGCTCCCAGGTTTCCTTGGAAGGGAAATTGAGCCAGCCCTTCTCGTTTGCCATATAGGCGAGCTCGCCCATAGTCATTCCGTGGGCCACCGGTATCGGAAGTCCACCCACTCCGCTCTTGAACTTGCGATCCAGCATAGGGCCGTCGGTGAGGAAGCCTATAGGGTTTGGCCTGTCCAGAACAATGAAAGGAATATTGAACTGGGCGCATTTGCCCATCATTCTTATCATAGTCACATAGTATGTGTAGAACCTTACGCCCACATCCTGAAGGTCGAAGAGCATTACGTCAAAGCCCTCCATCATCTCCTGGTCGGTCATCTTGGTGCCGTACAGAGAGCGGATAGGAATGCCTGTCCTGATATCCACGCCGGAAGAAACGTGCTCTCCGGCGTCTGCCGTGCCCCTGAAGCCGTGTTCCGGGCTCATAAGGCATACAACGTTCACATCCAGGCTCAAGAGCGTGTCAAGAACGTGAGTGTAAAGGTTCATAGGCATCTTGTCCATTGCGTCCTGGCCGTCGCTGATCAGAAGCTCCATAGGAATCTCCTTCCCGGATTTGAGCATTATGCCCGTCTGGTTGGAAAGAAGGCAGACTCTCTTTCCCTGAAGAAGAGGGAGATATTCATCGATGGATGCCGCTCCGGGCTGGATGGTGCCGTCATAACTCCAGAGATAGTCCGGTCTTACAGGATCTCTTTGAGCGTCGTGCGCGGTCTTGCCCGCAGAACAGCGGCATGCGGACAACGAGAATGCGGCCATCATAGCCAATGGCAGGAAAACTTTAAGGATAGTCTTCATAACGGATTCAGTTATTTTCAATTACGGAAACAATCTTGTCTGTGGCGCCCAGCATCTTTTCTACATACTGGCGGCAGGAGCGGCCCCTGAAATCGCGGAGCTCCTTGTCCTTGACGCAGTTGTCCAGCACCTGGTAAAGCTCGGAAGCGGAAGATACGCTGGTGGCGCCGTTGCACTCAATCAAGTCTATGGCTTCCTGGAACTTCTTGTAGTTAGGCCCGAAAGCCAGAGGCACGCCGTAAACCGCAGCTTCCAGAGTGTTGTGAATGCCTGCTCCGAAACCTCCTCCTATGTAGGCGAAATCGGCATAACGGTAAAGCGAAGACAGAATGCCTATGCAGTCTATCACCAGCACTCTCTTGCCCTGGGCAAAAGACGGAGCCGCCTCGCTGACGGTTTCTCTGAGGGCGTCTTCCTCTATCTCGGAATACCTGATGGTGCCGTACTGCTTGTAAACTTCCTGCACCTGATCTATCCTCTCCTTGTGGATTTCGTGAGGAGCCACTATGAGATTGACCTTGGAGAAATTCTTCATCACTTCAGCAATCAGCTCGTCGTCAGGAAGCCAGCTGCTGCCCGCTACAATCGTGAAAGAGTCTTTTGCAAAAGCCTCTATAACAGGGAACTCCTTGCTCTGCGAAGCTATCTTCTCCACCCTGTCGAAGCGGGTGTCTCCGGCAACAGTCACATTGTCTTTAATCCCGATAGACTCCAGATTCTTCCGCGATTCCTCATCCTGAACAAATATAGCCGTGAACTTCTTGAGCATTTTCCTGAAGAATCCGCCATACCATTTGAAGAAAGGCTGGTATTTTCTGAATATCGCGGAGACCAGATAAAGTTTGCAGCCTGATTTATGAGCTTTGGAAATATAATTTTTCCAAAGATCGTACTTGGTGAATATCAGACTCTTTGGTTTTACTGCAGAGACCACCCTGCGGGCATTTGAGGCGGTGTCGGTAGGGAGATAGAACACCCAGTCTGCCAGAGAGTAGTTCTTTCTGAGTTCATAGCCGCTCGGCGAGAAAAACGTCAGCAGCAGCTTGATTTCAGGATGGCTGCCTTTGTACCACTCTATAAGAGGGCGGGCCTGCTCGAATTCGCCAACGGACGAGCAGTGAAACCATACTACCTCGTCCTTAACGTCCTTGAAGGCCTCTTCTATCTTCTTGACCAGCCCTTTGCGCCCCTGATAGAAAAGCTTCACCTTGCGGCTGAAAAGAGAGGCCACCCAGATTCCCGGCTGTATAGCCCAGATGCCGATATTGTATAAAATATTCATTATTCAAATTTAGTGATTTTTTCCAAATTTGAGTAAATTGCACCTCCAAGAGCAGAAACGCCACATCGATGAACAACTTGTTCCAAATAACAGGAGAATACTGGCAGCTGATGTCCAGAGTATTCCGCAAGCCGGAAAAATGGAGCATCTTCCGCAAGCAGTTCTGGACAGAATCCCAGAAACTGATACTGGCTTCCCTGCTTTTGCTGTTCATTGTGTCGGCTTCCATCGGAGCGGTTATAACCATCCAGACTGCCAACAATCTGGAAAGCCCTTTCATCCCGAAATACTATGTGGGAGTTATGGCCAGGGAAACGCTGGTGCTGGAATTCTGCTCAACGATGGTGGCTCTGATCCTGGCCGGAAAGATGGGCTCCAGCATTTCTTCCGAAATCGGCAGCATGAGAATCACAGAGCAGATAGACGCTATGGAAATTATGGGCGTCAATTCAGCTAACTACCTGATCCTCCCAAAGATATGCGCCGCCACAATCTTCAGCCCGCTGCTGATGCTCACCAGTTTCTTCATAGGACTTCTGGGCGGCGGACTTCTGGTTGCCATAACCGGCATAATTACGCTGGCCCAGTATATAGAAGGCCTGCAGTTTGCCTTCAGGGAATGGTACATCTTCTACAGCATGATCAAGATGGCAGTGTTCTGCTTTATCATAACATCCATAGCCGCCTACTTCGGCTACTATGCAAAGGGCGGCTCGCTGGGCGTGGGAAGATCTTCCACCAGAGCTATTGTGGTAACCAGCACGCTCATCCTGATATTCGACCTCATACTTACCAAGCTCCTGCTGTAAATGTCTAGAGTATGATAGAAGTCAAAGGTTTACATAAGGAGTTCGACGGCAAGCAGGTGCTCTCCGACATTAACATCAAGTTCAGCCCGGGAGAGTGTTCGCTGATTATCGGGGCCAGCGGAAGCGGCAAGACCGTGCTGCTGAAAAACCTCGTGGGCCTGTACGAGCCGGACCAGGGAGACATACTCTACGACGGCAAGATTTTCACCAAGATGCCGCTCAAGGAAAAGAAGCTGTTCCGCCGCGAAATGGGAATGCTCTTCCAGGAAAGCGCTCTTTTCGACTTTGCCACCGTACAGGAGAACGTGATGTTCCCTATGGATTTTTTTACCGACTGGAGCTTTGAGCAGAAACTCGAGAGGGTTAATTTCTGCCTGAAAAGAGTCAACCTGGAGAACGTGAACCACCTCTACCCTAACCAGATATCCGGTGGAATGCAGAAAAGAGTGGGCATAGCCAGGGCCATCGCGATGAATCCGAAATATCTTTTCTGCGACGAGCCTAATTCAGGCCTAGACCCTACAACATCCATTGTGATAGACCGCCTGATTCAGGAAATCACCAAGGAATACCAGATAACCACGGTCATCAACACCCACGACATGAACTCCGTGATGGAAATCGGAGACCATATCGGCTTCATCCACAAGGGAAAACTGGTATGGGAGGGCAACAACAAGGAAATAATGGATTCAGACTGCCAGCCTCTGAACGATTTCGTCTTCGCCAACAATCTTGCCCGTCAGTTAAAGAAGAACAAATAAGCTTTATTTCAAATGGAATCTGACACCGGCCTGGGCTTCGATCTGAAGCGGCTGGTCTGTGCGTATGCTTGCAGGTATCTTGGAATCGAAATAGTAAACCATTGCAGGCTCAATATAGATACCCACGCTCTTGCTCTGGCCGAAGCGGTATTCCATGCCGGCAGAAGCCTTTACTGAGAACTGCACTCCTTTCACCGTTCCGTCAGAAGAAGAAGATTTGCCGTCGAAGGAGGTCATCTGGTAATCAGCCCTGAATCCCTTCTCGATGGTTCCGCCTGTTGCTGCATAGAAATCGAGGTTGCCGGTTGAGCCGAGGTTTACATACAGGTTGACCGGAATGCCCACATAATGCACGCTTTGCTTGATGCTGTAGTTGGTCATGTTGATCCTGCCGTCATACTTGCTGTGCAGGTATGAATAGCTGATTCCGGTGCCCACAGAAAGATAGTGATTGATCTTGTAGTTCACTCCCAGGGCAAAGTTCAGAGGCAAAGAATAGGACACTCCGGAAACCTGCTCTATTACAGGAGCGTGTGAGTACATTACATAGCTGGTTCTTTCAGCCAGCGCTGCCACCATAGGATTTGCGGAGCCGTCCATCTTGCTCCTCTGCGAGAAATTGGACGAAGCGGAAATCGACACTCTCCTGCCGAAAGCAGGATTGTCTGAATAGTCTCTGTCTCTGTGGTTCTTCTTTGAAGAAAATACGGAGGAGTTCTTTTCTTCCTTGTTGACGGTGACTGCATTTTCTTTTTCAGAAGTCTTTGAAACGGTTTCCTCTTTTTCAGCCGGCTTTGCATCAGAAACAATCTCTTTCTCTGAAGGGTTCTCAGCGACTATCTCCTGAGAAGTTTCCCTCTGAAAATCCTTTGAAGCTTCAGCCTCAGAGATTCCCTGCCGGCCTTTTGCAGCTGGAGTAACTGCGTAGGCCAGCACAGGATTCTGAGCATCCTTCTCCTGCTTAACCTCTACTGGAGAGTTCTCCTCATTCCCTTCAGCCAGAATTGTAGTTTTTTCAATAGGCGTGTTTTCAGGCTGGAAAGGGGTTGGGTCAGAAGAAGGTGACTTCAAAAGGAAAAAGCCTGCAACTACAGCGGCAGCCACAGCAGCCGCGGCACCCGCCCAGTAGAGATAACCTCCCTTCTTAGGAGCGGCTGACGGCAGCGACTGTGAAACAGACTCCCACAAAGAAGAAGACTCCTCCCTTGTGAGCTGCCATTTCTTGTCCAGGCCCTTGTCCAATATGTCTTTCAACTTTCTCACTTTGCTTTTTCTTTAGACGAGTTCAACTTGTTGATTCTCTCCTGCAACCAAGCTCTTGCCCTGCTCAGCTGGGAGCGGCAGCCCCCTTCGCTCAGGTTCAGCATCTTGGAAATCTCCTTGTGGGAGAAACCCTCAATGGCGTAGAGGTTGAAAACCGTGCGGAAGCCGTCTGGCATGGAAACAATCAGTTCCATAAGCTTGTCGGCATCCAGCTGCGCCGTTTCTTCAGGATCAAGTTCCAGAGTTGCTTCAGCCTTGGAGGATTCTCCGTCTATCTGCACGGCCTGTTTCAGAATGTCAGTCTTGCGGATCTGCATCAGGCAGGCCGTCACGAATATTCTTCTGGCCCAGCCTTCAAACATGCCTTCTCCGCGATAGTCTGAAAGCTTTGAGAAAAGGGTTATGAAACCGTCGTGAAGCACGTCCTTGGCCAATTCCCTTTCTCCCATATAGCGCAGACAAACGGGGAACATCCTCATAGAAAGCTTTTCATAAAGCTCTCTCTGCGCCCTTCTGTCCAGTTTTCTGCACTTGGCAACCAAGCCGGAATAAGGGTCCTGAAGTTCCCGTGTCTTTTTCTCGTCTGACATTAAGATGCAATTCTACGTTGAAAGGTTGCAAAAGCAACACAAATTTAATGAATCTAAAGATAACTGGAGACGATTAGCACATTATTTGCTAATTTTGTCTGTGTTGTATGAGGCATGTTTTTTCCATATTTTCCGTGGCTGTCTGCATGTTATGGAGCGTTGCCGCGAGCTGGGGCCAAGACCTTAGGTCCATAGCCGCCAGCGACTCCTGCATGATTGAGGCAACCCTGGCCTTCAACCGCCAGAACACCGAAAAGGCCGCGGATCTGTGCCGCAAGGCTTTGGAATTCAACTCCAGAAACGACGCCGCCTACTATATGCTGGCCAAGCTGGCCATCGGAAGCGCGGATTATCTCCAGGCAGAAAAGCACCTCAAGAGCGCGGCCGAGATAGACAGCGCAAACTACTACTATATGGCAACGCTCGGGGCCATATATCTCCAGAACAACGACATCCCCTCTGCCATCAAGCTCCACGAGTCTCTGATCAAGAGGTTCCCTTCCAAGCCGGACTCATACGTGGCCCTGATAAACCTCTATACACCGAGGGGGCAGTCCGACAAGGCGCTGGAGCTGGCGGACAAGCTGGAAAAGGCCATAGGGCCCAACGAGCAGTCCACAATGGCCAGATTCAAGGTCTATACCGCAAGAAGAGAACACCAGAAAGCCATAGACGTGCTGGCAAAGGCAGACGAGGTTACGCCAAACCAGATGTACGAGACATACATCGCAGACCTTTACGCCGGGCTGGGCAAAGACTCCCTGGCCCTAGCCTATTACAGCAAGGCGCTGGAGATCGACCCGGACTACATTCCCGCCCTGTACGGAAAGATGGAGACCTTCAGAAGGTACAAGAACTATCCGCTTTACCTGGCTTACCTGAAGTCTTTCCTGTCTAACCGCTATACAGACGGGAGCATAAAGAAAGCCCATTTGGAAGAGGTGATGAAAGATCCTGTATTCTATCAGCAGTACAGAAACGAAATGGCAGAGTGCATACAGGAATATGCCGCCTCAGCCCCGGCAGACAGCGCTGTTGCAATCTCCGGAGCCATAATGCTTTCAAGATACGGGGAGTTCCAGAAGGCCGGAAAGGTGCTGGACGGCATTCTCAAATATTATCCCGAAGACGCCTATATCCGCAGAAACATGATGTCTTTCCTCTACAGCACCGAAAACTGGGAAAGGCTGGAAAGTTTCTCGGATTCCACCATGGCCCTGTTCCCGGACCAGGCTGTGGAACTCTTCCAGTTCAAGGCTTTCGCCGAGCTTAACCAGAAGAAATTCAATGCGGCCATCCAGACGCTGCTGTCCCAGGAAAAGGCCGTCAAAAAGCTCAGGGACACCTCAATGCTGCTGCAGATTTACTCTCTTGTGGGAGATATGTACCACAGCAAGAATGACGACAACAGTGCCTTCAAATATTACGAAAAGGCGCTGAAGCTGGATTCAGACAATCCGGGAGTGCTCAACAACTACGCCTGGTATCTTGCAACGGGAAGCACAGACAGGATTCCGGACAAGAAAACTCTGCGAAAGGCTCTCTCTATGGCAAAGACCGCCGTTGAGAAATCTTCCGGAGAGTCGCATTACCTTGACACCTACGCCTGGGTGCTGTTCTTGAACGGAGACGTGGAGGAGGCCAAGAAATACATGCAGCAGGCAGTGGCCTACGGCGGAGTTGACGACTCGGGCATTCTCACCCGTTATTCAGACATTCTGGCTTCCCTGAAAGAATATGACCTGGCAATGATGTACTACAAGAAAGCCCTGCTGAAAGCGGCAGAGAGCGGAAACCAGGCAGAGGTAGACAAGATAAGCGCCAGGATTGAAAAAACAGCCGCCCTCCAGAAGGAAGATGGTGGAAAATAAACTTTTGTTATGAGATTTGGACGGAAAACGGCAATGACGGCAACGGCGGCTCTGGCTGCCGCGATTCTGTTTGCCCTGCCGTCCGGGGCGCTGGCCCAGAACAAGACCATCGAGAAGAAAAAGCAGGAAGCCGGAAAGCTCCAGGAAGACATCAAGTTCCTGGACAAACAGATATCAGAGACAAAGAAGCAGAGGGAGAACACCCTCTCCGAGCTCAAGCTGATAAACAAAAAGGTTGACACCAGAAAAAAGCTGATCGAAAGGCTGGAGGAGGACATCAAGCGGCAAAGCGACGAGATTTCCGGAAAGACAAGAGCCATCGAGATTATGAACGCCCGTCTGGACAGTCTCAAGGCTTCTTACAAGAGAATGATAATCAAGGCCTACCGCAACCGCGACACCAGAAAATGGTTCATGTACATAATTGCGAGCGAAAATGTGGAGCAAGGTTATCGCCGATGGAGCTATCTGAAAAAATACTCCGCCTCCCTGTCTGAAATGGCAAAGCAGATCAAGGAAGACACGAAAAGAATAGAGGGGGAAAGGAGCGAGCTTTCGCATCTTCAGGCCGAAAAGATAAAAGACCAGCAGGCCACCACCGAAGAGTACAACAAGCTCAAGAAAGACCAGGACAAGAGCAAGGCCTACGCCAACACTCTGGCCAAGCAGCAGAAAAAGTACGCCCAGGAGCTCCAGAAGAAAAAGCAGCAGGCGGACCGCCTGAACAAGGAAATAGAAAGGCTCATCTCCCAGGCCATTGCCTCTGAAAGGAAAAAGGCGGCCGAGGCGGCAAAGAAAAGCGGAACGTCAAAAACCGGCTCTTCTTCAAAGACCTATTCAGAAACCCCGGAGAGCGCCAAGCTCAGCGGCTCTTTCGAGAGCAACAAGGGCAACATTCCTTGGCCGGTGAAGAAAGGAATGATAGTGGAAGGCTTCGGCTCTCATCCTCATCCAAGCATAAAGGGAGTTATGCTTCCGTTCAACAACGGAGTGAACATAGCCGCACCTAAGGGAAGCCAGGTCTTCAGCGTGTTCGAGGGAGTTGTAAAACAGATAATAGTCATTCCGGGCTACAGCCACTGCGTGCTGATTGAGCACGGCAAGTTCTTCACCTTCTACTGCAAGCTGGGAAAGGTCAGCGTGAAGAACGGGCAGAAAGTTGCCCAGGGAACCCTCCTCGGGACAATAGACAATAACCAGGAAAGCCCGGAGATACACTTCGAGCTCTGGATGGGCACCCAGAAACAGAATCCTGAAAACTGGCTAAAGAAATAGCTATTCCGTGAACAGTCCGCCCAGCTCGGCCTGGATGGCGTCTATAATGGCACTCAGGTCTTTCGGATTATTCTGGAAATCAAGCTTGTCCACGTCAATAATCAGAAGCTTGCCGTCTTTGTAGGTTGCGGCCCACTCTTCGTAGAGGTCATTCAGGCCCTTGAGGTAATCCAGGCGGATTCCCTCCTCGTATTTTCTTCCCCTCTTCTGGATATTGGCAACCAGATGCTCAATTGAAGACCTCAGGTAAATCATCAGGTCAGGCGGCTGGACAAGGGAAATCATCAGCGAGAACAAATCCTTGTAGTTCTGGTAGTCTCTTGATGGCATAAGCCCCATCTTGTGCAGGTTAGGGGCGAACACGCAGGAGTCCTCGTAGATTGTCCTATCCTGGATGACGTTCTCGTTGGAGTTACGGATATTGACCACCTCCTGGAACCTCTTGTTCAGAAAATAAATCTGAAGGTTGAAAGACCAGCGAGGCATGTCGTTGTAGAAGTCTTCCAGATACGGGTTGTTATCAACCGGTTCATACTTAGGCACCCAGCCCAGATTCTTTGCCAGCAGCCCTGTCAGAGTAGTCTTTCCGCTGCCGATGTTTCCTGCGATTCCAATATGCATAGCTCTTGATTGAAGTTCAAGCAAATTTAGCAATAATCTTGTACAACATCAAGACGCGCGCTAAATAAATTCAAAGCAGATTCCTTAAATTTGCAGTTGATGAGCATCGGCGACAAAGACACTTTGCTTTTTAAGGGAAGAAGGAGAATTCTCTCCGGGAGGCTGGAATCCCTCGGGCTATTCAACGATAACGTGCTGAAAGCCATCGGGGCCGTTCCCCGGCATCTTTTCGTGCAGAAAGGGCTGGAAGATCAGGCCTACAAGGATGTGCCTGTGGCCATCGGAGCCGGGCAGACAATTTCCCAGCCATCTACGGTAGCCCTCCAGACACAGCTGCTGGAACTGAAGGCGGGAGACCGCATACTGGAAATCGGAACCGGCTGCGGATACCAGAGCGCAGTGCTTTTCTACCTGGGAGCCGAAGTCTATTCCATAGAACGCCAGGAAGAGCTCTTCACCCAGGCTGCAAGAAATCTTGCCGAGGCGGAGTATATATTCCTTGACGAGGAGCATTCGGCCAGGACAGCCACATCGCTTGAGTGCGGAAAGATACACCTCTATCTGGGCGACGGGTTTGCCGGCCTGGAAGCAGAAGCGCCGTTCGACGGGATCATCGTCACCTGCGGAGCCCCAGAAGTTCCCGCGGCTCTTCTCAAGCAGCTAAAGACGGGCGGGAGGCTGGTTATTCCGGTCTACTGCGGCCCTTCGGGCGAAAATGATGAGAAGAACCAGGTTCTCAAGGTGATCGTGAAAACTGCAGAGGGCCGGTTCAAGGCAAAAAACATATCGAGAATGAGCTTTGTGCCAATGCTCAAAGGCGTCAAGAGAAAACAGAAACAACAATGATAACAGTCAAGACATTTTACCTGAACGAACTGAGAGAGTGCTGCTACATACTCTCGGACGAAACCAAAGAATGCGTGATAGTTGATCCGGGCATCAGCAGCAAAAGCGAACAGGACAGAATCGTGAAATACATATCTTCCGAAAACCTGAAGCCTGTAAAGCTGCTGTGCACCCACGGCCATTTCGACCACGTGATGGGCAACCGGTTCATAACAGACACTTACGGCATTCCCACATATATACACCCGGCAGACAAGGAGCTTCTCAAGGTGGCAAAGTCAACCTGCCTTCTTTTTGCCATCGCGATAAAAGAGCCGTCTCTTGAAACCGAAGATCTGAAAGACGGAGACACCGTAACTTTCGGGCACTCTTCTCTGCAGGTGATTTCCACTCCGGGACACACCTGGGGCAGCGTGCTTTTCTATAACCCGGAAGAGAAGATCTGCCTTACCGGGGACACTGTTTTTGCAGGCAGCTGCGGACGGACGGACCTGCCTGAAGGAGACAACAAGGCAATGTGCAAATCTCTGACAGAGATTATCGCCAAAAAGATTAGCCCAGACACTATTCTCTACCCGGGCCACGGCCCCGACACTACAATGGAGGAAGAGCTTGCCCATAACCCTTACCTGAGGAAAGACGTGTGGATGGGATTCAACCTGGATTTATAATGGACAGCATTGAGGTCATAGGAGCCAGAGAACATAACCTGAAAGGGATAGATGTCACTATTCCCCGGGGGCAGTTTGTGGTCATAACCGGCCTGAGCGGAAGTGGCAAGTCTTCCCTGGCCTTCGACACCATATACGCCGAAGGGCAGAGGCGCTATATGGAAACCCTCTCTGCATACGCCCGACAGTTCATAGGTATACTGGAAAGGCCGAAAGTGGAAAGCATTACAGGACTCAGCCCGATAATCGCCATAGAACAGAAGACCACCGGAAGCAACCCCCGTTCAACCGTAGGCACCATCACCGAGATTTACGATTTCCTCCGTCTGCTTTACGCCAGGGCGTCCGACGCTTATTCCCCCGTTACCGGAAAGAAACTGGTCAAATACACCGCAGAACAGATTGCAAATCTTATTGCCGAAGAGTACAGCAACCAGAAATGCTACCTGCTCGCCCCGCTGGTGATCGGCAGAAAAGGTCATTACAAAGAGCTCCTGGACGGGCTTCTCAAGAAGGGATTCACGCAAGTCAGAATAGATGGAACACTGTTTGATCTGGCAGACGTAAAGCCGCTCGACAGGTACAAGGTCCATTTCATAGAGCTGGTGGTGGACAAAATCATTCCGTCCAAAGAAGATTTCAAGAGAATTTACACGTCGGTGAACACCGCTTTGGAAAGAGGCAAGGGAACGGTGGCTATAATAAGGCAGGGAGAGGAAGAAGGGCAGCTGCGCTTTTTCTCCATGCACCTGATGGATGCCGATACCGGAGAATCTCTTCCCGAGCCGGCTCCGTTCACATTCTCTTTCAACTCGCCGCAAGGAGCCTGCCCTGTCTGCAAAGGACTGGGCTACATAACCAGGATAGACTTGGAAAGGATCATCCCCGATCCTTCAAAAACAATAAACGGGGGCGGCATTATCCCTATCGGCAAATACAAGGACTCTGACACATTCAGGATACTGGAGGCTATGGCCGCCAAATACGGTTTTTCTCTCAACACTCCGATAAGAGACCTGCCCGAGGACGTGATGAACATGATTCTCTACGGAACCCAGGAACTGTTCAGGGTAAGCCTTGCGGACGGAACGCTCCTGGCTTCTTTCCCGGGAGCCGCCGCCAAGATGCGCCAAAGTGAGGAAGAGGAAGAAACGGACAGAAAGAAGAAAGACCAGCTCAAGGAAAGATACATAGAAGAAATCCCGTGCCCGGAATGCAATGGTTCAAGACTCAAGAAAGAAGCGCTGTATTTCAAGATCGACGGCAAAAACATTGCCCAGGTGGCAGCTATGGACATCTCCTCTCTCAAACAATGGGTGGAACAGCTGCCTCAGGTTCTGGACAAGCGGCAGAACACCATTGCCCGGGACATTATAAAGGAACTCCGCGACCGCATAGGATTCCTCAGTGCCGTAGGCCTGGACTACCTCTCTCTCGACAGGGGAACTTCCACCCTCAGCGGTGGAGAAAGCCAGAGAATCAGGCTTGCAACCCAGATAGGAAGCAAGCTTGTGAATGTGCTTTACATTCTGGACGAGCCTAGCATAGGCCTCCACCAGAGAGACAACATAAAGCTGATCAATTCCCTCAAGCAGCTCCGCGACGAAGGCAATTCCGTTATGGTGGTGGAGCACGACTCTCAAACCATGCTCAGCTGCGACCGCCTGATAGACCTTGGACCCGGAGCGGGAAACGACGGAGGAAAGCTGCTTTTCAATCTCACTCCCCAGGAGCTAAAGAAGATGCCTTTAGCCAAAGTCCGCAAGCTCGGCAGCCTGACGGCCGAATACCTGAGGGGCCTGAAAAACATCAGCATACCGGAGCAAAGAAGAAAAGGAAACGGCAAATTCCTTATACTCAAAGGAGCAACAGGCAACAACCTCAAGGGCGTGGACCTGAAGATTCCGCTGGGATGCCTGGTTGGTGTGAGCGGAGTGAGCGGAAGCGGTAAATCTTCGCTGATAAACCAGACCCTGATGCCTGTTCTCACCAACCATTTCTACAGAGCCCTGGACAGGCCTCTCCCTTATAAAAGCGTTGAAGGACTGGAGAATGTAGACAAGGTTATTGTTGTGGACCAGTCCCCTATCGGCCGTACGCCGCGCTCCAATCCGGCAACTTACGTGAACGTGTTCTCCGACATAAGAAAGCTTTTCGAGAAAACTCCGGACGCGCAGATCAGAGGCTTCAAGGCCGGAAGATTCTCCTTCAACACCAAGGGCGGAAGATGCGAGGTTTGCAAAGGAGCCGGAGTGGAAACTATCGAGATGCATTATCTGCCTAGCGTCTATGTCACCTGCAAGGAATGCCGCGGAAAAAGGTACAATTCGGAAACGCTGGAAGTCAAGTACAAAGGCAAGAATATCTATGACGTTCTGGAAATGACCATCAGCGAGGCCGCAAAGTTTTTCTCGTCCATTCCTTCCATATACCCGAAACTCAAGGCTATGGAAGATGTGGGCTTGGGCTATGTGAAGCTGGGCCAGCCTTCTACAACCCTCAGCGGAGGAGAGAGCCAGAGGGTTAAGCTCTCTGCTGAACTGTCCAGGAAAGATACCGGAAACTCCATCTTCCTTCTGGACGAGCCAACCACCGGCCTGCATTTCGAAGACATAAAGGTGCTGCTGGGCGTACTCCAGAAGATTGTTGACAAGGGCAATACCATTATCGTGATAGAACATAACCTGGATGTGCTCAAGAGCGTGGACTACCTGATTGACATGGGGCCGGAAGGAGGCCAGGGCGGCGGAAGGATAATCGCCGAGGGAACTCCTGAAGAAGTATCCCGGGACAAAAACAGCGTAACGGGAAAATATCTTAACTTAGTATTTTGAAATTATGGAAAAGATAAGAGTTTACTGTACCAACAACAGACATTATTACGATGTGGATCCCGGATCCACCCTGAAGATGCTTCTGGGCATTATGGAGCATGACTGGGACAATATGACGGTTCTGGCCGCATACGTCAACCACGATCTCAAGGAACTGGGGTTTCAGCTCTACATGGCATCTACCGTTCACTTTGTCACATATAAGGACGCCGATGGCAGAAGATGCTACAAGCGTTCCCTCAACTTCTTGTGCCAAAAGGTTATACACGACCTTTTCCCAGACCGCACGCTGTGCTTCGACTACAACCTCCCGAACGGGCAGTACGGAGAGTTGAGGATGAGGGAAGATTTCTCCAAGACCATTCCTATGACGGAAGCTGAACTGAAGGCGGTCAACGACAAGATGTGGTATCTGGTGAAAAAAGACGTTCCGTTCATCAAGAAAAAGAGGACAAACTCCAGCGCAAACGCCCTCTTTCTTTCCAATGGGCAGAAATCCAAGGCCCGCCTTAACGAAAGCGGCGGAGAGTATTTTGTAACCCTTTATTATCTGGATGGTTACGGAGACTGCTTCTATGGTCCTATGGTTTTTTCCACTGGCGATCTGGACAGGTGGAGCATCAAGCGTTACAGCGATGGATTCTGCCTTCAGTCTCCGGAACCGGAATCTCCTTACGACCTTCCGCCTCAGAGGTACCAGAAGAAGCTGGCCGAGATCTTTGAAGAATACAGCAACTGGTGCAACGTGCTTGGCGTAAGAGACATTGCCACAGCAAATGAGGTTATCGGCGAAGGCCTGGGCAAAATGGCAATTTCCCTGTGCGAGGCTCTCCACGAAAAGAAGTACGCCCTTATTGCGGACATGATCGGCGAGAGAAGGAAAGACGTGAAACTCGTGCTTGTGGCAGGCCCGTCATCAAGCGGCAAAACCACCACATCCAAGAGACTTGCCCTCCAGATGAAAATCCTGGGCCTCAATCCTGTAGTTTTGGGCATGGACGACTATTTCGTGGACAGGGAACTGACTCCAAAAGACGAAAAGGGAGAATACAATTTCGAGAGCATATACGCCCTCAATATGGACATGCTCAACGACCACCTGAACAAGCTCTTCAACGGAGAGGAAGTAACTCTTCCTAAATTCGATTTCACTACAGGAAAGAATTCTCTCACGGGTCCTTCAATCCGGCTCAAGGAAAATGACGTGCTGATTATGGAAGGCATTCACGCCCTGAATCCTATTCTGACGGAAAAAATCGCTGATGAAAAAAAGTTCAAGGTTTACGCTTCCGCCCTCACGTCGCTTTCCATAGACGAGAACAACCATATCTCCACCACCGACACCCGTATGCTCAGGAGAATGGTTAGAGACAATGCTTTCAGAGGCTACACCGCTGAAGACACCATCAACCGCTGGCCGAGTGTAACTGCAGGAGAAAGGAAGAACATCTTCCCTTACCAGGAGAATGCGGACATTATGTTCAACTCGTCTCTCCTTTATGAACTGCCTATGCTCAAATATTATGCAGAACCTCTTCTGAGAAGGATATCGCCGATGAGCCCTGCTTATGCAGAAAGCCTTAGGCTAATAAACTTCCTCAGCAGGATTGTGGCCCTCACCCCTGAAGAGCAGACGGCCATTCCGCCAACTTCCGTAATGAGGGAATTCATCGGTGGCAGCGCCTTCAACTATTGACAAAAACAAAAAAACATAAGCGTATGAAAAAGATTTGTTCCATTATCGCATCATTAGTTCTTCTTTCCAGCTGCGGAACCATGGGTTCGGATACCGGAAACATTCTCGGATCCATCCTTGGCGCTCTCGGAAACGAGAACACCGTTAATTCTCTTGCAGACCTGGTAATCGGATATGTCAAGATTGACCAGAGCCAGCTTGTGGGCACCTGGAAATATACCGAACCATCTTGCGCCTTTACAAGTGAAAACCTTCTTGCAAAAGCAGGCGGAGCAGCAGTTGCAGGCCAGATCAAGGGCAAACTGCTGCCTGTATTCCAGCAGGTTGGGGTAAATGCCAACAACACCTACTTCACCTTTACTGATGACAACCAGTTCAGCGCCAAGATCAACGGAATTCCTTGGAATGGCACCTACACTTACGACCCTAACACCGGAACTCTCAAGATGAAGAGCCTGCTTCTTTCCAGCACAGCCTTCATCACCCGTTCCACCAAGGGCCTCAACCTTAATTTCGAGAGCAAGAAACTGCTCAACATCCTTCAGGTTGCAGGTGCTATGAGCGGCAACGCCAACCTCCAGACCATCACCGATCTGAGCAAGAATTACGACGGAGTCCGCCTGGGCTTCAACATGTACAAGTAACAGGATTTTGAATCAGGAAACCGGTGTCAGCCCTTGAGGATGATGCCGGTTTTCTTTATTATCTCGATTGAGACATCGGGATCAGATTTGAGGGCTCCCCTGAGCTTGTCTATCTGAACGTCCAAGTTGTGGGAGATGCTTTCGTTGTCATAGTCTCCCCAGATAGTTCCCTGTATCTTTTTGCGGTCCACGCATTTGCCTATCTCGCGGCAAAGCATCTCAAGGACTTTGGCTCCCGTAGGGGTAATGCGGATTTCTTCATCGCCGATGATGAGCCTTCTGGAGGTGGTGTCAAAGGTGAACTTGCCGATTTTGTAGGAGTTGTCAGACTGTGTGCCGATGCCTTTCTGCTGAAGCAGAGACTTTATGTTCAGGTCAAGCTGCTGCACGTTGAAAGGTTTCTTGAGGTACATGTTGGCCCCGCTCTGCTTGAGAAACTCCATCTTCCCCGTTAGAACTATAATCGGAATGTCGTTGCTTGCGGAGCGGATTTTCTCAATCATGGTGTTGCCGTCCATTCCCTCTCCCATCTCGAGGTCAGACACAACAATGTCCGGGCGGAAAGAAGCTATGGCCTTGAGCCCCTCCTTTCCGTCTATGGCGGTTTCAACTATGTAATCTCCCTGTTTCTCAAGCTTTTTCTTGATCAGAAAACTGAGATTGGTGTCGTCTTCAACAATTAGCAGTCTTATCATGGCTCTTGTCTTTTATTCATCCGCGATATCATACTGGCGCCTGGAAGGAAAGCCGAGAATAACTTCGGTGAAAAGCCCTTCCTGGCTGTCTATGTTCACATAGCCTCCAAAGAATTTCATAAGCTGATATACATAGTTCAGCCCTATGCCGTGGCCAGAAATGCCCACCGTGTTCTCACCCCTTTCAAATTTCTTGAACAGCCTCTTGGAGGCCTCCTTTGAGAAACCTGTTCCGTTGTCTTTTATCTTGAGCTCGGTGTATTTTCCCTTCTTGACGCTTCTGGCCGTTATCTTTACCTTCCTGGCCGAATACTTTATGGAATTGTCCACCAGATTGTCTATTATCTCCGTCAGGTAGAGCCTGTCAGCTATAAGCCACTTTTCCTGTGAAAGGTCAGCGGAGAATTCCACCTCCTTGGAAGGAGTGGGGTAAAGAGCGTCCAGCCTAGACTTAACGCCCTCGAAGAATTTCTCCAGGTCTATCTGCTCATACACGAACTTAAGGCGCTTGTTGTCCACCTTGGCCACATTTATCACCTTTTCGCAGATGCTGTTCAGGTGGCGGCACTCGTCATCGAGTATCTTGAGCTGATCAACGGTATCCGGATCGGAATTGATCTGTGGATTGTCCTTGAAGTCCTCCGCGATAATCATTATTGAAGACAAAGGAGTCTTCATGTCATGAATCATTGCGTAGGTATGGTCTTTCCTGAGGTTGTTGATGAAATTCACCTTGTTCAAGGTGCGTATCATCTTCCAAAGGCAGAAAATCACGAACAGGGCTATAAGGAAGGAGAAGATTATCAGCATCTTCAAACTTGGGAGAATGGCGCTGTAAGGATTGGTGATAATGGCAGCCACTCCCTTTGTAAGGTCTGTGGAAGTAGGAACTATGTGAGTGGACAGAGAGGAGAAGGTGCTCTTTTCCTTTTCAGGGTCGGTCAGAAAATCATCAGCAGTGCGGTAAACGCTCGTGTCATTTACAGTCTGCACTATCTTGAAATTCAGCGTCTGCAGTTCCTTATCCGCAAGATTGTCCGCAAATATGTATCTGAGCGTGTTCAGATTAACCTGGCTGCCATTCTTCTCCAGAACTTCTCCGATGCCCATCAGCACGCTGGATGAAAATGGAGATGACATTCTAGCATAAGAGGTGTCTGCCAGATGGTAGAAACGTATCATAGACTCCTCCTCAACGGCATTTCTGAAACACTCGTCAACCGTTACGTACATGTTCTTTTCCAGGGAGTTATAAACCCTGAGCAAAAGAATGTACTGCAGAGGAAGCAGAGCCACTGCCGCAATTATCGCCAATATTTTGAAAGGCCACTTCATTCTATGCTTTTTCTATTATCTCGGCGATGCCGTTTCTTATTTCGTCCCAGGTCTGAGGGCTCATTTTGGTGCCAATTATTTCCACCACCCTTGAAGACACCAGAGAGCCGATCTTGCCGCATACATCGAGCGGAAGATTTCTGGAATAGCCGTAAAGGAAGCCAGCGGCAAACATGTCTCCAGCGCCGGTGGCGTCCACGGCCTTGGCCGGGAACGGGGCTATCCTGTATTTCTCGTCTCCGCTCTTTACAAATGAGCCCTGAGCTCCTATCTTCACCACCGCTATCTTGCAAACCTTGGCCAGCTCATCCAGGGCCTCTTCCGGAGCCTTGTGGGTATAAGCCTTGGATTCAGACTCGTTGGCAAAAATGATATCTACATAATTCTCAACTATCTCGTGAAGGAAATCATAGTTGCTCTCCACCACATTATAGCTTGCAAGGTCCAGGGAAATGGTCATTCCGAACTTTTTCCCGATTTCAGCAGCCTTCCTGACAAGAGCTTGGTTCTGAACTAGATATCCCTCTAAATGAAGGATGTCATAGCCGTCGAAAAAGCCTTCGTTCAGATCCTCTGGCCCCTGTTCCAGGGAGGCTCCCATGAAATTGGCAAACGTGCGCTCCGCATTAGGTGGAGTTATGAACACCATAGATCTTCCGCTGCTCTGGGTGCCGTGAAGAAGAATGGAAGAAATGCCTATAAGCTCCTGTCCTTTCTTGAACAAGCGGCCCAGCTCGTCATCTCCTACCTTGCCTATAAAGGCGCTCTTCATTCCGAGCACTGCCGCACCGGTAATCGTGTTGGCGCAGCTTCCGCCCGGCATTATCTGTATCTCCCTGTCTTTTATTTCATTCCAGATGGTGGAAGCGGTTGCTGAATCCACCCAGTTCATACTGCCCACAGGGAGCCTGTATTTCTTGAGTATAGACTCGTCTTCCATTACCGTCAGGATGTCTGTCAAAGCGTTGCCAATTCCTATAATAGATTTCATCGCCATTCAATATTTGCTTGTTTACAAAGGTATCATTTATTTTGCGTAAATTTGTTTTGGCGATAAAAAGAATTATGCAGCAAGAAAAATCCAGGAGGTTCTCCGCTAAAAATATCATACAGTATGTGCTGATGCTAGCTATAGCAATTCTGTTGCTGTACTTCTGCTTCAGGAACGTCGAATGGGAGAAATTCGTATCTAATCTGTCCTCCTGCCGTTGGGGGTGGATAATAATGGCCATGCTCGCCGGAGTCATAGAATTTGCAGTAAGAGGATACCGGTGGAAAATGATTCTTGCCCAGATAGATCCCGAATCTTCTTTCGGGGCCTCGTACCATGGAGTTACCATAGGCAACCTGGCAAACTTCGCATTCCCGAGAATCGGAGAAATCGTAAGGTGCGGAGTGGTTTCTACCTTGAAGAAAAACACAACTTTCGAAGGTGCCGTCGGTACTGTAGTGGCTGAAAGGGCCTGGGATCTTATCTGTCTGATAACCATTACAGTAGTCTTTGCCATCTCCTGCTGGGGCGAGTTTGGTGAATTCTTCAAGAAAAACATGATCAATCCGGAATCCGGAGAAAAGTCAGCCTCTTCGCTGACAATAACCTTCATTGCCCTTGCCGTCATAGTCTTGCTGTGCGTGCTTGCTTTCGTGTTCAGGAGGCGCTTGGCAAAGACAAAGGTCGGAAGGAAAGCCTCCGGATTCGTGTCCAATATGTGGAAAGGGATAAAATCCATCTTCAAGATAAGGAATAAGTGGCTGTTTTTCCTTCTGACAATCTTGCTTTGGGGTACCTTCTTCGCTACAAGCATCTTCACTGTATGGGCCTTCCCGCTGCTCGACCCTCTGGGGTGGAAAGACGCATTATTCCTGATGGTAGTAGGAAGCCTTGGCTGGGTTGTGCCCGTACAAGGTGGTATCGGCGCCTACCATGGCATCATAGCACTGGCTGCCACCCAGGTATACTCGCTTCAATGGGAAGAGGGATTGAGCTTCGCAACCGTCAGCCACGGATCCCAGGCGGTTATAATGATCTTGACCGGAATCTTGTCGCTGATTATTTACACCGTCCTTAAAAGAAAAATAAAGAAGTCATGAACATATTCTTCAGAGTAAGAGTCAACACCAAGCCGGGCGAGGAAGTCTTCATCACAGGCTCCTCCCCTCTTCTTGGCAACTATTATCCCGACAAGGCGTTCAAGATGGAAGACGCCGGACAGAATTCTGCCGGGGAAACGCTTTGGGAGGCCAGGCTGCTGTTTGACTCGCTGAAAGAAAGAGTTCTGTTCTACAAGTATTTCGTCAAAAGCACGGACGGCACTATCACCTACGAGGTTGGCGGCGGAAGAAGGCTCGCCCTGAACTCCGCCACTTCAAAAATCGAAAGTATAGACCACTGGCAGGAATATACAGAGGAGGCTCCTTTCCTCACCGACCCTTTCGCCCATGTTTTCTACGGTTCCACTTACAGCCCTTACACCCAGACACACAACAAAAACTACGAGCTTATAATCAGGGCCGTTGTGCCTAACGTGCCTAAAGACTGCAGGATAGTGCTTTGCGGAGAAGGCAAGAGGCTCGGAAACTGGAGGCCTGAGCACGGCGTGAAAATGGCAAGGCTGAAAGGCCTCAAGTGGATTGCCAGCTTCTCCACCGAAGGCCTTGAGGGCCAGACCTGGAAATACAAGCTGGCTATGGTGAACCAGAAAACCGGAGAAGCAATCTTTGAAACTCTTCCCGAAGACAAGGAAAGAGAGTTTCTGATTCCGAAAATCGGGAGGAACGAAACGGTCATAAAGGAGCATTCTCAGGTAAAGTTCCCTCCTGCCAAGCGCAAGTTTTCAGGATGCGTTGTTCCTATTTTCTCCATAAGGACAGAAGCAAGCAGCGGATGCGGCTGCATAGAAGACCTGAAGACTATAATAGACTGGACTAGGAAAACCGGAATGAAGGTGGTGGAGATTCTCCCTGTGAATGACACAGCCCACAATTTTAGCGGAGCCGACTCAAACCCTTACAGATGCATTACCTCGCTGGGAATAAACCCTCTGTATCTATCTCTGGACCTGATGAGTCTGACCGACAAGCAGAAGGAAAAGGAAGCCCGCAAAGAGATGAAATCCCTCAACCGCAGGGCTACCGTAGACTATGAAGACCTCTACTACTTCAAGAAAAAATATCTGGAAGACATATTTGCCGAAAGGGGCAAGAAAGATGCCGCCCATCCGGACTTCTACAAGTTCCTCAACGAGCATAGAGACTGGGTTTACGGCTATGCTTTATTCAGCGCCCTGAGAGACACTTACAAGACTGCCGACTTCACGCGTTGGGATTCTTTCAGCAAATATTCGGAAGACATATCCCAGGCGTTCGGAGGCAGGACTCTCAGCAAGACCTACGCCGCCGCCCATTCCGTTCTGGGAAGGTTCAACTGGGAAACTATCCAGAAAATCCACCAGAAAACACAGTTCTACATCTGGCTGCAGTTCCACCTGTTCAGCCAGTTGAACGATATGATCAAATACGCTCACTCAAACGGCATCGCGATAAAAGGAGAGCTCCAGATGAGAGTACTGAAAAACAGTGTGGACACCTGGAAATTCCCTCATCTTTTCAAAGCCGAGTCGAAGGACGGATTTGCCGTCTTCAACTGGAAAGCCCTGGAGGAGGAAAACTATATGTGGTGGAAAAAGCGCATGAGGGTAATGAGCTGGTATCTCGATATCTACAGCATTAGCCAAGAAGATGTCTGCACCAAGGAAGAAGAACCTCTCTATAACAAAATGATACCTCAGCTGGCGGCCACATCCAATATGATGGGCTGGGGCAACGGCTGGGAGAGCCTGAGGCTTCTGCCTATGTCCAAAGCCGAGGACAATCCGGAAACTCCTTACCTGGGCACCGTCTATTCCTCCACTCCTCAGTCAAAGACACTCAGAATGTGGCTCGGGGAAAAGAACAAAACCATCAGTTTCACATCCGAAGACAAAAAGCAGACTTTCTTCGATGCCACACAGCAAGAGTGCATCGCCGAGATTGAAAGCATACTGAAAAAAGACAGCATGTTCGCCATGGTTTCCATCCAGGACTGGATGAGCCTGGACTCAAAGCTAAGGAGCCGCTTCCCTTATTCCGAAAGAATCAACAATCCGGAGGGAAAAGACCAAGTCTGGAAATACCGCATGCACATAAATGCAGAGAGCCTGCTAAGTGCAGACTCTCTCAACAGTCTTATTTCCAAACTCATCACCGATTCCAAAAGAGAGGAATAAAAAGTCTGATTATCGTTTATTCTCCGCATATTCTGCCGCGAGTTTTACAAGATGCTGGAACAGCGGCAGGAATGTGTTGTTGCCTGAATACACGAACCCTTCAGGGTGGAACTGCACCCCGTAAGATCTTCCGTCTTCGCTTTCAATTGCCTCGATTATTCCGTCCGGAGCCTTTGCTGTAACCTTGAAGCCCTTGGCTATCTTTCCGCAAGCCTGGTGGTGGAAGGAGTTCACGGCAATGCTCTCTGTCTTGAGAAGCTTTGCAACCAGAGAGCCCTTGACTATATTGATTGTATGGCTGCCGTATGACCTCGGACCGTTCTGGCGGTGCTGGATGGCATTCTCAACCTCTGAAGGAATGTCCTGGATCAGGTCGCCGCCCATAGCGATGTTAAGGCACTGGATGCCTCTGCAGATGCCGAATACCGGAATCTTTCTTTTAACGGCCTTTCGTATCAGCACCAAATCGTAGAAATCCCTGTCCGGCACCACTTCTCCGAGGAAGCGGCTAGGCTCCTGGCCGAAGAGCAGAGGGCTCACGTCCTCTCCTCCTGTCATCAGAAGGCCGTCTATATGGTCGAGATACTCGTCTATTTCCTTTTCATTTGTGGTAATCGGGATTATGAAAGGAATGCCTCCGGCCTTCCTGACGCTTTTGATGTAAGTCATCCCCACCTCAACGGTTGTTCCGTCAATTGAGCAGGAAATTCCTATAACCGGCTTCTTCTGGCTTTGAGCCAAAGCCGGTATGCAGAGCAGCAAAGCTGCCAGCAACATTATTGAAGAATAAAATCTTTTCATATCTGTATTCTTTTATTTTCTGGTCCAGCCGCCGAAAGCCTTTTCCTCTCCCTCGCCGAACTCCTGGTCAAATCCTGTAACCTTGCCGTCTTCCATCCTGAAAGTCAGCTCAAAGCCGTGTCCGTCGCTACGGAAGATGTAGGTTGTGCCGCTCTTGTGCTTGAGCTCTTTCTTCCACTCTTTCACTCCGGCGTATTTTGCAGGGATGCGGAAAAGCTTGCCTTTCTCGTAAGTGATGATTATGTCTCCGAACGGAGCCTCTTTGGTGTAAGTTCCTGCAAAGATGCTCTTGTCTGCAACTTCAGGCTTAACCTCCGGTTTTTCCTTGGCTTTCTGCTCAGCGATAACTTTGTCTCTGTATTCGGTATAGTCTTTCCAGTATTCTGCGCTGTAGTCTCTAAGCGGCTCCTCAGCTCCTCTTACAAGGTCGATGACTCTTCTCATGATGGCATATCTAGGATTGGCTCCAACCTCGCAGTTGAGCAGCACGCAGCCTGCAAGTTTCAGCTCAGGAACATAGTAGCAGATTGCGGTAACTCCCCATGAAGTTCCCGTGTGGAAGTACAGCTTGTAGTTGTGGTTCTGCTCTATGAACCAGCACATTCCGTAGAGCCTCATCATAGTGGAATCCTGGCTGGTGATTGTATATCCGCGGTGCAGAGGAAGTATTGCCTTTCTCGGCATAATGAAAGTTGTATCCACCACGTTTCCGTTTTTGTCGCGATTAACAATATAGCCGTTGTTGCAGTGGAACTGGGCATATCTGATCAGGTCTTCAATAGTTGAGCAGAGGCTTCCTGCAGGGCCGATAACGGTCAGCCAGTTGAGGGCCTGCTCGTCTCCGTAAAGAGGAAGCACGGCAACTTTTCCGTCACCGGTATATGTCCAGTCGTGAGGAGTAACCACATCCTTTGATGCAGCAAATCCGTCTGCGTTCATTGTTGAGGATTTCATTCCCAGAGGCTTGAACACTCTTTCACGAACATTCTCTTCCCATGTCTTGCCCGTGTATTTCTCTATCAGCTTGGAGCATACCACAAAGGTTATGTTGTTGTAGTCATAGCCGGAGCGGAAGCTGAATCCTGGCTTAAGAAGGCCGAGCATTGTATAGGTCTCGTCTCTGTCGTAGCCGAGGTTGCCAAAGTATGTTCCGGCTTCGTCAACAAGACCGGTGGAGTGCAGCAGAGCATCTCTTACGAGCATGTTGTTTGTAACGTAGTCATCCCCGGGGAACATCCTGAAGTCAGGCAGCAGGTTCTTTACGGTATCGGTCCACTTGAACTTGCCCTCATTCACCAGCTGAGCCATCACGGTTGCGGTGAAAGACTTTGATACAGAGGCTATCTGGAACAGTGTTGATGTCTTGACCGGATCTCCCGGCTTGTTGACTACAGGAACAACTCCGGCCTGGGTGAACTTGCACTCATCATACTTCACTCCGGCAAAGCCCGCTCCATCAGCAGGCCTTAGTTCCTTCACTCCGTAAGCCTTCATGAAGACCACTTTGTTGTCAACCGACACGGCTACTGAAGCTCCTGGAATCTGCCAGGTTTCCATCACCTGCTTTACATAATCATCAACCTTCTGTGAAAAATCATCGTTCTGCGCGAACACAGGCGCCGCAAACACAAGCGCCATCGCTGAGACTAAAAGAAAACGTTTCATATCCTATGCATATAAACTGTAAATACAAATATAACTTTTTGTTTCTAAATTTGCAGAAAGCATTAAACTATGGCAAAGGTCAAGAAAGCGTTTTTCTGCAACAACTGCGGTTACGAGAGTCCGAAATGGCTGGGGCAGTGCCCTTCCTGCGGACAGTGGAATACAATGGTGGAAGAGGTGATAAGCCGCGGCGAAGGCCCTTCTTCCAAGAGTTTTACCGCCGGCGGCATCAACGCCAAGCCCCAGAGGCTGTCTGAAATTGAGGCCAGCGGCAATGAGGAAAGGATTTCTTTCGGCTCCCTGGGAGAGTTGGACCGCATTCTCGGAGGCGGAATGGTTAAAGGCTCCCTGGTTCTGATCGGAGGAGAGCCCGGCATAGGAAAATCCACCCTCAGCCTGCAGATTCCGCTTTCCAACCCAAACCTTAAAACTCTCTATGTATCAGGCGAGGAGAGCGCCCGCCAGATAAAAATGAGGGCTGAAAGGCTTGGGGGAATCCACGATGGCTGCTACATCCTTCCCGAAACTTCTCTAGACAACATCATAGACCAGGCAAAGGCCATAAAGCCTGAGCTGATGATCATAGATTCCATCCAGACCATCTTCTCCACCGCCGTTGAATCTTCTGCCGGAAGCGTTTCCCAGGTTAAGGAATGCGCCGTTTCTCTTCTGAGGTTCGCCAAGGAGACCAACACTCCTGTAATCATCATCGGCCACATCACCAAAGACGGCACCATTGCCGGCCCTAAGGTTCTGGAGCATATCGTAGATGTTGTCCTCCAGTTCGAGGGAGACACAAGGCATTCTTTCCGAATTCTCAGAAGCATCAAAAACCGCTTCGGTGCATCTGCGGAACTGGCTGTATACGAGATGACAGGAACTGGCCTCAGAGAAGTCCTCAACCCTAGCGAGATGTTCATCTCCACCCATGAGGAAAGCCTCAGCGGCAGCGCCGTTGCCGCAATGCTGGACGGCACACGTCCGTTCCTGATAGAAGTGCAGGCCCTTGTATCAACCGCCGCCTACGGCACGCCTCAGCGTTCCGCCACCGGCTTTGATGTCAGAAGGCTCAATATGCTTCTTGCCGTCCTGGAAAAGAGAGTCGGCTTCAAGATCGGCGCAAAGGATGTCTTCCTGAACATCGCCGGAGGCATCAAGGTTGCCGACCCGGCCTGTGACCTTGCCATCATTATGAGCATCCTCTCCTCAAACTTCGATGTTGCAGTAAGCCAGAAATATACCTTTGCGGCAGAGGTTGGCCTCAGCGGAGAAATCCGCCCTGTTTCCCAGATAGAGAGAAGAATCGCCGAGGCGGAAAAGCTCGGCTTCGAGAGAATCTACATCTCCTCCTACAGCCAGAAAGAAGAAAAGCAGCACAAGAAAATCAAAGTCATCCGTGCCTCTTCAATCCCTCAAATCGTAAGAGATATCTTTCAGGAATAAACGGCTTTTGCAAAGCGGCGGCGGCCGGAAAGGTCTTCCAGGATGCTGATATTCTGGAAGTTTTTGTCATTCAGCATCTGCTGTATTTTATCGGCGAACAGAGGGTTGATTTCAAAGTAGAGAAGGCCTTCGGGGGTTAGGAGTTCTTTAGCCATCTCAGCGATTTTTTCGTAGAACAGTATTGGATTGTCATCTGGAACAAAAAGGGCTTCCTTAGGCTCGAAGTCCAGCACGTTCTTGTGCATTTGCTCCTTTTCTTTTTCAGCGATGTAAGGAGGATTGGAAACTATCACATCCAGCTTGCCTATAAAGGACTTGAGCATATTCAGGTCTCCATTTAGCACGTCGTATTTGAGGAACATCGGCCATCGGCTGGAGTACAGGAGCTTCTGGTTCTTGGCGTATTGAAGGGCCGTGTCTGAAATGTCACAACCATATGTTTCAAGAGTAATGGCGTCAGAGAGTCTTTTATGCAGAGTCCATGCTATGCAGCCGGTTCCGGTGCAGATGTCGAATATCTTAAATGGTGCAACTTTCGGTTTGTTCTGAGTATTCTTCAGGTCTTTTAAATCGCTGATGATAAGGGTTACCAGTTCCTCGGTTTCAGGCCTTGGAATCAAAACTCCTGGACCGACCTTGAACTTTTCTCCGCAGAAATATTCAAAGCCTGAGATATATTGGATCGGCTCTCCGCTTGCAAGGCGGTCTATAACGTTGTTGCTGTCGCCGATTTCTGTTTCGGGATAGGTAATCTGTTTTGTGCGGGAGATGTTGAATATATCTTCAAGGGCCCTGGATGCAAGAGAGGCCGCTTCCTCTTTGCCGTAGAGCGGAAGCAGCCTTCTTTTGCAATCATCTATGAACTCTCTGATTGTCATCCAAGTCTCTTGAGCTGGACGGTAAAGTGGCGCATCAGAGGAGCTTCCCATTCAATGGCAACACCTCTTGTGATGGTCTTGCGCCTGTCGTAAACGTTCTTCAGGGCAGCGGCAATAACCTTCATGTGGTTGTCTGTGTAAACCCTTCTTGGAATGGCCATTCGGAGAAGGTCCAGACCGCCGAAGCGGTTCTGCCTGGTTACTGGGTCACGGTCTGCAAGCATGTAGCCGATTTCGCAGGCGCGGATACCGGCCTCAAGATAAAGTTCACAGGTAAGTGTCTGGGCAGGGAATTCTTCCTTAGGAACATCGGTGAGCACCTTGTCTGCATCCACGAAGATGGCATGTCCGCCGGCAGGTCTCTGATAAGGAATGCCGTACTCGTCGAGCAGGCTTGCAAGATACTGGACCTGATGGATACGGGTATGCAGCATGTCGAACTCGGTGTTCTCGTCAAGACCCTGGGCCAGGGCGTTGAGGTCCCTTCCGTTCATTCCGCCGTAGGTAACATAGCCTTCAAAAGGAATGCAGAAGAGCTTTGCTCCCTCGTACCATTCCTTGTTTCTGGTGCCGATGAAGCCACCCATATTCACCACGCCGTCTTTCTTGGCGCTCATTGTCATGGCATCTGCCTCTGTGTACATCTCAAGGGTGATTTCCTTTATGGTCTTGTCTGCATAGCCTTCCTCCCTTGTCTTGATGAAGTAGGCGTTCTCGGCAAAGCGGGCGGAATCCATCACTACAGGCACTCCGTACTTGTGGCAGAGTGCGCAGGTGTCTTTGATGTTCTTCATTGAAACAGGCTGTCCGCCAACGGTGTTGTTGGTAACGGTGAGCACCATGAAAGGCACGTTGCCCTTGTTCTCAACGAGCACTTTCTCAAGCTTTTCCAGAGAAACATTGCCCTTGAAAGGAACCTCCTTCTGGGTGTCCTTGGCCTCGTCTGTGGTTACGTCAATGGCCTTGGCCTTGCGGCTTTCTATATGACCCTTGGTGGTATCGAAATGGGCATTGCCGGGGATTACGTTGCCAGCCTTTACCAGGAAGGAGAAGAGAACGTTCTCGGCGGCCCTTCCCTGGTGGGTAGGGATGAAATACGGCATGCCGAAAATCTTCTTTGCCATAGCCTCGAACTTGTAGAAAGAGGTGGCTCCGGCATAGCTCTCGTCGCCGAGCATGAGCTCAGACCACTGGCGGTCGCTCATGGCGCCTGTTCCGCTGTCGGTCAGAAGGTCTATGTAAACCTGTTCTGCCTTTAACTGAAATACATTGTAATGAGCCTCGCCCAGCCACTTTTTCCTCTCCTCGAGAGTGGAGCGGCGGAGGGGCTCAACCATTTTTATTTTCCAAGATTCTGCAAAAGGTAGTTCCATATATTTTGATTCGTTAGTGTTTTCTATCTCGGAACGAAGGCCTCTTCTATAAGGCTGGATATGAAGTCCTTGATGTCTATTCCGGCAACCCTGAGCATCTTTGGGACGAGGCTCATCTCGGTCATTCCCGGAACGGTGTTGGTCTCAAGGAAGTAAATATGCTCTTTTTCCGTTACGATGTAGTCCATCCTGACTATGCCGCGACATCCCATGTAGGAGTAGATCTGTTCCGTGAGGTTCTGGATCTTGGCGCTCAGCACCGGGGAAATTGGAGCCGGACAGATTTCCTCGCTCTCCCCCAGGTACTTGGCCTCGTAGTCGAAAAACTCCCTGTGAGTGACAATCTCCGTAACGGGAAGAGCCGTGATCTTGCCGTGGAACATGAAAACTCCACAAGTCATCTCCCTGCCTTTAACGGCTTTTTCTGCCAGTATGGTGCCGCATTCGGTGAAAGCCTTGTCAATTGCCTCTTGAAGCTCACTCTCAGTCTTGACCTTGGATACTCCGAAGCTGCTGCCGCCCACGGTTGGCTTTACAAACATAGGAAGGCCCACCTGGCGAATAATTTCGCGGAGAGAATAAGGCCTGTTCTTGCTGATGAAAATATCGTCCGCCATCTTCACTCCGGCAAAGTCCAGGAACCTCTTGCAGGAATGCTTGTCAAAAGTAATCGCCGACACAAATGAAGAGCAGGAGGTGAAAGGCACTTTCTGCATTTCCAGATAGCCCTGCAAAAGACCGTTTTCTCCCGGAGTTCCGTGAATCATAATCAGGGCAGCGTCCGGTTTTGTCTTTTCTTCCTCAGCGATAAAGGAGAAGTCGTTCTTGTCTATGGTGACGGCGCCCTCGTGAGCGAGCACCTTTTCAACGGTCAGATTCTCAGGCGGAAGCACAAACCAGTCTGTTCCTTCTATGAAGACTATAAACGGGTTGTACTTCTGGCGGTCTATGTTAGCCAGAGTGTTAAGCGCGGAACGAACGCTCACCTCTCTTTCAGATGAGTCTCCTCCGCAAAAGACAGCAATTGTTTTCATTCTAGTTCTCCTCTATGAAGTTGTCCACGTCCTCAGGATATTCCTCGGTGGCGGCAGAAGATATGCAGTTCAGGCTGTAGCCCGTAGGCATTGTGAACTTGTCGTTGATGGATATAGGAATTGAAGGATCGTCCAGCACTTTCTTCATGAATATGGCCCAGATAGGAAGGGCTACGGAAGCGCCCTGTCCCTGGCCGGTCCAGCGGAAGTGAACCTGGCGGTCTTCAGCTCCCACCCAGACACCTACCGTAAGCCTCGGCGCATAGCCTATGAACCATCCGTCGGAGTTGTCGTTGGTGGTTCCGGTCTTGCCGGCAAACTCGCCTCCGGTGATGTACCTTCTGGCTCTGGATCCTGTTCCTCCGTCCACAACGCCTCTCATCATCTGAACCATGGTGTAAGCAGTATTCTCGCCTATCGCCTCTCTCTTCCTGGAGGCGAAGTTGGTTATAACCCTGCCGTTCTTGTCTTCAATCCTGGTAACAAAGACAGGCTCCACGAACACGCCTTTGCTAGGGAAAGTGTTGTAGGCGCTTACCATCTGGTAAACAGGAATGTCGGCAGAACCCACGCACAGAGAATGCACGGGCTCCAGATGGCATTTGATGCCCATGTTGTGAGCCATCCTCACCACAGCCTCAGGGCCGAACTGCTTCATGAGAAAGGCCGAAACGTTGTTGTTGGACATCATAAGACCCCATCGCAGAGTGACGGTGGCGCCGTTGCCGCCGCCCTTAGGAGTCCAGACGGTGTTGCCTATCACAAATGACTGAGGCTGGTTGACGGTAACGTCGCAAGGAGTGAAGCCCTCCTGCATGGCCAGCGTGTAGAGGAACGGCTTGAAGGTGGATCCCACCTGCCTCTGGCCCTGCATAACCTGGTCGTACTTGAAGTAGTTGTAGTTGGCTCCTCCCACGTAAGCTCTCACAAATCCGGTCTCAGGCTCTATGGCCATAATGCCGGTCCTCAGGAAAGACTTGAAATACTTGATGGAGTCGTTAGGCGTCATGGTGGTGTCTATGTAGCCCTTAGGGTTCCACGCGAACACCCTCATATCGGTCTTCTTGTCAAAGCTGGCCTCTATCTCGGACTCGCTGTAGCCGGCCTCCTTCATGTTCTTGTAGCGGTCAGACCAGCGGCGGGCTCTTTTCATCAGCGACTCTATAACGTCTGCCGGAGTGTTGTCTGCAAACGGATAGTTCTTGCGGTACTTGAGGTCCTCCTTGAACTGCGGCTGCAGATATTTCAGATGCTCCACGGCTGCCTGCTCGGCATATCTCTGCATTTTTCCGTTAAGAGGAGTGTATATCTTCAGGCCATCTTTCTCCAGCTCGTACTTGCTTCCGTCCGGCTTGAAATTCTTGTTTAGCCAGCCGTAGAGAGGATCGTCTTTCCAGGAAGCGGAGTCCTGGCTGTACTGTTCCATATCGGTGTACTTGGATCTGACCGGCTTGTTGGCGCTCATGATTCTCTTGATCATGTCCCTGAAATAAGGGGCCTGGCCGTTGGACACGTCCACGTCTCCCTTGGATGCCAGGATGATAGGAATCTTGACTATGGAATCGTACTGGGCGTCTGTCAGGTAGCCGTACTTGTTCATCTGCTTGAGAACGTGGTTGCGCCTCTGCAGAGAAAGCTCCGGATTGCGGACCGGATTGTACTTGGTCGGCTTGTTCACCATACCCACAAGCAGGGCAGCCTCTTCAACGTTGAGGTCTTTAGGAAGCTTGCCGAAGAAAGTGGAAGAGGCACTCTTGATTCCGTAGGCGTTTCTGCCGAAGAACACGGCATCGAGATACATGCTCATTATCTCTTCCTTGGTGTAGCTTCTCTCCAGCTTGATGGCGGTAATCCATTCCTTGAACTTGGTGGTTATGAGCTTGAGCTTGCCCTTCCCCTCGCCTCTTGGGAAAAGGCTTTTTGCCAGCTGCTGGCTAAGGGTGGATCCGCCGCCGCCGCTGGTGCGGTTGCCCATGGCAATACTCTTTACCGCAACCCTGACAAGGCTCTTCCCGTCTATACCGCTATGATCATAGAACCTGGCGTCTTCCGTAGCCACCAGAGCGTCTTTCAGGTTCTGGGAAAGCTCCTCGTAATTGGAATAAGACCTGTTCTCTATGTGATAGGTATTAAGAAGAGTGCCGTCCTCAGCGATAATCTGGGTGGCCAGGTTGCTCTGCGGATCTTCCAGCTCCTCAAAAGACGGAATGTCGGCGAAAATCCAGACGAAAAGCAAGGCCAGAAGGATGAGGATAATAGGACTGAACACTATAATCCACAGCCATTTTATAAAACGTTTCCGGTTCTTTATCTTAAAACTCATATTCTTTCTCTATTTTTTTGCCCATAGGGCAATGATTGCAAAAATTGGTTCAAAAAACAAAAATACAAATAAAAATTTGGAATGAATGGGAGTTAATGATTTACTTTGCACCTCAATAAAAACAAACGAGGGGATTTATGGGAGAGAAACTAGTAATCGTTGAGTCACCGGCCAAGGCCAAGACAATTGAGAAGTTCCTGGGAAAGGGATACACAGTTAAATCAAGTTTCGGACATATATGTGATTTGCCTAAGACTTCCTTGGGCATAGACATAGAAAACGGGTTCAAGCCCAAATATCAGGTTCCGGCAGACAAGAAAAAGGTGGTTGCAGACCTTAAAGCTCTGGCCGCAAAGGCAGACACCGTCTATCTGGCATCCGATGAAGACCGCGAGGGAGAAGCCATAGCCTGGCACCTCCAGAACAATCTGGGACTCAAGCCTGAGAACACGCAAAGAATTGTGTTCCACGAAATTACAAAAGACGCCATACTGAATGCCGTTCAGAACCCGAGAAACGTGGACGAGAACCTTGTCAACGCCCAGCAGGCAAGAAGGGTTCTGGACCGTATCGTCGGATTCGAGCTGTCTCCGGTTCTGTGGAGAAAGGTGGGAAAAGGCCTTTCCGCCGGAAGGGTTCAGTCTGTTGCCGTAAGGCTTATCGTCGACAGGGAAAGAGAAATCCAGAATTTCAACCCGGCGCCTTTCTTCAAGGTAAGCGGCATTTTCCATCCTCAGGCCGAAGGCCAGAACGTGCGCCTCAACGCAACCCTGGAGGACAAGTTCACCGCCGAAGAACAGGCAAGAGCTTTCCTGGAAAAATGCAACGGCGGCTGCCGCTTCAGCATATCTGACATAGAAAAGAAAGAGGCTGTTAAGTATCCGGCCCCTCCTTTCACAACCTCAGCCCTGCAGCAGGAAGCCAGCCGCAAGCTCGGTTTCTCGGTGAGCCAGACAATGAGAATAGCCCAGAAGCTCTACGAGAGCGGTCTGATCACCTATATGAGAACAGACTCCACCAACTTGTCTTCTCTGGCTATCAATACAATAAAGCAGGCCATCATAGATAATTACGGCGAGCAGTATTCAAAGGTAAGGCAGTTCCACACTCATCAGAAGGGAGCTCAGGAAGCTCACGAGGCAATCCGCCCTACTTACGCCGCCAACAAGACAATCGAAGGCACTTCAGCCGAAAAGAAGCTCTACGAACTTATCTGGAAGAGAGCTGTTGCTTCTCAGATGGCAGACGCCAAGGTGGAGAAGACCACCATCACCATTGCCTCCGACAAATTCTCTGAGAGTTTCATCTGCGAAGGAGAGAAGATTCTGTTTGACGGATTCCTCAAGCTCTATATAGAAGGAAAGGATGACGAGCCGGAAGAAGAGACTCTGAACCAGATTATTCCTAACCTTGAAAAGGGAGAAACGCTGGATGCTGTCAGCATTGAGGCCATGCAGAAATTCACCCCTAAGCCTCCGCGTTATTCAGAGGCTTCGCTGGTAAAGAAAATGGAAGAGCTGGGCATCGGAAGACCGAGCACCTACGCTACTGTCATCACCACCATCACCAGCAAGAGAGGCTATGTGGTCAAAGACTCCAGGCCAGGCGTAAAGAGAGACGCCGTGAAGATAACTCTGGACTCTCCGTCAGAAACTCCAAATCAGGGAAAGATATCCAGGACAACTGTCACCGAAACATACGGGGCTGAGAAGAACAAGCTCTTCCCTCAGGATATGGGAACCGTTGTTACTCATTATCTGGAAGACAATTTCAAAGGCATAATGGACTACGAGTTCACCGCCAGCATCGAGGACGACTTTGACAAGATTGCAAAAGGCAAGATGGTCTGGACAAACCTGATTTCATCTTTCTACACTCCGTTCCACAACACTGTGGCAGCCCAGAATCAGGAAAAGACTCACGTTACCGCAGAAAGGAATCTGGGAGCCGACCCTAAGGACGGCAAGCCTATTTTTGTAAGGCTGGGCAAGTTCGGCCCTCTGGCTCAGAAAGGCGCTTCGGACGACCCTCAGAAGCAGTTTGCATCGCTGAGGAAAGACCAGTCTATAGAAACCATAACCCTTGAAGAGGCGGCCAAGCTGTTTGAGCTTCCAAGGCTTGTTGGGCACATAGACGGCAAGGAAGTAACGAGCGCTGTGGGAAGATACGGCGCCTATATCAAACACGACGGCAAATTCTATTCTCTGGCCAAGGGACAGGACCCTTACACCATAACCGTTGAACAGGCTCAAGAGCTGATCAAGGCAAAGGAACAGGCCGCAGAAAAGAGCCTTCTCAAGGTCTTCGAGGCAGAGGACATCCAGATCATCAACGGAAGATACGGCCCTTACATCAAGCACGGTGGAAACAACTACAAGATTCCTAAAGGAAGAGGCGCAAAGAGCGCTGAGAGCCTCACCCTGGAAGACTGCCGCGCTATCATAGCTAACACCACGGCCACAAACTCAAGCAAGCCGTCCGCAAGGAAAACTGCAAAAGCCAAGTAATTATATGGAAACCAACCCGGTCAAAAAAGCCTATTCGAAACTCTTCAGCGTCTCCAGGGGAATGGAGAAAACTGCTGTTATCACTCTCGGCGAGTATATCAGCCAGAAAGCGAAAAAGCAGAAAAAGGCCAAGGACGGCTCCCCTGTTGCACAGATTGTGATCTGCGGAGAAAAGCTTCCCGACATAGACTCTCTGCATCTGGGAAGGAACATCCCAAGCTCTCTTGTGTGCTCTGGAGAAAACATCCCGGTGCAGCTGATAGACAAGATTAAAAAGCAGAAGACGTTTTCCGTGATCGGGGTTCAGAAATATGTGTTCTTCCCGGAGATGGAGACGGCCCTTGGCAGCTGCGGATTTGAAACCGTGCATCTGGGGGCTATAAGAGACGACGCTTCCATTTGCGAACCTCTCCTCAGAAATGTCAAATATGTCTTTCTGGACATGGCCAGCGTAAAGCACGCGGACTATCCGTGGGAGAAAAACGCCAACCCGAACGGCTTCTACTCAGATGAAATATGCCAGATTGCAAGATACATCGGCTTTTCCTGCAGCCTGAAGACCGTTTTCATATACGGAATTCCGGAGAAGAAATGCCCTCAGGTCTGCGCAAATCTGGCCGCCCAGACCGCCTGGCACATAGCTGACGCGGTAGCCAACAACATTAAGGAAGACCCGCAGGCAGAGAGGCTGAAAGGAAAGCTTCCTTCACAATTCGAACATAAAATCGTAGACTTCTGCTCTCACGGCGACACCCTCACTTTCATAATGAGCGCCGCTACCGGAAGATGGTGGATAGAAGTGCCTGTAATAAAGAAAAACACCACTGAGCTGCTGGCCTGCACTGCCGCCGACTACCAGACTGCATGCGAAGGCCAGGTGCCTGTAAGATGGCTTTATTACTACAACAGGCTGAACTCCATATAACATTTTTTAATATTTTTTGCCGATTTGATTTAAAAATTCTATTTTTGCAATAGAGTTTTTGAAAACATAACCTATAAGAATATGGCAAAATATCAAATCGACGAAACCGACCAGAAAATTCTATCCGCTCTGGTCAAGAACGCCAGAACTCCGTTTTTGGAGATAGCCCGTGACTGCGGCGTGTCTGGAGCTGCTATCCATCAGAGATTCAAGAAAATGGAGTCTCTTGGAATTATTACCGGTTCGCGTCTGCTAGTAAAGCCTGCCACCCTGGGACTGGATGTATGCGCTTTTGTAGAGGTTAACCTTTCACCTGTAAACAAATATCCTGAAGTGATTGACGCCCTGAGGAAGATTCCGGAGGTGGTTGAGTGTCATTTTGTAACTGGAAGGCACACCCTGCTTCTGAAGATGTACTGCTTCAACCACGACCATCTTCTGGACATTCTGATCAACACTATCCAGAACATTCCTAGCGTGCAGGATACCGAGACGCTGGTTTCTCTGGACCAGGCCATCGAGCGCCAGGTTTGGGTAAAGGATCACCCAGAGGAAAAGGGATATCACAGGAAAGACAGAAGAGGCTCCAAGAAAAAGGCCTAGACTTCCGGAAAGAGGCGGCGGGCAAACTCAAGATCGTCCTGAGTGGTGATTTTCAGGTTGAACTTGCTGCCTTCAATAATATCAAAACTGTAACCGCTACTCTCCATCACGGTCGCATCATCTGTGAACGCCGGGGAGTACGGTTTTTTATATGCCATCTTCAAACGGGTGGAGTCAAACACTTGAGGCGTCTGCACCAGCACATAGTTCTCCCTGACAACCGGATGAGAACCCGTCTGGACACCGTCCGCAGAAAATTCTTTTTCCCTCATAGACTCAACCACAGGCAGAGCCGGAATAACTCCGGCGCACTTCTCGTCAAGAGGATGAGTAAGCAGTTCCATCAGCAGCTCGTCCGGAACAATGGGACGCACGCCGTCGTGAACGGCAACCACGGCTCCGTCCGGAACCTCCTCCAGGGCCGCCCTTACAGAATGGAACCTGGTCATTCCGCCCGAAACTATGGTATGAGGAAAAAACAGGTTGTGGCTCTGGTAATAGTCTTTCCAGAGCTGAATGTGTGAAGGAGGCAGAACCAGAACCACCTCTATCGGGAGAGGCAGGTTAAGAAAAAGCTCTATTGTCCTGAGCAATATGGGTTTGCCATTGAGGTCCAAAAACTGCTTTGGAACGTCGGCCTTCATCCTCCGTCCAACTCCTCCCGCCGTTATGACTGCGTAGTACTTCATCTGCGTATTTTTTCTCTCCACAAAAGTAAAAATATTTGACCTAATTTCTTAATTTTGTAGGTACCCAAAAAGCAGGTATCGTGAAACAGATAAGAAAAGCACTGATTTCCGTCTATCACAAAGACGGAATCATCGAGATAGCAGAACTTTTGAGGCAGGGCGGAGCGGAAATACTCTCCACCGGCGGCACTGCGGCGTTTCTTGAGGAAAACGGCTTTAAAGTAACTAAGGCCGAGGACCTTACGCATTACCCTTCTATATTGGGCGGAAGGGTGAAAACCCTGCATCCGGCCATTTTCGGAGGCATTTTGGGCAGAAGAGACAACCCTAAAGACCTGGAAGAGTTCAACACCTATTCCATTGAACCTATAGACCTTGTGGTGGTAGATCTCTATCCTTTCGAGGAATATGTGGCAAAAGGCGCTTCCCAGGAAGAGATTATCGAGAAAATAGATATCGGCGGCATCTCCCTTATAAGAGCCGCGGCAAAGAATTTCAACGATGTGGCTATAGTCCCTTCCAGGAAGCAGTACGGATATCTGTTGGATCTGCTCAAGCGTCAGGGCTGCAGCACAGACCTTTCCCAGAGAAAATATCTGGCAGCGCAAGCGTTCGGAGTCTCATCCTCATACGACCGCGCCATTTTCGGGTGGTTCAGCTCCACTCCTCTGCGATACGGGGAAAACCCTCACCAGAAAGGCGTCTTCATCGGCGATAAAGACTCTCTGCCAGAGCAGATTCACGGAAAGGAACTTTCCTACAACAATCTTCTGGACGTGGAGGCCGCCATTGAACTGATCAGCGATTTTGACGAAACCACGGTAGCGGTAATAAAGCACAACAACGCCTGCGGATGCGCCAGCGCCCCTGATGTGCTTCAGGCGTGGAAGAGGGCTCTTGCGGGAGATCCGGTTTCCGCCTTCGGAGGCATAATAGTCACAAACGCGCCGGTAGAAAAGGATGTCGCCGAGGAAATGAACAAGCTCTTCTTCGAAGTTGTCATAGCCCCTTCATACGATGAAGACGCTCTGGAAATCCTCAAGTCCAAGAAGAACCGCATCATACTGGTAAACAAGGGCGTAAAGCTTTCTCCGGTTAAATTCCGCAGCCTTTTGGGAGGAGAGCTGCGGCAGGAAAGAGACACCCGGTGCGAAATCCCTGAGGACCTGAAGCCGGTCACCACCCTTTCTCCGGACAAAGACAAGGTGGAGGATCTTCTGTTTGCCAACAAACTGGTTAAGCACTCCAAGTCCAACGCCATAGTTTTGGCAAAGGATAAGCAGCTCATAGCCAGCGGAGTGGGTCAGACTTCCAGGGTTGACGCCCTCAAGCAAGCCATACAGAAAGCCCACAGTTTCGGCTTCAGCACAGAAGGAGCGGTAATGGCTTCCGACGCATTCTTCCCGTTCAAGGATTGTGTCGAGATAGCATTCGAGAACGGTATCAGAACGGTGATCCAGCCGGGCGGATCAATCCGTGACAATGAAAGCGTGGAATTCTGCAACAATAACGGAATCGCCATGGTAATGACCGGTATAAGACACTTCAAACATTGAAAGAAAAGTTAAGAGAAATATGGCATTTTCATTTTTGACACAGGAACTTGCAATCGACCTCGGAACGGCCAACACTGTCATTTTCATGAAAGACAAGATCGTGGTCGATGAGCCTTCTATCATCGCGATAGACATGAACACGAAAAAGCCTATGGCCATTGGAACACAGGCCAGGCTGATGCACGAGAGAACTAATCCGAACATCAAGACAATCAGGCCTATGAAAGACGGCGTTATTGCCGACTTCCAGGCTGCTGAACATATGATCCGCGGATTCATCAAGATGATAAACAGCAAGAGAACTTCTCTGTTCACCCCTAACCTGAGAATTGTAATAGCAATTCCAAGCGGCAGCACCGAGGTGGAGACCAGGGCCGTAAGGGATGCCGCCGAGCATTCCGGAGGAAGAGACGTTTGGATTCTTCTCGAGCCTATGGCTGCAGCTATCGGAATCGGGCTGGACGTGGAGAAACCTTCAGGACACATGGTTGTTGACATAGGAGGCGGAACCACCGAATGTGCCGTGATCTCTCTGGGCGGCATTGTATGGAACGAGAGCCTCAAGGTGGCAGGAGACGTATTCACTTCTGACATCCAGCAGTATATGCGCCAGCAGTACAACATCAAGATCGGAGAAATTACTGCAGAGCAGATCAAGATAGCCGTGGGAGCGGCTCTTCCTGAACTGGAGACTCCGCCGGAGCCTTTCGTTGTAAGAGGCCCGAACCTGATGACAGCATATCCGGTTGACGTTCCGGTAACGTCAATGGAAATAGCCCATTGCCTGGACAAGTCCCTGGCAAAGCTGGAGGCCACCATTATCAAGGTGCTCGAGCAGACCCCTCCTGAGCTTTACGCAGATATCGTGAAGGAAGGCATCTACCTGAGCGGCGGCGGAGCCCTGATCAGAGGACTGGACAAGAGGCTCAGCGACAAGCTCAAGATTCCTTTCCACGTTGCAGAGGATCCGCTGAGGGCTGTTGCAAGAGGCACAAACACCGCTTTGAAGAATCTGGCAAAGAGACACTTCCTCCCTTATCTGATGAGATAACCGCTCCCGATAATGAGACTTCCTCCGCTGATTTACAACTCCATCGGGAAGTTCCTGGTTTTCGCCATCCTGGAAACCGTATGCATACTGCTCATAATCAACAGCAGCATCGTGCAGAAATACAGGATAATGGAAGGCGTGCGCTCATTCCAGTCTTTCTTCTGGGAAAAGAGCACGGAGGTAAAGAAATACACCAGCCTTTATGACAGCAACCGGCAGCTTGAGGAAGAAAACACGCGGCTTTTGAAGCAGAACCTTCTATTCCGCAACTACATTGTCCGCACCATGGGAGAAAGCAAGCTGGAAGAGCTGTCCGGCCAGTTGAAAGAAAACGCCGGAGACTCTTCCCTGACAAGCTACTCCTTCACCCTTGCCAAGGTTGTCAAGAACACCTTGAATTCCACTCACAACTACCTGATCATAGACAAGGGCAAAAGAGACGGCATCACCGAAGACCTCGGGGTGATGACTCCGAGCGGAGTTGTTGGAATCGTAAGGGGCGTAGGAGAAAGATTCAGCTATGTGCACTCTTTCCTCAATCTCAGGCAAAGCATAAGCGCCAAGATCGGAAACACGGAATCCCCGGGAACCCTCAGATGGGAGGGCGGAAGCATCTACAAGGCTTATCTGAATGAGATTCCGCTCAATACGGAAGTTTCAAAGGGAGATACGGTTTACACCAGCGGCAACTCGTCGTTCTTCCCGTCGGACATTCCGGTGGGAAAGGCCATTTCCTTCTCCATAGACAACGGAGCGCACAAGAAGGTTGAGGTGGAGCTGCTCCAGGATTTCTCCAACCTCGATTACGTCATAGTTCTCAGGAACGAGGACAAGAGGGAGATAGACTCCCTCTCGGCTATTCAACCTCCTGAACCCAAGAAATAATGGCCTGGCTGAAATACATATTCGGATTCATCGTGATACTGGCGCTCCAGCTTTTGTGCTGCGAGTTCATAAACCTCTGGCCTATTCTGTATATCGCGATTATCCCGATTATGGTTATTCTGCTGCCTTCCAGCGTGAGCACTTACGCCATCATGCTCTGCGGGTTTGCCATAGGGCTTCTCACTGATGCCCTTTCAGACGGGGTGCTGGGGCTTAACGCCGCCTGCTGCACTCTTGTAGGAGCATGCAAGAATATGATAACCAGGCCGATGAGAAAATACGAGGGTCTGTCTGACGAGGGCGGGGCGGAAAGTGTGGAATGGAGAAGCGGAAAACTAATTGCGCTTCTGGCCATCTGCTATCTGCTGTTCTTTGTGCCGTACGTGCTGATAGACGGAGCGGGAGCCGCAGGAGTGTGGTACCTTGTCGCCCGAATAGCGTTGAATGTGGTGGTGAATGTTATTATAGCGTTTCTGCTTGTCAGGCTATGGATAAAAAGGTTCTTCTGATAACCGGTATCATAGTGGTGGCGCTGTGTCTTGCGGCAAGGATGTTCTGGCTGCAGATAATAGATGACCATTACAAGGTGAGCGCCGACAACAACGCCCTCCTCTACCAGACGCAGTATCCCGCCAGGGGAGAAATCAAAGACCGCAACGGCAACATACTGGTGGGAAACAAAACCACCTACGACATAATGGTCACTCCGGTGGACATCGAAGAGTTCGACACCATAGATTTCTGCCTAACCTTCCACGTGGACATAAACGATGTGCGCAAGAAACTGAAATACTACAGGGAAAACAAGCGCAAGATCGGATACCAGACATTCACTTTCATCAAGCAGGTTCCAAGCAGCGACTACAGCCATTATGCTGAAAAAGCCTACAAATTCCCCGGCTTCTACGCCATCAGCCGAACAGCCAGAGTATATCCATACGAAGCCGGGGCCAGCCTTTACGGCTATATCAACGAAGCGGACTCAGCCTACCTGGCTAACAATCCGGAATACCGCAGGGGAGACTATGTGGGCATAACCGGCATTGAGCGTTCATACGAAGACGTGCTGCGCGGAAAGAAGGGCTACAATATTATGGTCCGCGATGTTCACAACAGGATTCGCCAGAGCTTCAAGAACGGAGAGTATGACGTGGCGGCCGAACCAGGCAAAGACCTGATAGCCAGCATAGATGGCCCTCTTCAGCAATACGGCGAGTGGCTGATGAAAGACAAGGTGGGGAGCATAGTTGCCATAGAGCCTTCCACCGGAGAAATCCTGGCCATCGTTTCTTCTCCGGGCCTTACCGTAAACGACCTTTCCAACATCAGGAAAGAATACGGAAGGCTGGCCTCGGACCCTTACAAGCCTATGTTCAACAGGGCGGTCATGAGCGCCTATCCTCCGGGCAGCGTATTCAAGACTGTGAACGCGCTCATCGGCCAGCAGAACGGAGTGATAACGCCTGACACAAAATTCTCCTGCTCCAGGGGCTTCTACTACGCCGGCGGAAAAATGGGATGCCACGGCCACCGCAGTCCCCTCAACCTGAGGGAGTCTATAATGATGAGCTGCAACGCCTATTACGCCAACGTGTTCAGGGCCATTATGAGAGACCCTAACCACCAGCCGATATCCGACGCCTTCGACCACTGGAAAGAGCAGGTACAAAAATTCGGCATAGGCGTCAAGCTCGGCAGCGACTTCCCGTCGGAGCTTCAAGGCAACCTGCCATCCACCAAGACTTACGACAAGATTCACGGCAAAGGCAAATGGAGCGCCTTCAACATACTCTCTCTGGCTATAGGCCAGGGCGAGGTTGGAGCCACTCCGCTTCAGATTGCAAACCTGGCCGCAACCATAGCAAACAAGGGGTATTACATTATCCCACACCTGATCCGAAACGCCCCCGATTCGCTGAGAAGAGCAAAGTATACAGAAAAGCACTGGGTTGGCATAGACCAGCAGCACTTCGATCCTGTTATTGAAGGCATGTACCTGGCGGTCAACGCCCCTCCCGGCGCCGGCGGCACATCCCGCAGGGCTTACATAGACGATATCGTAGTTTGCGGGAAAACCGGAACGGCCCAGAACCCTCACGGAAGAGACAACTCCGTGTTCATGTGCTTCGCCCCAAGAGAGAACCCCAAGATTGCCGTTTGCGTCTATCTGGAAAATTCCGGAGCCGGAGGAACCTGGGCGGCGCCTGTAGCTTCTCTCATCGTTGAAAAATATCTGAGGGGAGAGGTCAAGAGAACCGAATTTGAGCAGATGGTTCACTCCACCAACCTCAAGCAGTATGTACCTGTAAAAAGAAAGAAATGACGGGGGGAATGTCATATAACAGCACTAGACGGGCAAGGAAAGTGGATTTCGGACTTCTGCTTTCCTACCTGATCCTTGTTGTGTTCGGCTGGCTGAACATCTACTCCGCTGTATATTCAGAGGAACACTCGTTCATTCTCGACTTCAGCCAAAGGTACGGCCTGCAGTTTATCTGGGTTTGCATTTCTCTGGGAGTGGCCATTGTGCTGCTGTACCTGATAAACCCGAGAAACTTCCCGCCACTTACGCCAATCTTTTATGTTGCCATGTTGGTGCTGCTGACCGCCGTCATTTTCCTTGGCAAGGAAGTCAACGGCTCCAGAAGCTGGTTCTTCATCGGCTCTTTCGGTCTTCAGCCGGCTGAGTTCTCAAAGATAACCACGGCTCTGCTGCTTTCATACGTAATGAGCCAGTACGGATTTTCTCTGAGCAACAGGAAGGACGCTCTCAGGGCGGCTCTCGTGGTTATTGTCCCTATTTTGCTGATCCTGATGGAGAAGGAAACCGGAAGCGCTCTGGTTTATGTAGGACTGATACTGGTGTTCTATATGGAGGGTCTGGCCGGATGGGTTATTGTGCTTGGTCTGGGGCTGATTGCAATGTTTGTCATCACGATTGCCCTGTCTCCGCTTACGGCCCTGGTGTGCGCTTTCAGCGTCTGCTGCATAATCAGATTCTTCACTTCCAGAAAACCGGTCTGGCTTCTGACCGCAATTCCGCTGGCTGTTTTGATGTGCTATATCCCTACCCTTTCCGAAACTGAAACCTTCGGTTTTCTCAAAGCCTTGAAGCCGGAAGTGTGGGTTCTTCTGCTTATGCTCCCTCACGTTTTCTTCTGGACAAGAGACATTCTGGCAAAGAGAGAGACTCCTTCCGGCAAATACGCCCTTATCAGCCTCGTGGCGGCTGTGATTATGGTCTTTTCCGTAAATATCATCTTCGACAAGGTGCTCCAGCCTCACCAGAAGGCCAGGATAGAGAACCTGCTCGGCATAACGGAAGACCTGCAGGGCATAGGCTACAACGTGCATCAGTCAAAGATAGCCATAGGAAGCGGCGGCTTTACTGGAAAGGGATTTTTGAACGGAACCCAGACAAAGTACAATTTTGTACCGGAGCAGAGCACGGACTTCATCTTCTGCACCGTAGGCGAAGAATGGGGATTTCTGGGAAGCCTGCTGCTTTTGGGAGTTTACATTTTCCTGATAACGAGAATCATACACCTGGCGTCAAAGAACACCGACGCCTTCACCCGCATTTACGGATACTGCGTGGCTTCTATTTTCCTGATGCACGTGGTGATAAACATCGGGATGACTATGGGCCTTCTGCCGGTTATAGGCATACCGCTGCCGTTCCTCAGCTACGGAGGATCCGGCATGATGAGTTTCACCATACTGCTGTTTATCTTTATCAGGCTTGATATGGAGCGTCAGAACAAGGACGCCGACTTCTAGTCTTCAACCTTAGCCAGAATCATCGAACTGTTGTGCCCGCCGAAACCGAAAGTGTTGCTAAGGGCAACCTTAACCTCTCTCTTCTGAGATTTGTTGAATGTGAGGTTCAGTTTCGGATCTATCTCCGGATCATCCGTGAAATGGTTGATGGTTGGAGGCACCGTTCCGCTGTTTATGGCGTGGATGCAGGCCATTGCCTCAATGGCTCCGGCAGCTCCCAGCAGATGTCCGGTCATAGACTTGGTGGAAGATATGTTCATATTGTAGACGGCATCTCCGAAAACTTCCTTGATTGCCTTGAGCTCAGCGATGTCTCCAAGATGCGTAGATGTTCCGTGAACATTGATGTAGTCCACGTCTTCAGGCTTCAGGCCGGCTCTCTTGAGGGCGGTCTTCATTGCGGCCTTTGCTCCCAGTCCTTCAGGATGCGGAGCTGTGATATGATGAGCGTCTGCGCTTACGCCGCAGCCTTTGAGTTCAGCGTAAATCTTTGCGCCTCTGGCCTTGGCGTGCTCGTACTCCTCGAGAACGAGAATACCGGCGCCTTCGCCTAGAACAAAGCCATCTCTGTCCAGGTCAAACGGACGAGATGCGGTCTTAGGATCGTCGTTGCGGGTGGAAAGGGCCTTTGCGGAATTGAAACCGCCCACGCCAGGAATTGTAATGGCAGCCTCAGCACCGCCGGTAATAATCATGTCCGCCTCGTCCAGAAGGATGAGGTCGTATGAGCAATGTATTGCGTGTGAAGAGGATGCGCAGGCAGAAACCGTAGCGAAATTAGGACCCATGAAGCCATACTTGATGGAAACGAATCCGGCTGCGATGTCTGCAATCATTTTTGGAATAAGGAAAGGAGTGAACCTCGGATGACTTCCGCCATTGACGAAATCAATCATGTTTTCTGTCATGGTCTCGATGCCGCCCACTCCGGAACCGATAATTACTCCGGCTCTGGTCTTGTCCAGCTTCTCGAAGTCTATTGCCGCGTCGGAAACAGCCTGGTCTGCAGCCGCAACTGCAAACTGGCAGTAACGGTCCATCTTTCTGGCCTCTTTCCTGTCGATGTACTGAAGCGGATCAAAACCCTTTACCTCGCAGGCGAACCTGGTATTGAATTCAGAAGCGTCAAACCTGGTGATAGGACCTGCGCCGCTCACTCCGGCATCCAAGGCTTTAAAATATTCTTCTACATTGTTTCCCAGGGGATTGAATGTACCGAGTCCGGTTACCACCACTCTCCTTTTTTCCATATATAATCTGTTTAAGGGTTATCAAAAAAAAGGGAAACCCCGAAAACTCAGGGTTTCCCCTAAAAAGGCAATTGGAGCTTAGTTCTTCTGAGCCTCAATATATTTTACTGCATCGCCAACAGTAGCAATCTTCTGTGCCTCTTCCTCAGGGATCTGGATTTCGAAAGCCTTCTCGAATTCCATAATCAGTTCAACTGTGTCGAGAGAATCAGCGCCAAGATCCTTGGTGAAGTTTGCCTCTGGAGTGATTTCAGCTTCGTCAACTCCTAACTTTTCAACGATGATCTCCTTTACCTTTGAAGTAATGTCTGCCATGATCAAAAAATTTAGTTAATACAATAAGTTTATAATTTTAGTATGCCGCAAATATAATCATTTTTTTTTAATGAGTATATTTGTCCACAGCAAGCCCTTACATTGGGCCTTGCCAAGCAAAACAGATGCCAAAGGAAAAATCAGGTACAAAATGTTCAGAATAGCAGTGTTCGCATCGGGCAGCGGAACCAACGCCGAAAACCTCATCCGCCACTTCAATTATGAGCTAAGGGGAGCAAAGGCAAAGGTAGAACTAGTGGTCTGCAACAAGCCGGAAGCCTATGTCCTTACCCGGGCAAAGAATCTTGAAGTTCCCTCCGCCGTAACCAAAGATACGGGGGAAATACTTCAACTCCTCGGGCAATATGAAATCAATTTCATCCTCCTGGCCGGCTATCTTCTGAAAATCCCCAAGGAACTCATAGACCTTTATCCGGACAGGATCATAAACATCCACCCGGCCCTTCTTCCCAAATTCGGCGGCAAGGGCATGTACGGAGAAAGGGTCCACAAGGCCGTTCTGGAAAACAAGGAAAAGTACAGCGGCATAACCATCCATCTCGTGGACGAGGAGATGGACCACGGGAAAATCCTGTTCCAGTCTTCCTTCATCCTCAGCGATGACGAAACCCTGGAATCTCTAGAAGAGAAAATCCATATAAGAGAGCAGGCGGACTATCCGAGAGTTGTTGAAGCCTATCTCAATTCCCTGTAGGCGTCAAGGCCTTTTTGCAGGAAATCAACGTAGTTGTCCACGTTAAGGTTGTAGCCCACCGGGCCGGAGAGGGTATTGCCGTCTGAATCCAGCACCAGGTAGAAGGGCTGGGCGTTGGCGCTGAATTTCTCCATCACGAAGCGGGAGTTTATCTTGCCCATTCCCTTGAGGACCTTTCCGTCTTCAAGAGTCACATAGTCTTCGGGCAGAACATCCATCTTGTCGTCTCCGTACAAAGAGCAGATCACAAAATCGTTCCTGAGCATTTCCAGGACTTTCGGATCGCTCCAGACCCTGGCCTCCATCTCGCGGCAGTTCACGCAGCCGTGGCCGGTGAAGTCGAAGAACACCGGCTTTCCCTGCTCCTTTGAAGCCTTGAGAGCCTCGTCAAAGGTGAAGTAGCCCACCAGCCCGTGAGGCAGGTGAAGTTTATCTGAATACTTCCTGTCCGGAACAACGGAATTAACCGTCGTTGAGGAAGGATTATATGTTCCTATAGCCGCTCCGCTGGTGTAAGGCACCACAAAATCCTGAGTCTGGATTGGCGGCAGATAGCCGCTGAGGGCTTTCAAAGGAGCTCCCCACATTCCCGGAATCATATAAACCATGAACGCAAAGGTTATGATGGCGAGCATCAGCCTTCCCACGCTCACGTGGTCAGACGGAGAGTCGTACTTGAACCTGAGCTTGCCCAGAAGGTACATTCCCAGAAGGGCGGCTATCACAATCCAGAACGCCAGATAAACCTCCCTGTCCAAAATGCCCCAGTGGTAGGTCTGGTCTGCAACGGAGAGGAACTTCATGCCAAGGGCCAGCTCTATGAAGCCCAGCACCACTTTCACGCTGTTGAGCCATCCGCCGCTCTTTGGCAGTTTCTTCAGAAGACTCGGGGCAAACGCAAATATCGTGAACGGAATAGCAAAGACTATCGAGAACACCAGCATCACTACTATAGGCGTCATCACCTCCCCCTGCATGCTCTTGATTATCGCTGAGCCGACAATAGGGCCGGTGCAGGAGAAAGACACCAGTACCAGCGTCAGAGCCATGAAGAACACTCCCAGTATTCCTCCCCGATTAGACTTGCTGTCTGCCTTGTTTACCACCGAACTCGGGAGCACAATCTCAAACGCTCCGAAGAAGCTCAAGGCGAAAATCACGAATATCAGGAAGAATATTACGTTTATCCAGCTGGTTGCAATCCAGTTGAAAATGTCTGCCGCAAAGTTCTTTCCGCCAAGAGTGTATGTCAGCAGAATTATTATCGCGATAGGAATAGTGTAGATCAGCACTATGCAGATGCCGTAGAGGATGGCCATGAACCTCCCCTTTGAAGGATTCTTCTCGTTCTGCTTGAGGAAGAAAGACACGGTCATAGGAATCATAGGGAACACGCAAGGAGTCAAAAGCGCCACAAGCCCCCAGGCTATGGCCTCCAGAATGAAGCCCCAGAGGGAACCTCCCTTAGTCTTCTCAGGCGAAGATATAACCGCCGTTTCCGGCAGGCCCAGGCTCATTTCAGCCTCTTGAGGAGCCACACAGCTGCCGTGTGTGCAGGCCTGGTATTCCACCGCCACCTTCAGCTTTTTGCCAAGGGCCTCCGGAGAAACCCTTATCTTCTGGGCCAGGATGTCTCCGTTTTCTATGAGGTCTATCTCCATGCCGAAGGTTTCATCCATCACCCTTCGGCCGCCCTGCTTTACGTACGGTTCGCCTATAAGCTCCACTCCCTCTCCGCTTACGGTAAGGATTGTAGGATTGGGACCTCCGTCATACGGGCCCAGGCCGTAGGTGTGCCACCCCTCCTCTATCTTTGCCGTAACCTGCACCTCAAACACTCCGGGCTCAATCTCCTCCATCTGGGATTTCCACTTTACCGGCTCGCCCATGTCAAACTGAGCGTATGAAACTGCAGCAAAGCACAGCAGCAATGATAGACTCAACAAAAATCTTTTCATATAGAATCCTGTCTATTTTTCAAAAAATCAAAGCATACAAAAATAGAAAGCGGGAGTTACAAAAGCAACTCCCGCAGCAACTAATCGAAAAAAAAACGAATCTATGAACACTTGTGATTAGTTGTTATTCTATGTTTAGACAACGCAGAACGCCAAAAGTAAAGTGGCAATTCTATTTTTTGCGCTTGGAGAACAGCCACGACATGAAATCAGGCATCTCGAAGGCTTTCCACCAGCACACGTGTCCGCACCCCGGGAATTCATGGTAGCGGACATCTGCTCCGGCGGCCTTCAGGGCACGGTAGGCATCCCTGGAGCCTGAAACCGGAACGGCAGGGTCGCTGTCTCCGTGATAAAGGCTGAACGACACGCCCTCGAATTTTCCGAGCCTATCCGGATTGATGTCTCCGCAGATAGGAACCGCGGCGGCAAAAATATCGGGATGACGGGCAACTGCATCAAATGCGCCGATTCCACCCATAGACATTCCATAGATATACACTCGTTTCGGATCTACATCCGGCCTCTGCAGGAACAGATGCACGAGTTCCATAACCTGTTTCATCATCTTGCTCTCCGGGTAATCCTTCGGAAAATCGTAGGAGCCTGGACTCACGTCAAAAGCCCAGGTACGCCCCTCCGGGCATTGCGGCACGATTACAAAGCAAGGATAATCCTCACGGTTTACCGGATTGAGAAACATCTGCGCTCCAAAGGTTGTCCTTTCATTGTCATTTCCCCTTTCGCCGGATGTGTGCAAATAAAGGACAAGAGGATACTTTTCAGTATTCTCCGTCTTTTGCGGAACGAGATAACGGTAAAGGAGGGTATCGCCGTCCATGCAGCGAAGCTTTCCGTATTCATAAGATTGCGCCTTAACCGTCAGTGAGAAAAAGAAGGCCATTAACAGAAGAGTCCAACGTTTCATATCTAAAAGCTTTGGTGTTACAATGATTCTTTTTCAAAAATAATCATTTCTCTTCGATTTTGTGCCACTTTTTGTGCCACCCTTAAAAGAAAACCGCCTTGCAGGTGTCTACAAAGCGGTTTTAGTGTGCTCGGGACGGGAATCGAACCCGTACGGACATTTCTGTCCACAGGATTTTAAGTCCGGCGTGTATACCAATTTCACCACCCGAGCTCCTTTTCAAAAAAGACCGGCCATATTGTTTGGTCGGTCTTTCGTGCCCAGGACAAGAGTCGAACCTGCACACCATTTCTGGCACTACCCCCTCAAAGTAGCGTGTCTACCATTCCACCACCTGGGCATTTGGGACTGCAAATATATAAATTATTTTCAAATATTGCTCTCGATCTAAATTTTAGTCAGGCTTTCCGGAAACAGTTTAACCATAGAGGTCTTCCATACAAACTTTCTCCAATAATAACCTATTCTGTTCCATAGAGACTGGCGCCCCTGAGGCCTCTTGAGGAAGAATCCGAAGTTGCCGCTTTCAATTATGAGGTCCATAAGCCGCTCTGCCTTCGGAAGCTGGGTTTCATCGTAGAACGGGAACTCTTCCACAGGAAGGCCGAGAAGGTCAACCAGAAGGCATCCGAACACCTGCCAAGAGTGCAGCAGCTTGTGAGAGGTCAGAGACTTGAGTATGATCTCCCTGTTGAGAGTCTTGCCGCTTGAAGACAGCACGGCGGCCAGATCGCAGAGCTGCCTTAGGCCCGTACCATTTGCAACAAGGGCAGAGAACATGTGCACAAAAACGAAGATGGCGTTGAATTCGTCTTCCGGAACTCTAATCATCACCTCGGACCCGGCCGGGGAGAAAGTCCTCGAAGAATTTTTTACCTGCTCGTCTCCCCAGGAAAGGAAGAAAGAGTTCATCTCCGAAGAAGAAGTCTCCACGCAGCTTCTGTGAATCTCAACCCTGAAGTCAGAAACGTAAAAGTCTGTGTGCTTGCTGCCTTGCCTTGCTATGGCATAGCCGTGCTTTGCAAGAACCCGAGGAATCTTTTCGTAATTGCGGCTGCCAACAAGAAGGTCCACGTCGCCGCACTGGCGAAGGAGAGGCTTGCGGTAAGAACGGGCTATGCCCTGGCCTTTGATCAGGACAGAAGGCATCTCTTCGTCTTCAAGAAGAGAATAGACCTTGGCGGCGGCACTGTCCAGCAGATGATGAATTCTGGCGTTGGAGGCCATAGACTCAAACAGGTCTGAGATGCAGTCTTCCTTAACTGCTTCTTTCACGCCGGACAGTTCCATACCCTCAGCCACAATGGGGATAATGGTCTGCTGACGGGCCCATCTGGTTATCTTCTCCCAGTCTGTGCCTTCGGTCTGCAGATCTTCCGCCTTGCCCCACATTCCCATCCTTACAAGAGAGAGAAATTGCCTGAGGTTGTGTATGTCCTTGCCCTTAGCCATTGCAGTGCAAAATTAATAAAAAGCCTCCCGCAAGCGAGAGGCACACTTCAAATTATGAAAACTTCGAGCGGAAAACGGGACTCGGACCCGCGACCCCAACCTTGGCAAGGTTGTGCTCTACCAACTGAGCTATTTCCGCGTTTGGGACTGCAAATATAGCAATCTTTGCTTTTCCTGCAAAAAAAAGTTTCGAGGCCAATTTGATTACACTCAAGTTTTATAAATTTGGAGTATGAAAAACAAATCTCTGAAAACCGTTCTTTGCGCTTTGGCTTTCTCAGCGATTCTCTGCTCAAGCGCCTTTTCTCAAGTAAACAACAGAAGCAAAGTGTTCAACCCCCTGACAGACAAGGTTGAAGTGAACCACGAATTCAGGGGCGCCTGGCTCACTACCGTAAGAGGATCGGACTGGCCGAAAAAAATCAGGATCAACTACAAAAGGCTTCCGAAAGAATCCAAGCACGAGCAGAAGATCCGAATCGAGAGGCAGAGAGACTCGCAGAAAAGAGCCTTGGTGGATGTGATAACCAAGATCAAGGAAACCGGCTGCAACGTGGTTATCATGCAGCTCTGCTGCAACTCCGAAACTTACTACAAGTCCAAGATTCTGCCTTGGGACCACAACCTGACCGGAGTTCAGGGAGAAGATCCGGGATATGACCCTTTGAAGCTGGCGATTGAAACCGCCCACAGCCTGGGAATGCAGATCCACGGCTGGTTTAACCCTATGAGGGTGGGAAGCGTGGACAGTGATAGAACAAAGAAACACCCTTGCTTCAAGCATCCGGATAGAGTGATAAAATACGGCAAGACCATGTACTGGAACCCGGGAAATCCGGAAGTCATCCAATATCTGTATGACCTTATCTACGAGGTGATGAGCAACTATGACCTGGACGGGGCTCATATAGACGACTTCTTCTACCCGGACGGGCTGAGGGAAAAGCTGGAACTGCTGCCTAAGCTCAGAGACAGCCTCAAGACTCTGACCGACAAAAATGAAATCGCCGAGCTGAAAAAGACTATAAACAAGATTGATGACAGCAGAGTGTGGGACGATGCCGCCTGGTTCAACAAATACGGCAACGGAATGGAGCTCGGCCGCTGGAGAGAAGAAAACGTGAACAAGATTGTGGCTGCCATGTACAAGGCCACTCACGACGCCAAGCCGGAAGCAGTCTTCGGCGTTAGCCCGGGAGGAAGACTGGTCAACACCCAGAAACTCTATGCCGACCCTCAGTACTGGATAGCAGAAGGCACCATAGACTATCTGGCTCCTCAGATCTACTGGCAGCACGGCCACAGGATTGCGGACTTCAAGAAAGTGCTGGACAGCTGGGAGCCTATAATGAAAGGCGTGCCTTGCCTGCCGGGCCTTGCCGCCTACCGCTACAAGGAAAAGGGCTTTGACTCCATGGACGAATATGTTCTCCAGGTAGCTGAAAGCCGCGATGCAGACTTTGTGCAGGGCAATATCTGGTTCACCACCCACAGCCTTTTCCGCAAAGATTTCTTGGACTGCCTCAAGCAGAACATCTACAAATACCCTAGCCTGATTCCTAAACTGGGCAAGTCTTCAGACATAGCACCAACGCCAGTTACCCTTACCGAGAGCAACGGAGTGCTCAAATGGGAGAAAAGCCCTGCTGCAAAGAGCTATGCCGTTTACAAGCTCTACATATCGGGCTACTCTCCTGACGGTTTCACCGCCCTTTGGCGGGGAGGGCTCATAGGCCAGACCTCAGAAAACACGTTCTCCGCCCCTGAAAGAGCGGAGAACTATGTGGTTGTTGCTATAAACGGGAAGGAAAAATCCGCCCCAAGCAATGTTGTGTTCGTGCGCTAAATCACGCTTTTGAATTCCTTGAGGAAGCGGACGTCATTCTCAAAGTAGTGCCTTAAGTCGTTGACCATCCACTTGAGCATGGCTATTCTCTCGATACCCATACCGAATGCGAATCCGGTGTATTTCTTGCTGTCGATTCCGCTGGCTTCGAGCACGTTAGGATCAACCATCCCGGCACCCATAATCTCCAGCCAGCCGGTTCCCTTGCAGATGTTGCAGCCCTTGCCGCCGCAGATGTTGCAGCTGATGTCAACCTCTGTGCTAGGCTCGGTGAACGGGAAGTATGAAGGCCTCATGCGGATCTGAGTCTGGGGGCCGAACATCTCCTGGACAAACAGAAGGATAGCCTGCTTGAGGTCAGCGAAGCTCACGCCCTCATCTATGTAAAGACCCTCCACCTGATGGAAGATGCAGTGAGCTCTGGCGCTGATGGCCTCGTTGCGGAACACTCTGCCCGGGCACACCACCCTGATAGGCGGCTTCTGCCTTTCCATGGTTCTTACCTGAACGCTGGAAGTGTGGGTTCTCAGAAGAATAGGATCGTCGCTCTCAGGATTGATGAAGAATGTGTCCTGCATGTCCCTTGCCGGATGCTCCGGAGGGAAGTTCAGGGCTGAGAACACGTGCCAGTCATCCTCAATCTCAGGACCTTCGGCAACGGCAAACCCGAATTTGGAGAAAATGTCCAGGATCTCTTCCCTTACCAGAGAAATAGGATGCCTGGTGCCGAGCTCGAAAAAGTCTCCCGGCTTGGTGAAGTCTGTCTTGGTGTCTATGTCGAGCACGTCTTCAAAAGACTCCCTGAGCGATTCTATCTTTTCAGCAGCCTTGGTCTTGAGTTCGTTCAGGCACTTGCCGAATTCCCTCTTGAGCTCTGGGGCCACGGTGCGGAACTCGTCGAACAGACGGGTTATCTCGCCCTTCTTTCCAAGGAGCTTCACTCTAAGCTCTTCAACATCCTGAAGCTTTTCTGCACGGAACTGCTCAATCCTGTCGAGCACGTTTTCTATGTCTTTACGATCCATCTTCTTTGTTTTTATCGGGGAGCAAATATACTCAATCTTGAGAAAAACGGCTAAATGTCGTCTCTGACTACCGGCATTGTCATGCACCTGGCTCCGCCGCCGCCTCTTGGAAGCTCGCTGCCTTCAATGGTGATGACACATCTTTTCTCTTTCTCGAGATCTACTTTGTCGTTGATTACATCATCGGCTGTCACGATATTGAAGCCGGCCTGATTCAAGGCGTTGAGTGTATGAACGTTGCGGGCGTACGAGAGAATCTTTCCAGGGGCTATTGCAAAGCTGTTGGCTCCGCTGTGCCACTGCTCGCGGTCTGCGTTCCACTCGTCCTCGTCTCCGCCGCAAAGCACCGGTTCCAGGTCCTTGCCCAGTTTTCTCAGGGTGGAGAGCACGTTCTGCTCGGTGCGGATTTTCTTCACCCTTCCGCCGTCTATTGTAATATGCACGGTACGGTACTGGTTCTCCCAGAGAATCAGCGGCTCGTAAATCAGGCAGGCGTCATTGTCGAGCATCGTGAACACCATATCCATGTGGATGAAAGACTCCACGTCGTCCGGCAGCTGCTGAACTATAATGTGCTTCTGGTCTCCGTCCTGATCCTGGCAGAATCGCTGAATGAGCCTGTCTATGCCCTGTGAGGTGGTCCTGAGACCGTTGCCCACAAGCAGTATGTTCTTGTCTATTACCAGAATGTCTCCGCCTTCCACGCTCACGTTGTTCTTTACAGAGCTGCCCGCAATTCCGCCTTCTCCGGCTCTTTCCTTGGAGAATTCGTTGGCGTCAATTATTGAGCAGTCGAAAAGTTTAGGGTTGGAGAATATCGCCTCCATAATCAGCGACTCCCTCACCCTCACCTTGTTGGCCATCTTGCAAATGAGCACGTCCTCGCCGATTGAGGCGGAAGCGTCTCTTGTGAAGTAGAAGTTGTATAGCGGCTGCAGGGCATAGTAGTCATCCGCCAAAAACGCCGTGAGAGTGTCTATCTTGGCCGGAAGGCCCTCAAGAAGCAGCCTCGTGAGTTTCTTGGTGGAAGTGCCCATAAGCATATCGTAATACTCCGGCACATTTTCTATGGTGCAGATTCTCTTGAGCAGCATGCTGCGGTCTCCCGGATCATCCAGGACAACTCCCAGAAGCTTGTCCACCTGGTAGGTGTCCGTCCACTTCTCGAGCACGCCCCTTAGCTGGGCGTATTCCTTCTGGGCTATGGAAAGGTTCAGAATGTCGCTGTAGAGAGCTCGCTGAGCTATTCGCGGAGTCATGTTCTCCACCTCCTCGCCCGGCGTATGGAGGATCACTCCCCTCAATCTGCCTATTTCACTGTGTACTTTAACTTTTACTGGATCCATATATCTGTTTTTACATGTATTCTCCCAATTTGTTCAGTTTCAAGTCTGCCGCAAGAGCCTTTATCTGCTTCTCGTCTCTTGGGCAGATCAGCAGCACGTCGTCTGTGGTTATCACGATAAAGTTCTTCAGACCTTTTACCACCATCAGCTTGTCTTTTTCCGCAGACACTATAATGCTGTCCTTGACGCCTTCCAGCAGAACTTTGGACGTGTTGACAAGATTTCCGGCCTTGTCCTTGTCGCCCTGGGCGTAGATGCTTTCCCAGGTTCCCAGATCGCTCCACCCGAAGGAGGCTTCGAACACGCGGCACTTGTCGGTCTTTTCCATAACTCCGTAGTCTATGGAAATGGCCATGCAGGCCTCGTAGATCTTGTCCACCATCTCCTGCTCCTTTTCCGTGTAATAATGCTCGGCGATGTCCGAGAAAGATGCAGCGATATCCGGAAGATGGGCTTCAAGCTCTTTCTTTATTGTCTTGATGTTCCACACGAATATTCCCGAGTTCCACAGAAACTCCCCGCTGCTGAAAAGCACCTTGGCCATCTCGGCATCCGGCTTCTCGGTAAAGGTCTTCACCTGGTAGCAGGCGTGGCCCTTTATGACTTCAGCCTTGGCCTTGTTGGCCTGAATGTAACCGTACTGGGTTTCAGGACGGGTTGGCTTTATTCCCAAAGTTATAAGGGAGTCTGAAGTGGCGGCATATTCCATCGCCGTTTCAATGGTCTCCAGGAAAATGTCTTCGTTGAGGATCAGATGATCAGCAGGAGACACCACCACAGTGGCGTCCGGAGCTTTCTTGAACAGCTTGTAAGTGGCGTATGCAATACAAGGAGCCGTATTCCTCTTGTGGTTTTCCAGAAGCACATTTTCTTTAGGGATTTCAGGAACCTGCTCGGCGATCAGGCCTTCATACTGCTTTGCAGACACTATGAGAATGTTCTCAACCGGAATTATCTTGCTGAAACGGTCTACAGTTGCCTGCAGGAAGGAACGCCCCGTTCCCAATATGTCCAGAAACTGCTTAGGATGCGCATTGCGGGACACCGGCCAGAAGCGGCTGCCAACTCCTCCCGCCATTATTATGCAATATTTGTTTGAAACCATATCTTGCTAAAAAGTTTTACAAGATAATCATTTTCCCCGAATTTACCAATGAGGCCGGAAGGCTTCGGGAGTAAAGGTGAGCGTATGTCCTTGTTCTGACATCTCAATGCCGATAACGTCAAAGACCACCTCCTTGTGGCATTTGCTGCTTCTGACAAAGGCATCGGCAGCGTTGGCCAGAAGCTTCTGCTTGTGCGGGAGAATTGTCAGCTCGGGCGCAACGATTGAACCCTCGGCCCTGGACCTCACTTCTACAATGTGAATGAAAGAACTGTTCTGCAATGGCTCTGCCGCCTTGCCTTCAGATGTAAGCAGAGGACCCTCTGCAATAATGTCTATCTCCAGATGATTGTGCCTGTAGTTTCTCTCCAGGATCCTCAGGCCGTGGGCTTCAAGCCATCCGGCAGCAATGTCCTCAGCCCTTCTTCCCTTTTCAACGGTTGTTTCCTCTCTCTTCATTCCTTTTTCCGTTTGTGTTCCTGCTTCAAAAATAATAAAAAAGAGGGTGGTTGCCCACCCTCTTTCAATCGCTGAGAACTGTTTAATCACTTCTTCTTGAAAGTTACCAGAAGGGCGCCCTTAGGGAGAGACTCTCCTTCCTTGGCGTTCACTTCCTTTATTATGCCTTCCATTGGAGAAGTAACCACGTTCATCATCTTCATTGCCTCGTAGATCATCAGCTTGTCGCCCTTTTTCACCTTCTGGCCCGGCTTTACGAATATCTCGATTACCGAACCGGGGATGTGGGACAGCACCTTGCAAGGATCCGGGGCTTTCCAAGGCTTTCTCTCAAGAAACTTCTTGGTCAGGAAAGTCTTGTATTCCCTGCCTTCCTCCGCTATGCGGAGTTTTTTCTTTGAAGCTTCTGGAATGGAAACCTCTACGGCATCGCTGATTTCACCCAGCGTGTGCAGTTCCTCGTTTTCCTGAGCCTCAATATTCTGCGCTTTGTTGTTTTCTGCCATAGCCGATAGCTTTTACCATTAAAACGGTGGAATGCCGTGCTTTTTCTTAGGCATGCCGGCGTTCTTGTGCTGTGAAACATCCAGAGACTGCAGAATGAACTGGCGGGTGTCTGCAGGGTTGATTACGGAATCGATATATCCCTTGGACGCGGCAACGTAAGGGTTGGCGAATTTCTCCTTGTATTCGGCAACCTTCTGTTTGCGCATTGCTTCAGGATCTTCGGCTTCCATTATCTCCTTGCGGAAGATGATGTTGGCTGCGCCCTGAGGACCCATAACGGCAATCTCTGCCGTAGGCCATGCAAACACGAAGTCTGCTCTCAGGTGGCGGGAGTTCATGGCAATGTAGCCTCCGCCGTAAGCCTTTCTCAGTATGACGGTTATCTTAGGAACGGTAGCCTCTGAGTAAGCGTACAGAAGCTTTGCTCCGTGGCGGATCACTCCGGCGTGTTCCTGGTCAACTCCAGGCAGGTAGCCCGGCATGTCCTCCAGTGTCACGATAGGAATGTTGAAAGCGTCGCAGAAGCGGATGAACCTTGCGGCCTTGTCTGAAGAGTCGCAGTCCAGAACGCCTGCAAGGTAGAGAGGCTGGTTGGCGATGAAGCCCACTGTGCGGCCTTCTATCCTGCCGTATCCAACTACGATGTTCTTTGCCCAAAGCTCCTGGATTTCCAGGAATTCAGAGTCGTCTACAAGGGCCTTGATCACGTTTCTGACATCATACGGTTCTGTAGGATCTGCAGGAACCGTCTTCACGATGTTGTATTTCTTGAGCGGAAGGCCCGGCTTCTTTTCCTGCGGCTGGGCGTTGTTGTTTGCCGGCAGATAAGACAGAAGGTTCTTTATCTGGGCAAAGCACTCCTCCTCGCTTTCTGCAAAGAAGTGAGCATTTCCTGTAGTCTCGCAATGCACCCTGGCTCCGCCGAGGCTCTCCATGTCTATCTCTTCGCCGAGAACAGACTTGATTACCTCAGGTCCGGTGATGAACATCTTGGATATCTTGTCCACCACAAACACATAGTCTGTAAGAGCCGGAGAATAAACCGCTCCGCCGGCGCAAGGGCCGAGGATAACTGAAATCTGCGGTATGACTCCGCTGTTGAGAGTGTTGCGGAAAAAGATCTCGCCGTATCCTGCAAGAGAATTCACGCCCTCCTGGATTCTGGCTCCTCCGGAGTCGTTGATTCCGATAAGCGGAATCCTCAGTTTGAGGGCATAGTCCATAATCTTGGTGATCTTGCGGGCGTGCATGCTTCCCAGAGAACCGCCGGCAACGGTGAAGTCCTGCGCGTAAACAGCAACCGGCTGGCCGTTGATCTTTCCTGTTCCTATTACCACACCGTCTCCGGCAAGGTCTTTCTTCTCCATGCCGAACTCGCGGGCATCGTGCTGGATGAACAGGTCGTACTCGTAGAAGGTTCCTTCGTCAAGGAGTTTTCTGATACGCTCTCTGGCCGGAAGCTTTCCCATTGCTATCTGCTTTGCAATGGCCTTGTCGCCTCCACCCTGAAGAGCATGCTGGGTCCTCTCCTGCAATTCAGTGATTTTTTTGCTGAGTAAACTCATATCATTAGGTTTTAGTATAGTCCAAATCGGGGCAAAGATACAAAAATTAAATATTATGCCCTTTGGGGCATTTCCGCAGCAATGCCTGCTATTGATTCCATTAAAATCTTATCTTTGTAAATTGTGTTGAGGATTGTTTCCTCAGCGATTGGTGAAACTAAAAACTTAAAAGAATTATATGGCATACACATTTGCTCAAAGGCACATCGGGCCGCGCGGCGAAGATATCTCCCAGATGCTTTCCGCACTCGGTGTAAACTCAATGGAAGAACTTGTCAAACAGACCGTTCCTGAAAACATCCTGCTCAAGGAAGATTTGAAGATGGATGCTCCTATGACGGAGAACGCCTACCTGGCTCACCTGAAGGAGATGGTTTCAAAGAACAAGAATTTCCGCTCTCTGATAGGACAGGGATATTACGGAACCGGAGTGCTTCCGGTTATCATCAGAAACATCTTTGAAAACCCTTGCTGGTACACATCCTACACTCCATACCAGGCAGAGATTTCTCAAGGAAGGCTGGAGGCTCTGCTGATCTTCCAGACCGTTATCAGCTCCCTGACCGGCTTCTCTCTTTCCAACTGCTCCATGCTAGACGACAGCCAGGCAGCGGGAGAGGCTATGAGGGTGATGTTCAACCTCAGAAGCCGTGACGCCCAGAAGGCCGGCAAGAATGTCCTGTTCGTAGACGACGAGGTTTTCCCTCAGGTCAAGTCCGTAATCCGCACAAGAGCCGAGGGACTTGGAATCAAGGTGGTCTTCGGCGAGTGGGACAAGTGGGAAATTGATCCTATGTGCTTCGGAGCGCTGGTTCAGTATCCAGCCGCAGACGGAGAGGTCAGAGACTATTCCGCTTTCTGCGCCAAGATGCACGAAGCCGGAGCAATGGTTACAGCATACTGTGATATCCTCGCCCTGGCAGTGCTGAAAGAACCTGCAGCCTGGGGAGCGGACATCGCAGTCGGAAGCGCCCAGAGATTCGGACTCCCTATGGGATTCGGCGGCCCTGTGGCAGGATATCTGGCAACCCGTGAAGAATACAAGAGAAGCGTCCCTGGAAGAATCATCGGCGTTACCGTGGACCGTCTGGGCAACAAGGCCGTAAGACTCGCCCTGCAGACCCGCGAGCAGCATATCAAGAGAGAGAAGGCAACTTCCAATGTCTGCACCGCCACCGCCCTTATGGCAACTATGAGCGGCATGTACGCAGTATATCACGGACCTGAAGGCCTGAAGTCCATTGCCCGCAACGCAGAGCTTTTCGCCCACAGGGTTGCTTCTCACCTTAAGGAGGCCGGCTATAAGCTGACCAACGAAGAGTTCTTTGACACTATCGAGATATCAGGCGCAGACCAGGAGGAAATAAGGAAGAAAGCCCTTGCGGAAGGCCTGAACTTCTTCTACGCAGAGTGCGGCAAGATCAAGATCAGCTTCGACGAGCTAAGCTGCAAGGAAGAGGCTCACAAGATCCTGAAAGTATTTGGCATAGAGCCTTGCTGCTGCCACGGCCAGGGCGGACATCATCATTGCCCTGCTGAAAGGACTTTCATGAAGAGAGAAACTCCTATCCTTACTCAGAAGGTGTTCAACTCATACCACAGCGAAACCGCAATGATGCGTTTCATCAAGATGCTGGAAAGGAAAGACATCTCCCTTGCCCATTCAATGATTCCGCTGGGAAGCTGCACTATGAAGCTCAACGCTGCCGTAGAAATGATGCCTCTCAGCTGGAGCGAACTAACAAACGTTCATCCTCTGGCGCCTAAAGACCAGGTTGAGGGTTACATGCAGCTCATCGACGAACTGATGAAGGATCTGAACACCATCACCGGCTTTGCCGCCTGCTCGCTCCAGCCTAACTCCGGCGCCGCGGGAGAATATGCCGGACTTACCACCATCCACCGCTACTTCAAGGCCAACGGCCAGGACAACCGCAATGTTATGATTATCCCTACTTCCGCACACGGAACCAACCCGGCTTCCGCCGCAATGGCTGGTTTCAACATTGTGCTGGTAGGCTGCGATGAAAACGGCAACATCAACGTGGAAGAGCTTGAGCAGAAGGCCGAGGCCGCAGGAGAAAACCTGGCCGGACTGATGATCACCTATCCTTCCACCCACGGAGTATTTGAAGTAAAGATCAGGGAAATCGTAGATGCTATCCACAAGTTCGGTGGAAAAGTCTATATGGACGGAGCCAATATGAACGCCCAGATCGGCCTGACCAATCCTGGCACAATCGGAGCAGACATCTGCCACCTGAATCTCCACAAGTCGTTTGCAATGCCTCACGGCGGCGGCGGTCCTGGAGTAGGCCCTATCTGCTGCACTGCAGAACTGGCTCCTTACCTGCCTGGCCATCCTGAGGAGAACTGCATCGCGAGAACTTGCCAGAAAGCAAAGGGCTGCAAGGGTGAAGATGCCGTTTCATCGGCTCTCTACGGAAACCCTCTGCTGCTTCCTATCACCCACGCCTACATCAAGCTGCTGGGCGCCCAGGGCCTGAAGGAATCCAGCGAGGTTGCCATCCTCAATGCCAACTACATCGCCGAGCAGCTCAAGAACGAGTTCCCTACCGTTTATTCCGGAGCTACCGGAAGAGTTGCCCATGAGTGCCTGCTGGACTGCAGAGACTTCATGAAAAAGTACGGCGTTGGCTCTACTGACATTGCCAAGAGACTTATGGACTTCGGCTTCCACGCTCCTACCCTCTCCTTCCCTGTTCACGAAACCCTTATGGTTGAGCCTACGGAGAGCGAGCCTAAAGAGGAAATGGACCGTTTCATAGAGGCTATGAAGACCATCAAGGCCGAGTGCGAAAAGATTGCTTCCGGAGAGTTCGATCCTAAGGACAATCCTGTTGCCAACGCTCCGCATCCTGCCCACGAGTGCTGCTCAGATGCATGGAGCCACCCTTACTCAAGGGAACTGGCCGCCTATCCTCTGGAGTGGATCAGGGAAAACAAGTTCTGGCCTGCAGTGTCCAGGGTTGACGACGGCTACGGCGACCGCAACCTTGTCTGCACCTGCCAGTAAGGCACGTTATAAACTAGTGATTAGTAATCGTCGCCGCGCTGCTCAGCCCGGCGGCGATCTTTGTCTTTGATAGACTCTCTCTTGTCGTACTCTTTCTTTCCTTTGGCCAGAGCTATGTTCAGCTTGGCGTAGCCGTTGTCGCTGATGAAAAGCCTTGTAGGTACAATTGTCAGGCCCTTCTCCTTTACAGAGCGCTCCAGCTTGTTGAGTTCCTTGCGGGTGAGAAGAAGCTTGCGGTCACGCTTTGGATCTTTGCGGTTGAAGCTTGCCCAGAAGTATTCAGAGATGTGCATGTTTTTCACATAGAGTTCTCCGCGATTGAACACGCAATAGGTATCAGCCAGCGACGCCTTCCCGGCACGGATAGACTTTATCTCCGTTCCGTAAAGGACCACTCCCGCAGTGTAAGTTTCCAGGAACTCATAGTCGAACCCGGCCCTGCGGTTTTTGATATCTATTTTCGCGCTCTTCTGTTTCATTAGCGCAAATGTAGCACATTAATCGTTAATTTTGTATTGTTCAATATGGAAGACATAGATTTCAAACGGGAGTGGACAGACTGCGACATGCTGGTTGTGATGGGGCCAACGGCTTCCGGAAAGACGGCGTTTGCGGTTAAGGTGGCACGGTGGATCAACTCGCTTTGCAAAGAAGGCTCTTTGCCTTATGACGGATGCCATATCATCAGCGCAGATTCAAGGCAGGTGTATCGCGGAATGGATATCGGAACCGGCAAAGATCTGGCCGAGTACGGGGAGATTACGTACCATCTTATAGACATCGCTGAGGCGGGAGAGAAATATGACCTGTTCCGCTACAAGAAAGACTTCCAGAAAGTTTACCCGGAACTCAAGAAGAAAAACATCTTCCCGATACTTTGCGGAGGCAGCGGACTGTACATAGAGGCCGTATGCAAAGACTATGACTTGAAGGAAGTTGCGCCGGATCCGGAGCTCAGGAAAGAGCTTGAGCAAAAGAGCATGGAAGAACTTGTTTCCATGCTCACCGACCTGAAGGCAAAGCACGGAACGGAGCCTCACAACAACACGGATTTCGACACCAGGAAAAGAGTCATCCGGGCCATTGAAATAGAAAGGGCATACGACAGCATTCCTCAGCGAGAAGAATCTTTTGAAGGGCCTAAGAGGGTGCATTATCTGGCGCTGAATCCGGACCGGGAACTCAGGAACCAGAAGATAGACCGCAGGCTGGATGAAAGGCTCAAAAGCGGAATGGTGGATGAGGTCAAGACCCTGATGGACAAGGGTATAAAGCCGGAAGATTTGATCTACTACGGCCTTGAGTACAAGTTCCTGACTCAATACATCACAGGAGAAATATCATACGACTGGATGAAAGAGCATCTGGCAATTGCAATCCATCAGTTTGCAAAACGGCAGATGACCTGGCTCCGCGGTATGGAAAGGAGGGGAATCAAAATAGAATGGATAAAAGTCTAAGAATATGAAGAAGTGTTTTTCAATCCTGGCTCTGCTGGTGTTTGCCTTTACCCACAACGCTGGCGCCCAGAAAGTTTCAGAGCTCAAGTTCTACGATGTAAAAGACCTTATAGCACAAGGAGATGCGGTGATGATAGGCCAGGCCGAAAAGCCTACGGCAGACAGCTGCTATTATTATCGTCTGCCAAACAAGCTCAAGGGAATCGTGAGAAAAGACCTTTGGGAGCTGGGATGTGACGGGGCCGGAATAGCCATCCGCTTCTCCACAGACGCTCAGTGCATCGGAGCAAAATGGACACTGACCTACAACTTCGGCATGGCTCACATGGCTTATACCGGAATCAAGGGAATGGACCTTTATGTTTACGATAAAGAAAAAGAGTGGAAGTTTGCCGGAACCGCCTTCCCTAACGGCAAGAACTCGGCCAGCGTATTCGTGAGGAAAATGTATGGAGGAAAGAAGGAATACATGATCTATCTTCCTCTTTACGACGGAGTTGAGAAGATGGAGATTGGCATAGACTCTACGGCAACTATCTATGCCCCGAGCGGAGCCCTGCTGCCGGAAAACACCCGCCTTCCAATACTGTTTTACGGAACCAGCATAACCCAGGGCGGCTGCGTTTCAAGACCGGGAATGGCTTACCCCGCAATCATAGAAAGGAAGCTCGGGGTGCCGACCATTAACCTCGGCTTCTCGGGCAACGGAAGAATGGACGGCAACATGGCGGACTGGATAAAGACAATTCCTGTGTCTGCGATAGTACTGGATTGCCTGCCTAACTGCACATACAATACAACTCGCGACAGCTCAGACTATTTCATAGGCTGGATAGCCTACTCCAACCCGAATGTTCCGGTATATCTGGTTAACAATTTCGAATATCCTCAGCAGTTCATCCTGCCGGGAAACAACGATGATATGGTTCAGGAAAACATCCTGATCAAGGAAATTTACAAGAGGCTGAAGAAAAGAGGAACCACCATCAAAGACCCTGAAACCGGACAGGAAATCAAGACCGGTCCTCTGAAGAACCTCAGGTTCATAGATGTGTCAAAGGAAAAGGGCATCGGCAATGAAGACACCGTAGACGGCAACCACATGACCGACCTCGGCACCGCTCACTTCTCAAAGCGCCTGCTCAAACATATCAAACACTAGAAGCCCCAGGCTGCTTTAACATCGGCCGGGATGGTCTGGGCGTCTATGTAATCTACTGTGACGAAAGATGAATGGTTCTCGTCGTAATCGGCGTCTGTTTTATCCTTGTACACAATTCTCAGAATAATCCAGCCCTTGACATCTGCCTTGCAGTTATCGCCCGGGAAGAAAGTTATATAGTACATTTCCGGACCAGACTTTGAAAAAGCTATTGGATCTTCAACGTTATCTCCCTCTCCGCCATCTACATATACCTGCAGTCTTTTATGCCAGTTATTGAACATGGCTCTTGTGTTGTCATCTGAGTTAAGCCTGGTCTGAAGCTCAACACGGTAAACTTTTCTTTCTTTCGAGAAATGGATATACGCTGTAACTGCCATTGCCGGAAAGATTCCGGAATAAACATCAACATTGCCATATCCGTCCAGAAAAAGATCTTCCGTTTGTTCATCCTCATATTCAAAATCTGCATCTTCCAACTTATTCTCGAATTCGAGGACATCAAGATTAAACGGAATGTTGCAGAAAGTCATGTATTCCGACTTCAGCATAGTCTTCAGGCTGCCGGAAATTTCTACAGGTGTCAGATCCTGCTGCTGGACAGCTGGCTTAGGGTTTTTGTCTGGCATGTTTTCCTTGGTCAGCGACGGCTGGTTCTGGATGGTGGTCTGGCCGCCTGTGCGGACTCTGGACCTGTTTTGGGAGTAGCCGCCAACTGCTATCATTACAAGGACGGCGAGCAGTGCAAGTCTTTTCATAACTGATGTCTTTTAACAAACCAAAGTTACATCAAAATTTGTTCCTGCAAGTATGATTTTTGCAGGAATTGTTATCTTTGAAAAAACATTCAATTTTATGAAATCGCGTCTTCACCTATTCGCGGCTATCGCCGTGATATTATTCGGAACGTTTGCCCTTCTATCTTTTGGAAGCAATAAATGCTATTCTCAAAGCGCCTTGGAAACCTTAAAGGCCATGGGCGGAAACGCTCGTGTAAACGTTCCTCCGGTAAGCGACCCCGTCTGCTGCTATTGCGGAGCTAACAGAAGCGATTCTCCTAGGCGGGAAGCCCACAAGCCAGGGTGCCCGAGTTATGAGGCAGAACAAAGAGCCAACAACCAGAACAATTCGAACAGTTCTGGATACCAGGCATATACTGGATCTTATAACTACAATGCTCAAGGCGACCACCATTATGTAACATACGCTGACCATGCCGGCAGCTCTTACGTTCCTCCAAAACCAATAAGGGAAACGGCGGAAGGGCAGGCTATGCTGGACGTTGCAGGGGCAGCCGGAGAGGCTGCGGCAATGTTGCTGGCAGAAGGTCTCAAAGCCCTGTTTTCCTGGAGCGCTGAACGTGTATTCAGCAGAGACCACCACGGAAGGGAGTATGACCGCAGCGTCAAGGACAAGAACTGGGGAACAATGCAGGTCATCGAGAAAAACGGAACAGAAGGAATCTGGGACAAAGGAGCAAAAAAATGGTATGTAAAACCAGGAAAATATCATAACATCCACATATTCGACGGGTATGGCGTGGTGCTCCAGGACAAGAACGGAAAATGGGGAATGATTGAACCGACCGACAACGGAAGAATTCTGGTGCAGTTTGAATATGACGACTGCAAATTCATTTCCGAAGGAGGCACCGGCTCTCCTGTTGTATTCGGATACAAGGATGAGAAAGGTTATATGCACTATATGATAGGCCGCAACGTTCTAGACAAATCCAAGAACGCCTATCATTTTGATTTCTACGACGGTCATTACAGCCAGGTGGAAATCACCGGAAGGCAGCATCCTACCAGGGGAGAACTGATTGCCCTGATTGCCAAAGACTACGACACCGGAAAGAGCAAGATTATGTCATATAACTGCAATAATATCTTTGGCGCAAGACAGGATGAAAAATATGACGACGTAATCCTTACCGGAATGATGGAGGTGAGCGAGCAAAAATTCAAAGACCTGAACGGAAGGGAGGTTACCCTCTGGGACGACTACTACAAAGTGAAGAACAATGGCAAGATGGGATATGTAGTAACTCGCCACAACACTTTTGCAGACCACTCCTACGGCTCGTCTGAACTCCTGAGCTGCGATTATGATAATGTAACCCCTCTGGAGACTCAGGCTTACGTATATGAAAGCATGCACAACCAATTCAGCTCAAGAAGCTCCAAAGAATTGGTGATTACAGAAAAAGACGGAAAATTCGGCGTTGGCTTCACATATTCGGAATCTGCCAAAAAACCTAAATATGATGACATTGGCATTGTGAACATCCGCGATGCAGACGGTGACCTTATGCCTGTTGCCATAACAAAAGAAGGCAATAAATATACGGCACGGCGCCTCGACAGCATTCCAATTTACTGGGATGACGGCAGCGAAGTTCAGGCCAATGATTTCCTGAAGGTCATAGACCGCCTGAACAAGCACGCGAAAGCCTGCCCTCATGCCTGGAGAAAAATGAAAATCAAAAAATAAATATATACAATGAAAAAAGTCCTATTCCTTACAGCCCTGATTTTATGCTCCTTGGGAGTAAGGGCGCAGAATGTCAATACAGAAATAGTTGATTCTGTTTTCATCGCGATCACTATGGATTCTCCTTTTTCCAAATGCTTTGGAAATGTTGACGTCAACAAAGACGGAGTGGTGACATTCGCTGAGGCAAATGCCGCAGACACTCTTTATCTGGGATACGGCGGAAGGAAGAACATCATCTCCAACGTGGATTTTCTGAAGCACTTCCCTAACCTGAAATATCTCAACCCTGGAAACGCCACGGTTGAAGAATTAGACCTGAGGCACATGAAAAAGCTTGAAGTTCTGGACCTTACCCTTGCGCCCTTTGTAAAGAAGATTACGATAACCACAGGATGTTTTCCTAAGATTATCTACCCGAGCGGAGAAGGAGATTTTACCGTAACCAGAGTTTACGACCCTAACGACCAGTCGTCTTGGTGGCATTAGGCAACTCCTGGCGGAGCATAGGTTTCTTGAACCTGTAGCTGAAGATGATGAACAGCAGGCCCGCAACCACGAACGGAATGCTCAGAAGCTGGCCGTTGTTCAGAAGCCTTCCGCCGGCGGCGGCTACTGCATCAGAGCCTTCCTGAGGAAGTTTGCAGAACTCTATCAGGAACCTCGCGCCAAACAGAAGAACCAGGAAAAGACCGAAAAGGAAGCCTCTGTAAGGGGCTTTCCTGTTGTCTTTGTGTCTGCGATATATCCAGTTCAGTATCAGACCTATAAGAAGATATGACAGAGCCTCGTAGAGCTGTGTCGGATGATGCGGAACGCTTTGCCCGTCGCGGACGAAAATGAATCCCCAAGGAACACTGGTCTCGTATCCGTAGATTTCAGAGTTCATCAGGTTTCCCAGCCTTATGGCCATTCCGGCAAACGGAATCGCAAGAGCCAGGCGGTCGCAGATCCACACATAGTCAATGTTATATTTCTTGCCGTATTTGTGGGCGTACCACCATATTCCGATCAATATGGCAAAAGCTCCTCCGTGGCTGGCAAGTCCACCGTGCCATACCTTGAAGATTTCGCCTATATTGTTCTTGTAAAAATCCCAGTCGTAGAAAAACACGTGGCCCAGCCTCGCTCCCACAAGAGCGCAGATCAGCAGCATATACAGCATCGGGTCCAGAAGCTTGGACGGAAGCCCTTCTCTCTTGTAGAATTTAGAAAACAGCCAGTAGCCGAAGATGAAGCCGGAGACGAACAGCACTCCGTACCATCTTAACTGGAACCCTCCTATCGAGAAAATATAGGGACTTACATCCCATTTTATTGCCAATAAACTCTGTAACATATTCTACTTTGTAAACATTCTTGCAAAAACGCTCAGCGGAATAACTTTCTTGAACTTGTCTTCAAGAGCCAGTTCCCCGCAAGTGTATTCCCTGCCTGCATAGTCTCCGAAGGCTTTCTTGAGCAACGTGTCTGCCAAAAGTGCGGAATAGCCGTTGGAATAAAGGTTCAGCACCACATACGAATGCTCTTTTGAAACGATTTTTGAACATTCTTCCAGCATCTCGAACAGAAGTTCGTCCAGTTTCCACCTCTCTCCGTCAGGCCCGTGCCCGTAAGCCGGAGGATCAAGAATCAGGCCGTTGTAGACATTCCCTCTGCGAATCTCCCTCTTCACGAATTTCAGGGCATCATCAACTATCCAGCGGATATTGTCCAGACCGGAGGATGCCATGTTCTCCTTGGCCCAGTTCACCACCTGCTTTACGGAATCCACGTGGGTAACGTCCGCCCCCGCACATTTTGCGGCAAGGGTGGCTCCACCGGTATATGCGAAAAGATTCAGGACCTTCGGCTTTTCATCGCGATGCAAAGAGTCCACCTGAAGGGTGTTGCACAGCATCTGGGTTCGGGAATATATCCAGTCCCAGTTGGAGGCCTGCTCGGGAAACACTCCCACGTGCTTGAAAGATGTAAGGCCCAGCCTCATCTTCATATACAGGCCCCTGACTTCGCTCACCCCGTGGCGGGCAGAGCTCCATTCGGAAGCCTGGCGGTCGGTTCCCTTGTACTCGATAAACCACCTTTCCGGCATTTTCTTGAGCATCTCCCAGGTGCCCACATCTTCCTTTCCGGCCTTGCCGAATCCGGCTCCGGGATGAAATACGGTATGGGCGAGCTTTTTCCATTCTCCTTCGCTCAAGCTCTTGGACCACAGAGCTTTAGGCTCTGGTCTGGACATTATGAAACCCCCGAACCTCTCCAGCTTGTAACCGTCTCCGGAATCGATGATTTCGTAGTCCTTCCATCCGGAAGGGCTTTCAATCGATATATTGTGGTTTGTCTGTGCCATAGTCTTAACAAGTACAAAGATAAAATTATTAATTTTGCGACGGAGTTCAATCGCAGAGAATAACAAAGATTTTAATATTTCCTTAATTATGCAGAAGTTTATCGACACTTACGATTTCAAAGGCAAGAGAGTTATTGCCAGGGTGGACTTCAATGTTCCATTGGACAAGGATTTCAAGGTTACAGACGACACCAGAATCCGCGCCGCAGTTCCTACAATCAAGAAAGTTCTGGAAGGGGGCGGATCCATCATACTTATGTCCCATCTGGGAAGGCCGAAGGGAGTGGACAAGAAATACTCTCTGGAGCATATCATTTACAAGGTAGAAGAGCTTCTGGGCCAGAAGATCCAGTTCTGCCAGGACTGCATGAAGGCAGACGAGGCCGCAAAGAACCTCAAGCCGGGAGATGTACTGCTTCTTGAAAACCTCCGCTTCTATGCCGAGGAGGAAGGCAAGCCAAGAGGACTCTCCGATGACGCTTCAGACGAGGAGAAGAAAGAGGCAAAGGCCAAGGTCAAGGAAAGCCAGAAGGAGTTCACAAAGCATCTTGCATCATACGCGGACTGCTATATCAACGATGCTTTCGGAACCGCCCACAGGGCCCACGCATCCACAGCCCTTATCGCAAAGTACTTCCCTGAGGACAAAATGTTCGGCTATATAATGGAAGGCGAGATCAAGGCCATCGACAAGGTGGTCAACGAGCCTCAGCATCCAGTTACCGCAATCATCGGCGGAAGCAAGGTTTCTTCCAAGATCGGCATTCTCCAGAACCTTGTTGAGAAAGTTGACAATCTGGTGATTGGTGGCGGAATGGCCTACACTTTCATAAAGGCGAAGGGCGGCAAGATTGGAGCTTCCATCTGCGAGGATGACCAGCTTGAGGTTGCTCTCGACATTCTGAAGGCCGCAGAAGAAAAGGGCACTAAGGTTTACCTTCCGAAGTACAGTGTTGTTGCCAACCGTTTTGAAAATGACGCCACCAAGATGATCGTCAAGATAGACGAGATTCCTGACGGATGGATGGGAATGGACGTGGGAACCGACTTCCTGGTTGAGATTGACGATGTTATCAACAGTTCAAAGACTGTCCTGTGGAACGGTCCTGTCGGAGTGTTCGAGATGCCTTGGTTCGCACAGGGAACTCTCCACATCGCAAAAGCTCTTGCAAAGGCCACCCAGGAAAAGGGAGTGTTCACCCTCGTAGGAGGCGGAGATTCCGTAGCCGCTGTCAACCAGATGGGTTACGCAGACAAGGTAAGCTACGTTTCCACCGGCGGCGGCGCTATGCTGGAAAGCCTTGAAGGTAAAATCCTCCCTGGTATCCAGGCTGTTATGGAATAAGCGGGATGGTTCTCAGGCGGAGGCGGCACGCCTCTGTCTCTTCCTGGTTCTCGGGAAGTTTCTGAAGAATCTTGAAACCGTAATCGGTAGAATTGTCCTCCGGGTTTTTCTGGAGGACATTTTTGTATATCCTGATCGGAACTTCCGGTCTTCCTTCGGCAACATACGCTATATCCAGGCGCTTGATATTGTTTTCGCGATGCCAGGAAAGAGGGAAGGTGTCCAGGATGTGATCCACATATCTCATTGAATTAATGTGGCCGTTGAAATCCACATCGCTGAAGAAAGTGGGCACTTCTCTTGCCAGAGAGATGTCTTCCATCTGGACCCTTACCGGCTTTGAAATCGGGACCTCAAGGAAATCAGGAGAATCGGGTTCTATGACAAATTCTTGTATGGCCCCGTCCTTGATTTCCATAAGATTTGCGGGATGACGGGTGGTGGTGTCTATCATTGCCCATACGCTTCTTCCCCAGCCGAGCATTTCTCCGGTAGAGTCTACCGTCATCCTGAAGTTACGGTTGGTGAACAGCGGATGGATTTTTTCCACCCAGGTTTCAACGGCTATGATCTCGTGGCGTGAGGGAATCCTCATCATCTCGACGGCAAGACGGGATAAAACCCAGGTCTTGCCGTGAGCGTTGAGGTAATCCGTTCCGAACCCTCTTTCGGAGGAATGGTAGTCCGCAGAACTCAGCATCATATTCACAAGAAAGCTGAATCTCAGCATCTTGCGCACATTACACTGGTACTGTTCTACTTTGAACGTGTATCTGCCTTTCTGCGGGAGGAGCATTATACGGTCATTATCTCCTTCTCCTTGGCGGCAACGATCTCATCCACCTTCTTGGTGAAAGTGTCGGTGTGCTTCTGGATATCGACTTCTGCATCCTTGCAGATATCTTCTTCCAGGCCGTCTTTCTTGAACTTCTTGTGAGCCTCTACAACCTCGCGGCGAGCATTGCGGATACTCATCTTTGCATTCTCTCCGGCATTTCTTGCCTGCTTGCACAGATCCTTTCTTCTTTCCTCTGTCAACGGCGGGATGTTGATTCTCACATTCTCTCCGTTGTTGATAGGAGTGAAGCCCAGGTTGGCGTCCATAATTGCCTTGACAATAGGACCTACCATCTTCTTCTCCCAAGGCTGGACTATCATGCTCTTGGTATCTGGAGTGGTAATGGAAGCTACCTTGGGAACTGCCGTAGGAGTGCCGTAATAATCTACCATCACATTGTTCAAAACAGCCGGATTTGCCTTGCCGGCGCGGAAGGTCTTGAGCTCTTCTTCAAGATGCGCAATGGCATTTTCCATCTTGGCAACGCCCTGCGCGATGTTGTCTTTAGATACTTGGATTTCCATATCGTGTCTTTTTATTGTTTTCTGAAACTTAAAAACTATTCATTGCTGACCACTGTCCCAACATTTTCTCCCGCAAGCAACCTGTTCAGATTTACGGGGTCTGTCATGTCAAACACCTCTATCGGGATGTTGTTCTCCCTGCACATCGTGAACGCGGTCTGGTCCATCACTTTCAAATTGTCTGCCAAAGCCTTGTCAAAGGTCAGCCTCTCGTATCTTGTGGCTGTCGGATCTTTCTTTGGGTCAGCGGTATATACGCCGTCTACCTTTGTTCCTTTAAGCAGGGCGTCTGCCTCTATTTCGCAGGCCTTCAGCGATGCCGCAGAGTCTGTCGTGAAGAAAGGATTGCCGGTTCCTCCAGTGAATATTGCCACTCCGCCGCCATTCAGGACTTCCATTACCCTGTCCTTGTTGAAATGCCTTGCAAACGGCTCCATCGGATGAGGTGTATACACTTCCGCCTTCACTCCTTCATCCTCGATGAATATACCCAGGGCCTTGCCGTTAATGACGGTTGCCAGCATTCCCATCTGGTCTCCCTTCACGCGGTCAAAGCCTTCTTTCACGCCGTTCATTCCGCGGAAGATGTTTCCTCCTCCCACAACTATTCCTATCTGTACTCCAGCCTTCACGGCCTTTGCTATTTCAACTGCGTAAGACTTGATTACATCTGAATCCAGCCCCTGTCCGTCTGCTCCGCCCATGGCCTCGCCGCTGAGCTTGAGCAATATTCTTTTGTATTTCATAACCTGATTGTTTCCCGTTACAAACAACGAATTTAACTATTTCCTTAAAGAAATGCAAAAGGAGCTGTTTCTTAAAAACCCTTTGCTAATCAGAAAAATCGTGTGTATATTGCAACGATTTTCAGGGAATCGCTGAGAATTAAGGTTTGAATAATTAAAACTACTGATATTTATATGGCTAACATATTTACAACATCTATCGGCAAGAAGGTGATAATGAGCCTCAGCGGCTTGTTTCTGATACTCTTCTTGACCATGCATGCATTTCTTAACGGCGCATACCTGCTTCCTAACGGAGCTGAGAACTTCAATGCCGTGTGCGAGTTCATGTCTTTGGGCATCATCAAAGTATTGACTCCTGTTCTGGCTTTTGGATTCATAATCCACATCATCTATGCCTTTGTACTGTATCTCCAGGACTATAAGGCAAGAGGCAAGGAAAGATATGCCGTTGCCAACAAGACAAAGGCAGATATGGCTTCCAAGAACATGATCGTGCTCGGTCTGATCGTGCTTATCGGAATCGCTATCCACCTGACCCATTTCTGGGCAAAGATGCAGCTTCAGGAGTTCCTTGGCAACGAGCCGATGAGCGGATCTGATGCCATCGCCCTGACCTTCAAGCCTCTGTGGGTTTACATCCTTTATCTGGTGTGGTTTGTTTGCATCTGGCTGCACCTGACTCACGGATTCTGGAGCGCCTTCCAGTCTATGGGATGGAACAATGCCAAGTGGCTGAAGAGACTCCAGTGGATAGGATATATCTACTGCACTCTTATCATGCTGATTTTTGTTCTGGTGGCAACCAAGGGATACTTTGTGGCAAACGGTATCTGCTCAGCCTGCGCGTCATAGCCGGTCAGACAAATAGTTCTCTTATAATACCGTCCGAGATGAAGAATTTTTCGGGCGGTATTTTTATTGTGCCAGTTGTGGTGAGGACAAGGTTGCCTTTTCTTTCCTGGTCCTGAATGGCGGGGGCTATGGTTGAAATAAAGATGTCAGACTGGGGAGAAGATTCTCTTAGGGTCTTGAGGGCGGCCCCGCCTATGGTCCTCAGGCCGAGCATCAGAATCTCGTTGAAAACATCCTCAGGAGAAAGGTTCTCGCCTTCCCTGAGCTCGGTAATTGTCGGGTTGCAATAAGTGGCGGCATCGGGGAAGTTCCATTCCCTTTTTCTGTTTATGAAAGAATGGGCACCTGGGCCCAGTCCCAGATAAGGAGTTCTGTTCCAGTAAGAAGAGTTGTGGCGGCTGTGGAAACCTTCCTTGCAGAAGTTGGAAACTTCATACTGGAAGTATCCGGCCTCAGCGAGTCTTCTCTGAAGGGTCTTGTACATCCCTTCGCAGGTTTCCTCGTCGGGAAGGGTGAGCTTCCCCTGGCTGACCTGTTTTTCTATCGGAGTGTTGGGGTCAACGCCAAGCTGATAGGCAGAGATGTGTTCAGGGCTGAGGTCCAGGATTGTGTCAAGGTTTTCCTCCCACTGCGTCCGGGTCAGAGACGGGAAACCGAAGATAAGGTCCAGGCTGATGTTTTTGAAACCGGCCTGCCTAAGTGTTCTAAAGGCGCTGATGGCCTGGCTTCTGGTATGGCGGCGGCCCATCCATATAAGATGCTGGTCCTGGAAAGACTGCACGCCCATGCTTATGCGGTTGACTCCAAGCTGCCTGAGCTGACTGGCATAATCGGAAGTGATGTCATCGGGATTGACCTCAATGGTGAACTCAAATTCGTCGGGATTATCGGTGAGGAAAGCGGTATTTGGAAAACAGAAAGTGGCCTTGAGTCCGTTTATGGCCTGCTTGAGACTCTCTGTATTCAGGACAGAAGGAGTGCCGCCCCCAATGTAGAGGGTCTTTACTGTCTGGTCGGCGGGATAAAGAGAAGAAAAGAAATTCCCGCGCTCGCGGATTTCTCTTTGAAGCGCAGGAATGTACTTGTCTCTCAGAGTCTTTGACACCACGGAATAGAAGCCGCAGTAAATGCACTTCTTGTCGCAGAAAGGAATGTGCAGATATATGCCGGCCATCCGGGTTGACTTTGGTTAGGTTACTTCTACTTCAGGTGAACCTCAGCTGTTCCCAGCCTGCCCTTGGAAGTGTAGACCTCGGCGGTGTAAGTGCCCTTGGCCAGCTCTGCACCAGGGGTGAAGAAGATGTTAAGGTCGAGTTCCTGACCCTGGTAGTCAACCTCACGTGCCGCAGAATAGATGAGCTGCTCGCCATTGCAGGTGAACACCTGCTGTCCGCCGTCTGTCATAAGAATTCCGTCCGGATCCTTGATTCTGACATAAACGGTCATAAGGCCCGTCTCGGCGATGGAATTTTCAACCAGCGAGAGACTTACCCTGAACTGCTCGGCGCGGCTGGAGCGGTCCATAACCTTGCCCCTGCGGTTGAGGGCCACAAGTGAAAGACCCCTTCCCTTTATCGCTGAGCCTTCTGTTATCTTCTTGCTCTGCTCCTCGATCTTCTTGGCCTGGGCCTCGTTCTTGGCGGTGGTTTCCTCCACCTGCTTCTTGGCCTCGGTCACTTCCTCCTTCAGGGCGATATTCATCTGGTTGAGAGAGTCGATCTGCTTGATATAGCTCTTCATGATAGACCTCAGCGTGCCGAGTTCCTTCTCGTACTTCTTGAGCTGAGCGGCATTGGAAGCCTCGGTCTTTTTCACCTTCTCAATCAGCTCAGCCACCTTGGCCCTCTCGATCTCGAGCTGGGTGTTGATGGTGTCGTTGGTGGAAGAAAGGGAAGAGTACTCCTGCTGCAGAAGCGACAGCGCGTTGGTGAGGCTGTCCTTGCTGCTGGTGACTTCCTGAACCACTTCCTTGATTTCAGTCTTCTTGCTCATCTGGTAGATGAGGACTCCGGCCAGAACCAGAACAATGGCCGAAAGCACTCCGATGATTATTTTAAGTTTCTTTTCCATAATATCTGTTTTAACGCTTTTGTTGCTGCAGTGCAAAAATAGGAATTAAAATGTTTATTTTTGTGCCCGTACTACAATAGTTTCATTTATGTTAAGATATATTATCCGCTCCCTCAAATGCCTGTTCATGGTGGCAGTGCTGTTTTCAATAATAGTTCTGGTGATGTTCTACACATCTGAACATGATGCAAACCTCAGGCCATGGAACCTTTTCGACGGCCAGTGGACAAAAGTCATACTGTTCTTTGTGGCATACGCCGCAGTGTATCCGCTAATTGGCTACAGCAAGAAAGAAGTGGCCTTCGGAGAAGGCTTTTCGGCAAGAAGGCAGGAGATCATAGGGCTGCTCAGGGAAATGAACCTGGTTCCGGAAGAGGCCGGAGACCTTCCTGATGTTCTGAAGCTGCACAACAAAAGCGGAATTATCCGCGCCCTGAGGCTGTTTGAAGATACCGTAACCCTTACCGACAACGCCGGAATGGTAACTGTGGAGGGCCAGAGAAAAGACGTGGTGAGAGTGGCAATGAAACTGGACCGCTATCTCCAGGAAAGGGCCGAGAACGAGAACCAGCAATAATTTTTGTCGCGATATGAGAACCGTAAAGAAATATTTCAACAACCCGTTTTCGGCAAACCTGGACAAGGGATTGCTGGAAAACGAGGGAATCAGGGCTGAGGTCCTGCACCAGAACATGCCTTACATGGGAATATCCGACAAGCTGGCCGTGGAGCTCATCGTGAATGACGAAGACTACGACAGGGCAAAGAAAATCCTTGAAGAGGCAGAAAAGAATATGAAGACTCTGGACGAGTCTGATCCGGATATTCTCTCGGCTGATTAATCAGAGACTGTCTGACGGGTTTTCATCCAGAAGACGGGCGGCCTGGTCAAGCTGCTCATAGAAATCTTCCCCGAATTTGTGTATTATGGGTTCCTTGAGGAACTCATATACTTTTATGTTCTCAGCGCCCCCTTTTTTGAAAGCGGCCGAGCAAAGATGCTCGCGGCTTAGCATAAGGCCTGTGCTGCCGGTGGAGAACGTCTTGAGCCTTATCGGGAATATCCAGCAGGAAAGCGGTTTGCGAAGGGCGCCCCCGCATTTTTCAAAGCCTTTTTCTATGGCGCAGAAAGTGTTGCCGTTTTCATCCGTCACCGAATAGGCGCACCTGCCGTCTCCCTTTATCAGAGGAGTTACCAAATCTCCGTCAGAGTCAATTATTGAGAAACCATTTTGCTGAATGGTCTGCTTTCCGTCGGGAGCCAGAAAAGGCTCATAGTCCTTGAACTGGGTTTCCAGAGCCTCCTTCTCCGCCTCTTCCAGAGGAGCCCCGCTGTCGCCGATGATGCAGCAGCAGCCCTGGCACTTTGGATAGTCGCAGCAGAAATACCCTGTGAGTATCTCCGTGCTGACCAGACAGTTTCCTATTTCTATTACCATAGCGCAGGGTTTTAGTCCACGTCAAAGAAATTCTTTATGAACTCGTTTTCCTGCAGCAGCTGAAGCGTAGGAATATCCGCCGTGGTTCCGTCCATGATTATAGTTATCCTATTGCCCGAAAGCACATCCTTTACAAAGGCGCAGAAATCTTTCTTTGTAATGCCGTCGAGAGCCTCCCCTACTGTTGAAAGGTCTTTGGAGGACATCTGCTTTATCTGGAGCAGCTCAAGCCAGTATCCAGGAGTAACGGAAGCTGCGCCGTAGAGGTCTTTAACCTGCTTTTTCAGAGTTTCGAAGTCCTTGTCCTGGATTTCTCCCCTCGAGCAGGAAGAGAGGCGGTTGACAAATGACTCAATGCAGGAATGAACGCTGGCCGAATCCGTCTCGAATACCAGGTCCAGAGCGTAGATCTGCTCAGGATAATAGTCCAGAGAACTCTTCACGTTGTAGAGCGGAACATTGGTGTAAAGCTCGTTGCGGAAAATGGAAGACGCGTAGTTTTCCAGCATTTTGGAAAGCACGAAGTTCTTTGACGAAAGCCCCTTGGCGCAGGAAAGCGTTATTCCCGCATAGCTTCTCGGAACATTCATCTTCACAAGGAACCTCTTCTCCTTGTGGCCTTTTGCCAGATAGTTAGGCACCACAATCCAGTTCTCCCGGGTGTTCTTGTTGCCAGGAATTCCGCCAATGTACTTTATAGCCAAGTCTTTGTACTCGGAAGCGTTCTTGCCGGCAAATATGAAGGTGAAGTCCGCGGCGTTGGAGAACCTGCCTGCGAGAGTCTTGTGGATGGAGGCATAGTCGGCAGAAGAAACCTCGTCTTCGGTTATGCGGCGCACAAACTGCTTGTTGGAGTTGCGGTAGTAGTCAACCGTATCGCGGAAGACTGTTTGAGGAGAAAGCGTGTTGTACTTGAGGTCATACAGCACTTTCTTTGTGTAAATGTCAAAGGCGGCGGGATCCTGCCTTATGTCCGTCATATTCAGGTAAACGGCTTGCATAAGTTTCTCCGCGCTTGAAGGAATCGCGAAGCCGTCCATCTGCTCCGTGTTCTGCCCTATTTTCGACGACAGGCCGAGATGGTTGTATGAATACAGGCGGCTCATGTTGGCGTATGAAACATCTGAAATTGCGCTCACGTCCAGAACTCCGTTGTAGAACTCCTGGTTACCCATTGAGGCTCCCTTGATCAGCGAATATCCGCCCTTGCTCACAGCCTTGAAGAACAAGGTGTCTGAAGCCTGCGGCAGATCCTTGAAAATCAGGGTGGCTCCGTTGGAAAGCACAATGGTCTTGGTGCCATATTTCACGTCTTCTGTTTCGGAAACAATATCTGAAACCAGAGAAGGAACGGCCTGAGGCCATACAGGGAGAGAACTCTCACCCGAGAGCAGAGGCTTGTCAAGCGGCTTGGCAAAGGCCGAAAGCAGACGGTCTGTGGATATCTGCCCAACTCCGGCGGCCTTTGGCATGAAGCAGGAAATGACAATGTTGCTGTCCTGGGCAAAAGCGGCGGAAGTGTATTCGGAAAGCTTCTTGTTGTTCAGCGAAAACAGCACTTCCTTCATTATCTCAAACTGCATCTCGGTGGAAGCCAGGCTGTAGCCGTCATAATAAGACTGGAGGGCACGGTCCAGATAAACATCGTTGCCCGCCGTGGAGCGGTTGTCGTAGAAGGCCTCCAGAGCCTTCCAGTAAACATCAGACGCCTTGGAAAACTCTCTGGAATCTATGCCGTAGTCCGCAAGTTTCTTTATCTGGGCGCTGACAAAAGAAGTGGCTGCGTAAACAGAAGACGGCAGCGTTTCAAAAGTGATGTTTATTCCGCTGCTCTTCTCTATGCCCATAAACTTGTCCTTGGCAATGCTCAGCGAATAAATCGGGAGATTCTCCTTGAGTATGCCCTCGTTTATCCTGTCCTGAAGAAGGCCCAGTGCGGCCTTGTCCATAAAGTCCTGTATATAAGGAAGATTAGTCTTCCTGTATTTGTCTTTCAGAGGCTGCTTGAGAAGGTTTATGGAGACCAGGCACTTCTCGAATTCGTCATCCTGGAGGACAAAGGTTTTCACGCCTTCGAACGGCTTGGGCTCGTACCAGGTTCTCTTGGTGCTTTTAAGCGGCTTTGGTATGGTGGAGAAAACGGAAGTAATCTGGGTTTCCATCTTTGCCGGATCCACGTCTCCCACAACAATCACGCACTGCAGTTCCGGGCGGCACCAGTTGTAGTAGAAGCTTCTCAGGTCTTTGGAGTTGATGGTGTACGCTTTCCTGATTTCAGACGGGCGGATTTCTCCGGTGTATGGGCTGTCGGGATAAAGGCGGGAGAGAAGATCCGTCTCCAGCCTGTGCATAGGAGTCCAGCTTCCCAGTATCCTCTGGGCCAGAGTGAACCTTTCCGGAGCAATGTCGCTCTCGTCCACGTTTATGGAACTCATCCAGTTGTAGAGAATCAGCAGAGAAGAGTCTATGGTGTTGGCTCTTTCAATTGGAACATCCTTGATTGCGTAGGTTATCCTGTCCGCTCCGGTAGAAAAAACTATGTTGTCCGGCCCCAGCCCCAAAGATTTCAGATAATCTGTTATCGCTGAGCCTTCAAAATTTCTAGTTCCCTTTGTAGCAAGCTGTTGCAGCAGCATAAAAGAGCCCCTGTCGGCGCCTTTTTCCAGGGATGTGCCCACTTTTTGCGCCACGCAGAAGGTGGCTGTGTTCTTTTGGGCGAGGTTTTTGATAATGATATAGGAAAGGCCGTTGGTCAAGGTGCCGCTTTTGGCCCTCGGATCGTCAGGAAGCTTGGGCAGATCCTGAGTCGCCGGCTGGGAATAAAGCAGCGTTGGCAGAACGGCAGAAAGTACGATAGCTAATATGCAAGATATTTTCTTCATGGTGTGTCGTATTTGGCGCTTGGTACAAAAATAACTATTTTTGTGCTCACCGAATTGAAATTAAGAACTAAAAACAAAATACAGAGATGAAAAGAATCACCAAACTTTTTTTGACCGCAGCAGTGGTACTGTTTGCGGGAAGCGTATTTGCACAGGATATGACTCAGGCCGGTGAACTGTACCAGAAGGCCACTGAGGCTTATCAGGCCGGTAATGAAATGGAAGCCGTAAAGAACTTCAAAGAGGCTTTGAAGATTGCTGAGGCTGCCGGTGACGATGGCATTGAGATGGCTCAGGGATGCAAGGACATGATTCCTCAGATTCTCATGTCAGCCGCCGGAAAGATGGTTGCTGCAAAAGACTATGCAAAGGCAGAAGAGACTTACACCGAGGCTCTGAATTCAGCCACCGAATACGGAAATGACGCTGTTGCAGCCAACGCAAAGACCAAGCTCGCCCAGATTCCTCTGCAGCAGGGCAACGATGCCTACAACGCAGGCAATATGGAAGAGGCTATTCCTTTCTTCCAGAAGGCTATTGAAAGAGATGCCAACAACGCCAAGGCTCACCTGCTTCTTGGAATGGCTTACAACAAGGCCGGCAAGGACGATGAGGCAGAGGCTTCTCTGATGAAGGCAAGGGAGCTCGGCGACGCCAACGCAGAAAAGGTGCTCAGCGGAATGTTTGTTTCCGGCGCCAACGAGGCAATGAAGGCTAAGAAGTTCAGCGAAGCCATCGCAAAGGCTGAAAAGGCCCTTGCTCTTGGCGCCAACCCAACCGCAAGCCTTATCGCCGGAATGAGCGCATACCAGGCAAAGAACTTCAACAAGGCTATCACTCACCTTGTAAACGCTCCTGCTTCTGCACAGAACACCTACATTCTGGCTTCTTGCTACGAGAGCGCCGGAAAGAAGGCTCAGGCTTGCGCCACCTACAAGAAGGTGCTCGGAGACGGCAAGTTCGGACCTACCGCAAAGCAGAAGATAGCAAAGCTCGGCTGCTAGTGCAATATGCAAGAGATAGAACTGCTTTCTCCTGCAAGGAATTCGGAAATCGGTATCGCGGCCATTGACTGCGGTGCCGATTCCGTTTACATTGCCGCCCCCAAATACGGGGCCAGGGCTCAGGCGGGCAATTCCTTTGAAGACATTGCCCGTTTGTGTTCCTACGCCCACAAGTTCAGGGCAAAGATCTATCTCACGCTAAACACCATACTGTACGAAAACGAGCTCAAAGAAGCTCAAGACTATCTCTGGGAAGCCTACCGCAACGGCATAGACGCTATCATTGTCCAGGATCTGGCCTTGCTGAAAATGGACAGGCCGCCCATCCCGCTGTTCGCCTCCACCCAGACAGATATCCGCACTCCCGAGAAAGCCGCCCTGCTGGAAAAGCTGGGCTTTGACCGTCTGATTCTTGCCAGGGAGCTGAGCCTGAAACAGATAAGAGAAATAAGAAAAGCCACCACCATTCCCCTGGAATCTTTTGCTCACGGAGCCTTGTGCGTTTGCTACAGCGGCCAGTGCTACCTCTCTCAGCACATTACCAGAAGAAGCGCCAACCGGGGAGAATGCGCCCAGATGTGCCGCTCCGAGTACAACCTTTTGGACCAGGACGGCAACATCCTGGCAAGGAAGACTCCTCTGCTCTCACTCAAGGACATGAACCGCTGCTCCCGTCTGGAAGATTTGATAGACGCGGGAGTGACTTCATTCAAGATTGAAGGCAGGCTCAAAAACATCTCCTACGTTAAGAATATCGTAAGCCTCTACGACAGGGCCCTCAATAAAATCATCGCCGAGAAAAACAAGGGCGGAGAGAAATTCCGCCGCTCGTCTCTGGGCAGAAGCCGCATTGATTTCACCCCGGATGCCGAGAAAACTTTCAACCGCGGCTACACAGACTACTTCCTTGACGGAAAAAGATCCGACTGGAAAAGCCGGGACGCGGCCAAGGGAATGGGAGAATATATCGGAACCGTAACCCAAATAAAAGGCGGAGGAAAATCCTTCACAAGCTTTACATACGAGGGAGACAAAGCCCTCCACAACTCAGACGGAATCTGCTTTGCCGGAGAAGGAAGGGTTATTTCCGGAAACCGCGCCAACAAGGTCAACGGCAAAACAGTGGAGCTATTCACCAAAGACATTGAATTCAAAAAAAGCGACAGCATCTACCGCAACTTTGACAGCGAGTTTGAAAAGTCTCTTGAATACACCAAGCCAAGGATCATAGACATTCCTATATCGGTAACCCCGAAAAAAGACAGCATCAAGATAAAAGCCGTTCTCAGCGACAAGGAAAGGGAATTCTCCTTCCCTATAAACGGAGATGAAGCCGTGTCTCCAGACAAGGCTAAAGACCTGATAAAAAGACAACTGGGAAAAACATCACTTCAATTTTCTTTCACCGTAAAAGACCTCGATGGAGAAAAAGTCTGGTTCTACAGAACTTCCGGGCTGAACGCCATCAGAGCCGAATTGGCTGAAAAGCTTTCACAAATCGTGGAAGAAAAACACGAGAAAGAAAGAAACATCCTAAACAAAAAAACAGAAATCAAAGATCTGGAAGCCCTCGCCTCTAAAGCGTTCAAAGACGGAGGCGGATCCTACCTTAGAAATTGCTCCAACAGCCTTTCAAAGAGCATCTACCAGGAACTTGGCATAAAAGACATCCAGCCTTCCTACGAGCAGGAACCTCCAAAGGAAGCAATCCTCATGAGATGCAAATACTGCATCCGCTACCAAATCGGAATGTGCAAAAAAGAAAGCAAAGATATCCTCCGTCTCTATCTGAAAAACGGCAACAACACCCTCTCCCTGGAATTTGACTGCTCTAAATGCGAAATGCTAGTATTGCCGGTTGAATAAATTCAAAACAGATTCGTAAATTTGCGGGGTATGATATTTTCGGAGATAGCAGGACATAAGGATTTGGCTGAAATGCTGAAGGGCATGGTGCAGAAAGGACGCATGCCTCACGCTATGCTTTTTGCCGAGCAGAGCGGGTGCGGCGCGCTTCCGCTGGTGCTGGCAACCGTGCAGTTCATGTTCTGCAGAGCCAGGAAGGCTTTGGCGGGAGGAGATGAAAAGTGGCTGCTCAAAGGGCTTTTCGGAGACAATCCGGAAACAGCCGCCCCTACTGAAGACAGCTGTGAGATCTGCTCTTCCTGCATCAAGATCCGCAACCTATCGCATCCGGATTTCCATTTTGTATTCCCGATAAACACAACCCAGATTGTGGAGAAGGGGAAGAAAGCTTCCATAGACGCATACTACGAGATTTTCAGGGATCTTGTAAAGCAGAATCCTTACTTCAGCGAACAGGACCTGTACAATGCAATGGAGCTGGACAACAAGATGGGCCTGATTGGAGTGAGCGAAGCCAGCTGGCTGATAAACAGGCTGAGCTTCAGCGCATACGAGGGAGGAGACAAGGTGGTGCTGATAATGTTCCCCGAAAGGATGAATCTGGAGGCGGCCAACAAGCTGCTCAAAAGCATAGAGGAGCCAACGGAAGATACCTACTTCTTCCTGATCACAAACGCTCCTGGAAAGATAATCCAGACCATCCGCTCCAGATGCCGCTTGATAGAGGTTCCGCCAATTGAGAACGAGGCTTTGGCTAAGGCTCTTGAGGCAAAATACAAGATGGACGGGGAGAAGGCCGCCATGTGGGCTTCCTGCGCACAGGGCAGTTTTGGAAGAGCGATTGAGCTGATAGAGGAAAGCGAGGCCGAAAAAGAGGACTTTGAAGACCTCTCTTCCCTGATTCGCCTTGCTTTGGACAAAGACCTTCCGGGCCTTGTAAACGCCGGGGCCGATCTTGCCAGAAGGGGAAAGGAGGCCCAGAAAAACTTCTGCCGCAGCGCCCTGAAACTCCTTCGGCAGATCTATGTTATAAAGCTGGGAAAAGAAGACATAGCCTATCTCAACCCTAACCAGAAGGAAGAGATTGAGGAACTGTCAAAGAAAGTGAAGGCGGATTCCTTCGAAAAGCTTTACGAAATATTCAACGACACAATAGAGTGCATCGAGAGAAACGTGAATGCCAAATTCATATTCAGCGATTTGTGCAATGCGCTCTACCAAAATATTTGAGAATGGACAGGAAAGATATTGTGTATGACTGCCACAGAGGCTGTCAGAAAAGCATAGAGAAAGATGGGCAGTTCTGCTGCACCTACGACCAGAGCTGCTGCAAGAGGGCCGTTTTCGACTGGCTGCAGGGCATGCCGGACGAAGAAATGGAGAACCTTTTTGAAGTGAGGTTCAAAAACACCCGAAAGGCCGTTTACTTAAACACCTCGGGGCAGGTTCTGAGAACGGGAGACATTGTAGTTGTGGAGGCCCAGAACGGATGCGACGTGGGCATCGTTACACTCTCCGGAGCAATGGTGGCTCACCAGCTCAGAAGAAACAACATAGACCACAAGAGCTACGAGTTCAAGAGGATCTACCGCAAGGCCCGCCCCCAGGACATCCAGAAGTGGCAGGAAGCCATTGCCAGGGAGCACCAGACAATGATCCGCTCCAGGGTGCTGGCCGCCAACCTCGGGCTGGAGATGAAAATCGGAGACGTGGAATTCCAGGGCGACGGAACCAAGGCCATTTTCTACTACATAGCAGACGGCAGGGTAGACTTCCGCCAGCTTATCAAGGACTTTGCTGAAGAATTCCATATCAGGGTGGAAATGAAGCAGATAGGCGCCCGCCAGGAGGCCGGCCTGATTGGAGGAATCGGCGTGTGCGGACAGGCTTTGTGCTGCTCCAGGTACATCAACGACTTCCAGTCTATCACCACCGCCGCCGCCAGGTGCCAGGATCTTTCCCTGAATCCGCAGAAGCTGGCAGGACAGTGCGGCAAGCTCAAATGCTGCATCAACTACGAGGCCGCCGTCTATATCGACGCCAAGGAAAACATGCCGCACCTTACTGAACCGCTGCATCTGGAAGACGGAGACGTGAAGCCGATAAAGTCGGACCCTCTGAAGCAGATCATGTGGTTCTGCTACATAGACCGCGAAAGCGACGAGGCCTATCCGCTCAAGGTTGACAAAGTCAAGGAAATAATGAACCTCAACGCCGAGGGCAAGGCTGGAGCGTCCATAGCCGGCAACAAGAAAGAGAAGGTCATAGACTTCAAGAGCGCCGCCGGAGAAGACAGCATCACCCGCTTCGACGAGGTCAAGAAAAAGAAGAACGGCAAGCAGAGAGGCAAACAACGTTTCAGAAAGCATGTCTAAGACTGTGGCAGCATATATCTTGTGCCTGCTTGGCGTGGCTGTGGCCTCCTGCACCCAGCCTCAGCGCAGCTCTTGCTTCAAGAATATGGACGGATGGGCGGAAGGCCAGACCGCAGACCTTCGTCTGGATCTTTCAGACACCGCCTCAGCCCAAACCCTGTTTATCAGTTCTTCGGCCATTGAAGACGCCATGGGAAAAGACATTACCCTGTATCTTTCATTCAAGTCTCCTTCAGGAAATATCTTCCGCGATACCGTCAATCTGAAATTCGAGAAAACGGAAGAGAGCAGAATCATCCGGCAGGGAAGACAAATCCAGATTCTCTGGCCTTATCTTGAGATAGGAAAGCTCAGCGAAGAGGGCGAGTGGACTATTTCTCTGGACAGGGAGAAAAACAACAATACTGTCTATTCCCTGATCAGGGGAGTGGGCATATCAGTATCGCGATGAATCAAACTCACTATGAGCACTATAGGCAAACTTGAAAAATTCCGGCAAAACAGCACGTTCAAATGCCTTCTGCAGCCCAAGATGGAAGAAGTCTTCAGGAAAGACTACGGCCTGAAGGGCAAGTGGAATCAAGAGGTGTTCGGAAACGATAACCCTATCACGCTGGAGCTGGGCTGCGGCAAGGGGGAATATACCGTTGCCCTTGCAAAGATGTATCCGGGCAGGAATTTCATCGGGATAGATATAAAGGGAGCCAGGCTGTGGAAGGGAGCTAAGGAAGTGGAGCAGAGCGGAATGAAAAACGTGAGATTTCTCCGCACCAACATAGACTTCATAGAGTGGATTTTCGGAAGCGGCGAGATAGACTCCATCTGGGTGACCTTCGCCGACCCTCAGCTCAAGTCGCCGAGGAAAAGGCTCACCTCCCCTATGTTCCTTAATCGCTACCGCAAGTTCTTAATAGAGAGCGGATTGGTACACCTAAAAACCGACAGCCGTTTTCTTCACGAATATACCGCGGCGGTTATCAAGGACAACGGCCTTGAACAGGTCTGCCGCAGCGCCGATATCTACAATGAAGACAATCCGGCCTTCCCGCCGGAGCTGAAAACGGTCCAGACTTTTTACGAGCAGTGGTTCCTGAAGATGGGATTGCCGATAACCTATCTTGCTTTCCGTCTGGAAGGAAAAGACTCCCCAAGAACAAAAGAACTGCTCGAGCCGCAGTGGGATGAAAAAGCCTGGCTCGAAAAGGAAAACGAGGGCAGAATCCTCGGCAGAATAAGATGACATTTATGGAAAACCTCATCCAGCTCAGGCACAAGATTCACAGCCGCCCGTGCCTTAGCTCAAACGAAAAAGAAACGGCTTCTATTGTTACAGAATTTCTGGAGAACTGTTCTCCCGACAGCCTGTGGACAGGTATCGGAGGACACGGAATCATAGCGGAGTTCAAGGGAGAGGAAGACGGCCCCGTTCTGCTTTTCAGATGCGAACTGGACGCCCTGCCTATTAAAGAGGAGGGACAAAGAACTTATAAGTCCGTATATGATGGCTTGGCGCACAGCTGTGGCCACGACGGGCACATGGCAATAATGTGCGGAATGGCAAAGTGGCTCTCCGAAAACAGAAAGACAATTCTCAAAAAAGGAACCGTCTATCTGCTCTTCCAGCCTGAGGAGGAAACCGGAGCGGGAGCCGAGAAAATGGCCCGCTGGATGAAGGATAACAATATCTGCTTCGACTACGCCTTCGCCCTTCACAACTGGCCCGGATTTGACAAAGGCGCCGTGATCGTCTATCCTGGCACATACGCCTGGGCTTCCACGGGGCTGAGGATGGACTTTACCGGACACACTTCCCACGCCAGCCAGCCTTGGGAAGCCTTAAACCCTACCGAAGCTATTATCGAGACAATCCAGACAATAAAAAGCTTCAACCAGGAGTATTCTTTTTCAACGATAGTGGGAGCCGGCATCGGCGACACAGACTACGGCATCACTCCTGGAAAGGGATTTGTGGCCGTTACCTCCAGAAGCCAAACCGACCAAGGCCTTGAAGATCTGAAAGAGAGGATCGTCTCCTCGGCAAAGGCCATTGCCCAAAAGAACGGAGGCCTGAAGCTGGATGTTTCTGAAACCGATTATTTCCCGGCAACCATCAACACTCCTGAGCAAACAGAACTCATAAGAGACATCGCCTGTGAGGCGGGATATTCCATAGAAGAAAACAATGTGGGCACTTTGGGCAGCGACGACTTTGTCCACATAGCGAAAATGGCCCGCAAGGGGGCCACTTTCTTCGATCTTGGATGCGGAAAGGATCACGCTCCGCTTCACCGTCCTGACTTTGATTTTGAAGACGAACTGATTCCGGTTGGACTGGACATTATCTGCCGCGTTTGCCAACGTATTCTGCAAAGCCGATAAGCATCTGCCTTGCATCCGACGACGGCAGCGGGGAAAGCGAATCAGCCGCCAGGCCTATCTGTTCCGAGAGCTTCTCATCAGCGTATTCTATTCCGCCGTTTTTGATTACAAAATCAGAAACATTTGCTATGATTTCCTCCTCCTGAGGAGTGCTTTGCCGCGTAAAGACGCCTTCTATCTTCCCTATTTCAGACAGAATGAACTCCGCTTTCTGGGGAGCAGACTTCAGCGCTCCCAGAAGCGGCAGGGTAATCTTCCTTTCCTTCAGGTCCGCCCCCGGCAGCTTTCCCGTGTCCAGATTCGGGGAATAGTCCAGTATGTCGTCTCTTATCTGGAATGCCAGGCCTATATGCTCCGCATAGCTTTCTATGCAGTCTTTTGACAGGTCATCAGCCCCCGCCGCCAAAGCCGCGGACTTGAGTGAAGCCACAAACAGGGCGGCCGTCTTGCCGTAGATTATCCTGAAATAGTCTTCTTCCGTAGTGTCCAGCCTGTCTGCCTTGTCGAGCTGGAGAAGCTCGCCCTCGCTCATCCGCCGGATGGCGTTGCTGAAATTCAGGGTAATCTCCCTGTCACACTTGGAAACCAGCAGATTCAGGCTTCTGGCCAGCCAGAAATCTCCTGTCAGAACCGCCGCAGGAGCGGAAAACATCGCTGAGACAGAAAGCGCTCCCCTTCTCATGTTTGCCTGGTCAACAACATCGTCGTGCATAAGGGTTGCCGTATGCAGCATTTCCGTGGCCGCCGCCGAGCAGTAGCTCTGCTCTGAAAGAGAGCCGCAGGAAAGGCCTGCAAGAAGAGACAATATAGGCCTTATCTCTTTTCCCCTTACGCCCAGGACATATTTGTTTATTGCATTCAGATAAGGCTCATCCGAATGCAATGCAACATTTAGGGCCTGACGATATTTATCAAAGTCAGACCCCAAAAACAGTCTTGCACTTTCTGTGTTTACCATCAAGTCCTAGAATGTGAATGCCACGGAGAATTCAATGCCCCTTGCCTTGGAAGCTTTCCACTCGGAACCGTTAACTTTCACTCCCTTTTCTCCGTCACCTACCTTAGAGAAATCCCAGTTGTATCTTGCGTTGAACTGGAACCTCCATACGTCAACGCCGGCACCCAGGCCAATTCCGTAGCCGAAACGGTTAATGTCATCCCAAGAACCTACGGCGTCGCTCTTTCCAAGCGCATAGTTGATGTAAGGCACTACCTGGAAGAACGGCCTGGCTACCACAAGATTAGGTCCATACTGAAGGCTGACCGGAACCTGCATGAACTGCATGCCGTAACGTCCGTTGCCAACTCCGTCCCCGTCCTTTGATTCAAGCTTTGTCTCCTTAGCCACATAAAGAAGCTCCGGCTGGACAACAATGCTAGGAGTGACGTGAAGCTTATAGAGCACACCTGCCTGGAAACCAACATTATTCTTCAGCTTGAAGTCTTTGATGTCTGAGAACTGGGAGGTATAAAGACCGGCTTTAACGCCGAACTGAGCTGCGGCTTTCTTTGGCGCAGCCACCAACATCAGCGCAAGCACAAAGGCCGCAACTGCAAATCTTGCTGTCTTTTTCATATCTGTGTTTTTTGGTTAAAGCAATGCCTTGAGCTTGGCCTCTATGGCTTCCTTGGTGTTGGAACCCACCATCTTGTCCTTGAGCTCTCCATCCTTGAAGAAAAGAAGTGTAGGAATATTCCTGATTCCATAGTTGACCGGAGCCTCTTCGGCCTCCTCCACGTTGCACTTGGCAATCACGGCCTTTCCTTCATACTCCTTTGCAAGCTGCTCAACGATAGGAGCTACCATACGGCAAGGACCACACCATGTTGCCCAGAAATCCACCATTACAGGAAGTTCGCTTTCGAGAACCACTTCCTTGAAATTAGAATCAACTACATTAATTTCCATCTCTCGATTTTTTATAAAAGTGATAAATACTAGGTGCTAAATTAGCATTTATTTTTGAGAAATCGTACATTTGTTATAGCAAGCAACTTAAAAACGACAATCTATATGTACAAGGATTTTCAATCTCATCTGAAAAAAGAGCTGACTTCCATCAAGAAAGCAGGTCTTTACAAGGAAGAAAGAGTTATCACGTCCCCGCAGAGGGCAGACATCACCGTTCAGGGCGGAAAGCAGGTGCTCAACTTCTGCGCCAACAACTATCTTGGCCTGAGCGACAACAAAAGGCTTATCAACGCCGCCAAGAAGGCCCTGGACACCCACGGCTACGGAATGAGCTCCGTAAGGTTCATCTGCGGAACGGGCGATCTTCAGAAAAAGCTGGAGGAGAAGATTTCCGAATTCTTCGGAACAGAGGACACCATCCTCTACACCTCTTGCTTTGACGCTAACGGCGGAGTGTTTGAGCCTCTGCTCGGCGAAGAGGATGCCATCATTTCCGACGCCCTCAATCACGCCTCTATTATAGATGGCGTAAGGCTCTGCAAGGCTGTGCGTTACAGATATGCCAACGCAGACATGGCAGAACTTGAGGAGTGCCTGAAGAAAGCCCAGAAGCAGCGCTTCAGAATCATTGTTACAGACGGCGTTTTCTCTATGGACGGAAACGTTGCTCCTGTTGACAAGATCTACGCTCTGGCAAAGAAATACAACGCAATGGTTATGGTGGATGAAAGCCACTCCGCCGGCGTTGTTGGAAAGACCGGAAGAGGCACAACCGAGCTCTACAAGCTCAGGGGCAAGATAGAGATCCTCACAGGAACTCTCGGAAAGAGCTTCGGAGGAGCCGTAGGCGGATTCACCACAGGAAAGAAGGAGATAATCGCGATGCTGAGGCAGAGGTCACGTCCTTACCTTTTCTCCAACTCCATTCCTCCGATGGTGGCCGCGGCAGGTATCGAGATGTTCAACATGATGAGCCGCACCAACAAGCTCCAGGACAAGCTTCACGAGAACACAGCCTACTTTGTTGACAAGATGAAGAAGGCCGGCTTCGACATCAAGCCTACCCAGAGCGCTATCTGCGCCATTATGCTCTACGATGCAAAGCTGAGCCAGCAGATGGCCGCCAAGCTTCTGGACGAGGGCATTTATGTGGTTGGCTTCTACTATCCTGTAGTGCCTAAGGATCTTGCAAGAATCAGGGTTCAGGTTTCTGCCGGCCACTCAAAGAAGCAGCTCGACAGAGCCGTTGCCGCATTCACCAAGATCGGCAAGGAGCTCAAGGTTCTCAAGTAAAACGGTTATAGATACCGTTACTTTTATCTACAGTTGGAGTTGACATAACTCCAACTGTTTTTATTTGTATATTACGGAATAACGTTTAGGTTTATCCTAATAATGCTTGATGCTGGTTTTGCATTCGTCGCCAGGGTAATAACTATCGTATTCTGTCCTCTTTTCCCCTCGGTGTCAATAGTGATGTCTACCTGTCCGCTTGCTCCGGGTTCCAATATTTTATGCTGAACAACAGCTTTTGTACAATTGCACGTCTTGTTTACTTTTTTTATTACTAACGTTTGATTTCCTTCATTTTTATAACGAACAGAAACATTATACGTCTCTCCCGCTCTTATTGAAGGAACATTTATAACACGACTGTCTAAAAACTTAAATTTGGGTGCTTCTTGACAAAAAACAAACGTCCCCCAAAAAATCATTATCGCAAAAAGGAATATTAACCTTAATACTATTTTTGAGCGGCTACTCATAATATTCTTTATTGTAAATCTCTTTATACAAGATCCTTGCTGGATTATTCTTATTTTTATTCCCTGAATACTCCAGCCTATTTATTTCGTTTGATCTTACCGCCTGCTGATAAAGTGACTCGAAATCCGGGGGACATGGATCTAATTTTATTAAACCTAACCGCAGATTATTTTTTAAAACATTAACCCAAAAGTCATGATTAACTGTTTCGACCGCATAATAGGTAGCACCCGCACCAAAAGAGGAACCCAAAAAGCCTCTAATTTTTTCTTTTTGCTTTATGTTCACAATTGGTACAATTTCAGAAAAAACAATATCCGTTTCGGTTTTTAATCTATTCTCAAATGGCCGCCTGTATGGATTCCATTCAATGTAATAATAATCTCCTCTTTTTAAAGTTGATTCCTGAGGTGTATTCCAGGTTACAGCCATTTTAACGGAAGCGGTAAAAATGCCTTGTTCATTATGTACATAGCGTACTGACCACTTATATGGAGTCAATAAAACACCAGCTTTTGCTTCCTTATTTCTTATGAAGGACGTATATCTGTCCTCTGCATTTTCAAGCTCTACCTGTAAAACTTTACAATCTTCTGTCAAAACAATCTTTCCTGTTCCCAAAAGCTTTGTGTGTCCCGGGAATTTATTTGATTTGGTCTTAAAGACAATGGTATATATTTGCACCCCATTCTCATTCGATATAGATTCCAAACGATAAGAGTAATCTTTCACATATTTTTCATTTAAAGGCGAGTATATTTCTACCGTCCTCTTTATGTCAAGAGCTCGCAAACTAAATTCATTGACATAATTAACATTAAAAAAATCCGCATCTGATACTGATTGATTTACCACTTTATTGGGGCCTGCTGAAGATTTTTTTCCTGAAAGATGAAATTCAGATACAAATGAATCAAGAGCCCCGAAAACACCCATAAGATTTCTGTCGTCCCAATAATGGCGAATGTGGTTCTGGTTAAAATCCAAAGAACCCCAAAGTCCATAGACAAGATATTGCTGAACCAATTGTTCGCCAGAATAAATCTTTCGACGATAACCTAATGTCGCCACATAATCTTTAAGATATCTTTTTGAGAACAATCTGCTTGCATCACCCAATAATTTCATCAAAGAGTCCTCTGGCATTATATATATATCTCTTAAATGCTCTGTTTTATATCTGACTATTATCGCATTAAGACTTCTCAAGGACAATAATGAAGCCGGCTCTGAAGAATAAAAATCAGAATAAACCATAAAAGCCGTGGTGTCCGGAAGGCTCACATTAGAAATATCTATAAAACCATAACTATCTGAGCTTAAATAATATTTACCTCCCGAAGAAACAAAATACAGATATGGAACCGTATCCCCGTCCTGTGTAATTACTTTAACCTTTTGAGCGATACAATAGCATGAGTTAAACGCAAGAAGCAGAAATAGCAGAAAAAGACTCCTCTTATCAGTTTGTCGTGCCACCTTCCCCCCCCGCATTTGTACAATTGCTGTTGTAGTTAGAACATACTATAGGGTCTTTACTCTTAGCGCAAGCAGGCCGTAAACTGATTGCGTTTCCTGCGTAGCACCCCACGACATCTCCATTCTCCTTGCAACGACATCTGTTAATTTCGTCAAAATTACCATGAGGGTCTGGTATGTCTTGTGCCACGACTGTAATACAAACGCCAAGTACTGCACAGGCCATCAAAAAGAAAGCATATGCTTTCAAACAATACTGTTTTTTCATTTTTCAAATAATTTGAATTTAACCAATACAAAATGTTCGTTAATATAATCTGACCGCTTATAGGCATAATAAAAACCATCGCACCCGCGACCAAATAATTCGAAGTCAGAATCAACAAGAATATCTCCAATCAAATCATAATCTTTATATATCTGCAACTTTCTTTGCCCGTTATCCAACCGACATGTTCTGAATACTAATTCACCATCTGAAAACAACTTGTCATAATACCCATATTTATTTCTGTATGCCGCCCCATGTTCTTCAAATTCCTCAAATGTGACTGTTTCTGGATAAGCACCGGATATCAAACCATCAGCGACTCCAAACGAATAAAGAGGTTCTCCAGCTATATTCATAACATAGATTTTCGGATCTGCATTAAATGAAACCATTATCTCATTACCCTTAATCAAGAAGGAATATCTTCCAAAAACAGGAATATTTTTCTTAGAATAAACAGAAGGGTAGTGACCCACGAGTTTTAATGTCTCAGAGATATTTTCTGGCTCATATATAGCAAAGAGATAGGAATCTCTCCAGAATTCTTTTGATTTAGAATAGACTTCATAAGGATTATATGCAACATGTTCTGTTAAAATAGGAATATATAATTTACCATATTTATAATAGATTTGGCCAACGTAATTGTTAAACTCATACATTTGGGGCACCTTGGGATCTGGGTTTCTATAAAGATTCCTCCATTCTGCCTGGAGAAAACTTGTATCGACGGCTGTAAACCAAGGGGATGGCTCATAAAAGGTTTTTGTCGAGAAATCAGCACTAAAAATATTTACGCTTGAATTGTTGTCCAGACTCACAAAGCAATCATTTTGATCAAAAGATGAGCTCCAAGAAGGTAATAACATTTCATTAGGTCCTCGTCCTTGCGTTATATATGTAGTATCATAAACTCCGTTTAGACGATAAGAGTTAATTCCAACTGCATAGCTATCTGCAAAATATATCCTGCTCCCCGACGGTGACATTAACCATTGGCCAGAAAAAGATGTCATTGAAGCATCAAGGATAATACTATCCATCGTCAAGGTCTCAATTTCTACCTTTGTTTTACCCAAATGTTCTATCCCGGAATAAAAATCCTTACTGCTATTACAACAAACCACTAACATTTGCAGTGTAAGTATTATAAATAAGATTGTTGTCTTTCTCATCACTATGGGATTTTACTTTGCCCAAATATAACTAAAATTGTTTGATGTATAACTAATAATTTTCGTTTTTTATAGCAAACAACGGCAAATAAAAGACTACTGCTATTAAGGCAAACAGTTGTGTGCTAATAACCCCCAAGGCGAAATCAAACCAGAATGCCTCCTGGGGACCTTCCATAAGAAAAGGAAGAAGGCCTATTACCGTAGAGACAATCGTAAGCAAAACTGGTCTTATCTCATGCATGAAAGATTTTATGTAAATGCGGGTGACCTTTATGTTACTTGCGCGTTGTTCTCTTAAAGCTTCACCAAGATTCCTTCTATAAGTCCAAAACAGATAAATTCCTGCATTTACAGTTATCCCGACTGATAATATTATCGCTGAGAAGCCGCCTTGGTCAAATATGTATGAAGACAAGCCAAAAATCAGGAAAAGCCCCATAAGGGATACCGGGACCAGGATGATTATGGACAGAGGATATCTCAGAGATTCAAAAAGAATTGAAAGAATTATAAACATTGCTATAAGTATCAGACCTATCAGGTAAACATATCTGAGACTTGTTTCTTTGATATCAAGGCGGTATGTTGTTGATTTTGCTCTGTAGCCAACCGGAAGAACTTCTGAATTCATATAGTTTATGGCTTCCTCCTCCACCCGTGCATTCATTTTCATTTCACCAAGGAAATCATAGCATACAAGTAGCTTGTAGGACTGGTTTTCCTTTATGATATTGATTTTTGATTCTGATTTTCTCAGATTCCCCACACCAGAAAGTGAAATTTTGCGCCCGGCAACAGAGATGGGAACATTATTAGCCTGCCACAGCTCATAGCTGTCTGAAAGCGAAGAACTCAGAACGGTCAGATTAGAAAGCTGCAGGCTTCTTCTGTAAAGAAGTTCCTGAAGCCTGCCATAATACATACGAGGATTTACTCCAGATACTGCCAGCCTTTCAAAATCATACTCCATATCTATTTGGGTAAGAGGGTGTTGCTCTCTTGAACTCCTTATCTGTATATTCTTTACTCTGGAGTTTCCGGCCAGATAATCGGATAGTTTCTGTGCATATGATTGCAAATCGTCATAATTATAACCGGTAAGTTCTATTGCATTGCCTCTGCCCTCTCCACCTATATAGTTGCTGAAATATCTGTCGTCTATCCCGCTGACGGTCCAGTTGGCTCCACCGAAGTCAGAGGCGGCGGATATTACATCCTGCTTCAGTTCCATAGGAAATGCCGTGTTTTCATATTCTGCTTTGAAGAACACTTCTATCAAAGCCTTGTCATATGATTGTATCCGAGATGTGAACAATTCTATCTGAGGATACTGCGCCAGATAGTTTTCCATCTGCCGGACAATCTGGTCAAGCTGCTTTACGGTATGGCCGTGGCTCAGACCTGCTGTAACAAGAAGACTCTTTTTTTGAGGGAGTCTGCCAAAATCCACCCTTGAAAGAGACTTGTAAAAAATACGGGAAGAGAAGAAAACGCCTGCTATCAGAAAAATCAACAATATCCACTTATACTTCACCGAAAAAATTATGTACTTTTCATAAATCCGAAACAGTCTCGCCTTTTTTCTCAGTGATGCCAATGAAACTTTTCTCCGCCCTACCCCTTGAGGCATATAGTGGATCAGGGCAGGAACAAAGAAATATGCTACCGCCAGAGAAACGGCAAGATTTATAGAGACGGCATAAATGAAATCAGGGAAATTAGCTGTCTGAAGCTCAGGAAAAACAAATGTCATAAAGAGAGCCAGCACGGTTGTTGCCACAGCACCAAAAACAGCCCAAAAAACAGCACGGTCTCCTTTTATACTGTAGTAGTCTGTCATTATGATAGTAGAATCTATCATCATTCCCATTGAAACTGTTATTCCTGCCAGGGTATAAAGATGAAGATTCAGACCTGAGATATAATAGACCAACAACGCCACAGCTATATTGGCCGCAATCGTAATCAATATGGCGGCCATATACCTGACCGATCTGTATGACAGCAGCACAAAGACAAGAAGCGCCGCTATTGATATAAGGGTCCGGGCAACTATCTTGTCAAGCTCTGTGGAAATGAATTCTGAAGAGTCGTAGCCAACGGAACAGGTGATAGCCGGAGGAAACATCAACATAAGTTCAGCTACCTTGTCTTTGAGTTCTCTGATGGTTTTCAGGCTGTTTATCCCAGGGCTGGTGTATATGGAAAGCGCCAGAGTATTCAGCCCGTTTATCCTGTAGCTGGAAAGAACTTCAGCCTCTTCTTTACGGACAGCTGCTATATCTGACAGATGTACGACAGAGCCATTTCTGATGGCAACAGGTATGTTCTCAAGAGCCTCGTTGCTGTCCGTCTCAAACCTTACGGAAATCACATTTCCCTCCTCATCCCTCGATACTCCGAGGTTGTCGGACAGATATGCCTCTGACAGGGACGCATATATCTCCTGAGGTGTTATATTCAGAGCGGACGCCTTTTGCGGATCAAATTCAACCACACAGTTGTATGGAACATACCCATAAACATCTACCTGCTCAACTCCGCTAAAGGAAGAGAGCGGAACCAACAGCAAATCCTTGGCTGCTTTATAGATCTCGGAGGTGGGGAGATCTCCCTTCAATACAAAAGCCACAGATTCCCTGTGAGCAGAACCTCGAGTGCTCAAAGATATATCGGGATACGAAACACCGGCGGGAAGAGAAGGGTACAGACCTCGTATCAGCGTTGCCACATCCAGACGGACGGCCTGCATATCAACCTTTTTCCCAAAGGTAAGATATACTCTCCCGTATCCTGAAGAAGAGATTGACGAGGTTGACTCACATCCTTTTATCGTGGACAAGGCCGCCTCCATGACAGAGGTGACATTTTTCTCGGTGACTATAGGGATTGCACCATCATAGGAGAAACCGACCACAATGGTATTGCGCTCTTCTTCAGGAATATAGCTCAGGCTAAGGGACCTGATGCTCAACAAGCCGGTAACCGTCAAGGCAACGGCTACCAGAATTGTTGAAAAAGGTGATATGTTTCCCTTTTTGTTCATCCGGAAGAAATCAAAGTTTACTATACAAAGCCCTATAGAGAGCCGGCACAATGAAAACGCTTACAAACGTTCCCACAACCATACCAACTATTATCACCACCGCCATAGGATACTGCAGATAATCCCCCAAACTGCTTCTGCCAAGGAACGGCAGAACGGCCAGTATTGTCGTAAGGGATGTCATGATTATTGACTTCAGCCTTCTTTGCCCTGCTTCCCTTATTGCCGCCTCCAGTTCCTTCCCGGAAAGAATAAGTTTGTTTATCGTATCTACCTTAAGAATGGAGTCGTTGATAACTATACCGCTCGTTACAATCAAGCCTATCATAGTCATCACATTCAAGCTTATGCCGGCTATCCAAAGGAAAACAAAAACGACAAAGAAGTCTATCACCACTTCCGAAAGAATAATCAAAGGCTGCTTCAAAGACTCAAACTGAGAAGCCAGAATAAGATAGAGTATCATCAACGCAATAGCCAATGCCACAACCAACTCTGAAGCAGTGCGTTTTCCGGAGAACCAGCTCCCGTTGAAAGAGACATCAAAATCACCATTGTCTTTTACAGCCTCCCTGACAGATTCCATTGCCTTTGATTCTTTCCCTTTATCAACTTTAAGCTCTACCGGAACAATCTCGCCGGTAATATTTCCCGATACCGTCTGGAAATCTTCCGTAAAAGTTTCCCTGAGAAATTCTCTGACCGGAATCCGGCTGTTCTCCTTTGAGATGAAAGTTTCATCCAGCATTTCCCATATATTGCCACCTCCCGACTTCATCACTACAGCCTTTATCTGGTCTGTTTCCGCTATATCAAAGATTTTGATTTCACCGATTTGCCTTTTGAGCACATCCGCCAATTCTGCGCTAGTTATACCATATAACGCCATTTTTTCTGCATTGGCCAAAAGAACGATTGTGGGTCTGAGCCTGAGCGGAGAAATGCTTATGTCCTGATTCTTTTCTATCTCAGACAGCAGACCTTCTAACCTGAGGATCCCTCCACCGGAAAAACCAGGTCCGAGGGGACGGAAAACAGCCTGAAGATGTGCCTGTCTGTCTGAAAAGACAAAGTCAAGGATGTTGGATGATTCTCTGAATTGACAGTAAGCCCTGCCATAGTTTTCAGACAACTTTCCGGAAAGGGATTCAATGACCGTCTCCAGCATCTGTGGCGTCTTGCACCTTATATAGATTTCAGCCATGTTCCCGGCCATATCTTCCGTATGCCCAAGTATATATTGCTGATGTCCTTCATAAGTGACAAACTCCTCAACAGACTGCCCCAGATTATTTTCCAGATCCAGGATGCGCTCAAGATTTGCCTCAAGACTCAGAGGTTCATTCCAATCTATGTCAAGGACAGTCTCTGTATTCTTCATTTCTGGAAGACGTGTCTTTGGCAGAAGCCCAAAAAGAATAATCAGACCCAGCAGACAAACCGGCAAAACAACAAAGATTGCTTTCCGCTTTCTCAGGAACCAAGATGAGATCCTTTCACATCTTACGGCCAGACGGCTGTTTATGTCTGGTATTTTTTGCAGCAAAGCACATGAAGATTCCTTTCCGGAGCGGAACCATGCATAATAGAATACCGGAACACAAACCACTGTTACTATATAAGATGCCAGAAGGGTGATTACAATAGCAGCCGCCTGTTCTGAAAACAGAGAAGCTGCTATACCTTTTGTGAACACGACCGGAATAAAAACAGCACAGGTGGTAAGGGTTGAACTCATCATCGCGCCGGCAACCTCTCTTGTTCCGTATATGACGGAATCTTTTGTCTGATCCTGTTTGTAACGTTCTGTTAGGTTGTCTATCAGAATTATTGAGTTGTCAACCATAAGCCCCACTCCCAGAAGAAGCCCGGAAAGAGAGAGTATATTTACGCTTATTCCAAATATCCAGAAACAAAGCAAAGACAACAGGATGGACACAGGAACTGTCAGTGCAGACAGCATGGAGAGTCTTATATCGCGGAAGAAAACTATAATGACAAATATGGTGGCCAGAAGAGCAAACAGTATGTTCTGCAGAAGACTTCTTATGGAATAGTCCAAAAGTTCGGACTGGTTTCTTGTTATCCTGAAATCAATCTCCGGATAATCCTCAGACATGGAAGATATAAGATCCTCTGTCTCTTTCCTTACTTCTGACATTCTGCAATTGCCTTGTTTTATCACGGCTATGCTGATGATTCTCTGTCTCCCGTCATAAATGCACCCGACCCTTTCCGCTTCCGAAGAATAAACTTTTGCTACATCTTTAAGCTGTATTATACGCGAGTCTTTTTTGAAGTAGATGTTCTCGATATCTTCTTTGCCTCCCACCAGAGACTTGAAGTTGATGTCATATTGATATTCCCTGTCCCTTATTGTAAGGTTTCCGAGACTGATGTCAGATGACTTTAGGCAGTTTTCAAATTCCTGCAAAGAAAAGCCCAGCTCCTGCAGTTTGCCCATATCTGGCTCTATTACATATTGAGGAATATCATATCCGCTCGCATCAGCGATGGAAACAGATGGCAACTGCTCAAGCCTTTTGACAATTAAAGAACGAGCAAGACGGCTCAATTCTCCAAAAGAACTTTTTGCCCCTTCTTTCAGGGATATGTTCAAGTAGAACACCGGAATATCCGAAGCACTGTACTTTATGAGTCTCGGACGCTCTATAGGGGGCAGGAACATCATAGCCCTGTCAACCTTCTCATTTGCCTCAATGAAGCAATAGTCTATATCCGTCCCGAAGTCAAAAGACAGCAAGACCGTACCCCTGCCGTCATTTGCAGAGGTTGAGAGGTCTTTCAGTCCGTCAATCTGCGCCAATTGTTGTCTTAGGGGATCCAGTATTTTTTCTTCCATTTCCCTGGCAGAGTATTGACGGTGTGAAACCTGGACCGCTATATAAGGAACATCAACTTCAGGTATCAGGGAAACGGGCAGCCTGAATACAGCTACAACGCCAAGCACAATGGCAACCAGTACCACCATTGTTACTGCTATCGGCCTGTCCAGCAACTGCCTGAGCATACTACCTCCTTATTTCTACCTTGGACTTGTCGGCAAGGTTAAGATTACCGGAAACTATAATGGTGTCTCCTTCACAAAGGACCGCATGGCGGCTCTTGTCTGCAACAACAGTGTAGTGCTCTTCATTGGATGCCGTAATTTCAACATAGACCCAATGGGCCATGCTGTCCGAATACGTAAAAAGCACATCGTGATTATCTCTCACAACAACTGCCTTTTTAGGTACGACTAGCTGGTCTTGAACAGATTTTTCAACGACAACCTTTACCTCCTGTCCATCCAGCAGATCTCCTTTATTCAATAATGTTGCGGTTACCACAATCTGGCCGCTTTCATTTATTGTCGGGTTGATATTTGTTATCCTTCCTGAAAATCTGTGTTTTTCACCAGAATACGGAATTATCACCACCTCTGAACCAACTTTGCAGACGGAAGACTCCTCAGCCATGACAGGAAACTCTATAAACAACTCGCTGTCATCTATAATACGGCAAAAAACACCCGATGACTGCTCAAACTCCCTCTTTGAAATATCCGCAATCTTGCCGCTGAAAGGTGCATAAAGACAACACGATTTCAAGTCATAGACACATCTTTCATAAGCGCTTTTTGCCGCAAAATATCCACTTTGCATCTTAACGCTTTCCAAGACTTCTGATGGAACAGAAACTGTATCTCTTGCCTTATATCCCAAGCCGACAAGATAATCATACATATCCAGTTCCGCCTTCTGAAGAGTGATTTTTGCTGCATCCAGATTAAGTTTCTGACTTCTTGAATCAAGCTCAGCAACAACAGAACCTTTCTTTACAAAGCTACCGTTAGAAACTTTGATGGATGAGATATTTCCTGCTGCAGAAAAGGAAAGCTCCGCCTTCCTTTTTGCTGAAAGCCTACCGTTGGATATTACCTGAATTGCAAATGGAGTTCGGCGAAGAATGACAGTATCAACCATATTAACATTGCGGCGGTACTGCAACTTTGACCGCTCCTTTCTTTCTTTGTTGCCGGAATTACCGGTACAACCTGCAGACAAAACCACCAGCAATAAAAACATTGCTGGCAACAGATGTCTTAATAATATGCCATCCCATTTCATGATATTCTGTTTGTTGCCATTATCTGTCCTGAATCTGTTCAAAGTCCACGTTTATTTCGCCTTGATTTATAAAATCATATAAAGTGCTCTTCCTCAGCCTGTAATAATATGTCCAGTAATTGCACATATCGGAAATGTATTTCAACTCGGCTGTATCTTTCTCCGTCTGGGCGTCTATCAGGTCTGTCACTGTAGCCTTTCCTTGCCTGAATCTGTCAGATACGAGTACATATCTTTCTCTTGCAAGTTCCGCTGTTTTTGCTGAAACAAGGCACTGACCGCGTTGATTGTTGAATTGAGAAACTGAAAGATATATGCTTCGCCGATGATTGTTTTCCTCCTGTTCTATTTTAGCCATTACAACATCTCTTTTTGCCTTTGCCTTCTGCACGCGCCCATATCCGACACCCCAGTCAAATACAGGTATGGAAAAACTCAACCCCACAACTTCCTGGTCAAGCGGGGAGGCATACACCCTGGCCAGTGTCTTGTCGGTCTTGGAAAGACCCAGTCTTGCCATGAAAGACATGGATATTCCTCTGGAGGCTTTTGCTCTTGCCACCTCAGAATCTGCATTAAGGACAGCTATTTCGTTATTTAAGTCGAAGGAAGAATTGTTTGCGGTCAAAGCAAGGACTTCATCATAGTTAATGTCGAGTAGCGGGAGGTCTGCTGTTTCTTCAACCTTGACAGAAAAAGTTTCATCCTTTGCCAACATGGAATTGAAACGCATCTGAGTCTGACGTATATCTGTCTGGGCTTCATTGATTCTGACACTGTCTTTAAGTATGTTCAGATCCAATTTTAACAGTTCATCCTTTGTTATACGACCCAATTTCATTCTCTCAAACGCTATTGAGCGCAAAGTCTTCGTCATTTCATAATTGCTCCTGGCAACTTCAAGCTCCTTCTGGGCCGAAAGTAGCCCAAAATAACAAGTAACAACCTCTAAAGCTATATCCTCCATAGCCTCAAGGTATTTCTTCTTTGCCAATTCATATTCCTTCGGGGATATTTTTCTGCTCCACTTGAACTGGTTAAAAGAAAACAAAGGCTGCGTATAAGAAACCGTAAATGGCTGTGAGTACCACGTTGCTCCCTTTACCGCTCCAAACTGGTCGATTCTTGAAAGGTCTGAATACACAGAAAGCGTTCCTCCTGTTGCTGCCACATTCTGTGAAACGCTCAGACCAATGCTGTTCTGAAGATTGTATGTCCTGGCATAATGTATCTGCCCTGTATTATAATCCTGGAGTAACGTAAGGGAACGGTCAAAAGACATTATGTTTCCGTAAATCCCGACAGAAGGCTTAAGGCTCGCCAGATATGACCTGTATTGCCAATATGAAGACAGGAACTCACTTCTTGCCTCAACCGCAGCCACAGATTTTGTCTTTGCTTCTGATATCGCCGCTTCCAAGGTCATCTCCTGCCCAAAAACCTTCATCGGTCTGACAGCAAGCAAGGACATTTCTAAGATCAACAAAAAGCAATAATAAAACTTATTCATATTTACAAAACCCTCTCCTCATAATTTAGAATTTAATTGTTTGAGAATTCTGAAGAATACAAAATCATTCATTATTGGCAAGTAGTTCAAAGATTTTCTCCTGGTACTGCCTCATTTTCTCTATACTTTTGTTTGGCACACCCGTTACCGTTATCTCATTTTTGGAATTCAGTAAAAAACAGTCTCTTGAGTTGTCTTTCAAAACCAAATGGTTTAATTTTTTGAAGATACCTGCAGTATCTATCCATACTGGATAATCGAAGGCTTGAATTTTCAATATTTTTAGAAGTGTGTAAATATCAGACTTTCGAGGATTTAATATGAAATATACCGGAACGGGCCTAGGTAACGTTTCACAATATGTAATCATATCAGACCACTCAAACATCTGATTCAGCAGGCAAGAGGAGCACTCTATCGAGTCGTAATATACTATGATTTTAGGACCGTCCTCTATTAAAAGAACAGTGTCTCTTCCGTTGTATTTCGGTATAAGATCTGGTGACAATATTATCGTTTTGCCCGAAATGTCTCTCTCATCCAACGCTTTCCTTTTTCCTCTATAATTACTACAGGAAAACAACAATATGCAGCCTATCAGCATTAAACAACTAATCTTCATTCTTTTTTCAACGTTCATTTCAACTGATATTTGACAATGATGGGATTATTGTTGTCTTCCACCTTTTGCAAATAAGTTCTTTGCTCCGAACTTATATTAATAAAACCATTAGTAAACAGTTCTTCAATAATGTTCTTTGGAATTACAGCATATAGACAATTATCGCTCTCCAAAGAGAACGGAATGCCCTTTTCCAGTGTAAAAATATTGTTGTCGCTTTTCCTGACAACCACATTTAGAGATGAGTTACAACTAAACAAAATGATACTATCTGTTTCAACAAAGTTGTTTACTGAATACACTTTATCAGTTGTTCTCCACTCCTGAAGTTTGTTAATATAGTACCTGTCTTCTTCAAACTCCTTTATTTCAAAAGGATTTTCTTCTTTATCCCCAAAAGAAAAAGAATATTTTAAATCAAATCCTCTGTGAGTTATCCTATATATCTGCTTTCTAGCAGAAGCCAAAAACAAAAGTCCACCATTATATGATTTAAATGGAGAATTAGATGCTTTGAATGGTGTTTTATACTCTAGACACCTGTTAGAAACAGTCATATCAGATATAACTCTGCCATTCTTAGAATTAAATAAGCACGCCTTGCCTTCTGAACTGGAATAAAAAGCAGCAATTGAATCATTTACTGGTTGGAAATACGATGCGTTTTTAAATGGCAACTCTGTTTCTTTCAGAAAATAAAAATCTGCATCATATGTTATGATTGAAGAGGAGTAACTGTCTAAAACTTGAATATTCCCAGATAATGGATCTATATAAAAATCATTGATTATAACATATTCGCCCGGACCTCTTCCTCTCCTATTGAGTTTCCTTAAATAATCACCCTTCAAATCAAACTCAAAAACGATGTTTTGAATTTCATCTAGAATGTATATGCTGTTTTTGTTCACAAGAATCTTCGTCGCACGTATAATGTCATTATCTTCTGACGTTTTAAGCGCCACAAAATCTTGGTTCACTACAATATCCTGCAAATAAAATACATCTGCATTTTGGACATTAAAGACGTCTCCGCGTTGCGTTCCGCCAATCATGCATGATACTGCCAACAGAGACAATAAGCAGTAATAGACCTTTTTCATTGTTATATTAGGGTTGCTGATCTCCCATTGAAGGAAGATTTAAAAGTGCTACCATTGACGCAGTACATCTATCTACAGGACGTCCTGTCCATTTGCAGTAAAAATAACTGCCGAACCCATAAAAACCATTGTTATATGCCAAATCCCAACAATAGCCCCAATCAGAATCGCAAGAAACCACTACTGGATCCAATTCCTGAGCCATAGCTACAGAACCACAATAATTCCTATTTGAATAATTGCTGCGCACGGAAAAAACCATACTTACGGCAATTATGAAATAAAGGAATAAAAACGCTGAAATTCTTTTCTTTTTCATAAGTCAGATTGTTTAAGATTTAATTTTTTAGTGAATAAGTTGAATAATTTTTTGTTAGCTAAAGGATTGCCAATAAAAACAGGTGTTCCATCATTGTTTATTAAGAACGTATGTAAAATAGTGCTTGTTGGTATACCGGGATTTAATTTTTGGAATTGATTGTTAATGTCTATATAAACAGGAAAGTTGTAGCTTAAACTGTTTTCGTTCAAAAGCTTAATTATATGTTCTGCCATATCAGCACGGGGAGAAAAGACAACCATCAACGAAAAAGCTCCCGTTGCTTTGGATATGGAGTCTAATCTATTAAATTGAGATATATTTGCTATGGCACATTCAGAACACTCGAAACTTGGTACAAAATGAATTAGCTTATAGTTATTTGCCTTACTATTTATATCTACTTTATTCTGGTTCAAAACAAGGAAGTTTTCGTGTAAAACTATTTTTGATGCCTTTAACTGCTGATATTCACTTTTAATCAAACTTTCTTTGCACGACACAACAACTAGAATCGTCAACAACATCCAGGACAATTTCATAATAACCAAATATTTAGTAATGTTTGTCTTTTTCAAAATGTCTTATGTATATAGATTTTAAGCAAGTATGTCTTACTTGACTCTATATGTAATTCCTCTGCAAATGAAGAAATTGCCTTAAACATTGGCCCGTGGTTCTTTTCATTATCTACCATACAATTATATATCATAAAGAAGGAAGAGTCGTCTGATGCAAGGAATCTTATATCACCATCGTTTGGAGAAGTTATCCATCTAAACCCTTTATGTGTATTTCTATCGAAGACAAATGAAACATCATCTCCTCCCCGACCGGCACAGCGGAAATAAACATGATTATCGGTCTGATATAAATCCAAGGGTAATTTATAGTAATCTGAAGACATATAAACGCTAATATCTTCACTGGCCTTGTTATAAAAGAACCTAGCTGGTATGTTCTTTTGCTCAAAATCAATCTTAAGAGATGGATATATTCCGTCTTCTCCTAAACAATAAAATATGTTTTCATTGTTTTGAGGTCTCAAAAAATACTTGTTTCCAGAAGATTGTGTGATGTTAAACAGGGAAAAAGTACAGTCTTCCCTATCAATGAATTCCTCAACAATCCCGCCCGAACCGTCAATTGCAAACAACAAAGGATCTCCAGTTTTTCTGTTATCGTTGAATTTGGGAGCAAAAGAAGAAAACACATATACCCCACTTGTTCCAAAAGGAGCTATCGCATCGCCTGGTGATTTTATATCAAGTATAAAGCTTTTGTGTTTACCCCTATTGTAAACCGGGAAATAATGTATTGTCTGGTTGTCAAGTATTATCAGAGTATCACCCCTTATTGCTATGTCAGAAGCGGACACATATTCATTGGATGCGCGTCCTTTCATTACAGGCTGACGAACTTTTGAACAATTCTCCTCAAAAAGAAGAACTTGACCTGTTGCATCAAGCAACAATAAATCTCCTCTTTGAGTAAGCAGAGCTTTAGAAACAACTCCAAACGGCAAAGAGTCATTAATTGGAATAAATACTATTTCTCTTATATAATCTGATATGTCGGACGCTTCTTCTGCTTCAGATATGCTATAAACCGGTATCTTCGCCTGTTGTTTATTGACACAGCTCGTGATTGACAGTACTAATATGATAACGGCTACTCTGACCATATTATTCGCAGCCGATGATTAAGGACGAACTGCAATTCCCCGCATCGGGGCAATTATCATAATTCTGATTTGGGCAACAATAGTTTTTCCAATAATTGAAAGCCGTTCCTCCACATCCGACTGTTCGATATCGACCATGGGGTTTTTCATCTTGACCGGTCAGCGCACCAAGATTATCATCAGCATAAACTGAAACTCTAGCACATATAACAATAGCCATAGCAAGCAAAGCTGCCAATAATAAAGAAGCCTTTTTCATAGTTGTAATAATTCAATAAATAATGGGTTACGTTTTTGTAAATCAAATTTAACTATTTTATTTTTATGTGCAACTATATTTTTTAGTTTTTTATTACAAAGTGCTTTAACATCCTGGCGCCAATAATATCTCAGACTAAGGTCATTTCAGCAAAAAAATAGAGACAGAACATCAGAACTATCGGGATATAACAAACTTTCAGCTTGCTGGCTGATGATGAATTATTTCTGGACAACATAACTATCCTGTCCTTAAGGGAGTTGACAAAGCATAGAGCGCTGAAAGAAATGTTATTGTGATGCATGGCCGTTTTCAGCAGAACAGACAGGTAACCAATTCTGTCTAGTTCAGAATCCGCCACATAAGAATCAGCTTGGAACTCTTGGATATCTTTTAAATATTGTCTGAAAAGATAAGCAAAAGGATTGAACCACTGTAATGACACCAATATATCAATAAAAATGATGTCGTATGAATGTCTGGCCAGAACATGACCACATTCGTGTTTTAAAATGTAATGTTCGTTTATTTCATTGAGATTGCTTTCTTGCTCGGATATAACAATATTATTCATCCAGCTAAAAGAATAACCATGCTCTGTCAAATAAACTTTTATCAACCGCCCCCTAATTGTAAAAGTTTTTATCTCCCTGCTCCTTCTTAACTTCCTGCTAACAGATATTATAGGCAGCACCTTTATTAAGAGGCTGATGAAAACACCAACAAAATAAATGGTCGTTATTCCTTGAAAAATGGCTGTTTCATGACTTAAAAACAAAAACCTGAAAGAAGTATAATGGAAACCAGTTATTTGAACAATCCCGGTTATTGGAGAATAGGTATATGTAAAGACAAACAATGGAACAATAAAAGCAGCAATACAAGATACGAATATCGCCCACCTGTTGAATTTATGAAAGGTTTCCTCTCTCAAAAACACATTGAAAAAAACACATAGGACAGCTAAAACAGCAGCAGTCCTGAACAAATATTTCAGAAAGAGCAGACTCTCCATTATTCAGAAAGCTTTAATGTTTCATCGCTATTTTAGCAAGCGTTGAAATGAGGTAAAGCACTAAACCGCAGAGGATTTGAAAAACCATAATCTTGAGGGCTGAATATATAAGATGTGGTGCTACATCTCCATTCGATGCTTCAAGGGCCCCAAGAGCGGGAATAAATCCGTATAGCGAATAAGCTACACAAAAAGCCAGCCCGAAAGAACCAATCTCCTTAATCTTTTCCGGCTTGCGGAAAAAACAATAGAGCATAACAAAAAAGATTATCACAACGAGAACAAAAAAAAGCGTTGGAAAATCGTGATTTTGAAAAAAATCTGACATAATTTATTTCCGTTTGAGTGATTCAACTTTTGCTACAAGCTCTTTCAGTTCATCAACTGATATTTTATTCTCATCAACAAATGCCGAGACAACATTCATATAAGAATTGCCAAAATATTTGTCAATTATATTGGAAAGAGACTGCTTTTTATATTCATCTTCAGTCACTATAGCATAATACTGATATGTCGGACCATAATCGTTATGGTTCAGAAAGCCTTCAGCCTCCAGATTTCTTACAAACGTTGAAAGAGTGTTGAAGTGAGGTTTGGGATCTGGATACAGAGCCCTTAACTCCCTGACAAAAAGAGGGCCCTTTTGCCAGAAACATCTCATGATTTCCTCTTCTCGGCGAGTCAGTTTTTTCATTGATGCCATTTGATGATCAATAATTAGTTCTTCTTTCCGTTGTCCTCTTCTTCCTCGTTCTTGATCTGCTTTATGTAGATGTCTCTCTGAGGGAACGGTATGGTAATGTTGTTGGCGTTGAGGGTGTTGTAAATAACCTCGTTGGCTGCGGCAATGTACTTGTAGCGCTCGGTTACAAGCACCTGCTGGTAAACCTTTATAAGGATGCTGTTGTCGCCGAATTCCATAAGGCGAACCACTATCCCGTACTTAGGGTCCAGAAGGGTTCTGCCGTACTTGTCTTTTACGTTCAGCTTTATAAGAGCCTTCTTTAGCAGGGTGCGAACCTGGTCCACATTGGTTCCGTATTTCACTCCCACCGGAAGAATCAGCAGCTCATAGGCGTTGTTTCTTGTAAGGTTCTTGAAATTATTCTGGAAGAGATTGCTGTTAGGGAAAGCCATAATGCTGCCGTATTCGGTCTCGATGAGGGTGCTCTGGTAGTTGATGCTGTCCACAACTCCCCTGATTCCGTCACACTCCACATAGTCTCCCACCCTGAGTCTTCCGCTCATCAGCGATATTCCGTAGAACAGGTTGTTGATAACATCCTTCAATGCGAAGCCGACACCGGTTGCAAGACCGGCGGCCACAATGCTGATTGCCGTGCTAGGAATGTGGAGGAGAACAAAGCAGGTGATAATGTAAATGCCCCAGACGATGATGCTGATCACTGAATTGGCCAGTGTGAAGTTGATCATGTTTTCAGGAAGCTCGCTCTGCCCTGTGCGGGCCAGGGTAGAACGGATCTTGTAAACCCTGTAGAAGGCCTTTACTGCATAGCAGATGAAATTGAACACAAACCCCAGAGAGATAGCGGTAAGTATCTTCGTGACAGAAAGATGTATTATATTGAAGTTAAGGAAGTCTCTCTGAAGGTAGTCAAAGCTTATGGAAGAAAGGTCGAACACCTTGGCCGCCATATAGACGCACAAAGGAATTGACCATACGGACAGGGCCGGAATTATTGCCATGCGGAACATGTCATACAGCCAGGTGACTTCTATGTGAGATCCCTTTATTTTGGTGTTGATCAAAAAACCGTGAGTTCTGCGGTACGCCAGCTTGCGCTTGTACATATAGCGCTCGTAATAGAGCTTGAGCAAGTCTGTTGCGGCTGTGATGCTCTGGATGATGGACAGCTGGAATATCCACCAGATTATCACGAGGATGCTAAGGAGAGTGTATCCGCTGAAGGCCATGATAGTTGTAACCACAAGCACCAAGAGGGTGATGAAGTTGTATATCATGTCATAGAACGGAAGCTTGTTCCTTAGCTTTCGGCATACACGGCTCTGCCATATCGTGAACAAAAGCAGAAGCGGCGGGAAGACTATGTTGATGAAAGTATTCGGCGCAAACGATATTCTGATAAGGATGATGATGAGGCATAGAACCATTATCGGTATGTAAGCCCTCAAGCCGTGTTTTACCTGGTCTGCGTTAAGCCTGATGGCAAACGACAGGAAAATTGCGGCAAGCAGCCAGGCGAATTCCACAAGCAGCCTGGTTCCCATTTTCATGAAGTTCTGGTTGGAATATGCCATCGCGATAGTGATGGTAATGGCGAAAATCACAACTATGCCGAACAGCGTCATGCACAGTCCGTGGTTTTTGAACCTTTCGCTCCGCAGATATTTTATCTTCCGCTTCAGAAGCCTGATTATCAAATGGCTCAAGGCTATAGCCACGGCCAGGTAGAACAGCACGAATATCACGAGCCCCACAAATGTCTGAAGCCTCCACTGGCTCCTTACGCCGGTCTTTGAATAAGACAGCGCAAGCCATTTGTCGGACAGGTCGTTCTTGGCCCTTCTCCAGTAACTGCTGAAACGGCGCAGAATTGTAAGGTAGCCCGTCTGGCCGTCTATGAAGATGTTCTTCTGAACTTCCTTGTAGCGGCTCTGCGCATAGTTATAGGCTTCCTGGAGCTGCTGCCAGGTGGCGTCGTAGTTGACGCTGTCTATGATTATCCTGGATCTTGTCTGCTGGTACATGTCCAGAAGCTGCTCGGAGTAGTAAAGGCAGCTGTCTCTGTTGACCAGTGAATTGCCGGACAATATGAACACAAAAGTCTTGGTTCCGGTCTGGCCGGTAGAGTCGTTGATGGTTACAATGTCACCGTCCGCTGAAATAGAAACGGAGGCAGAAGAAGAATCTATAAGCTCTCTCCTTCCGCTGTCATCCTCATCCCCTCCGGCACTGCCTGTAAACAAGGTGGTAGCCAAAGACTTTAGCACGCTTGGGGTTTCATCTGCCTTTGGCTCGGCCATAACATTTTCTTCGGCGGCAAGAGAATCCTCTTTTACGGCAGGGGCTTCCGGATTGTCGGAAGCCTTATCTTTCTCGTTTCCTCCAATCTGGTCTAGCTGGGCTTCAGACTTTTCTCTCTTTTCCCTGCGGGCGGCACGGCGGTCTCTTTCCTCGTTTTTCTTGTGAAGGCTGATGGTCTCTTCCTGAAGGCGGCTTGCAAGGAGAACGGTGGAATCCGCCATGTCGAGGCTGTCTTCTTCCAGCCTGACCGGAGGCAGGCATTTGAGGGTGTATATCAGTTTTTGGTACCTCTCGATCTCTATGTCCATCTGGTTTATGATATCGGTGAAAGGCCTGCGGTTGCGGCTGAAGTCGCGATACCTCTTGGAAACCTCTTCAAGGGCATAGGTAAGGTCGAAGGTGAAGTTCTGTTTCTGGGAATAGAGAATGATGGACAGCTCGTTGCAGTCTTCCATCAGTTCTACCATCTGCTTCTGCTGGTTCTCACGGGAGGCCCCAATCATGGCCCTCGCCCTGTTCATCCTGTCGTACACGTGCTTGAGCTCAACCTTGAGAACTTTGAGCGTCTGGGTAAGGTCTCGCTCTTCAAACACCGCGGCAACAGGCTCTATCACTCCGAAAAGGAGGATCAGAATCAGCAGTACCCTAAAAAATCTTTTCATCTGTTCAAGTTTTATTCAATGAAAACTACCTGGGAAAGAGCGCTCTTGTCTTTCCCCTTGTATGATATGACAGCATAGTTTTTTCCGGCGGTTCCCGGATATCTGAGCATCTCTCCCTTGGTGACCAGTTCGGCCTTCCAGGTAACGGCGCCGGTCGATGACTTGGACTGCTGCACCAGCTCATACACCGCATAACCCTCAGCGCCCGGAACAGCATTCCATTCTATTGCCTTTCCGTTGGCCTTTACAGATGGAGCTGCAGGCGCTCCGGCGGTGTTCTTGTAACCCTTGCCGAGTTTAGGGATAAGGCTTTCTCTCGGATAGATGTTAGACGTGACGTAACCTGAGAAACTGGTTGTGGTAAGATGTTCCGTCCTGAACCAGATATTTCCGGAAACCCAGTCTGAATTGTTGCGGCAGTCCTCAACCTGCGTCTTGAATTCCGGAAGCCCCCACCCGCTTTCATTCACGCGGTAAGGAGCCAGCCCTATCAATACAGGAACCTGCTTGTCTGCCCCGCCGGCAGCGGCCACCTCTTTCCAGCTCTTCATAGTTGGAAGGAACGGGGCTATGGAATGAGAATGCTGCCAGTAAATCTGAGGAGCCAGATAATCTACCGTTCCCTCCTGAACCCACTGTACAGGATCGGCATAAAGATATCTGGTCAAAACAAGCCTTCCGGCCGGAGACACGCCGAATATCTTGTCGGGCTTGGTTTTATGCACACCGTCATACAGGGCCTTGACCAGACTGTTGATGTTGCGCTCCCTCCACTTTTCCAGAGAAAGGCCGTCGCCCGTGGCGGCATATTCTTCGGAATCGTCCCATTCCTTTGCGTCATCCTTCAGGCCGTCGGGATAAAAGAAATCATCTATGTGCAGGCCGTCCAGGTCGTATTTAGACATGAGTTCAGAAGCCAAAGACTCCAGATAGCTGATAACCTCCGGATTGGCAGGATCCCAGTAAAGAGAGGATCCGTAGCGCTGCGTCCATTCCGGATGAGATTTCGAAGGATGGCTTTCAGGCCTTACGGCATCAACAGAACCCACTCTCATCGGATTGATCCATGCGTGGATTTCCATGCCGTCATTGTGAGCGGTCTGAACGGCAAGCAGCAGCGGATCGTAGCCCGGATCCTTGCCCATGGTTCCCGTAAGAACCGAACTCCACGGAAGAATGGAAGAATTCCACATGGCGTCCGAATTGCAGCAAACCTGCATAACCACCGCGTTGCAGTTGGCGTTCTTGATGGCGTGAATCATATTCCTGAGCGTATTCTGCTGTATTTGAGCATCTTTGCTCTTAGGCCAATCCAGCCCGCCTACTGTGGCAAGCCACGCTCCCCTGAATTCGTGAAGAAGCACTATCTTGTCCTTGGACGGGTTGTACTTCACCTGTTCGGCCGGCTTGTCTGGGCCGGAAGGGGTTGGATCTGTTTTCCCCGAATCCGGATCCAGGTCTGACTTTCCGCCGCAGCCGGAAAGGGCAAGCGGCAGAGCCAGAAGCAAGACAGAATAAGCAAGTGTCTTTAAGATTCGTTTCATAATTTATTGTGTTCTATTCTTTGTCCTTTATGAAAACAACGTTGCTCCTCTGGGAGTGAGTTCCCCTGCGGCAGGCCAGCACTATGTAGTTGCCGCCCTGAGTGCATTTGTAGATAAACCCGTGGAACTTTTCCAGGAGAACGGCTTTCCAGACTGTTCCGCCCTCGGCGTTGGTTCCGCTTTCCTCAAGCCTGTAAACGGCAAAGCTGTCGGCTCCCGGCACTTCGCTCCATCTTAGATGGCGCCCCATCTTGAACACTTCCGGGCTCTGCAGAATCGTCCTCTCCTTTCCGAACCCCGGGGCAATCATGTCTTCCTTGTAGAACGAGTTTATCATCTTGCTCGTGAACTCGTCCGTAATTATGTTGTGGGTTGTGAACCAGCACTGTCCTATCACGTTCTGTCTTTCCGGGCCTTTCAGGAGAGGAGCCTGGCGGCATTCTTCCACCTGAAGCTCATATTCGGAAAACTCCGGGAAGGCCTTGCTCTTGTAGCGGTAGGCTGCCATTCCGACAATCACCGGAACATCGCTGAGGATTCCGGCCCAGCTGTCCAGAACCTGCTTGAAGTCTGCAATCTGGTGCCCGTGCTGCCAGTAAATCTGCGGAATCAGATAGTCTATGGTTCCCTGCTCGGCCCACCTGCGCGGGTCGGCATATAAGGCCTGGGTGTTCACGAGCCTGCCGGCAGGAGAAACCCCGAACACGGCATCCGGGCGAGTCTTGTGAACCTTCTCGTGCATTATCCTCACGATTTCGTCTATGTTGGATTCTCTCCACTCGTCCAGAGTCTTGCCCTGTCCGTATTTCTGGAAGAGAGCCTCGTCGTTCCACACCTTCTCGTTTTTCCTTGGCTTTGCCTGCTCTCCGGTTCCCTTGAGCCCGTCGGGATAGAAATAGTCGTCTATGTGAAGTCCGTCCAGATCATACTTGGCCATTATCTCCTCGGCCAGAGCCCCAAGATATTCGCGCACCTTAGGCTGGCCCGGATCCCAGTACAGCTTTTGCCCGTGCTCCTGAACCAATTCTGACCGCTTGTAGCAAATATTGTCCTGCCTTCTCGGAAGGTCCAGCTTTCCTATGCGGAGCGGGTTTATCCAGGCGTGGATTTCCATACCCAGGGAATGAGCCGTCTTGACAGCCAGAGCCAGAGGGTCGTAGCCCGGACCTTCGCCCGGAATGTCGGTCAGGCTCGGCGCCCACTGCAGTATCTTGGATGGATAGAGAGCGTCGGAGTTGCTCACAATCTGGAACATAACGGCATTGCAGCCGGAACGCTTGATTTTGGTTATAAGGGTTACCAAGTCTTTTTTCTGCTGTTCTCTCTGCTGGGAAATTCTGCCCTTGTCCTTGGTGGACAGTTCTATCTTTACCTTAGGCCAGTCTATGCTTTCAACCGTGGAGAGCCAGACTCCGCGAAACTCAAACGGAATGCTGATGCTGTCTTTGTCCATATCGAAAGGGCGGAGCGAAGAATCATCCTGCGCTGAGGCCGGTCTTCCCGATGCTAAAAACAAAACGGCTGCAAGGGTGAAAAACAGTTTTTTCATAGTGGCGGAATAATGCATTTTAATTCAAGTTTTCAAATATACCGATTTTTTATTCAAAACAGATTCTTACTTTTGTCAAAACAACAAAAAGCATGATTACAATTGTCATCATCGCGATTACAGCCCTTGTCAGCATCATCGCCCTTTCCAAAAGAGAGTTTCTCTCGGCAATGATGTTCAACGCCTTTTCGGTATATCACTATAAGAAATACTACCGCCTGTTTTCACACGGTCTGGTGCACGGCAGCTTTTCCCATCTTTTCTTCAACATGCTCACCCTTTTCTTCTTCGGAAGATATGCGGAAGAATGGTTCAGGGCGGCCTGGGGGCAGACAGGAGGAAGCATTCTGTATGTGGTGATGTATGTAACCGCTATTGCGGTAAGTTCCATTGCAGATCTTGTAAAGCACCGCAACAATCCGAATTACAACGCCATAGGAGCGTCTGGCGCCGTATCCGCAGTGCTGTTCTCTTCAGTGCTGTTTGACCCCAAGATGGGCATCTACATTTATTTAATCCCGATTCCAATACCGGCATTCATCTTCGCTCCGCTTTACCTGATCTACTGCCAGTGGATGGCCAGGAAAAACATGGACAACATCGGCCACACGGCTCACTTCTGGGGTGCCGTTTACGGACTGGTTTTCCCTCTGGCCTGCATGCCAAGCCTGGTTTTTCACTTCATTCACAGCCTCGGACTTTAACTAGGTGCACGCTTTTTGCAATTGAAAAGAAAAACACACTACCATGAAAAGAAGATTTCTGTTCACAGCTATTATCATGGCGGCCTTGGCCCTGCCTCAGGTGCTACAGGCCCAAAACCGTGTATACATGTATGACACCGGACACCCGGCAAGACCTGCCAGGTACGGGCAAAACTACTATGGTGGCACTTATTTCGGATTGAGGTTCGGAATAAACGCCGCTGAGGTAAGTTCTGAGGCTTCTTATCTGGAAAGCAGCTCGCCAAGAGGCGGACTTCTGGCCGGAATTGTCTTGGGCCAGCAGTTGGGGCCAAGGATACCGGTCTTTCTTGAAACCGGACTCCTGTATTCCGAAAAGGGCGGCAAAAGCGATTACGGCGGAGATTTCAGCTACAACCTGAACTATCTGGAAGTGCCGTTCAACTTCAAGTACATGATTAATTTTCCGGGACCGGGAATAAGCGTCCAGCCATTTATGGGCCCTTATCTCGCTTATGGCGTGGGAGGATATGTAAAAGATTTCAACGCCAGACAGGCCTATCATAGTTTCGGAGACGCAGAAGACCAGTTCAAGAGATTTGACGCCGGGCTTAAAATCGGATGCGGATTCAGCATCCAGGCATTTTATGCAGAACTGAATCTCAACGTGGGCCTTGCCAATATAGGCCACGACATGTTTGATGAAACCCACAACCGCGGGGTGAGTCTGACGGTGGGAGTCAACTTCTAGAAAAGGCAGAAACCGTCCCCGTCTTCCAGAACCGGGAACTTGGAGCGGAAACGCTTTAGAGCCTCCATATCCAGATCAACGGATATGGAGGTTTCTTCTGCATCCGGGCAGCTATCCACTATGTTTCCCATAGCGTCTATGACCATTGTGCCGCCTATGTATTCACACACCGGATCATTTCCCACGCGGTTGACAGCCAGCACATAGCACTGGTTCTCTATGGCCCTTGCCGGCAGCAGCCTCTTCCAGGCCGGAACCCTTTTGGCAGGCCAGCTTGCAACGTAGATTATGGCGTCATATTCCGGAGCTCCGTCTTCCTGAAGAGTATTTCGGACAAAAACCGGGAACCTAACGTCGTAGCAAACCTGAAGCAGAATCTTCACTCCCCTCCAAAAGACCACTACCCTTTCCTGACCGGCTGAATATCTCAGGTTCTCTCCACCATACGTGAAAAGATGATGCTTGTCGTAGGAGAAGCAGTTGTCCGGAGTAACAAAGTAAAGGCGGTTGAAAAACCTGCCGTCTTTTTCCTTCACAGCAACGCTTCCGCAAACGGCGCAGTCCATCTCAAGAGCAGTCTGCCTCATCCATCGCAGAGTAAAGCATTCTCCTTCTTCATCAAGCTCCTCAGCGATGCCGTCGGGAGAGGTCGCAAACCCTGTAGAAAACATTTCGGGAAGGAGAAACAGGTCCGTTCCCCTTTCCTTTTCCATAATTTCACGGTTCAGCCGTGCGTTCTCCTGCGGACTGGCCCATAGGACATTGCGCTGCAAAAGTGTTGCCTTCATATCAAAAAAGATTCTATAATGCAAATATAACTTTTTCTTTTTTCTGCCTTTTTGCTAACTTGCACTTGAAAGCGGACAACTTTTTAACAAAAAATAAATATGAAAAAGATTATTATCGTTCTGATGGTGGCCCTTCTTATTGTTCCTGGATGCGGCAACATGAATCAGACAACTTCAGGCGGACTGATCGGCGGTGGAGCCGGCGCCGCAGTAGGAGCAGGTCTTGGTGCATTGCTCGGCAAGGGCAAGGGCGCTGCAATCGGCGCAGCTATCGGCAGTGCCGTTGGAGCAGGAGCCGGAGTCCTTATCGGACGCAAGATGGACAAGAAAGCAGAGCAGCTTGAGAAAGAGCTTGAGAATGCCAAGGTAGAAACCGTTACAGACGTAAACGGACTCGAGGCTATCAAGATAACCTTCGAGAGCGGACTTCTTTTCAAGACCGGAAAGAGCGACCTTTCAGCCGCTTCCAAGAATGACCTGGCAAAATTCGCAACTTCCATGAAAGACATGGCCGACACAGACATCACAATCTACGGCCACACCGACAACACCGGAAGTGCGCAGGTTAACGAAAGACTGTCTCTTGAAAGAGCTGGTGCTGTAAAGAACTATCTCAAGAGCCTCGGAATTGCTGAAAGCAGAATGGTCAGCGAAGGCAAGTCTTACAACGAGCCGGTTGCAGACAATTCAACCGAAGCCGGAAGAGCTCAGAACAGAAGAGTTGAGGTTTACATCACCGCCAACAAGAACATGATCGAGCAGGCAGAAGCCGGAACTTTGAACTAGTTCCCAGATTTTTGCCAAGAAAAAAGCGTCCTTGAAAAAGGGCGCTTTTTGTTTTACAGAAGACTGGAGAATTCTTCCAGGGTGGAACAGAAAATGATTCTGTCGCGATAATTGCCTCTTATCATATTCTCCTTTTCCAGATGGTCCAGAAGATTCGCCAGAGGATTCCAGAAACCCTCTATGTTGTAGAGGATTATCTTCTTGGAGTGATAGCCTATTGTGGCTGAGGAAACAACGGTGAAGATTTCGTCCAGAGTGCCTATTCCCCCCGGAAGAGCAACCAGAATATCGCTGTTTTCAACGATAATGTCTTTTCTCTCAGAAAGGTTGCTGCAGTAAATGACGCTGTCCATAGGAGAGAAAGTCTTTCCCTTTTCCTCTATTATACGTGGAACCACCCCTGTCAAACGTCCCGAGGTTCTTGACTTGAGAAAACTCCGCCCCACAGTTTCCATAAGCCCCAGAGAGCAGCCGCCCCAGACTATGCTGTGACCCTTCTCTCCTATCCATTGCGCCAGAGCTTCCGCCGCCTTGAAGAAGGCAGCGGAAACACTGGAGTTGGCCGAGCAGAAAATACCGATATTCATCACTGCAACGGAGTTTTTATAATCACAACACTACTGTCAGGTATGCAAAGTCTGGTGGAAACGTATGTTCCGTCATACTTTTTCTTCTTGGTTATCACGATTGGCTTGAGGGTAATCAGCGAATCGGTTACTTCGACCAGGGCCTGGGCCTGTTCCGACTTGTCCTCGAAATTTCTCCACCTTTCCAGGAACGGAACCCTGCCCACGGAGATCTCCATGTCCGCGGTAATGGTGGTGTCTCTAATTACTTTAAGAGCGTCGGCCGAGGTGGTGTCATCCACAATGGTGGTGGAGCTTTTGTGGTCTATGTCAAGCTCCGGATAGATGGCGTAAGCCCTGGTAGCCTTCTTTCCGCTTGAAACGAAAGCGTAGAAATCTCCGCTGTAAGACTGTTCGGAATCTACCGTGTACTCCTCTTCTCCAGAATTATCGTCTATCTGGCGGCCGTTCCAGGAAACATACACTCCGGCATTGCGACGGTTGAACTTGCGGAACCTCTCCTTCATCTGCTCCCAGTTGTAAGTCTCACCATCCTGGCTTTCAGGAAGAGGGGCATACTGTACATAGAGAGTGTCATAGTGCTTAGGGAACGCTTTTGTAACCGAGGCGTACCTTCCGCCCCTTCCAGGAATCATGTCTGAAGAAGAGCCGCCGATAGCCGAGGCTGTGATTACAGCGGCAAGCCACAGCAGGAACATAATCAAACCCGGGCGGTACTTAGGCCGCTTGAGGTTGAACAGCCACCTGATGCCCACGTACAGAAACGCCAGGCAAGGAATTACTGCTACAAGAATCATGGAAGTCTTCATGACAATCCTCAGCCAAGGGCTCATTTCCAGATAGCTGACGGCCCTTACAGGATTCACCCCGAACAGCATGTCGGAACCCATAACCGTTCCGCCGATCAGGCCGAAACCGCAAAGCCCCATGAAAATGAAGAATAGCCCGAGCAGCACTTTCACAATGCGTCCAAGCCACCATCCGGACGGCCTGTGAGGATTTTCAAACCTTTCCTCAGCCCCCCTGACTCCAGGATCGGAACCCATCATCTGGCACCTCTGGCTGTAGGTCTTTGCCGAAGGAACTACAATCCAGAGAATAATGTACCCGATAAAGCACATTGTGAACAAAGATGAAATCAAGTGATAGCCGAACACACCGTGCGAGAACAAGAAGGGTCTTCCCACGAAATGAAGCGCTATCACTATACCCAGAATTATTCTCAAAATGGACGGGTCAAACTTGAAATAGTGGGCAATTCCGCTGCACACGCCTCCGATCATCCTGTCGTCCGTATCTCGGAACAAACGTCTTGCCGGCTCCTTCTCAAACGTCCTCTGAGCCTGGCCGGACACGTTGTCCGCCTGCCTTGCAGATGCGCCTGAGGCCTCTTCCTCATCGTCAAACTGGCTTGGGTTGCCCATTACGGCTATCACGCCTTCCACTCTTTCTAGAGTAACCACGTCGTCTTTGGAATTCTTTTCCAGAAGAAGCTCGGCGATGCGGCTCTCGATGTCATCCACAATCTCCTTTCCGCCCGGACGTCTGGAATAATGGCTCTCGATGCCTCTTAGGTAATAGTCGAGACGATTGTAACCGTCTTTGTTGATGGCGAAAGAAACGCCTCCTATGCTGACTTTCAATACTTCTTCCATAACTATGCCTCCTTGTCCATCTCAATTCCTGTTTTCAGGTAATCCACCGTTTTCACAACTTCTCCCCAGGCCTCGTCCATAAGCTCAAGAGCCTTGTGCCCCTTTTCGGTGAGAGAATAATATTTTCTTGGCGGGCCGCTCGGGCTCTCTTCCCATCTGTAGGATAGAAGTCCCTGGTTTTTCTGGCGGGCCAGAAGCGGGTAAAGAGTGCCCTCAACCACAATCATCTTGGCCGCCTTGAGTTCGGAAATCATCGGGGAAACGTAAGAGTCTCCCTTTCTGAGAATGCTCAGGATGCAGTATTCCAGCACTCCCTTTCTCATCTGAGCCTTAATGTTCTCGGCATTAAGCTCAAGATCCGCGTTGTTTATGTTGTCTCTTATTTCCATAGCCGTAATTATCTTCTTGTGAATCTTGCAAGGTTTTCAGCCGTAAGCGGCCATCCCCTCATTTCGCATTTCTCAACCGGAGTCTTTGCCGGAGGAGCTACAATCCATAGAATAATGTAAAGCAGAAGGCCTCCGCCCACAAACAGGAACAGGATCAGGAATATTATCTTGATAATGGTGGTGTCAAAGTCAAGATAGTGGCCCAGTCCTGCGCACACTCCGCCGATGAAGGCATTGTCCACATCTCTGTAGAGCTTTTTCTTAGGAGCGTAGCCATAGCCTCCGGCAGCGTATGAATTGCGGTTCTGGTAATAGGTGTTGCCCGTCTGCTGGTAAGACTGGTTCTGGATTCTGCTGTACGGCGAGCCGTCCGGCATTCCCAGCTGAGCTGTAATCTCGTCTATCATGGCAATGTTCACCACATTCCTTTCATACGAGATCTTCATGGACAGAATTTCGGCAATCCTGTCTTCCAGCTCATACATGGTAGCGTCAGACTGCACCCCCGCAGAAGATTTTGTCCTGAAGGCATCGAGATAGTCTCTCAGAGCCTGGTAAGCATCTGTCTCAAGAGTGAAACCTTTGTTGCCCACTGCAACGTTAACAACTTCTTTCATATTCTTAAATGTTTTTTGTTTGTTTTCTCTTTTGCCAGGCCTAGTATTATACTTTCGCTGGTATTTTGCAATGCAAACATACAACAATATTTAGGTACTTTGTATCGCAAGGTAGTGAATTTTTAAGAAAACCCGATACCTCAAAGGCGGAACCTATCTCAGTATCAGGTTATTGTAAAATTGTTACGTTTTTGTTACAATTATTGCTGTGCCGGTGTTTCCTCAGCCGGAGCCTCTGTCTGGCCTCCGGTAGTAATAGGGAACGCAGGGGTTGCGTTTGTAGGAGCGCTCTGCTGAAGATCCTTGGTAATATCCATCTTGCGCTTGTTGCTGGTGGAAATGGCGGCTGTGGCAGCTATGCTGAACACTATTATGATAGCGGCAAACCACCAGGTTGCCTTTTCAAGAATGTCTGCAGCCTGTCTAACGCCGAAAGTCTGGTTTCCGGCTGCAAAGTTGGAAGCAAGTCCGCCTCCCTTTGAATTCTGCAAAAGGACGGCGATGGTAAGCAGAACACTTGCTATAACGATTATTGTTACAAAAAGTCCGTACATATTAAACTGTCTATTTTATTCTTATTCAAGCTATTCCACGATTCCGGACGAGGGTCTTTTTACTCGGACGGCTTTGCGGAACGCGTCTTCATGTCATTTACAAGGGCTGCAAAGTAAGCACTTTTTTGCGGATATAGCAAAATTAGTTTGGAGAAAACGTCTATTGCCTTGTCGTAAAAACCTTGCTGGGCGTATATGTGACCAAGGGTTTCGGTACAGAAAGCCAGGTCGTCGAAGTTCACTTTTCCGTCTTCCGTCAAAAGCGAAGACCGCTTTGGCGCGGCAGGCTGAACCGGCTCTTCTTCCTTCTTTGGAGCCTCCTCCACAGGACGGTAAAACGGGCTGTTGCGCAGCTTGAGTTCCATATCTTCCTCAGGCGATATGCTCTTCAAGTCGTCTTTGGAGAAGAAATCTCCACCCACAACCACAACCCTCGGCTTGCTCGGCTGCTCAAAAACAGCAGGTTCCTGAACAACTTCCTCGACCTCTTCATCCAAAGGAAGGTCTTCAACCGGAGCGTTGATCCTGTCGTAGAGAGTCTTTCTTGAAGACAAGAACACGGCCGAGGCTGCCAGCTTCTCCCTGAAAGCCTCTTCGTCTATGCGGTAGAGCTTCTCCATCATTATCTCCCTCAGATAAGAGAACCACGGGCACTGCTTTAGCAGAGCCTCCATCTCCATCACGTCCAGAGAAGGAACATTGCCGTATTTGAGTCCGCTTATCTCCATTCGGCTACGGTAGCGTTGAATATGTCTTCAACCAGGGTTTCTATAATCTGCTGGCACAGAACGTCCTGCACGGCATCCAGAGAGTTGGTGGAGTCATAGTCCTGATATGCCGCAAAAGATCTCCCCTCAGGAAAAGCCTCATCGGGATACTTGTTGTTCTTGTAGAAAATCCTAACTGTTATTGTCAGGCGGTTGCGGGCTGCAACTTCGTCTGCGGTTACGGCTGTAGGAGTAACCTCATAGCCGGTTATATAGCCGGAAACCTCCAGGTCGGCATCCTCGTAAACCATTTCAAGCTTGGTGAGCCTGCGGTACTTGTCCTGCAGCTCCTGGGTGAGATTGGCGGCAAGCGTAGGGTTTATCTGCATGGCCTTGTTCTCCAGGTTGGCAACCATAATGGTCTTTATGTCGGGTTGCAGAGATGTTCCTGAAAAAGAATAGATTCCGCAGCCGCACAAGGAAAGCGGAACTATAACAAACGCCAGTATCCTAGTCAGAATTCTCATCTTTTTTTCTTCCTTTCGTTTATAATGCCGTACTCTTTTATCTTGCGGTACAGTGTCCTTTCCGAAATGTCCAGCTCGTGAGCTGCCGCCTTGCGGTTGCGAGGATATTTCTTGAGAACCTCCCTTATCATTTTCTCCTCCATTTCCTGCAGCGAACGGCCTTCCTCTTTTTTCTCTTCTGAAGATTCCGTGTCTATTGTCTCCGAAAAATCCATGTCATCCGGCTTGTTGTCTGTCGGCCGCACGTCTACCTGTATGGTCTTGGGTGCGGTCTGGGCGGTAAATCCTCCCGGAGGAACTATCTGCTTGAGAGCCTCCACATCCTGCTTCAAAGACAAAATCATCTGGATTATCATTTCCTTGTCCTTGCCGCCCAAAGAATCATCTCGAGACAAGTCCACCGGATGAGTGTCTTCGCCATAATATGGAAGATAATTCTTCAGCGTGGCAGCATCTATCAGCCTTGAAGGCTCCAGTATCGTAATCTGGTCCACAATGTTTTTCAGCTGGCGGATGTTGCCCGGCCACCTGTAGGAAATCAGCACAGACTGGGCCTCTCTGTCCAAAGATACCGGGACTACGTTGTAGCGGTCTGCGCAGTCTGAAGCAAACTTTCTGAAAAGCAGCAGGATATCGCTTTTGCGGTCTCTTAGCGGAGGAAGATAGATCGGCACCTGGTTAAGCCTGTAGTAAAGGTCCTCCCTGAATTTCCTCTGGCGAATGGCGTCCTGGAGATTCACGTTTGTAGCGGCTATCACCCTAACGTCGGTTTTCTGCACTGTGGAAGATCCCACCTTGTAGAATTCCCCGCTTTCCAGAACCCTCAGCAGCCTCTTCTGCGATTCAGGAGAAAGCTCCCCTACCTCATCCAGGAAAATAGTGCCTCCGTCCGCCACCTCAAAGTAACCCTTGCGGTTGTCATTAGCTCCCGTGAAAGAACCCTTTATGTGCCCGAACAGCTCGGATTCCATAGTTCCCTCCGGGATGGCGCCGCAGTTCACGGCTATGTATTTTTTGTGCTTTCGTGGACTGCTATAATGAATTATCTGCGGTATAGACTCTTTTCCCACTCCGCTCTCTCCGCTCACAAGCACCGACACGTCCGTAGAGGCCACCCTCTCCGCCACCGTCAGGGCGTAGTTGAACTGAGGGTCGTCTCCTATCAGGTCGAATCTGTTTTTCAAACTCTGCAATTCCATTCTCAATCTTTTTTACACCTGTTTGGCAAAGTTAATAAAAACTGACATTTTTTCAGTATTTTTGTCTGATGGCAACAAAAGCCGTTGTTCAACGATGGAAAACATATTGGCAATTATACCTTCAAGATACGCCTCCACCCGCTTCCCGGGCAAGCCGCTGGCCCTTGTCCACGGCATTCCTATGGTGGTGAGAGTTTTTGGCCAGGCCAAGAAAGTCTTCAGCGATGTGTGCGTGGCTACGGACGACGAAAGAATCTTCGATACCGTAACCCGGCACGGGGGCTTTGCCGTAATGACCTCCACCTCCCATAAAAGCGGAACCGACAGCTGCCTGGAAGCTTACAATATATATACTGAAAAAACCGGGAAATCTTTCAGTGGAGTGGTAAACGTACAGGGCGACGAGCCTTTTATATCCCCTCTCCAGATGGAAACGCTGGCCAAAACCCTGATGCAGGACGGGGTTGACATCGCAACTATCGTCAAAAGAGCGTCATCGGTTGAAGACCTAAAAGACCCTAACCGCCCGAAAGTGGTGGTGGACAAGGACATGAACGCACTTTACTTTTCGCGGAGCATGATTCCGTTCCACCGCTCGGGAGAACTCACAGACCCGCTTCCTGAAGATCTGCCATACTATTTGCATGTGGGGCTTTACGGATACAGAAGCCAGGCGCTGGAGAGAATCTGCGCCATGGAAGAAAGCTTCCTGGAAAAGACCGAGAAGCTCGAGCAGCTCCGGTGGCTGGAAAACGGGCTGAAAATCAGGGTTGCCGAGTGCAACGAGCCGTCTTTCGGAATAGACACTCCGGAAGATCTTGAACGAATAAACAAAACAATGATTATATGAAGAGATTTTTCAAATTCACTCTCATTGCGGCAGCAGCCGCTCTAGCCGCATTCTGCGCCAATCCTCAGCAGATGGCCAAGCTGGCCTCTATGGTGAAGACAGAATGCAACCCAAAGACTCTGGAATGTGTGGGCGGGCAGATCAAGGCCACTTACACCATCACCTTCCCTGCAAAGTATTTTCTCCAGAACGCTTATATGAAGATTACTCCGGAGCTGGTGTACGGAGACCAGAAAGAAGTTGCTGCTGACTTCTGGATGCAGGGAGAAAAGATTCGCGACAACTATGCCGTAATCCCTTACAAGACCGCCAGCCAGATAAGCAGAGACGTTGTGTTCCCTTACAAGAAGGGCATGGAAAAAGCCGAATTGAGACTAAAGGTAACTATCTATAACTCATCAAAATCCAATAGCTGGGAATATCCTGTTTCCTTCAAGATTGCAGAAGGCACCAACTGCACCTCTATGCTTGTGCAGTCTAACGGCATTCCTTACTTCGAGAAAGACAACTACGAGCTGGAAACCACCGAGCAGGTGGAGACGCAGATTCTCTACGACGTGAACAAGTCCGACGTGAAGGCCTCCCGCCTGAACTCCGAGGAAGTGAAAGCGTTTGAGAAATTCCTCAAGGATTCCAAGAACGATTCCAGGACCAGCGTAACCGGCGGAAAGATTATCGGATACGCCTCTCCTGAGGGCCCGGAAGACAACAACAACAAGCTCTCAATCCAGAGAGCCAAGAGCGCCAAGGCTGCATACGACAAGACCATCTCAAAGAATGCCGGAATGAATTTGGATATGGACGTTGAAGAGAAGGGAGAAGACTGGGAAGGCTTCAAGAAACTCGTGGAGCAGTCTAACATAGAAGACAAAGACCTTATTATCAGAGTGCTTAGCATGTACTCAGACCCTGTTGTAAGAGAGAGGGAAATCAGGAACATGTCTCAGGTGTTCCAGACACTGAACACCAAGGTTCTGCCTCAGCTTCGCCGAAGCCGCATAGTGGCTCAGGTTAACCGCAAGAACTTCACCGACGAAGAACTCAAGGAAATGGTTGAAACAGATGACAGCCGCCTCACCGAAGAGGCTCTGCTTTATGCTGCCAACCTGTTCACCGACAACTCCAAGAAAGAGTCCGTTCTAAAGAAGGCCGCCCAGAAGTTCAAGAGCCAGAGAGCATTCAACAACCTGGCCGCCCTGGCAATCCAGAACAACAAGCCGGACGAGGCAAAGACTTGGCTCGACAAGGTTGAAAAGAAAACCGCAGGCTACTACAACAACCTGGGCGCCATTGAAATGCAGAAGGGCAACTACGACAAGGCTGCAGAATATTTCTATATGGCTCAAGGCGAGAACGGCGAAATCATCGACACTGCCAAGGAGAACCTCGGCTCGCTGCTGATCCAGGACGGAGACTACGACGGAGCCCTTGAAGTTCTGGACGGAGTTGACGGCTTCAACCACGGCCTCGCGCTCATGCTCAAAGGCAGAAATGACGACGCCCTGAAGGTTCTCAAGAACGAGCTCGACCCTGACGAGTCTTACCTGAGAGCTATCATAGCTGCCCGCAAGGGACAGGTTTCCAACTGCGAAATGGAGCTTGTAAAAGCCTTTGCTAAACCATTTTACGAAGAGAGAATAGATAACGACATAGAGTTCGCCCCTCTTCAGTAAAAGAACTCAAGCACACAACAATGCACGATCCGTACAGAGTAAAGCTCGTCCTGTTTTCGAACACCTATCCGTTCGGAGGGGGCGAGACTTTTCTTGCGGACGAGGTTCCATATCTTGCTCAAGCCTTTCATCGCATCACCATATTTCCCCTCTATCAGCCAGGCGGGGAAAGGCGGACTGTTCCTGAAAACGTGGATATTGCCACGCCCCTTCTGCCCTTCGACCACAAGGACAAGAAAGGCTATCTGAAACACGGCCTGTTCAACACCGCCCCGTTTTTCTTCGCCACGAAAGAGTTTTTCCGCGCCCTTTTCGGCTGCGGAATAAAAGGCAAGAAAGCTAATGTGTTCAAGCGCCTGAGGATTTTCTTCAACTACTTTTTGATGCTCAGAACCATTCTTTCCAACAAGAAGCTGATGGAAGAAGTAACCCGGGAATGCTGCTTTGCGGACAAGATCTACTTCTACTGGGGAGACAAGAGCGCCATGCTTGTTCCTTTCCTGAAAAAGCTCGTGAAACCTAACGTTGAAATTATGCCAATGTTCTGCGTAAGGTTCCACGGCTCAGACCTTTATGAGGGAGCCAAAGGCTATCTTCCATTCCGCAGCAAGATAATGGAAGCAACCGACTATGCCATTCCGGTTTCATACGACGGAATGAACTACATCAAGAAAAACTACAACCCTTGCCCAAAGATTATCGAGGTCTGGCATCTGGGCTCCACTCATCACGATGAAAACTTCAAAAACAACATCGCCGAGGAAAACAACGTATTCAATATTGTTGGCTGTTCCAACCTGATTCCGCTAAAACGAGTTGACCTTGTTGTAGATGCGCTAAAACTTCTCGTTCAAGACCTGGCCGCACTGCAGCAGATCAAAAACCGCGGCTTTGACAAGATAACTTACACACATTTCGGGGGCGGCAACATGCTTCAATCGCTTAGAAAAACAGCAGAAACAATTAACTCAGAAATAATAAGCATTGATTTCAAAGGCTCCCGGCCTCACGACGAGATACTTGAATACTACAAGGAAAATGGTGCGGACCTGTTCATCCTGGCAAGCAGAAGCGAGGGCATTCCTGTTTCAATAATGGAGGTCATGAGCTACGGTATTCCGGTGATAGCCACCAACGTAGGCGGCGTAAAGGAACTTTTCCGCAACTGCCCTCTCGGCTACATAATAGACGCAGACATTACTGCCGAAGACCTCAAGAACCAAATCCTGGAATACATCCTCCTTCCTGAAAACATCCACACCCAGATGAAGCAGAACTGCTATGTCAACTGGCAGGAAGAATGGGATGCCCAGACCAACTATACCCGCTTTGCCGAAGAGCTCCTCGGCGTATAGATTTTATTTTGTAACAGGACGTATCGGATATCCGCAGCAGCGGTAAGTAGTGCCCAGACTAAGCCAAGTGGCAAAGTTACTCGGCTGGAAGAACACGCTGAAAGAGCTGTCGGACCACTCGTCTCCAAGAGAAGAAGACCAGTATTCGCCGATAGAGCCCGCGGCTTCCAGAACAGGACCGATATGATACCCCGCCGCCGGCAGGAAAATACTGTTTCCGTTTATCTTGCTGGTAACCAGATAACCCCTTACTCCGTTGAAAGAGAGCCAGTCCCACTTGCATTTCTCCACCAGATCCTTCATCTCGTCTTTGGTTGGCATCCTCCAGTTGCCGTGAAGCTTCACGTTTGCCACGTCATCTGCAAGCTCAAGCGTGGTAAGGTTGTCTACCACGCCATAGCTTTCCTTGAATCCGTATTTTGTGATCTTGTTGTAATCTCCGTTTGCCCACTTGTAGTTCTCCCACGTATATTCTGCCTTTGTTTCTATTTCGCCCCAGGCATAGTAGTCTCCATACCCTTCCGGAGTTGTTGCTCCAAGATTGCAATGAGCCCATTTTACCGTCAGCCCCAAATCTGCAACATTGTCCACGGTAACCTGGCAACTAGCCGTCTTCCCTCCGCACGACACAGAAACAGAGGCTGTTCCCAGACCTACGGCCTTCACCTGTCCCGTATTGGAAACAGTTGCAACCGCCGGATTGGAAGACGTCCACGCAGCGCTTTGGTCTGTAGCGTCGGAAGGAATTACGGTCAAAGTAATCTGAGCTGTAAAGCCTACTCCCAGAGCAATTTTCACAGGAGCTATGCTTATAGAAGTCACCGGCACCTTCTTATTGGGCTCGGGGGTTATGGAATTGCCACCGCCGCCGCCCTTGGAACATCCGGCAAAAGCAAAGAACATTGCCAGACAAACGAATATTGCAGATTTTGTTTTCATACTCAAAAGTAAACATTTTCTCTTATTTTTGTCTTTAAACACACGCATTATGAAACGGATTCTCTTTATCGCGATGGTTTTGCTGCTGGGCCTGCAGGCTTTTGCCCAGAACAAGATGTTTGACATAAAGTATTACAGGCACGTGTATGTTCCGTCAAAAGTCAACGGCCAGGATGCCTTGCTGATATTCGACACGGGCGCTCCATATACTTGTCTGGACAGCATTTACCGTGCTCAAAGCCCGTACAAATACACCCAGATTGGCAACGCGAAAATGGGCGGAACTGGCAACAATGAACAGAAGGTGAAAGTCATATTCGGCGAACTCACTTATACCGCCGGAGACAAGCAGTACACGAGCAAAGTTTCTCCTATCTTCCAGCTCAAGCCAATTACCGGCGATGCCGCTGACGGCCTTATGGGAATATCCGATTTAGGAGGTGTTGTTATCGCGATAGACTACAAGAACAAAAAGATGGGGTTCTGGGACAAGGTTTCAGAAGCGGACATAAAAGGCTACACCCCTATTGCAATCAGATACGCCAACAACAGGATTTATGTTCCGCTAAGCGTGACAGTTGACAAAGACCGTACAATTCAGGGAGAATTCCTTATGGATCTGGGAAGCGGAGGAACCGTTTCTTTCACCAGCGCCGTTGCCGCAAAAAACAACCTTCAGGACATCAAGCCGCAATTGCTTTACAATATGGCTGTTGGAGGCATAGGAGGATCTTCTTCCGGCTGTGATTTCAGGGCACAAAGTGCATCTGTAGGAGGCTTCAATCTGGAAAACATAACCGCAGATTACAGCCAGAACACCGGTGGAGCGCTCTCTGACAGAGAATATCTAGGAATAGTGGGCAACGAATTTTGGGAAAGGTTTTACCTTATAATAGACCTCCCTAACAAAAAGCTGTACCTAAGGCCTAACGCAGATTTCAACAAGCCGTTTGACGCCCCGACAAGAGGCTTCGCCTATACCGACAGGAGCAAGACTCTCGGCTATTGGGTTGTCAACTGTCTTTATCGCGATTCAAAAGCGGAAAAAGCCGGCCTTAAAAACAGCGACCACATTCTCTCCGTCAACGGCAAAGACGTGAAAACCATCTCAATGGACGAGCAGCAGGCTTTCTTCAAGAACCTGAAATCCGTTACTCTGGAAATAGAAAGAGACGGAGCAAAAAGCACCGTCTCCTTCAACTTCGATGATCCTAAAATTTGATCAAAAATATGTTTGAACCGCAAAGGCGAATTGGTCTATAAATATCTTCTTAAAAGCCGATATATTATTCTGTTCGTAGAAAATAAGCATCGCCTTCTTATAGTCCACAGAATCTACTGTCCTGAAAGATATCGGGCAACAATTGTTTGCAATGAGAATGGCGTTGCTGGTGATTCTGGCTGTTCGCTTGTTTCCGTCGGCAAAGGCCTGAATATAAGATATCAGCACCAGGGATAACAATGCTTTCTCAAAGACGTTTTCTTTGCTGTTGATGAGACGGCAAGTATCCTCCAAGGCCTCGCGAATCTGGTGTTCGTTGTCCAGGGGGCGGTAGTTTGTACCAGTTACACCCACACGGCGCTTTCGAATGCCTTTATCCACATCCAGTTCTTTAACCAGCAGTGTGTGCAATTTTTCTATGCGGCGGACAGAAAGAGCTTGGAAGTATTCGGGTTCAGCCAGAACAAAGTCCAGTGCGTCCTTGTGGTTGAGCAGCATTACAGCTTCTTCTTTTGTTTTTCCGGATGCAGTCTGCTTTTCCCTCAGGAGTTTTTCAGTTTCCAATAGAGAATATGTATTGCCTTCTATTTGAGAAGACTTCCAGCTTAAGTCTATACCAAGGCGCTCCATTTCCTTGCGATACTCGGTAGGCGTTATTCCCTCCAGATTCTTGGTGAATTGAGTCTGCAAGCTAGCAAGTCTTTCTTTCTCTTCGGCTGTGAATATATCCACCTGGGGGAGAATATCATTTATGAGTTCAAAATTAAAAGCAGTTTGTACTTCGCGCTCGTCTGTTTCTTTCTGGAAGTATGTGTCAATGTTCAATTCCATTGTTATATGCGCCTGCGGTGATACGCTATAGCGCGTAGCGCGTCCTTGGCCAGTCACAATGGCAGATTTGCTTTGAACCAGAGAAGCGAGAAGACGCTTTACGGTGGCGGGGCTTTCTTTCATGTGCATTCCGGCTTCAATCTCGCTCCTGGAAGAGCTTGGATGATAGTGGAGGTACTGTAGTATTTCGCTTTCTTTGGTCATATCTTTTGAAGTTTACGGCTCAAATATAACAAAAATACGGCTCATTCTAGAGGTTTTTGAGCCGTAACGTGGGTTATTTTGGCTTTTTTTGAGCCGTATTGTTGATTTAAATATAGTCTATTTGCAGACTGGGCGAACTGGGATGCCGTATTCGCGATCTATATAGTTCCAGTCTATGTCGTGGTCGCAGAAATACAGATAATCTGCATTATTGCTGACACCCTCGGGTGTGAAAGACCAGTAATAGCCGCCTTGTCCGCCAAGATTGGCGTTGCCGTCAAAGAAACCAGCGCCGGGGAGGAAGATGCTATTGCCGTTGGTTATGCTTGAAACCTTGTAGCCTGGTACGCCGTTCTTTTCAATCCATTCCCAGTTGCATTTTTCAATAAGCTCCTTGATTTCTTCAAGGGTTGGGGTGCGCCAGCCGTTGCCGAGTTTTACGGATGCTACGTCATCTTCTGGACCGAACTTCTTTTTGGTCAGCAGAAGGTCTCCGTTTACGTTTTTGTACCACTTGTAGTTCTGGGCGGAATACTCCTTCTTAGTTTCTATTTCACCCCATGCGTAATAGTCTCCGCTTTGTTCCGGAGAGGGGGCGCCTATGTTGCGGTCGGCCCACTTCACGGAAAGGCCGAGGTCAATGGCTGTTATTTCTGCCGGAACGGGTTCTTTGGCAACAGTGTCTTTTGCTGCTGGGGTTGTTGCGGTGTCAGCGACGTTTTCGGTGATTGCCTCGGTTTCAGTCGGTTGGGTTGAGTCTGTCTGATTCTGGGAAGAAGACTTGCAACCGACAATGGTAAGGGCGGCAATAATCGATGAGAGTATTAAATATCGTTTCATACTGGTTATAGTTTAAGGACGGCCATAAAGGCGCTCTGAGGCACCTGAACCTGGCCTACCTGACGCATACGCTTTTTGCCTTTCTTCTGTTTTTCAAGGAGTTTGCGTTTTCTCGAGATGTCTCCGCCATAGCACTTGGCAGTAACATCTTTTCTTACCTGGCGGACGGTTTCTCTGGCAATGATCTTAGCCCCGATGGCAGCCTGGATGGCAATGTCAAACTGTTGTCTTGGAATAAGGTCTTTGAGTTTTTCACACATTCTTCTGCCGAAGTCGTAGGCGTGGTCTCTGTGGATCAGCGATGAAAGAGCGTCCACCTGCTCGCCGTTGAGAAGGATGTCGAGCTTTACAAGCTGGGCCGGGCGGTAATCGGTGATGTGGTAGTCGAATGAAGCATAACCCTTGGATATGCTCTTGAGCTTGTCGTAGAAGTCAAAGACTATCTCGCTGAGCGGAAGGTCGAAGTTGAGCTCAACCCTGTCCGTGGTTATATAGTGCTGGCTTACAAGGGTGCCCCTCTTGTCCAGGCAAAGCTTCATGATAGGGCCGAAGAAGTCTGCCTTGCTGATGACCTGGGCGCGGATGTAAGGCTCCTCGATATGGTCTATCATAGTAACCTCCGGAAGGCCGGAAGGGTTGTGGACATCCAGAACGTTGCCGTCGGTTGTATAGACCTTGAAGGAGACGTTAGGAACCGTGGTGATGCAGTCCATGTCGAACTCCCTGTAGAGCCTTTCTTGGACTATCTCCAGATGAAGAAGGCCGAGGAATCCGCAGCGGAAACCGAAGCCCAGGGCCATAGAGCTTTCCGGCTCAAAAACCAGAGAAGCATCGTTGAGCTGAAGCTTTTCAAGAGAAACCTTGAGCTGATCGTATTCGTCTGTCTCTACGGGATATACGCCGGCAAAGACCATAGGTTTCACTTCCTCAAATCCGGCAATGGCTTCCTTGCAAGGGTTCTGGACAGATGTAATAGTATCACCCACTTTTACCTCTACCGCGCTTTTTATTCCGCTTATGATGTAGCCTACGTTGCCGCAGGTGATTTCAGGCTTGGGGTTGAGCTTGAGGCCCATTGTACCAACCTCGTCTGCAACGTATTCCATGCCCGTGTTAAAGAACTTTACCTTCTCGCCTTTGTGAATGCTGCCGGCTTCAACCTTGAAGTAGGCGATGATGCCGCGGAACGGGTTGAAAACGGAATCGAATATCAGAGCCTGGAGCGGAGCGTCGGGATCTCCCACAGGAGCTGGAATTCTGTCAACAATAGCGTCAAGGATGGCGGGAACGCCTTCTCCGGTCTTGGCCGAGCACATGAGAACCTCGCTTGGGTCACACCCCAGAAGGTCGCAAACCTGGTCTCTGACAAGCTCCGGCTCGGCGGCTTCCATATCTATCTTGTTCAGGACAGGAATAATGGTAAGATCGTGATCCAACGCCAGATACAGGTTGGATATAGTCTGGGCCTGAATGCCCTGGGTGGCGTCCACAACAAGCAGAGCTCCTTCGCTGGAAGCAATGGAACGAGAAACCTCATAAGAGAAATCCACGTGTCCGGGAGTATCCAGAAGGTTGAGAGTATATTCCTGTCCGTCTTTGGTATATTTCATCTGAACGGCGTGGCTCTTGATGGTGATGCCCTTCTCCTTCTCCAGATCCATCGAGTCCAGCACCTGAGCCTCCATCTCGCGGCTGGTGACGGTGCCTGTTACCTCAAGCATCCTGTCCGCAAGAGTGGATTTGCCGTGGTCTATATGCGCTATTATGCAAAAGTTCCTGATATTTTTCATCTCGATGCAAAAATAACTAAATTTACAATCAGTATAAAACCGATAATTTTTTGCTTATGTCTGACATTCAAAGACTGAAAGATATTGCCAGTCAGATACGAAGAGACATCCTCCGTATGGTGACTCTGGCAAAGAGCGGGCATCCGGGAGGAAGCCTCAGCTCCACAGATGTTGTAACGGCGCTGTATTTCAGCAAGATGAAGCACGATCCAAAGAACTGGAACCGCACCGGACGGGGAATGGACATGTTCTTCCTCAGCTGCGGGCACGAGTCTCCTCTGCTTTACAGCGCGCTTGCCAGAAGCGGATATTTTCCGGTAGAAGAGCTCGCCACTTTCCGCAAGATAGGAAGCAGGCTTCAGGGCCATCCGGCAACGGATACCGGCCTTCCAGGAGTGTTTGAAGCCAGCGGCTCTCTGGGCCAGGGCCTCAGCGTGGCTGTTGGAGCGGCTCTTGGAAAGAAACTCGACGGAGATCCTAACAAAGTCTATTGCCTTGTGGGAGACGGAGAAAGCCAGGAGGGCCAGATATGGGAAGCCGCGCAGTTTGCCTCACACCACAAAGTGAACAACCTGATTGCATTTACAGACTGGAACGGACAGCAGATAGACGGAACCACAGAAGAAGTCATTGGCCCGGACCATCTGGACCAGAGGTGGAAAGCCTTCGGCTGGAATGTGGTCATAGCAGAAGACGGCAACAGCATAGAAGACATTTTCTCAGCGATAAAACTAGCGGAGGAACTGCAGCAGATTGAGCCGAAACCGGTAATGATCATGCTCAAGACCGTTATGGGAAAGGGCGTGGATTTTATGGAAGGCACATGCAAGTGGCACGGCAAGGCCCCTAAGCCGGAAGAGTGCGAGGCAGCCCTCAAGCAAATACCTGAAACCCTCGGAGATTTTTAACCATTAAAACATCTGGAAAATGACAAAGTACACAAATACAGGAAACAAGGATACGCGCTCAGGATTCGGAGAAGGACTTCTCGCTATCGGAAGGGAGTGCAAAGATGTTGTGGCTCTTGCCGCCGACCTCAAGGGTTCGGTTAAGATGGACGCTTTCGCAAAGGAATTTCCGGACAGGTTTTTCCAGGCCGGAATCGCTGAGGCAAATATGATAAATGTGGCTGCGGGTCTTTCTCTCAATGGAAAGATTCCGTTTGTGGGCACTTTTGCGGCCTTTGCCGCAGGAAGAGTTTATGACCAGGTAAGAATGGCCGTAGCCTATTCCGAGACAAACGTGAAGATTGCGGCATCGCACGCCGGAATCACCCTGGGAGAAGACGGGGCCACCCACCAGATTCTGGAAGACATAGGCCTTATGAGAATGCTTCCGGGAATGGCGGTTGTAGTGCCTTGCGACTTCAACCAGACAAAGAACGCCACCATTGCCGCCGCCAAGTGGAACGGCCCGGTTTACCTGAGGTTCGGAAGGCCGAGCGTGCCTAACTTCACTCCGGAAAACGAAGCCTTTGAAATCGGAAAGGCTTATAAGCTCAACGACGGAAAAGATGTGTCTATACTTGCAACCGGACATCTTGTATGGGAGGCCTTGCTCGCAGCACAAGAGCTGGAAAAAGAAGGCGTAACGGCAGACGTTATAAACATTGCCACCATAAAGCCGCTTGACTATGACACCGTTATGGAGTCTATAAAGAAGACCGGATGCGTGGTTACGGCAGAAGAGCATTTCATCTTCGGAGGAATGGGAGAAATGATTGCAGGATTGCTGAGCTCACATCATCCTGCGCCGCTGGAGTTTGTGGCCATTGCCGACAAGTTCGGCCAGAGCGGAACCCCGGCAGAACTGATGAAGGCTTACGGTCTTGACGCAGAACATATTGTGGCCGCGGCAAGACGAGCCATCGCCCGGAAATAATACATGACTGATAAGGATATTCTGGAGATTTTTAAATCTGAAGGCGGGCAGAACCAAGCGTTCAACCTGATAGTAAGAGAGTACTCTCAGAGGCTGTACTGGCATCTGAGAGAACTTGTCTTTTCTCACGAAGACGCCGATGACCTGCTCCAGAATACCTTTATGAAAGCCTGGAGCGCCCTTCCGAAATTCAGGGCGGAAAGCGGGCTTTACACCTGGCTTTACAGAATTGCCACCAACGAAGCTTTCACCTTCCTCAAGAAAGAGAGGTTTAACAACAAGTTCTCCCTAACGTCATACGAAACCAAGCTCGCAAACCGCATTGCCGCAGACCCGTATTTCAGGGGAGACACCATACAGATGCTGCTTCAGCACGAGGTTGCCAAACTGCCTGACAGGCAAAGGGCTATATTCTCAATGCGGTACTTCCAGGAGATGGAATACGCTAAAATTGCCGAAATTCTGGACAGCAATCCGGATGCGGTAAAGGCATCTTACTCGCTGGCTTACAAGAAGATAGAGAAGAATCTCAAGGAATTTGGAAAATTCTGATTTTACTTTGGAGGGTGAACAATATCTAAATATCGGTGAATTTGAAAAGATTATGGAAAGGAACAATGAAAAAGATATCCTGCAGAAAGATGGAATGAGAACTATCCCGTTCTCCGTTCCTGAGGGGTATTTTGACAGTGTAGAGGAAAGGCTGAGGGAAAGGACCTTCCAGACCAAGCCTTCCGGATGGGGGTCTTGGACCAAGGCTCTCAAGGCTTCTCTGGCCCTGGCCGCCTCGTTCCTGCTGGTAGCGGGAATGGGATGGGGCATAATGAAACTCACCAGCATCCACCAGAGTAAGGCTATAGCCCAGAGCTCTCTTACGGAAGAGGGCAATATGATGCTGGACAGCCTTGTAAACAAGTTCGGCGCCATAGAGGTTGTGGATATTTACAGCAACTCCCTGGCACAGGACGTGGAGGAAGATTTCGACGATCTTTCAGATGACGAGTTTGACGCCCTTGAAGAATACATCACCACGATGGCTCCTTCTTATCCGGGACTAATCGCAGAAGAAATTACATCTAACAGATAAATATTGCAATCATGAAAAAAATATTCTTTTTGGCTTTGGCCTTGACTTTATGCACAGTAGGATTTGCCCAGAACGAGGATGGCGGCAAGAAGAAAGACGGCAGAGACAAGGAAAAGTTCGAGCAGATGATGGCCGATATCCAGAGCCGCAAAATAGCTTTCTTCACTCGGCAGCTGCATCTGACTCCGGATGAGGCAAAGGCGTTCTGGCCGGTATATGACAAATGCGACGCTGAGAGAAATACCGTAAGAAAGGAAATCCGCAAAAGCGCCTGGGCTTTGCACAAGGCTGTAAAAGAAGGCAATGCCACCGACGATGAAATCAAGGCTCTGGCAGACACCTACTACGAGAATCTCGACAGGGAGGCTTCTCTCCAGAAACTCCACTACTACGAGTACCAGAAAGTGCTTCCAATAAAGAAAGCCGCTATGGTAAGAATGGTGGAAGAAAGGTTTATGAACGATCTGCTTTCACAGTGGAGAAGGCAGCCGGACCCAAAGGGCAGAGAGCCTAAGAAAACCAACTAGAACTTCACGTAAAAGTCTTTGGTAAGAGACTTGTACTCAGGAGTATATTCGAGATTATGATCCATTATGCAGAGGCTGGTTTCGGCCTCTGCTTTTTTGTTTTCACTGATGCAAAACTCCGCCATAATTCTGATTGGGCGCTCGTCTTCCATCTTGGAAAAAACTCTGCATTTTCTTTTTTGTGCAAAGCCGTATTTTTCAGCGATTTTTCCAAAAGCCTCAAATTCCTCAGCCGGAAGGATCACGGCCAAGCTGCCGCCCGGGGAAAGCAGAACCTTTGAACCCTTGACCAGTTCTTCGTATGAAAGCTTGTCAGTATGCCTTGCCTGACGCTTTGTCTGCGATGGATTCTTGAGAGAGTTGTTGAAGTACGGAGGATTGGATACTATAACATCGTACTTGTGGTTGGCGTATAGTGCGAAAGACTGGAAATCAGAATAGTAAACCGCAAGGTTTTTCTTCCATGAGGAAGAGTTAAAATTCTTCTGGGCCTGAATGCAGGAGCGGGCGTCTATTTCCACGGCTCCTACGGAAAATTCGGCAGATAATTCAGAAAGCCTCTGCGCAGCCATAAGCGCAATAACTCCCGTTCCGCAGCCCGCATCCAGAATGGCGGCGTGAGATTTATGGGTAAGCGAAAACCACGCTCCAAGCAGCACGCCATCTGTGTTGACGCGCATAGAAACATCGTTCTGTTCTATGGTGAACTGCTTGAAACGGAAGTAGTTGTTGCCCATGTCTAAACGAATACCCCGTCTTTGAGGGTGAGGCACCTGTCGCATCTTTTGGCAAGGCCCTCGTCGTGAGTGACTATCACTATTGTCTGGCCGTGAGCGTCTCTCATCTTGAAGAACAAGTCGTGAAGCTCCTGCTTGGTGCGGCTGTCGAGGTTGCCGCTCGGCTCGTCGGCGAATATGATCTTGGGGTTGTTGATCATGGCTCTGGCAATGGCCACTCTCTGCTGCTCTCCTCCGCTGAGCTCAGATGGGCGACTGCCCTCTTTCCCCTTGAGCCCTAGCTCAGCCAAAAGCTCTTCGGCTCTCTGGCGTATCTGCTTATCCGTCAACTTCTTTTCAGATGATCCCTCATATCTTCCAATGAGAGCGGGAAGCATCACGTTCTCTACCGCCGTAAACTCCGGAAGCAGATGGTGGAACTGGAAAACGAAGCCTATTTTGCGGTTGCGGAAAGCGGCCAGGCTCTTGGAATCGAGAGAAAAGACATCCACCCCATCTATGACAACCTTTCCGCTGTCGGGCGTGAGGATGGTGCCCAGTATCTGGAGCAGAGTGGTCTTGCCGGCCCCGCTTGCCCCCACGATGCTCAGCACCTCTTTCTCGGAGGCCTTAAAACTAAGGCCCTTGAGAACCTGTTGGGTCCCAAAGGCCTTGGTGATTTTATCGCAGAGGATTATCATTATTCTTCCTTTTCGCTCTCTTCGTAAGCCTTCAGCAGCTTCTCCTGAACGTCTGCCGGTACCTGCTGGTACTCAGCGAACTTCTGGGTGAAGGTAGCGCGGCCTGAAGTCAGGGAGCTGAGTGTGGTTGAATATCTGTAAAGCTCTGCAAGAGGGATTCTGGCCTTGAGAACCTCGAATCCGTTCTCGCTCTGCATTCCCTCTATGAGGGCGCGGCGATTCTGCAGGTCGCTCATTACGTCGCCCATGCAGTCTGATGGAACCATCACCTCGATGTTGTAGATAGGCTCCATGATCTTAGGACCAGCCTTCTTGAAGGCCTCCTTGAAGGCGTTGCGGGCTGCAAGCTTGAAGGAGAGCTCGTTGGAATCAACCGGGTGCATCTTACCGTCGTAAACGTAAACGCGAATGTCGCGTGCGTATGATCCGGTAAGAGGACCTTCGGTCATCTTCTCCATGATACCCTTGAGGATTGCAGGCATGAAGCGAGCGTCAATAGCGCCGCCCACTACGCAGTTGTAGTACTCGAGCTTTCCGCCCCACTCCAGAGGATATTCCTCCTTGCCCTTTATGTTGAGAACCATCTCCTGGTTGTTGACCTTGAACTTGTTGTTCTCTGGCTTGCCCTCGTAGTAAGGCTCAATGAGCAGGTGAACCTCGCCGAACTGGCCGGCTCCGCCAGACTGCTTCTTGTGCCTGTAGTCTGCTGTGGCAACCTTGGTAATGGTCTCTCTGTAAGGGATCTTTGGAGCCATAAGCTCTATCTCCAGCTTGTCCACATTGTTGATCTTCCACTTGAGGATGTTGATGTGGTGCTCGCCCTGTCCGGAAAGGATGGTCTGCTTGAGTTCCTTTGAGTACTCTACAACAATTGTAGGGTCTTCTGCAGAAGCTCTGTTGAGGATTTCGCCGAGTTTCTCCTCGTCCTTCTCCTCCTTGGCCTTGATGGCTGTGCGGAACTTAGGATCAGGGAATCTGGTTGGAGCGTAAACAATCTCAGAGCCTGAGCAGAGAGTCTGTCCAGCCCTTACGCTCTTGAGCTTTACGGTGCAGCCGATATCGCCGGCCTTCATCTCTGAAACTTTCTCTCTCTTCTTTCCCGCTGCGGCGTAGATAATGGAAACTCTTTCCTTGTCGCCGGTCTCAGGATTGATCAGGTCCATACCCTCCTTGAGGGTTCCGCTCATTACCTTGAAGTAAGCAACGTCTCCAAGATGCTGCTCCAGAGCGGTCTTGTAGAAATACAGAGCGGTTGGGCCATTGGCGTCAACCTTCATCTTTCCGCCGTCCTTGAGTTCAGCCTCGTGCTCGCCAGGGTTAGGAAGAGTGTTGATTACAAACTCCATAACTCTCTTCACGCCGATGTCCTTCTTTGCAGAAAGGCAGAATACAGGGAAGATTTCGTCTGCTAGCATTCCGGCTCTCAGTCCTGAACGAACCTCGTCTTCGGTAAGGCTTCCCTTGTCGAAGAAGATTTCCATAAGCTGCTCGTCGTTCTCGGCAGCCTTCTCAATGAGCTGCTGCTGAAGCTCTTCAGCCTCTGCCTGAAGGTCTGCTGGAATATCGAGTTCCTCGCGGGTGCCGTTCTCGTCCTTGAAGCGGTACATCTTCATCTTGAGAACGTCAACAAATGCGTTGAAGTCTGCTCCAACTGCTACAGGGAACTGTACCTGAACTATCTTGCCGCCATAAACGTTCTTCAGGCTGTCGATAGCCTGGTGCCAGTCTGCCTTCTCGCTGTCAAGCTGGTTGACTGCAATCACTACAGGCTTTCCGGCCTTCTGTGCCTGGCGGATGAAAAGCTCGGTTCCAACCTCCACGCCCTGGGTGGCGTTAACCAGAACTATTCCGCTGTCGCAAACGGTGAAAGCAGAATAAACTCCGCCAACGAAGTCATCCGAACCCGGAGTGTCTATGATGTTGAACTTGGTGTCGTTGTACTCTGTGTACAAGAGTGTTGAATAAATTGATCTCTGATATATCTGCTCTATCTCGGTGTTGTCACTCATTGTGTTTTTGCCCTCGATAGAGCCACGGCGGTCGATGACCTTGCCTTCGAACATCATGCTTTCTGCAAAGGTGGTCTTGCCCGATTTAGGGCTTCCCAGCAGAACGACATTCCTCACGTTTTTGGTTTCGTATGTCTTCATTGTTATTTATTGTTTGTTTCTTGTTTCAAATTCAAGACGCCAAATATATGAAAAAAAACGCCCCTTTCCTATAGAAGAGAGTCCATTTCCATGGCGGCGCAGTAAGCCAATTGCCTCAAAAGCGGATATTCCCGTTTCATTCTGGCCTTTATATTAGGCTCAATATCTGCAAGTTGGAACAATCCAACCTGCGCGCCTCCGCTGGAAGCTGCAAGTTTTTCCTTGTCCACGGTTCCCTTTCCGCAGAAAAGCCATAGCCTCTTGTTTTCAGAGCCGGAGCATTCCTTGAGAGACGAGCAGCATCCACCCACAACCTTTCCGCTCAGGCTCTGGGAATCTATGCTCCCCTCTCCGCTTATGACAAGATCCGCCTCGGCGATGGCGCGTGAAAGACCCTGGAGAATATCGCCGAAGAAGTGAAAGCCGCTCACCGCCTCAGCGCCCAGAAAATGCAGGAAGGCAAATCCCAGCCCTCCGGCAGCACCGGCGCCCGGGACAAGGGCAGCCTCGGATGCATCCGTCTTGGAAAGGGAGGTCCGGCCGCATCTGAGAAGCAGATCCGCCATGTCTTTGTCCATCTTTGCCATAGACTCCTCGTTAGCGCCCTTCTGCGGAGAATAGACGTATGTGGCCCCGTTCGGCCCGCAGAGCGGATTGTCAACATCGTTGATGATTATGATTCTTGCCCTCCTGAGCTTTTCCATAATATCTTTACTCGGCTCGGCGATGCTTCCGATCATAGACAATGTTCCTCCCGATGCCTTCACTCCCGAAGGTAGGCCGAGCCCGAAGCCAAGCCCCTGGAGCATTCCGCTGCCGCAGTCGTTGGTGGCGCTGCCACCAAGGCCCACGCAAATGGTTTCCGCCCCTCTTTCCAGCGCGTTAAGCATCAGCTGTCCCAGTCCGAACGTTGTTGTTTTCAGTGGATTGCGATCCTCTTCAGGCACCATTGCCAGGCCGCAAGCCTTGGCGCATTCTATGAAAGCGGAAAGACGACCGCCATCATCTTTGCTCATTATGTAGCCGGACGGCACGTTGTCTCCGAGCGGACCGCATACCTCGCACTCTATCTTCTTCCCGCCGGTCAGCTTGCCGAAAAGCTCCGCGCTTCCGTCTCCCCCGTCGGCCATCTCGAAAATCCGGAAAGAAGCCTCCGGAGAAATCAGCGAGTCTTCGCCCTTGCGGCCGGATATGTAAAGCTCCAGCCCTTCTTTAATGGCCGAGGCCACTTCTGAAGATTTCAGCCCGCCCTTGAACTTGTCGGGGCAAATGACTATGCTGCGTATCTTGTTTTTGTTTTGTAGTGCCATTTTGCTTACTTTTACAACCGCAAGATATGAAATAAACACAAAACAATTTCAATATGAAAAAATTCAAACTCTTAGCCCTTGCACTGATGCTGATCCTTCCGGTTTCGGCATCTGCAGACGAAGGAATGTGGCTGCTGCCTCTTCTGGAGAAAATGAACATCAAGACCATGCAGAAGAACGGTTGCAAGCTTACCGCAAAACAGATTTACGACATCAACCACTCGTCTCTGAAAGACGCCATCATGATTTTCGGCGGCGGATGTACCGCTGAGGTGGTTTCCGGACAGGGTCTGGTTTTCACCAACCACCACTGCGGATACGGCAGCATCCAGAAACTCTCCAGCACCGATCACGACTATCTGAGAGATGGTTACTGGGCAATGAGCCGCGACCAGGAACTTCCGGCTCCGGGCCTTACCGTAACTTTCATTGACCGCTTCATCGATGTTACCGACATTATGCTCGAGGCCGACAAGAAGGCTGAGGAGCTGGGCGGAAGAAAGGGAGAAGCTTATCTGAAGAACGTGAGAGATTCCCTGACAAAGGCCGCTGTTGGAGACGACAAGTACCTGACTGCAAGAGTTACTTCTTTCTACGAGGGCAACGCTTACTATGTAGTGGTTTCCAAGACTTTCAAGGATATCCGCTTCGTAGGCGCACCACCTTCCTCAATCGGAAAGTTCGGCGGCGAGACCGACAACTGGGAGTGGCCTAGACATACCGGAGACTTCTCCGTTTTCCGCATCTATGCAGACAAGGACAACAATCCTGCAGAGTATTCTGAGGACAACGTGCCTTATACTCCTAAGAAGTTCCTGAGCGTTTCTCTCAAGGGTTACAAACCTGGCGACTTTGCCATGATCATCGGCTTCCCGGGCAGCACAGACCGTTACCTGACAAGTCAGGAGGTTATCGATCGCAGAGACGCGTCAAACGAGCCTAGAATCATAGCCAGAACCGCAAAGGAAGACGTATGGAAAGCCGCTATGAGGGCTGACCAGAAGACCAACATCCAGTATGCCAGCAAGTTCGCCTCTTCTTCCAACTACCGCAAGAACTCCATCGGAATGAACGAGACTTTCGCAAAGCTGAACACAGCCGAAAGAAGGGCTGAGGAGGAGAAGCTGTTCAACGAATGGGTTGCCCAGGATCCTCAGAGGCAGGCAGAATACGCCGGATGCATCGAGACCATCAACCAGGCCGTTGAAAAGAGGAGCAAGCCTTACGCCGCCCTGGTTTACCTGATGGAAACCCTCAACAATGTGGAGGTTCTCCAGCCTGCTTCAAGGGCTCTTAGGGTAAGAAGCGAGGCCGACATTGAAACATTCAAGAAATCTACCGAGAGCTTCTACAAAGACTACTCTCCTGAGCTTGACAGAAAGACCAGCAAGGTGCTGCTGAAGACCTTCAAGGAGCAGGTTACCGAGCCTACATACATTCCTCAGTGTTACAAGACCATAGACGAGAAGTTCGGCGGCGACATTGACAAGTATGTTGACAACATTTTCGACAACACTGTTTTCACTTCTCAGGAAACGGCCATTGCTTCTTTCGCCGACACCACTTATGATCTGAGAAACGACCCTGCCGTTCAGTATCTTATGGAATTCTCCACTTCTTACCGTCCTATGATGGAAGAGGTCAACAAAGATTCCGAGGCATTTGCAAAGGCAAAGAAAGCCTATATGAAGGGCCTTATGGAAATGAACGGAGACAACCCTATGTATCCTGACGCAAACTTCACAATGAGACTCACCTACGGAAAGGTTGGCGGCTATGCTCCAAAGGATGCTGTTGAGTACAAATACTACACTACTCTCGAGGGTGTTATGCAGAAGGAGAATCCGGACGATCCTGAGTTTGTTGTTCCTGCCAAGCTGAAGGAACTCTACCTGGCAAAAGACTACGGACAGTATGCAATGCCTAACGGCGAGATGCCTTGCTGCTTCCTCACAAACAATGACATTACCGGCGGTAACTCCGGAAGTGACGTGCTCAACGCCAAGGGAGAGCTTATCGGTCTTGCCTTCGACGGCAACTGGGAGGCAATGAGCGGAGACATCATCTTTGAGCCGAACCTCCAGAGATGCATCAACGTTGACATCCGCTATGTATTGTTCATTATAGACAAGTTCGGTGGCGCAGGCTATCTGCTCGACGAAATGGACATCAAGAAATAAAAACAAAAATAATGATTCAGATATCTGAGATTGAAGAGGCCCTGAACTCGGTTTTCCATCCTGAATATGAACGCAGCGTAATGGAGCTGAACCTGGTCCAGAACCTCGAATACAAATCAGAGGGAGATGACCAAGACAATGCCGGGACTATAAAGTTCCGGCTTGTTTTCCATCGGTCTGACCCTATGGCAAACTCCATCAAGGAAGCCTGCGAAAAAACACTAAAAAGAGCCTTTCCAAACGCCAAGACCAGCATTCTTGTACTCATCGACACCAAGAAGGCCACCGGCCACAAGAGCGGCGAGCTGGGAAGAGGACCGCTTGACAAGCAGGAACTTGAGAATGTCAAGAACATTATCGCGATAGCCTCCGGAAAAGGCGGCGTGGGCAAGTCTTCCGTTGCCGTTAACCTGGCCATCGCCCTTGCCCAGAAAGGCTTCAAAGTCGGCCTTCTGGATGCTGATGTCTACGGTCCTTCCATCCCTAACATGACCGGCACCGAAGACGAGGTTCCTGACATGACGCAAGAAGAAAGAGGCGGCCAAATGAAAGACCTCATCGTCCCTATTGAAAAGTTCGGCGTAAAGTGGATGAGCATAGGCTATTTCGCCAAACCGGAACAGGCTCTGATCTGGAGGGGCCCTATGGCCTGCGGCGCTCTCAAGCAGCTTGCATACGAAGTAAAATGGGGAGAGCTTGATTACCTTCTGATAGATCTTCCTCCGGGAACGGGAGATATCCACATCACTATGGTCCAGGAGATTCCTCTGACCGGCGCCATTATCGTGACCACCCCTCAGAAGATTGCCCTGGCAGATGTTGAAAAGGGCATCAACATGTTCAACAACAAAGACGTCGCCACCCCGATCCTGGGCATCATTGAAAACATGAGCTGGTTCACCCCTGAGGAGCTTCCTGACCACAGGTACTACATCTTCGGCCGCGACGGAGGACAGGCCATGGCAGACAAATACGGAGTTCCTCTTCTCGGCCAGATTCCTGTTGTAATGGGCATTATGGAAGGCGGAGACTTCGGACATCCTGCCGCCCTGGACAACGAGATTGTAAAAGACTGCTTCCTCAAAGTGGCCGAGGCTATTGCATAAAGGAACGGTTTTTGTTGCAATTCAAGAAAAATCAACCGATTATGAAAAAGTTCCTTCTCCTTTCGATAGCGGCGCTTGCGCTGTTTTCCTGCTCTAAACACGATGATTCAGAGCCAATGCCCCTGCCGGATGTTGTTGAATGGTGCGGGTTCCAGCTTCATTACTTCGCGCCCACAGCAAACAAGAATATTGTTGTTGCAGATTCCATACTTGTGGACGATGAACTGTATGCCGCCAGGAAGTGGTCCAGCCAATTGTATTCGTACGGCGGACTCCCAACTCTGTCGCTATACTTTGCCGGTAGGCCAGAGATGAAAATCAAACTCTATAAGGAGAATAGCCTTATCTATGACCAAAACGTCAAAAATCTTCAGAACGGAGGGTACTATCATATAGTCATTTACGACCTGGCAAAGGAACCTGCCATTTTCACCCGTATAAACGAAGAGGAAAATTACAATCCACACATTCGCGTCAAATTTGCCAACTTCCTTTACCAGAATCCAACCACAAAATTCCCGGGAACGGTAAGGCTGCAATATGCCTATCAAGATGACGACAACTGGAAAACCGTAGACAAGGCCCTCAAATTCGGGGAAGCCACAGAAGGCGTGAGCATCAACATAGTAGACCAGTATCAGTCCATCCGTCTGAGAGTTGTAGATCAGAATGGATGTGTGATAACTTCAGGTGAAGACGGTGTTGAAGTCGCTATGGAGATTGCCCCAGATGCTGGCATTCAATATTCCGTATTCTTTGTGGGCGGAAACATAGAAGAAGGCCAGCCGGCAGAACTCTACCAGTGGAAGTCAAGGTAGATTAAAACAGCGTAGGATCCGGAAGAAGGCGGAAACTCATGCGGTGATAAGGAGTGGGGCCGTATTTGGCTATTGCATCGCGATGATCCTTAGTGGGATAAGCCTTGTTTTTCTTCCAGCCGTACTGAGGATAGATTTCTGAGAGAGAGTCCATTATGTGGTCTCTCTCTGTTTTTGCAAGGATGGATGCGGCGGCTATGGAAATATAGGTTGCATCACCCTTTACAATAGTATGGTGGGGTATGATTTTCTTCTGGATTTTTGATGTGTAAGAATGGAACTTGTTGCCGTCTGAAATGATGTGGGCAAGGAGAAATTTCTTGTTGAGTTTTTTCAGTTTTTCCTCAACCTCAGCGATGGCTTTGTGCATAGCAAGAATGGAAGCGTTGAGGATGTTTATCTTGTCTATCTCTTCCGCCTCAACTCTTGCAATTCCGTATGCCAGAGCGTGCTCCATAATAAGCGGACGGAGCTCCTCCCTCTGCTTTTCCGTAAGCTTCTTGGAATCGGTAAGATGAGGATGCGTGAAAAGCGGGTTGTCCTTTTTATCCAGCGGAAGTACAACAGCAGCGGCAACAACAGGACCGGCCAGAGGCCCTCTTCCGGCCTCGTCCGTGCCTGCCTCAATTGTGTCTTTCAAATAATATGGAAGCAGCATCTTAGAGAGCGGAAAGAGCTGCTTTAACGGCATCTGCAATTGCCTTGCCCTCAGCTTTTCCGGCAAGACGCTTGGAGGTGCATCCCATAACCTTGCCCATATCTTTCATGGAAGTTGCTCCAACCTCGGCGATGATGGTCTTTACCTCTGCCTGAATCTCTTCAGCGCTCATCTGCTTTGGAAGAAAAGCTTCCATGACTTTTGCCTCGGCGATTTCTGCCTCGGCAAGTTCCGGACGCCCGTTCTGGCTGTAAAGGTCGGCGCTTTCCTGATGCTGCTTTACAAGCTTCTGTATGAGCTTGAGAATCTGGTCATCGGAAAGGCTTCCGTCTTCCTCCAGTTTTGCTCCTTCCGCGGTCTTTGCCAAAAGCATCTGGGACTTGATAGCGCGAAGGCTTTCTAGGCGGGTCTTGTCCTTTGCAATCATCGCCTGCTTGATTCCTTCCTGAATCTGTTTTTCCAATGACATATTGCTGTGATTTATTTGGTTTCTTCTTTCTTGTACGTGCTCTTGAGGAAGAGTTCGTCCATCTGGGAATCATCGATTACAGACGGAGCCTCAGCCATAACGTCTCTTCCCATATTATTCTTAGGGAAGGCTATATAGTCGCGGATGGTCTCCTGGCCGCCGAACAGGGCGCAAAGCCTGTCGAATCCGAATGCCAGGCCTCCGTGAGGCGGAGCTCCGAACTTGAAAGCGTTCATCAAGAAGCCAAAGCGGTACTCTGCCTGCTCGTGGGTGAAGCCCAGTATCTCGAACATCCTCTCCTGAACCTTGCGGTCGTGGATACGAATAGAGCCGCCGCCAATCTCGTTGCCATTGAGAACAATGTCGTATGCGTTTGCCTTGACGTCTGCAAGGGCCTCCCTGTCGTTGGAGAAGAACTTGTCCAGATCCTCCGGTTTAGGGGAAGTGAACGGATGGTGCATGGCGTAGAATCTCTGAGTTTCGTCGTCCCATTCCAGAAGCGGGAAGTCCGTAACCCACAGAGGCTTGAACACGTCTCCCTTCCTGAGGCCCAGACGGGCGCCCATCTCCAGACGCAGGGTTCCAAGTGCAACCTGGGTCTTGTGCTTAGGTCCGCAGAGAATCAGTATGAGGTCTCCCTTGTTTGCATCACACTTGTTGGCAATTTCCTGAATCTGCTCCGGGGTATAGAACTTGTCTATTGAAGATTTGACTTCATCGCCGAGCTTAATGAACACCAGGCCTTTGGCGCCTACCTGAGGACGCTTTACCCATTCGGTGAGCTCGTCTGTCTGCTTGCGTGAATATCCTGCACATCCGGGAACGGCGATTGCTCCCACATACTCGGCACTGTCGAATACGGAGAATCCGTGGCCCTGTACGGTGGAGGTGATGTCGTGCATCTGCATCCCAAACCTAAGATCTGGTTTGTCACTTCCGAAATAATTCATCGCCTCGTCATAGGTGATTCTCTCAAACGGCTCGTTGAACTCTATTCCCTTGACGTTCTTGAAAAGATGCTCTACGAGGCCCTCGAACATCTGCAGCACATCCTCTCTCTCCACAAAACTCATCTCACAGTCTATCTGGGTGAATTCCGGCTGGCGGTCAGCTCTCAAATCCTCGTCTCTGAAGCATCTTACTATCTGGCAATAGCGGTCAAATCCGGCCACCATCAGGAGCTGCTTGAAAGTCTGCGGACTCTGAGGAAGAGCATAGAACTCTCCCGGATTCATTCTGGATGGAACCACAAAGTCTCTTGCTCCTTCAGGAGTGGACTTGATCAGGAACGGAGTCTCAATCTCCATAAAGTTCTGGCTGTCCAGATATTTTCTTGTCTCGATTGCCATCTGGTGGCGCAGGCGGAGGGCTCTCTGAAGCGGGCCTCTCCTAAGATCCAGATAACGGTATTTTGCCCTGAGGTCTTCTCCTCCGTCGCTCTGCTCCTCAATTGTAAAAGGAGGGGTGGCGGCCTGATTGAGAACTATTATCTCGTCAAGTTTTATCTCGATGTCTCCCGTAGGCATCTTTGGGTTCTTGCTCTGCCTTTCGCAGACCTCTCCCTTTGCCTGGATTACAAACTCTCTTCCCAGAGAAGCTATCGTTTCCAGAACCTTAGGATCCGCGTTGTCGTCCGCAACCAGCTGAGTGATTCCGTAACGGTCTCTGAGATCCACAAAGTTGAGGCTTCCCATCTTCCTTATTCTCTGAACCCATCCGGCAAGAGTAACCTTCTTTCCGGCATCGCTGAGCCTAAGCTCACCGCAAGTATTTGTCCTGTACATATCTTGTCTAAAATTTAATCTTTTGCAAAGCAGCCTCAAAGTTACTTATTTTTCTATTTTTGTAGCACAATGGGAAGGAATATGTCACATAAGAAGAGGCCTTCGGGCCCCAGATACGAGGGAGTAAGGGCAAAGAAGGCCCTGGGGCAGCATTTTCTCAGCGATGAGGATACCGCAATAGAGATTGTGGACTCGCTGCTCATTCCCGAGACCGGCCTGGACGAAACCCCTACCGCGGAAGGTGGGGTGAACGTGCTGGAGATCGGCCCGGGAACGGGAGTGCTTACCCAGTACCTTCTGATGGACAAGAGGATCAACCTGCAGCTGTGCGAAATTGATACCGAGTCTATAGACAAGCTGAGGGACCGTTTTCCGCAGTTTCTCTATACCCTTCAGCCGAGAGATTTCCTCAAGACAGATCTGGAGGAGATATTTCCTGTTGTATCCGAAATCAAGCCGGGAACAAACGGCAACGAAGTTTATGTCATAGGCAATTTCCCGTACAATATTTCTTCGCAGATTTTCTTCAAGATACTGGAAGACAAGGACCGTGTGACTCAGGTTGTGTGCATGCTCCAGAAAGAGGTTGCAGAAAGGCTGGCAAGCGGCCCGGGCGGAAGAGACTACGGCATACTTTCTGTGCTGCTGCAGACATGGTATGACATTGAGTATCTGTTTACCGTGGACGAGACCGTGTTTGTTCCTCAGCCTAAGGTAAAGAGTGGAGTGATAAGGCTTTGGAGAAACACCAGAGAATCTCTGGAATGCGACTGGGACATCTACAAGAACATCATAAAGACCACGTTCGGGTTGAGAAGAAAAACGCTGAGGAATTCCATCCGTCCGGTTATTTCTCCGGAAGTTATTTCCGAATATGAAGAAGGCGCTCCGCTTCTTGACAAAAGGCCTGAGCAATTAGGTGTGGAAGATTTCATAAACTTGGCATTAATCGCTGAAGAAAACAAAAACAAATAGTTTCAACAAATAGAGCTATGAAGGAAAAGAAAAGTCTGGTAAAGAAGGGAAGGGTTGTCCTGATACAGCTCAAAGAAGGTATATCCTTCACCTGGAACGAACTCAAGAACAACAAGTTCAGAACATTTCTGTCTCTGCTTGGCGTAAGCATTGGCATATTCACCATTGTTGCAATCTTTACGGCAATAGACGCCCTCAAGTCAAATGTGAAGAAAGGGTTTGAATCCTTGTCCAGCAACCAGATTCAGGTTTCCAAATGGCCCCTGACTCCGGAGGACGAAGACGGCAATCCCATAACTGACGCCCAAGGCGGAGGAATGATAGAATACCGCTGGTGGGACTATATGAAAAGGCCGGACATCACCATCAACGAGTACAAATTTCTCAAGGCTAATTCCAAGCTGGCTGAAGAGTTTCTGTTCTCTTATTCGGCAAACCAGAACACCGTCAAATACGGGAGAAACTCCGCAGACAACGTGACGGTGATGTGCGAGACTGAAGGGCTGGACAAAATAATGAACATCTCCATAGACAAGGGCAGGATGATCACCAAGAACGAGTTTGACGCGGGAAGCAATGTCTGCATACTCGGATGTGACATAGCCACCTCGCTCTTCCAGGATGAAGACCCTGTCGGAAAAGCCGTCAAGATAAAAGGCTATTCGCTTACCGTTGTGGGAGTTACGCAAAAGCAGGGCGGCAGCATGATAGACTTGTTTGAAACGGACAAGCTCATCTTCACAACCTACCTTGCCGGCAAAAACATCTTCAACTTCAGGGAGCCGGACGGAGAGCTGGACGCCATCCCTAAAGAAGGAGTGACGCCTGAACAGCTCACCCAGGAGATGATCCAGCTTATGCGCCAGTGCAGAAGAATACGTCCGGGGCAGAAGAACAATTTCTCCATAAACCAGTTCTCCACTCTGGAAGGAATGATAGACCAGATTCTGGGAATCATCAGAACCGTGGGGTGGATTATCGCCGCCTTCTCGCTTCTTATCGGAGGCTTCGGAATTGCCAACATAATGTTTGTTTCCGTGAAGGAAAGAACCAAGATCATCGGCATCCAGAAAGCTCTTGGTGCAAAACGGTATTTCATTATGACTCAGTTCCTTGCTGAGGCCCTCATACTTGCCGTCGCGGGAGCTTTGGCGGGCATTCTTCTAATCGCGATAATACTTTGGATTGCTCCTATTCCTGCCGAATATGACGTGCATCTTACCTTCGGCAACATACTTTCCGGAGTTGCCATTGCTTCAATAATCGGAATACTCAGCGGATTGCTTCCGGCATGGACGGCAGCACGTCTGAATCCCGTGGACGCAATAAATTCCCGATAATTATAACCCGAGTTCGGACTTCAGGCTGCGGAGAAGGTCAAAGGCCTGGAGGGGAGTCATGTTGTTGAGGTCAGATTCCTCAAGCTTAGTCTTTATTGCAGAAAGTGTTGGATCATCCAGCTGGAAGAAAGACAGTTGCATTGTGTCCTCGTCTTTTTTCTTCGGCGACGCTTTTTCTTTCTCCTGTTTTTCCAGCTGAGAAAGTTTGGTTTCGGCAGAATCCAGAAGCTTTTCAGGCATGCCGGCAAGCCTTGCCACGTGGATGCCGAAACTGTGTGCAACGCCGCCCGGTTTGAGATGGCGGAGGAAGATGATTTCCCTGCCCGATTCCTTGACTTCTATATGGTAGTTCTTGACTCTCGGATAGATATTTTCCAGCTCGTTAAGCTCGTGATAATGAGTGGCGAAGATGGTCTTAGGATGGCCTGTCTTGTTCTGGTGCAGATATTCAACTATAGCCCAGGCTATGCTCATTCCGTCGAAGGTAGAAGTGCCTCTTCCAATCTCATCCAGAAGCACCAGGCTCTTGTCTGTAATGTTGTGGAGAATGGCGGAAGTTTCCAGCATCTCAACCATGAAAGTGGATTCGCCCTGGGAGATGTTGTCTGAAGCTCCCACTCTTGTGAATATCTTGTCAACAATTCCGATTTTCGCGCTCTTTGCCGGAACGAAAGATCCGCACTGGGCAAGAAGAACAATCAGAGCCGTCTGCCTCAGCAATGCAGACTTACCGGACATATTAGGACCGGTCAGGATTATAATCTGCTGATTTTCACTATCAAGGAAAAGATTGTTAGCTACATATTCCTGGCCTGGATCCATGCGGGTTTCCAGCACCGGATGACGTCCTTGCTCTATCTCTATTTTGCTGGAGTTGTCAACACCCGGGCGGCAGTAATTGTTCATTTCCGCCAATTTTGCAAAACCGCAAAGACAGTCAACTTCGGAAACAAAGCGGCAGCAGCCCTGGATGGTCTTGATATTCTTCTGGATTTCTACAACAAGATTCAGGAATATCCTCTGCTCTATGGCGATGATCTTTTCCTCGGCACCGAGAATCTTCTCCTCATATTCCTTGAGTTCCGGAGTGATGTATCTTTCCGCGTTTACAAGAGTCTGCTTGCGTATCCACTCCTGCGGAACGCTGGACTTGTAGGTGTTCCTGACTTCCAGATAGTAGCCGAAAACGTTGTTGTAACTGATTTTCAGAGAGGGGATTCCGGTTCTTTCGCTTTCTCTCTGCTGCATCTGGAGGAGATAGTCCTTGCTGTCTCTGGAAATCTTTCTCAGCTCGTCGAGTTCCCCGTCAACACCGTCCGCCACAATATCACCCTTGCCGAACATGGAAGCGGCATCTTCCTTCAGGGTTTTTGATATGAGTCTGTCCAGAGCCTCGTACTTTTCCAGATCGCGATAAAAATCCTTTGCGGAAGGTATCTTATTCTCTATGCTTTCTCTTCCCTCTGCCGCATCAAGACTCTCGGCGATAGGCTTCATCTGCGAGAGCGAACGATGCAGCATAACGGTTTCTCTCGGAGACAGTTTTCCTGCCGACGCCCTTGAGAGAATCCTCTCCATATCTCCCACCTCGTCAAGACTTTGGCGTATGGAAGAAGCGGTATCGGCGTGAGAAAGGAAAAACTCCACCGCATCATATCTTCTCTCTATCTTTTCAGCGTCGATCAGAGGCATGGCTATCCAGGAGCGGAGCATTCTGGCGCCCATCGGCGACACCGTCTTGTCCACCACGTCCATAAGAGACACGCCGTCCTGCGAGAAAGACGAGAAGATTTCAAGATTCTTGATGGTGAACCTGTCCAGCCAAACGAATTTGCCGCGGTCTATCCTGGATATAGAGTTGATATGGAAGGTTCCGCTCTGGCCTTTGATGGTTACTGCGTCAAAGCTTGCCAAATCGGATATCCTGTTCTGTTCCAGATAGAAGAGAACTGCTCCGGCGGCGGTCTTGGCCAGATGCATCTTGTCTATTCCGAATCCCTTCAAGGCTTTTGCCCCGAACTGCTTTTCCAGCTTGTCGCAGCAAGCTTCTTCCACAAAAGCCCACTCGTCCATCGGGGTTATGTACCAGTTTTCGCCGAACTGCTTTCTGAATCCCCCTTCGTAGCCCTTTTTCAGAAGCACTTCCTTGGGGTTCATATCGGAGAGAAGAACGTCCATGAAATCCAGCTTGCCCTCAGCCACCTTGAACTCTCCCGTGGAAACATCCAGAAACGCCGCTCCGCAGTCTTCCCCGTCAAACGCAAAGGCAGAAAGATAGTTGTTGCTGCCCCTGTCCAGGATATCATCGTTATAGGCAACGCCAGGCGTAACCAGCTCTGTAACACCACGTTTAACGAGAGTCTTGGTCATCTTGGGGTCTTCCAGCTGGTCGCATACGGCCACTTTGTAGCCGGCCCGGACAAGCTTAGGGAGATAGTTCTGCAGAGAGTGGTGCGGAAAGCCGCAAAGCTCCATGGAAGAAGGCACCCCGTTAGAGCGCTTGGTAAGCACAATTCCCAGCACCTTGCTAACTACTATGGCATCATCTCCATACGCCTCATAGAAATCCCCCACCCTCATCAGCAGAACTGCCTGAGGGTACTGTGCCTTGAACTGCACATATTGCTTCATCAGCGGAGTATTCAGATTCCTTTCTCCCATACCGCAAATTTAACTATCTTTGAACATAAAATAACATTGCTCAATATGAAAAAGTCTGTTTTCAACTCAATCAAGATTGCCGCAATGGCTTTTGCGGTTTGCGCTCTTTTATCCACAAGCGCTTTTGCACAGTTCCAGCAGGATGATTATTCCGCCGGAATAGAGCCGGGTATCCAGAAAATCATGAAAGACCTTGACGTGATTGGCCTGGGGGTTGCCGTGGTGGCTAACGGAAAGATTATCTACAAGAACAGCTGGGGCTACAAGAACCTGGAAACCAAGACCCCGCTGAAAGAAGACGACATGTTCAGAATAGCCTCTATTTCAAAGTCTTTCACGGCTACTTCAATATTGCAGCTGGCGGAGAAGGGCTTGATTGACCTGGACGCTGACGTTTCCGATCTGGTGGGGTTCAAGGTCAGGAATCCTCTGTTCCCGGACGTGAAGATCACTCCTTACATGCTGCTTTCCCACACATCTTCTCTGGGAGATATGGAGGGCTATTTCAAGATGGACGTGCTGGATCCGTCAAAGAATCCTAACTGGACAGACTGCTACTATAATTTCCGTCCCGGAACTCAATATGTTTACTGCAACCTCAACTACAACACTCTCGGAACTATTCTGGAAAGGGTTAGCCACATAAGGTTCGACCAGTATGTAGTGGGCAACGTCTTGAAACCTCTAGGGCTAGGATATGCCGGCTACTGGGTGGAGAGCCTGGACCAGAGCAAGTTCGTGACGCTCTACGAGAAAGACAAGAACGGCAACTGGGAGCCTCAGCCAGAGGCATACGCCCCTAGGACAAAGGAGATTGCAAACTATCAGTTCGGTTATTCAGCCCCTATTTTCTCGCCGACCGGAGGAATGAAAATCAATCCTGTGGGCCTTGCAAAAGTCATGATGATGCACATGGGCCTTGGAACTTCTCCTGAGGGCGTGAAGATCATGTCTTCTGAGAGCGCTCTTCTGATGCAGAGCCGCTTCACCGAAACCGGAAGCGAAGAAGGCTACCAGGGCGGAAAGCCTGTTTATTACGGATTCGCCCTGTGGAACAACAAGGACCTTATTGAAGGCAAGACGATGGTCGGCCATACCGGCGGAGCATACGGAGTGCTCACCCTCATGACCTGGAACAAGGAAAGGACCTTCGGCATTGTGATAATGACCAACGGCTGCTCCGAAAAGAGGGAGAACGGATTTGTGGCAATCCACAACAGGGTGGCCAACTGCCTGTACCAGAACCTTATAAAAGGCACGGACGTTGACAATTACTAAATGAAAAAAGTACTCGTCATAACATATTACTGGCCCCCTTCCGGAGGCAGCGGAGTTCAGCGGTGGCTCAAGACCGCCAAGTACCTTCCGCAGTTCGGATGGGAGCCTGTGATTTACACTCCGGAAAACCCGGATGTGAATTCTGTTGACGAGTCTCTTCTCAAAGATGTTTCTCCCGATCTTAAAGTCATTAGGAGAAAGATCACCGAGCCTTACGGCTTCTACAAATTTCTCACGGGAAAAAAGAAGGGCGAACATCTTCAGGCAAATATTGTTTCCTCTGAAAAGAAGGGCTTCTTCCAGAAAGTCTCGGGACATATAAGGGCCAACTGGTTTATTCCCGATCCAAGATGCTGGTGGATAAAACCATCTATAAGATCTCTTTCAAAAATAGTTGAAAACGGGGAGAGATTCGATGCCATAATCAGCACCGGACCCCCACATTCCATGCACCTGATTGCCAGGGCGCTGCATACAAAATTCAACATTCCGTGGCTCTCGGATTTCAGAGATCCGTGGACAAAGATTTTCTATTTCAAGCATCTTGGCCTGAGCAAAAAGTCGCTGAAAAAACACAAGGAGCTGGAGCGGTCAGTTATAGCCGAAGCGGATTGCATAACGGTGGTTTCTTCCCAGATGCAAAAGGAATTTTCAGAAGGAGAATTCGAGGCGTTTAAAGACAAGGTCAAAGTCATCCCTAACGGGTTTGATCCGGATGATTTTGCAGCCGTTTCTCAAATCTCTGGAGCGGATGGAAAATTTGTGGTGGCGCATACCGGGCTGATGCCAAAAAGCGCAAATCCGGACAAGCTCTGGAAGGTGCTCGGCGATTTGGCAAAATCCGATTCCCAATTCAAGGAAAAGCTGATGATCGCAACCATGGGGCAGACGGATGAAAGCGTGAAAAAAGACATCGCCGAGAACGGGCTTCTAAACAATTTCACAGACCTTGGATATGTTCCTCACTCCACTAGTGTTGCCTGGCAGAAAAGGGCTGATATTCTGCTTCTTCCGCTGAGGAAAGAGCAGGAATCAAAGGCTATTCTCACGGGCAAGTTCTTTGAATATCTGGCATCGGGGAACAACATTCTGGCGTTCGGCCCGACAGATGGAGACCTGGCCAGGGCGCTTGAAGAAACGGGCAGCGGAATCATCTGCGAATTTGATGATGAAAACTCCATAAAAGAAGCCTTTGTCAAGCTGCGAAAACCAAATACGCCAACACAAGAACAAATTGAAAACAGGCAGAAGTATTCGCGCAAAGCCGGAGCTGAAAGCTTTGCAAAACTTCTGGATCAGATAACGAAATAAACAGAGCAAGATATGGGAAAAAAGATACTTCCATACATACTGGCCATAGTGGCATTCATAATTGCAGGATACGCGTATGCGCCATATACCCTGAGCGGAAAAGTGGTGAACCAGAGCGATATATCCTCATGGAAGGGAATGAGCCATGAGATTGTGGAATGGAACGAGGCCCATCCTAACGATCCTACTTACTGGACCAATTCCATGTTTTCCGGAATGCCGGCAACCACAATCTCCGTCATCTACCACGGAGACATCACCAAGTATCTTTACGACGTGCTGTTTGTGGGGCAGAGGCCTGCCAGTTATCTGATCATTTGCATGATCGGGGCGTTTCTGATGTTCCTGGCCTTCGGGGTTAATGTATGGCTCGCGATACTGGGAGCCATAGGCGTGGCGTTCTGCTCTTACAATATGCAGATCATACAGGTGGGCCACAACACCAAGATGGTGGCCATTGCCTTTATGCCTTGGGTCATTGCCTCGCTGGTCTACGCGTACCGCAAAAACTGGCTTCTGGGCGCAGCGTTCTTCGGCCTTGCGCTCAGCTTCCAGATCAAGGCCAACCATCCTCAGATTACCTACTATCTTGCACTCATAGTTCTGGGTTTTGCCGTATGGCAGTTCTGCAAGGCTTTCAAGGAAAAAGCCTGGGGCAAGTTCCTCAAGACTTCCGCCGCTGTTCTGGTGGCCGGACTGCTCGGAATTGCAGCCAACACCAACCATCTATGGCCGACCTACGAATACGGACAACATACCATGAGAGGCGGTACAGAGCTGTCTGCAGGGGCGGACAAGGGGGCGGACAACGCCAAAAGCGGCAAAAAGACACGCAGCGGACTGGACCTTGAGTATGCCACCCAGTGGTCCTACGGAATTGAGGAAACTCCTAACCTTTTCATCCCCGATTTCAACGGCGGAGCTTCTGCCGGAGCCCTGAGCTCTTCCTCTGCCGTGTACAAGACGCTCACCCAGCAGTACAACTACCCTCCAATCCAGGCTCAGCAGGCCGTCCAGAACCTGCCTCTGTACTGGGGGCCTCAGGCTTTCACGGCGGGGCCTATGTATATGGGCGCCGTGTTCATCTTCCTGTGCGTTCTAGGACTGTTTGTGGTTAAGGGCGGAGTGAAATGGTGGCTTGCCGGAGTAAGCCTTCTGGCGGTAATCCTGGCTTGGGGGTACCATTTCATGGCTCCTACGGAGTTTTTCTTCAACTACGCTCCGATGTACAACAAGTTCAGGACGGTTTCAATGATTCTGGTCATACTCCAGGTTACCATTCCTATTCTGGGCATACTGGCGATGAACAAAATTGTCAACACGGAAACCGACAAGAAGAAAACCACAAAACAACTTATGTGGGCAGCCGGAATCTGCGGCGGCTTTGCCTTGCTTTTCGGCCTGATACCGTCTCTTGCCGGAAACTTCTCCTCTTCCATAGACTCCCAGCTTCCAAAGGAAATAGCACAGGCGCTCCAGAGTGACCGCTCAAGCCTTCTTCGCGCGGACGCTTTCAGAAGCCTCGCGTTCGTTCTCATTGCAGCGCTTCTGGTATATCTGGCGCTGAACAAGAAGATGAAGAAAGGCTGGTTCTACGCTTCTATGATCCTTCTGGTTCTCATCGATATGTGGCCTATAGACAAGCGTTATCTTTCCGAGAAGGATTTTGTCACCGACATGGAGTTCGACGCGCCTCTGGCAAAGAGGGATGTTGACGAGTTCATTCTGGAAGATGACAAAGATCCGAACTACAGAGTCTTTGACCTGACGATAGATCCGTTCAACAACGCATACGTAAGCTACCACCACAAAACCATCGGCGGATATTCCCCGGCAAAACTCCAAAGATATCAGGATCTTATAGACCGCCACATAAGACGCGAGCATTCTGATTTGATCAGAGAAATGCAGGGCATCTCATCACTCGAAGACGCCAATGCCGCCCTGACATATCATCCTGTGCTGAGCATGCTCAACACCCGGTATTTCATCCTCAGCCCGGACACCTATCCTCTGGCCAATCCTCACGCCCAGGGCAACTGCTGGTTTGTTGACAATATCATTGAGGCAAACACCGCAGATGAAGAAATCAATCTGCTCGGAGCCATTGACCCGAGAAGACAAGCTATTGTTGCCAAAGATTTCATCGCTGAGAATCCGGGCCTCAAAAACATAAGAAGAGGAGAAGGGGCTAAGATGGATTCAACCAAAGCCACAAGCGTGGCCAACGACTTTGCCTCCATTTCCCTGATGAACTACGCGCCTAACAAGCTCACCTACCGCTACTCATCCGCAACCCCTCAGGCCGCCATCTTCTCAGAGGTCTATTACCCTGGCTGGAAAGCTGTTCTGAAGACCGATGACGGCAAAGAAACGGAGCTGAAAATCTTCCGCGCCAACTGGATTCTGAGAGGGCTCTTACTTCCTCAGGGAAGCGGAGAAATCACCTTCACGTTCCAGCCGGAAAGCTTCATCAAGGGAGAGAAATATTCACTGATTGCATCAGGTCTTTTGATTCTTCTTCTCATCGCGGCAATTATCTTTTCGCTGAGAAAGAAAAAAGAAGAGGCTTAAAGTCCTATCAGGGAGTTCACGATAATTATCGCCACAATTACAGGAGCAATGTATCTTACAAATACCCGGAGTGTGCCAAGCAGCCACTTCGGGATTTTGTATTTGCCGCCGCTAGTGATTTCATCGTAGAAATCTTCTTTCTTGATTTTCCATCCTGCAAACAGGCAGACAAGCAAGGCACAAGTTGCAAGACAGATGTTGGATGATATGTAGTCGAAGAAATCGAAGAAGGTGAATCCCAATATCTTGAAGCCGGAAAGAACGCCGAAGCTCAGGGCGCAGAACACAGCAAAAACAGTTGTTACTCCAAGCATCATCAGCATAGCCACAAAGCGGCTCTTTTTGTACTCTTCCTTGAGAAACGCCACAACAGTTTCCATCAGCGATATGGATGAAGAAAGAGCCGCAGCAAAAAGTATGAAATAGAAGAATATCGACAGAACCTTGCCGAAAGACATGTGGGCGAAAATGTACGGAAGAGAGATGAAAGCCAGGCCAGCTCCCTCGCTAGGATCCATTCCCGCGGAGAACACGGCAGGCAGAATTGCCATGCCCGCAAGCAATGCGAACATAGTGTCTGATAGCGTGGTTACCGTGGTGGTTTTCAGTAGGTTGTCTTTCCTGTTGGCGTATGAAGCGTAAGTGATGATAGCACCGCATCCGATGCTCAGACTGAGGAATCCCTGCCCCAATGCGTTCAGCACCGTACGGAATGTGACTTTGGAAAAATCGGGATGAAAAAGGAAACTCAACCCCTGCTTTGCTCCCGGAAGAGTAAGGGCGTAAACCACAATGAAAACAATCAGCGCGGCAAGGGCGCTCATCAGATACTTGTTGGTTCTCTCTATGCCGTTTTTCACTCCCGCCACTATGACTGCCGCCGTGCATAAAAGAAACACCATTGTGTAGAAAAGATTCTCGGATGAAGATCCTACCATCTTGTCAAACACGGCGTTAAAATCCGTTTCCGGTGTGAACATCATCCTCAGCGACTTCACAAAATAGTCTATGGTCCAGCCGCCTACAACAACATAGAACGAAAGCAGTATGACACAGGTAATTACAGCCAAGGTGCCCGTATGTTTCCAGGCCGTTCCGGGAGCCAGTTTCTTGAAGGCGCCAAAGGCGTTGGCCTGGCTTCTTCTTCCTATGACAAATTCGCAGACCATAATAGGCATGCAAAGGAAAACTATGCACAGAAGATAAATGATTATGAAGGCCGCCCCTCCGTTGGTTCCCACCAGATAAGGAAACCTCCAGAGATTTCCCAGTCCGATAGCCGAACCCACCAGAGCCAGTATGACACCCAAATTGCTCCTAAACGCGTCTCTTTGCTTTTTTGCCATAAGTGATAAACTGAAAATCTATATTGTTTTCTTCGTCGTGAAGGATTTCTGATTTTTCAAGAACCTCCCATTTGCTCTCCTCTATTTCGGGGAAGAATGTGTCCGCTCCCTCTGCCTTGGAATAAACTCTTGTAATGTAGAGGCGGCGGGCATATTTTATCGCCGAAGCATATACGCTTCCTCCGCCTATCACAAAATATTCCTCCTTTCTCTTTCTGCCCAGCGATTTTAGAAGCGCCTCAAGATCAGCCTCTTGCTCTACATTGGGAACCGCTATTGGAGAACGGGAAACAACAATATTCTTTCTGCCTGGAAGCGGCCTCCCTATGCTCTCAAAAGTTTTCCGGCCCATTATTACGGTATGCCCCAAAGTGATCTTCTTGAAATACTTCAGGTCTTCTGAAATGTGCCATAAAAGGCCGTTGTTTTTTCCGATGGCATTCTCATCCGCCACAGCTGCAATAATGGAAATCATACGGCAACCGGGGCTTTAATGGCAGGATAAGGATCATATCCCACGAGTTCAAAATCTTCGTACTTGAAAGAGAATATGTCTTTCTGGTCTCCGTGGATTATCATCTTAGGCAGAGCCCTCGGGGTTCTGGACAGCTGTTCTCTCACCTGATCAAAGTGATTGAGATAGATATGAGTGTCTCCGGTAGTGTGGACAAAATCTCCCAACTCAAAGCCGCAGACCTTTGCAATCATCATTGTAAGAAGGGCATACGACGCAATGTTGAATGGAACGCCAAGGAACGTGTCCGCGCTTCTCTGGTACAGCTGGCAAGAGAGTTTCCCGTCAGCCACATAGAACTGGAACAGGCTGTGGCAAGGCGGCAGGGCCATTTTGTCTATCTGCGCCACGTTCCACGATGAAATGATTATGCGCCTTGAGTCCGGATTGTTCTTGAGCATATCCATCACATTGCTCAGCTGGTCTATGGTTTGGCCGTTTCCGCAGTCCCATCTTCTCCACTGCGCCCCGTACACCGGACCCAGCTCTCCGTTCTGGTCCGCCCATTCATCCCAGATGCTTACTCCGTGGTCTTTGAGATACTTGATATTCGTATCTCCGTTAATAAACCACAAAAGCTCGTATATGATTGATTTCAAATGGACTTTCTTGGTGGTCAGAAGCGGAAATCCGTCGCTGAGCCTAAACCTCATCTGATGGCCGAATATGCTTTTTGTGCCCACTCCGGTGCGGTCTTTTTTCACCACACCCTCATCCATTATCCTTTTCAGTAAATCCAAATATTGCTTCATACGTACAAATTTAATCAAATAATTTCAAAAGGATGGGGAGATGGTCGCTGGCGCCGGCGTTGAAACGGGGGCCGATAAAGGTTCTTCTGGTTTTGTCTCCGAGATATTTTTTGTCAGCTTGGAGAAGATGGCTATATGTCAATATAGACGCTTCTCCTTTTAATTCTGGAGATACAAGGAACTGGTCTATCATTTCCCATTTGCCTTTGTATTTGTGGGTGCCGGTTATCTCTGAGTGAGAGCGCTTTAAAGAGTCTTTAAGCTTCAGCGACAGATTGGTTAATGGTATAGTTTGCACTGGTATGGATTGTGGAGAATCGTTGAAATCCCCCATCGCGATTATAATAGCATTGGGGGTTGCCGCTTGAATAGAGTCAACCGTTTTTGCGAGAAGGAGCGCGGCTTCCATTCTTCTTGGAAGGGATTTCTTTTCACCGCCGAGCTTGGAGGGCCAGTGGTTGACGAAGATATGAACAGTATCTCTTGCTGATTGTGAATAAAGCTTGGCATAGAGGATGTCTCTGGTCTGGAAAGACCTGATCCGCAGAAAGGAAGTGTCTATGACGGAGATTTCTTCTTCTCTGTACAGAAGCGCCACGTCTATGCCTCTCTGGTCGGGAGAGTCTTTGTGAAGGATTTTATAGCCCAGCCTGGAAAGAGGGGTATCGTAAATGAGGTTTTTCAGGGTCTTCAGATTTTCAACCTCGCATACTCCTATCAGGCCGGGATAAATTCCTTCCCTGTCTTTTATCGCTATAATGGTTTTGGAGACAAGGTCCCGCTTGGCCTTGAACCTGTTCCAGGTCATGGCCTTTGGGTTTTCGTTGAGGGGCTCTTTTGCGGGATAGAAGAAATTCTCCAGGTTCCAGAACATTACAAGAAGAGCCGCAAGTTTCATTGCTGTATCCATGGCGGTAAAAATAGTGGAGAAGGAATTTGGGCGGTTGCCAAAACGTACAATTTACCTTGTCCGCCCCCTATTTTTCCTTTGCGGCTCTTTTTCGTAAATTTGCAGGGTTTTAAAACGAGAATTTCATGTCTGTAAAATGTGGCATAGTAGGACTCCCGAATGTAGGGAAGAGCACGCTTTTCAACTGCATCAGCTCCGCCAAGGCTGAGGCGGCGAATTTTCCGTTCTGCACAATCAATCCTCAGATAGGCTCCACGGCGGTGCCGGACAAGAGGCTTCAGACGCTGGTGGATATGGTGCATCCGAGAAACGTGGTGCCGGCAACGGTGGAAATTGTGGATATAGCGGGTTTGGTAAAGGGAGCTAGCAAAGGAGAAGGGCTTGGAAACCAGTTTCTTGCAAATATCAGGGAAACAGATGCCATTCTGCACGTTCTCAGGTGCTTTGACGATCCAAACATAGCCCATGTGGACGGCAGCGTGAATCCGGTAAGAGACAAGGAGGTGATAGACACGGAGCTTCAGCTCAAAGACCTGGAGACGGTGGAAAACCGCCTGGCAAAAGTGGGCAAGCAAGCCAAGATGGGAGCCGACAAGGAAGCCCAGAAAATGTGCAGCGTTCTGGAAAGATACAAGGAAGTGCTGGAAAAAGGGCAGAACGCCAGAAGTGTGGAATTTGACAACAAGGAAGACATCAAGCTGGCAAAGAGCCTGTTCCTGCTTACGGCAAAGCCGGTGATGTATGTGTGCAATGTGGACGAGGCCAGCGCCGCCTCGGGTAATGCATACGTGGACGCGGTAAGGGAAGCTGTAAAGGATGAGGGGGCGGAGATTCTGGTGCTGGCGGCCAAGATAGAGTCGGACATCGCTGAGATGGAATCTTATGAAGACCGTCAGATGTTTCTTCAGGATCTGGGGCTGGAAGAGTCCGGAATTGTGAGGCTGGTGCAGAGCGCCTACAGGCTTCTGGGGCTTCAGACTTACTTCACACAGGGAGAGCCGGAGGTAAGGGCCTGGACTTTCAAGAAGGGCGACAAGGCCCCTCAGGCGGCGGGAGTCATCCACTCCGACTTTGAAAGAGGATTCATTAGGGCGGAGGTCATAAAGTTCGAAGATTTTGTCAAATACGGAAGCGAAAGCGCCTGCCGCGCGGCGGGAAAACTCTCCACGGAAGGCAAGGAATATGTGGTCCAGGACGGGGATATTATGCACTTCCTATTCAATGTTTAGGAATTTTTATTACTTTTGTGGCCCTTGTGCCCACGTGTGCGGGTACATTATTGTTGAATAAACTTTAGAAATTTTAAGATTATATGGCAGTTCTTGAGAAAATGCGTAAGAGGATGGGGGTGTTCATCTCCATCGTAATCGCGCTTGCCTTGCTGGCATTTATCGTCAATCCTGACGACTTGCAGAGGGTTATGTCTATGTTCTCATCAAAGTATGATGTTGGAAAGATAGCAGGAAAGAGCATTTCCCACTCTGAGTTCAGCAAGCGATATGACAAGTACAACAGAATCCTCAGTTTGACAAACCAGGACCTGAACAAAGAAGAAGGCGCTGATATGGTAAACAACATTACCTGGCAGAGCTTCATCGCTGACCAGATCCTCATTCCGGCATGCGAGAAAGCCGGTGTCAAGGTTGGGGAAAAAGAAATGATTGAAATGGCAAAGGCCGGGGCTGACGTATCTCCGGTGCTGATGAACGAGCTGGCTTTCGTAGACGAAAACGGAATGTTCGACCAGGACAAGCTGCAGCAGTTTGTGCAGAGCATTCCTTACGACCAGAGCGGACAGTATGCAGAATACTGGAACAACCTGCAGAACAACATGCTTCAGGACAGGATGTTCACCAAGTATTCCGTAATGCTGGCAAAGAGCGCCGTTTCAAACAACCTTCAGGTTCGCAGAGAGATTGCAGACAACAACAACTCATACGACGTTGACTTCATTCTCCAGCCGGTTTCCTTTGAGAAGGACACTACCGTGAAGGTTACCAACGAGGAGATCAAGAAGTACTACGAGCAGATCAAGCCTTCGCTGAAGAAAGTTGAAACCAGAGACGCCAAAATGGTGGTATTTGACATTCTCCCTTCAGAGAAAGACGTGAAGGCAGCAAAGGATGACATCGAGAGGCTCTATGAGGAATTCAAAGGTCTTTCAGATTCTGAAATCAAGAACTTCATCGAAAGGAATTCAGACACTCCTTTCAACGATTTCTATGTTAAGAAAGGCGACCTGAAAGAATGGTCTGCTATTCTTGACGAGTTTGCTTCTTCTGCTTCAGCCGAAACATTCCTGGAGCCTCAGCCTTACGACAACGTTTTTGTTGCCGCCAAGATACTGGACGTGGCTTCTAGGCCTGATTCGGTTTACCTGAAGTACATTGCCGTTCCAGACGAGAAGACTGCAGACAGCCTGATGTCTGCAATCAAGTCAAGCGAGGAGTTCTCCGCCGTTGCAGCCAACTATGTTCCTGCACAGAGGGGCGCAGAGCCGGGAACTATCGGATGGGTTAACGAAGCCATCACTTATACCCAGCTTCCTGCTGACTTCATGAAAGCCTTCACTTCAAAGAAGGGCGACATGTTCAAGCTGGAGACCAACGGAATGTGGGTCATTGCAAGAGTGGACAATCTTACAAGTCCTGTAAAGAAGACAAAGATTGCCGTTCTTTCAAGACAGGCAAGCGCAAGCCAGGAGACTTTCTCAAACGTTTACGCTGAGGCCGGCAAGCTCAAGGAAGCTGGCGCAAGCCTCGACAAGTTCGAGAAATACGCTCTTGACAACAATCTGGAGCTTTATCCTATCGAGAACATGGTAGGCGGAGCCAAGACCATCGGCTCTTACGAAAAGATGGGCGAGGTTAACCGCTGGATCTTTGACGCAAAGGAGGGCCAGGTTTCTGAAATTTTCACCGTTGACAACAAATACTATGTTGTTGCCGCTCTGGAGAAGATTCACCCTGCCGGATATGCTGAAATCAGCGAATTCACTCCTCAAATCAAAGAGTATTTGACCATGCAGAAGAGGGTTGACAAGCTCGCGAAGGAACTTGACGAAAAGGTAAGCGGAGCCACTACAATTGAAGAGGCTTCAGAGAAGCTGGTCCTCCCGATCAGCAGCATTACCGACGTCACTTTCTCTTCTCTTAAATCCGGTTCCCAGACAGACCCTATCCTCATTGGCCATATAGCCAAGGCCGGGGCTGACGGCAACCATGGTCTGGTGGGTCCTGTAAAGGGAGCTCTGGGAGTAGCCTACTTCCAGATCAAGGGCCAGAACAACGGAGCTTTCTACACAGAGAGCGATGCCCAGAGAAAGAATGACCAGAACATCTACAGCATCCTCAACGTATTGCCTCAGGTAATGTGTGAAGATGCCGGCGTAGAAGACGTTCGCTTCAAGTTCTATTAAAATCAGCCGTGGATTTTGAGGGAGACGGTTTCTATCCTCTTCTTCGAAGTCTTGAGGATTGTAAAGGAGATGTTCCCGATGCGGAATGTCTCCTTTTCTTTTGGTATGAATCCCAGGTTGTAGAGAATCAGGCCCGCCAGGGTTTCATAGGCGTCATCTTCCGGAATAGACAGCTCATGGCGGCGATTGATGTCTTTAACGTCCAGACGGGCGGAGAACACCCATTCCTTGTCGGATATTTTCTTTTCCACAAATTCGTTGCGGTCCAGCTCGTCATCTATCTCGCCGAAGATTTCCTCTATAAGGTCTTCCAGGGTGATGATTCCCTCCGTTCCGCCGTATTCATCGGAGACGGCCACAATGTTTTCCTTGCGGGAGGTCATCTTCTCAAGCAAGGTACGGGCGTCCATATCCATAGGAACGTGAGTAATCGGGCGCAGTATTTCCTTTATGGATTTCTTGCCCTCGGTAAGAAGGTCTTTACTCAGCACATAGCCTATAATGTCGTCCAGGGTTTCCCTGTAAACTATAATCCTCGAGTATCCGGTATCCACAAACAGAGACAGGAGCTCCTCTATGCTGTCTTCTATGTCTATGGCCACTATTTCCGTTCTTGGTATCAGGCACTCCTTGATTTTGGTCTGGGAAAAATCCATCGCGTTCTGGAAGATCTCTATGTCGGAAGGCACGTCGTCGCCCTGCGCGTCCTCCACCTCCTCGGAAAGGTTCATCAGGTCTGTGGTGTCGAATTTTGCCGCTTCCTGTGAACCGGGATGAATATCCTGGCCCATTTTCTTACCGATAATAAGATAGGCCAGACGGTTGGTCAGCCAAGTCAGAGGATATAACAGGTGGTAGAAGAACAATATCACCCTGTATAGCGACGAAAACACCTTGTTGGCATTCAGAAGGCACAGCGCCTTTGGCAGATATTCCGCCGTTATCATCACTATAAGGGTGGCCACTATGGTCTCGATGATTATTATCAGCGATGTATGGGTGGTTATATGGGCTGTCAGGAAAGGATTCAGCAGACGGGCGGCCGCGATACTGTAGATGACCACGAAGATGTTGTTGCCCATAAGCAAGGAGGAGATCAAATCACCCTCGTTGTTTATGAAACGGTCCATCGCGATGGCGTATTTCTTCCCCTCTTTCTTGTCCAGGGCCACCTTCAGGCGGTTGCAGTGCAGAAAAGCCATCTCGTACCCCGAAAAGAGGGCGCAGAAGCACAATGCCACAATCACTATGACGATGTTCCAGACCATATCAGAATGTCATTTAAGCACCGGTCCTATAAAGTTGGCCGTGTCAACATACGTGGAATCCTCCTCAAGGCGGCTGAAGGAATCGAACGGATGCAGGATCTGGGCGTTGCGGGCCATTTCGTCGCTCTCCATCCCGTATCCCTGCATAAAGCCCTGCGGAGAAGACATCTTCACAAAGCAGTGGGTGTAAATGCGGTGGCTGTACCTGTCCCAGTAGAGGGTGTCGGTCTCCATCCTCTGTCCGTTCAGATAATTCATTATCACAACATCGCCGAAGACCTCCCACTTCTCTTCCTTGTCTCTTATATCCGTATGCTTGGCCGCCTTGGAATGTATGTGGGTTTCAAGATCGGGGCCTTTGTAGGTATAGACGTCGAACCCTGCGGGGAACAGCTCATAGGTGGAAGTGTCTGTCTCGTACTTCTCCATCCTGGCGGCCTCCACCCTGAAAGTAAGATCTCCGTTAACGCTCTGAGAAGCTATAATGCTGTCTCCCGTCTGCCTCGGAACGGCGCTCATGTCTATCTGGCTCGCCACCTCGGTCTTGGCCGAGCACGCAAACGATACGAAAGCAGCAGCAACCAAAGCTATGGCTGCTGCTGATCTCGTTATTGCGCGGGGATACATAGGCCCGTTTATGTTACTTTATTGTTCTTACAGTAGTGGAGGCTGACATTCCGCCGCAGGAAATGCTGTAGCCGCGGCCGTCTGTAAGGTCATACATGAAGGCGTCCTGAGCTGTAGGGAAGTAGTTGCGGTATCTTGCAATGTTCCTGTCGCACTCGGCTGCAAGGGAAGGATCCTTTGCCTTTGCCCTCTGCATATAGTCTGTAGCTACCCAGAACTTTGCTCTCTTGGCAATCTCGTCTCCTGCGCAAGGAGTTGCTGCCCAGATGGTGCCTATGAGCATTTCTGCCTTTCCGGCGTACTTAGGGTTGAGCTCAGCTGCCTGGCGGGCGGTGGAAACAGCCGCTCCGTACTGGTGGTTTCCGTAATGGATGGTTGCAAGCTCATACAGGTAAGTGCCCTTGTCAACGCCCTCGGCTACGTTAGTGGCCTCCTTCAGGTACTTCAGAGCGGTTTCCTTGTCGCCCTTGGAGTTGAAGAACCTGTACAGATAGTAGGCGGTTCCTGCTGAAGGCTCCAGCTTGTACATCTGTGCCACAACATCGGAGAACAGATCAGAATCTGTACACTCGTTGCTGTTCAGAAGGCTGGATATTGTCTTCAAGGTTGCCATGTCTTCCTTGTTCTGCTGGAATCTCGGAGTGAACACCTTGATCAGGTTGTCGCAAGTTGCAACTCCTGAGTTGATGAACGCGTTCTGGAGCATAGCCTCAGCTGCGTCTATTGTAGTGTCCTCAGGCATTGCAGCCCTCTTGGCCTCAAAGATGTCGTTATATTTTGAATAGAGATTCATTATATCCTCTTCCTTGAGCTGCTGGGCGGTGAAAAGCTCGGTAGCCTTGATCATGGCGTTTACAACCAGCTCGTGATCGGCCTCAGGACCAAACTCGGTGGCGTATGCGTCCAAGTTTTCAAAGATGAACTTTGTCTTTTCCGGATTCTGGCCGAAGAAAACCATAATGTCGGAAAGTCTGCCTTCCTTTGCCTTCTTGGCATTCTTAGGGAAAAGTTCTGCCCTGGTTGCTGCCAGAGAAAGCAGGGTATCTATCATCTTTTCTCTTGTGGCGGCATCCGGAGCGTTGTTTATGCGGTGAAGCATGATCTTTCTTCCATTGATGTACAAGTTCTGGGAAACCCTAGGAGGACAGTATTTCATAGCGTCCTTCCAGTTGTTGTAAGCATCGTTCATGCTTCCCTGACGCAGGTAATCCTGGTAGAAATTGAGGTTGTTCACGCAATCGGCACTGTCTTTTCCGAACCTTCCCTGTGCGGAAGATTCAGCAGGAACAACTAACAGCGCCGCTGCCAAAAGAAAGAGTACAAATCCTAACTTTTTCATAGTGCTTATATTTTTTGCAAATTTAATCAATTTATTGATACTTCGGCTTTATGAACCAGAGGTCATGCAGGCTGATACTCACGATGAAATTAACATAATTCTCTCTTACCAAGCTGCCTGTTGTGGAACCCCTCTGCCCGAAATCTACTGCTACATTGAACGAGTTGTTCAAACGGTACACCGGAATTGAGGTTCCTATTGTAATGCCCATCTGGTTTACACTCTTCCCGTCTAAACTAACATAGGTTTTGTCATAGTGGAATCCCGCTCTGTAGGTCATCCTCTTATAACGGTACCTGATGTCATAGCGGTTAGGTACAAATTCCATTCCAACCCTAATAGACTGAGCTGTTTGGGCCTTGAATGCAACTCCCGGAGTCTCTCTGAATCCAGCCTTTGTCCAGTCTTGCCTCTCGTAGTCTATGCCAAATGTCCACTTCTCTCCTTTCTTCAGGGCCACTCCCACAGAAAGCTTGGAAGGAATGGTCATGTCTATCTTTGTCTTGTCAAAAGCAACTGTATCCGATACCTCTGAGTCATACACGTAGGCGAATCTGGTGGTGGAGCCGTTGAGGTTGTTTTTCATCCTGTAGGAAGCTCCGGCGGTGAGCACATATCCGTCTGCCGGCTTGAAGGTGCCCTGGGCTGCCGCTTCCACTGAAAATCCGTGAGGAGAATTCTTCCAGCCGGTCTGCATGTTGCGGATAAGTCCTGTGGAAAAGACCACATCGCTGCGGTTGGTCTGGGATCCGAAATAGTATATTCCCTGAACGCCTACGGAAAGGTTGTCGTTAACCTTCACGGCGCCGCCAATGAAAGCCTGGTTGATGTTTCCGTGGCCGTATTTCCTGTACCTGATATCACCGTATTTCGAGATGAGGACAGGATCTATCTCCTCCGTCTCGAACTTGTATCCCATATTGGAATAAGGCATTATTCCCATAATCAGGGAATGCTTGTTCTTGACAGGCACTGTTATCACGAAATTGTTGATGTTGACAGTGTTGTATGCCGACTTGGTGTGGTTGTCTTTCAGGTACATGTTCTTGGAATAAAGACCGAAATCCAGCATGAAAGACAATGTGTCTCTCTCGGTGATAGAGGCGATGTTCTTGATGTTTATGTACCGAGGATCTCTTATTCCCTGGCCTATTCCTCCCATTCCCAGGGTGATGCCCGTATTCATTCCCTGAATGTCACCTATCCCGTAAAGCGAATACGGGGTGAATGTTCCGAGAGCGTCCAGATCCTGGGCGGAAATCGTCTGGCTGCCCAAAAGGGCAACTGCCAGAATCAGTATGGTGCTTCTAATTTTCATCCTGTTTCTTATAATAGTCTGCTATGAACGCCAGCCCCTGCAGAACCAGGTCCTGGGTTGCAAAAACAGTGTTCTTTATCTTGTGCGCAAAATAAAAAGCGTCTCCGCCGGTGAAGATTACCGTATGCTGCGGATATCTCTTTATGTATCCTTCTACTTCAAACATCAGACCGAAAACCACTCCTGCGCTCATTGCGCCTGTGGTTGTAACACCCACCGGAGGGAATTCCGCATCCGGGCTGATGAACGGAAGCAAGCCTGTAAACTCGTTCAGGGCACGGAAACGGGAACGCATTCCAAGGGAGATGTTTCCTCCCAGGTAACGTCCGTTTTTGTCAATGAAATCTATAGTCATTGCCGTGCCGAAGTCGAACTTTATGCAGTCCTGGCCTTTGAACATGCAGGCCACGGCAACGGCAGCGGCTATCCTGTCCGCTCCCAGTTCCGTGGCATCAAAGCCGTAGTCCAAGTTCACGGGCAGCTCTGTCTTGTAGTCGAGCATTATGAGCCTGCGGCATAGAGGTTTTAAGGCCTCCTCTACCGGAGCGTTGGCTGTGCGGACATTGCTCACTACCATAGTATCTACCTCATATTCACCGGATTCTATGACGCTCTTAATAAACTTCACCGCATCTCTTTCAGAAGAACGGCGAAGTTTGCCCATAGTTCCGTTATAGTAGAAAACCACTTTGCAGTTGGTGTTTCCTATGTCTATCAGAAGATTTGTTTCCATATAAAGTCCAAATATAGTGATAAAATGAATATGATTGAATGCTTTCTCACTTCAAAGAACTCAACAGCTCGTAGGCGCGGCTTATGGAATCCACCCTAGGAACTTTCACCCATAACCTGTTGTTTTGCTGCTGATAATTCACTTTCCAGTTTCTGTGCGATGCAATCAGGCTCATTATCCGCTGGTATTTTTCCGTGCGGTAGAAAGCGGAAGAAGGGTCGGAGACAAAATACATCAGCATCATTCCCTGCTTGAGAGTTATCTTTTCAAAGCCCAGGCTTATTGCCAGATGCCTCAGCCTTACAACATACGAAAGCTGCTTCACAGGCTCAGGCGGAGGGCCAAACCTGTCTTCCAGAGAAGAGAGGAAAGAGTCTATTCCGTCGTCGTCTTTCATGGCGTCCAGCTCCTTGTAGAGCTTGATCTTTTCCGTGGCCTGGCTGATGTAGTCGTCCGGAATGTAGATTTCCATATCGGTATCTACTGCGCAGTCCGCAACAAACTGCACATCTTCCTCCGGATGCTCTTCTATATCCGTTCTGGAGGAGTTTATCTCTATGAAGGCCTCGGCGAGAATTCTCTGGTAGGTCTCAAATCCCATATCGGCAATAAATCCGCTCTGTTCTCCGCCCAAAAGATTTCCGGCCCCTCTTATATCCAGATCCTGCATCGCGATATTGAAGCCGCTGCCCAGCTCGCTGAAAGCCTCTATTGCCTTTATCCTGCGCTTGGCATCATCGCTGATGGAAGCCATCGGAGGCACTATCAGATAGCAGTAGGCCTTGAGGCTGCTGCGCCCCACCCTGCCTCTGAGCTGGTGTAGATCGCTCAGGCCGAACATCTGTGCCTGGCTGATAATCATTGTATTGGCATTCGGGATATCTATTCCGTTCTCTATGATGGTAGTGGATATCAGCACGTCATAGTCTCCGTTTATGAAGTCCAGCATCCTGCTCTCCAGCTCCGACGGCTCCATCTGCCCGTGGCCGGTTACTGTTCTGGCTGAAGGGCAGATTCTCCTTATCATCTGCTCCAAAGCCGGAAGGTCTTCCACCTTGTTGTGAACGAAGAACACCTGGCCTCCGCGGGAAAGCTCGTAGTCTATGGCTTCCTTTATTCGGTCTTCGTTGAAGTCTATTATTTCCGTCTGCACCGGTATGCGGTTTGGCGGAGGAGTGTTTATAATGGAAAGGTCTCTGGCCCCGAGCAGAGAGAACTGCAGGGTACGTGGAATTGGCGTAGCCGTAAGTGTCAGAGTATCAACCTCTACCTTCAACTGACGCAGTCTTTCCTTTGCGGAAACCCCGAACTTTTGCTCCTCGTCCACTATCAGAAGCCCGAGATCCTTGAACTTGATGTTTTTGTTCAGAAGGCGGTGGGTGCCTATGATTATGTCTATTCTTCCGTCAGCGATTTTGGCAGTAATCTCTCTTATGTCCCTGGCTGAGCGCAGGCGGGAAATATAATCCACATTGCATGGATATTTTGCAAGCCTTTCCGTGAATGTCTTGTAATGCTGCAGCGCCAGGATGGTGGTAGGCACCAGCACGCATACCTGCTTGCTGTCGCAGACCGCCTTGAAAGCGGCCCTGATAGCCACCTCTGTCTTGCCGAAGCCAACATCGCCGCAAACCAGGCGGTCCATAGGGTTAGGGCTTTCCATATCCTGCTTGATGGCCTTGGAAGCTGCCGTCTGGTCCGGAGTGTCCTCAAACATAAACGACGCTTCCAGTTCGTCCTGCAGATAGCTGTCTGCGGAAAATGCAAATCCCCGGGTCTGCTTCCTTTCCGCATAAAGGGCTATAAGCTCCTTGGCTATGTCCTTGATCTTGGCCTTGGTAGCGGTTTTGAGCTTGGTCCATGCCCCGCTTCCCAGCTTGTATATCTTGGGAGGCACTCCGTCTTTGCTCTTGTACTTGGAGATCTTGTGAAGGCTGTGCACGGAAACAAATATCACGTCTCCATCGCGATACATAATCTTTATAGCCTCCTGCATCTTTCCCCCTATACTGGTCTTGAGCAAGCCGCCGAAAATTCCCACTCCGTGGTCTATGTGCACTATATAGTCTCCAACGTGGAACGCGTTCAAATCTTCTATAGCCAGTCTTTCGCTCCTCTCCACCTCGCGCCTTAGCTTTACCCTGTGATACCTCTCGAAAATCTGGTGATCCGTATAAAGGCACATCTTGGCAGAAGGGCAAACGAAGCCTTCGTGAACCGAACTCTGAAGATGCTCAAAATGCAGATTCTCTCCGGAATCTATATGCGAAGAATCCTTGAAAATATTGCGGATTCTCTCTATCTGCTCCAAGGAAGGAGAGCTTATGTAAACCGTGTAACCTTCTGCTGTTCTTTTTCTTATGTCATCTGCCAGCAAGGCGAAGTTCTTATTGAAGGAAGGCTGTGGAGAGCAAGGAACCTCAGCCGTTTCATCAGGAGTTTCCACTATATTTCTTCCGTTCAGCGATACCGTCCTGTAACCTTCGTAAAGGTTTTCCAGACGCTCGAAGGTGTCGTGCCAGATTATGCAGTTCTCCTTTCCTATATAATCGAATATGGTTTGCCCTCCCAGCGCAATTACGGAAGCGCTCTTGTTCAGGTCCGGAAATATCTCCACGCTCTCCACTTTCTCCACAGACCTCTGGCTGTCTATGTTGAACTTGCTTATAGACTCCACCTCATTCCCGAAGAAATCCAGCCTGTAAGGCACGTTGTCAGAGTAAGAGAATATGTCCACGATTCCTCCCCTGACTGCAAACTGCCCCGGCTCTGAAACAAAATCCACCTTCTCGAATCCTGAAGACGAAAGCGTTTCTTTCAGGCTCTCGAAGTTTGTTTCCTCCCCTTGCTTTACGGTGAGTATGCTTTTTGCCACCGCCTGGCGGCTGACTATCTTTTCCTTGACCGGATCGGGATAAGTAACTATCAATATATCAGAAAAATCCGGCTTGAAAGCATTTATCGCGCTGATTGTTATGCTCCTTTGGACCTTGTTGGAAGAGTCCTTTATAGACACTATCTTTGTAGAGGCTAAAGCGGAAGACGGGAAATAGAAGACATTGTCTCCGAACAGAGGATAGAGGTCGCCGCACATGTATTCAGCAGCCTCCTTGCTGTCTTCTATGATAAGATGGATATGCCCAGATGAGCTGTTTTTGACGGCAGAGTGCAAAAAGAACCCTTTGGAAGAAGCGAAAAGTCCTTTTATTACAGCCGATGAACCAGAAGAAGGCTCATCGATGAACGAAGAAATCTTTTTCACTGCCTCCAAGCCTGAAAACTTGGATATTATACCCTCCATCTGTCCCATCTTGCACCGGCAAAGTTAAAAAATATGTTATTAACCCTGTTGATAACTTTGTTAAAAAACACGGCAGAAATTTTTTGTGGAAAAACCAGCAGGATAGGCACAGGAAAACACCAGGTTTGTACACATTGGCAAACAAATAAAATCGGCCTCTGAAATTACTCCTGCAAAGGTTTTCAAAGTTTTCAACATTATCCACAGGATACTACAATAACCAAAAGCTTTTTTAAAAAATTATATAGTATTTGTTTTAAGTGGACGAAAAATAAAGTAACTTTCGTTTCCAAAGATTTTGAAATATGTACTCAGACGACAGCGATATACAGAATTTTAATCCCAGAGAGATAGATTCCACTTCAGAGCGTGATGTAGAAAGTCTGGTCAGGCCCAAGGAATTTTCCGACTTTTCCGGCCAGGACAAGGTGGTGGAGAACCTGAAGGTTTTCGTGAAGGCTGCCAAGATGAGGGGCGAGGCTCTGGACCACACCCTGCTTTTCGGTCCTCCGGGCCTGGGAAAGACCACCCTTGCCAACATTATCGCCAATGAAATGGCTGTGGACATGAAAGTGACTTCCGGACCTATCCTGGACAAGCCGGGCGATCTGGCAGGTCTTCTTACTTCTCTTGAAACGGGAGACGTTCTTTTCATAGACGAGATCCATAGGCTTCCTAAAATCGTTGAAGAATATCTTTACTCAGCGATGGAGGATTTCCGCATAGACATTATGATAGACAAGGGTCCCGGCGCCAGAAGCGTGCAGATAACCCTTAACCCTTTCACCCTTGTAGGAGCCACCACCAGAAGCGGCCTTTTGTCTTCTCCTCTAAGGGCCAGGTTCGGCATAAACTGTCATCTGGAGTATTACAACACGGAAACTCTCCAGAAAATCATAAAGCGTTCCGCCAGGATTTTGGAAATTGACATTGATGACCAGGCTTCCAAGGAAATCGCCTGCCGCAGCCGCGGAACTCCGCGTATTGCCAATTCTCTTCTTAGAAGAGTCAGGGACTTTGCCCAGGTAAAAGGCAATGGAGACGTGGATCTTGAGATTACCAGATATTCCCTGGATGCCCTCAACATAGACAAGCGTGGCCTGGATATGATGGACAACAAGATCCTTTCTACCATCATTTCCAAGTTCAAGGGCGGTCCTGTGGGCCTTACCACCATTGCCACCGCTGTCGGCGAAGATGCCGGCACTATAGAAGAAGTTTATGAACCGTTCCTTATCCAGGAAGGCTTCATCAGGAGAACTCCGAGAGGAAGAGAAGTAACCGACCTCAGCTACAGGCATCTCGGAATAGACAAATACAAAAACGATCTTTCACTGTTCTAAAACATACAGTAAATATTATTACAGTAAAATAACTATACAATTATGAAGAAGCTCCTTATCCTAATCATCGTTTCATTATTGTCTATAGACGCATTTGCTTGCACTTCAGCCATTTTCACAGGAAAATGCACAAAAGACGGCAGGCCTTTGATGTGGAAAAACCGCGATACGGGCGAGCTCAACAACCGCCTGGAATATATAAAAGGAAAGAAATACGGATTTGTAGGTCTTGTAAATTCTCCTCATAAGGGCGGCGAAGTCTGGGCCGGTAGCAACGAGGTTGGTTTTTGCATAATGAATACTGCAAGTTACAACCTTGCCATTCCGGAGGAAAAGGACCTGCAGGATGGAGAGGGAACTTTGATGTACAAGGCCCTGAGCCTTTGCAGAACTCTCGAGGATTTTGAGAATCTTCTCGATACCATAAAAAAGCCTCTGGCTGTTGAAGCCAATTTCGGAGTTATTGACGCAGAGGGCGGTGCTGCCTACTATGAGGTAAATACTAGAACTTGGGTAAAGTTTGATGCCAACGATCCAAAGCTTGCTCCTGAAGGTTACCTTATCTGGACCAACTATTCCAGAAGCGGAAGAGAAGACAAAGGTATGGGATATGTTAGATGGGGTAACGCTACAGACATAGTTGAAAAGGCTTACAAAGAAGGAGTGAAATTCACTCCAGAATGGATAATGGATAAACTTTCCAGATCGTTCTATCATTCTGTGCTCAAGGCAGATCTGAGAGATTCAGACATCGCCGACAAAACAAACGGCTGGTTCATAGATCAGGATTTCATCCCTAGAAAATCCACCTCAGCGATCTCCATTTTCCAGGGCGTTAAGGAAGGTGAAAATGCAGCCAACACAATTTACTGGTGCGGCATGGGATACGGTCCTTTGGCAGTTATGGTTCCTGTGTTTATGGCTTATCCTAAGATGATTCCTTCCACCCTCACCAAAGGCTCATCCAAGGTAAAGAAGAACAACTGCTGGGTTTGTGATCAGATTCTGAATCTGAAGAAAGAGCTCTTCCCTATCGTAAGGGGCAACGGCAACAAGTATTTCCACTACGGCCTGCTCTACAACAATGAAGGAACCGGTTACAGCCAGAAGCTTAAAGAATCAGAGAACAAGATTCTTGAGGAATCAGACAAAATCATTGAAGACCTCCGAGCCGGAAATCTTGACAAAAAGCATCTGGCTTTGTTCAACAAGTATGTAGATGAGGTCCTGAAATCTGCTTACAATGACCTCAAATAAACAGTTTTTACTGGCAGTTTCTATTCTTTTTGTCAACATTATTTCTGCCCAGGACTTCAAGTTTCAGGCATCATTTAGGGAATCGGCTCAGATATACTATTCTGATGCTATGCTGACTTTTGGTTACAATGTTTCCGAAAATAATGTACTTGGCTTGGGAGTGGGATATTCGTATATGTCAGATGACGCCAGTCCGGGAGAAGCTGAAGGTATTCCAGTAGCTTTATACTACAGACATTATTTTCATTTTGGAAAGACAAGCCGACTGTCCATTTGCACGGACCTTTTATTAGGAGGAACCAGCTATACCAAAATTAAAGGTTATCACAAGCACGACAAAAATCCTCCTGAAAAAGGAGATTGGATATTATATGGTAGTTTTCAGCCCAGCCTTGACATAGGACTGGGCAAGAAAAGACGTTCGCATATATTCCTGGGACCTACTATACTTCCTTCTGTTGGACTGCATCTGGGATATGCAGTGTCCTTCTAGTAGATTTTCAGCGGAGTAAGGAAGAAATTCTGGCCGTCCGATTCTCCTGTTACCGTGATTCTTATGCTCTTAACTTTTGTATTAGGAGTAAGCACTATGCGGCTGCAGTCAACTTCTGTCTTGCCCTTGTAGTTCACTCCGTCTTCAGAATATTCCGCATAGCCTTCGGTAAGTCCGTAGAAGTCCACGTTTGCCCTTCCTGTTACAATGTCTATAATGGAACAATATACAGGCTCGTCAAATATGAACGTGATGTAGTCTCCCGCCTTTGCCCTTCCTTCAAATCTGCAGTATGCATTTTCCTTGTATTCCTTGAGAATGCTGAGGTTTTTCTCCGATGCCCTCATATTGGTCTCAATTTCAAAATAAGGCCGGAGAATTATATCTTGAAGCGGCACGTTTGAGACGGCAACTCCTACTGAATGCAAAGTGTCTGACACAAATGTTGCAAACCTGTATTTTGCTATATCTTGGGTTATTATAGGCTCTTTGTAAACATACTTGTAATTTGTTGTGTCTTTCTGGCCCCTGATGTTTCCGATTTCTGTCTGAGGTGATACAATGGCATACTTTATAACTGCTCCTTCGTACGGCGCGGTGGCTGTAATTGTGTAGAAATTCGGAATGATATAAGATCCGTCCATTGGCCCGTCCTGCATAGGAACAAGTTCCGCCTTGACTTCCGGATAAGGCACCCTGAACCTTATTCCCATATTTTCAAGCCTTGCAAAATGTGCCTGAGTCAGACGGTCATAGAAATACTTGTAGTTGGCGGCGCTGTCTGCAATTGTCCTGGAAGTTCCCCAGCCGATTTCAGCAAGTGCGCAGAGCCTCGGGAACATCTGGTATTCCACAAAGTTTTCAGGACGGTTTCCTAGTTCTTCCCATAGTCCGGCCTGCACTCCAACCACGTGTTTCTTTGCAAGTTCCAGATTTGAAGCGGCCTTTCCTGCGTCTTTTCCCGCAGCAGCAAGTTTGATAGGATCGTATGAATAAATAACTTCCAGCGGAATCACTGCTGCCCAGTTATGTCCTCTTTCAATCGGAGACTGCTGCATATCCAGATAAACATATTCAGCAGCCTGCATCACGCAGTCAAATCCGTTCTGCACTGCCATCGGCCCCCACTTCTTGCTGTGCCATACGTAAATAAGGGAATTGTCCTTTATGTCATCAGCCTGCATAATCTCTTCCCATCCTGCAATTTTCTTCCCGTATTTCTTCGCGATTTTATTTACTCTCGATACAAAATACTTGTGCAGCTGCTCGGAATTCGTCATCCCTTCTTTCTTCATAAGAGCCTGGCAATCCGGACATTTCTCCCAGTTGAAACGGTTGACTTCGTCTCCTCCCATATTGATGATGCCAGAAGGAAACATCTCTGCCATCTCCTTTATGATTTTCTCGATAATCTCATAGTTACTCTCCTTTGCCACGCACCAGATTTCACGGCTGAATCCGGTCTCGTTGATAGATGTGTCTTCAGGAAATTCGCATAGGATTTCAGGATAGCTGCCGGCTATCGCGGCGCTGTGCCCCGGAGTTTCGATCTCTGGAATAATTTCTATTCCCCTATCAGCGGCATACTTTACTATATCCTTGATTTGCTGCTGAGTATAGAATCCTCCATATCTCTTGTTCCCCGATCCAAAAGATGAAGGAATAACTTCATCAGGTCCTCTCCACGCTCCTTTCTCAGTCAGCAATGGCAAAGCCTTTATCTCTATCCTCCAACCCTGATCATCCGTCAAATGCCAATGGAATTTGTTCAACTTGTGATAAGCCATCCAGTCCAGCACCTTGTACACATCTTCAGCCGGCCTCCAGGTCCTAGAAACATCCAGTTCAAAACCCCTGTATTCATACTCCGGATTATCAACAATCTCTCCCTGAGGAATCTCTACACTATTTACGAAGTTCTTGTTTTCAAAATTATATACCTGTGGCGGCAATAATTGGAGTAAAGTCTGAACACCATATAAAGAGCCAGGATTACCTCCAGATATGATATTAATACAACTGCTTGTTGCAAAAATAGTATAGCTTCTATTCCAGCAAGCAGTTGGCAGATTTGATATGGAGATGTAATTCTTCTTTGGACTTTTTTTGCTGATTTTCAAATCTACTCCTAAAAGATTCTTGATTCTTTCCCTAAGGTAATTAGCGGTAAAGGAATCTTTGCAGACAATGACGGTGTTCTTGTCCAGGACAAAAGGCTTGGCATTTAGGTCATAGGTTACACTCTTGGGCTGAGGTAACAGCTGGGTGTAAGGGTTGTTTTTGTCAAAATGGTTTTCTGCTTCCTGGGCAAGAAGGATTTGCGGGAGCATCAATGCGGCCGCAATGGCGATTGTAGAAAGTAACCGTCTGATCTGCATAGAATTCTGTCGGGATAAAAATGAAAAACTATTTCTTTTCTTTCTTTACAGGCCTTTTTTCAAAGTGGCCGGTATAGTTGATAAAGTCTCTGTACTGAGAGTCTACCTTTATGTATGCAATGCCGTTGTAGTAAACCTCGACGGTAACGTAGAAAATCTCGTAATTGTAACGGTTTTCAAAGCTGAATTCCAGGAGGGCGTCGCATTTTCTTCTAGGAGGATTCAGCGTGGTTTTAACATTGACCGGAACATTGTCCGCATCAACGGCAATGGCATCTTCATTAGGGAAGGAAAAGTCAGCCCTTCCGATGTAAGGAAGATAGCATTTGAGCAGTCCGTCCTTGATAGAAACAGTGTAGCCCTCCATACTTTCTTTCTGCGGGAAAGCCCTTGGCTGGATACGGTCTATCACGATGTAAACGTCTGTGTTCTGGATAGCGTCTTTAACAAGAGCCGCTGTCTCCTCTTTTTCCTGAGGAGTCTGGACGAATGCTCCGCAGCTTGCCAGAATAACAGCAAGGCAGGCTGAGGCCAAAATTAATCTGAAAGTTTTCATAACTAGTCTGTAAGTGGGTTATTCTCGTCTGGGGCAGGCCTTTCAACCACCTCTCCCTCGTATGACATAGACTCAAATCCAGGAACCTCAACCATAGCGTAAACCTTTCCGGAAGGGTAGATCTGGATGGTCATCGTGATCTGGATGGCCTGGGTGTCTTTGTCGGTGTCGTTGTTCCAGAAAATGCTTCTGAACAAGTAGCTTTTCTGCTTTTCGTTCCAGCCGCCGATAATGGTGGTTATCTGGTTGTTGGCAATAATGCTGATGTCTGTGTTGCTCAGGCTGTAGGCTTGTCTTGACTTAGAATCTGCCAGGCCCTCGAACGGCAGGTTGCAGGAGATGCGGTCACCGGTCAGGTCTATGAAGTTAATGGTGCCGGAGCCTATCGTCTGGTAGTTGAAGTTGAAATTGTTGTTCTTGTTGAAGCATCTGAAAATAGATACGTAGATATTCTTGTGGGAAGCTCCGTCGTTGACCATCTTGGCGATTCTTTCTTTTCTTTCCTTGCTGGTCTCCTTTTTCTTCTTCTGCGAATAGGCAGGCATGCAGACCATAATTGCTGCAGCGAGGCACGCTGCTATTGTCAAAACCTTTTTCATGATATTGTATTTAGTATTTATTATCAGGTTTGTCAGCAAATATTTCACCAAACAAAACAAATATAACTATTTAATCTTTTGAAATGGCGGAAAAAATGGTTAAAATTGTAGATGATTTCAAAAATCGCAAATAATTAATCTTATACAAATGTCAGATACAAAACTTATATCCAATATTCCTGACGGCCCGCTGTCGGAAAAATGGAAAAAGCGCAAGGCAGAAATTAAGGTTGTGAGTCCTGCAAACAAGAGAAAGCTCGAAGTTATTGTTGTGGGAACCGGCCTTGCAGGAGCATCTGCCGCAGCCTCTCTCGGAGAGATGGGCTACAATGTAAAGATCTTCTGCATCAGCGATTCTCCTCGCAGAGCCCACTCTATTGCAGCTCAGGGAGGTATCAATGCAGCAAAGAACTACCAGAACGACAACGACTCCATCTATCGTCTTTTTGTTGACACCGTAAAGGGCGGAGACTTCCGCAGCCGTGAGGCCAACGTTTACCGTCTTGCCGAAGTGAGCAACCTGATTATCGACCATTGCGTGGCTCAGGGAGTTCCTTTCGCAAGGGAGTATGGTGGACTGCTTGCCAACCGTTCATTCGGAGGAGCTCAGGTTAGCCGTACCTTCTACGCAAGAGGCCAGACCGGACAGCAGCTGCTGCTGGGTGCTTACGCATCGTTGAACAAAGAGATCAAAAACGGCACGGTAAAGAGCTATCCAAGGCATGAGATGCTGGATCTGGTTCTGATCAACGGCCAGGCAAAGGGAATTATCGCCCGCAACATTGCAACCGGTGAAATCGAGAGATTCGGAGCTCATGCAGTTGTTATTGCAACAGGCGGTTACGGAAACGTTTACTTCCTTTCCACCAATGCCATGAACTCCAACGGAAGCGCCGCTTGGCAGTGCTACAAGAAGGGAGCCTTCTTCGGAAATCCTTGCTTCGCGCAGATTCACCCTACCTGCATTCCGGTTCACGGAACTCAGCAGTGCAAGCTTACCCTTATGAGTGAATCGCTGAGAAACGACGGAAGAATCTGGGTTCCTAAGAAGATGGAAGACGTAATGAAACTCCGCAAGGGAGAAATCAAGGCTTCCCAGATTCCTGAAGAGGACCGCGACTACTATCTAGAAAGAAGATATCCTGCATTCGGAAACCTTGTTCCTCGTGATATCGCTTCACGTGCGGCAAAGGAAAGATGCGATGCCGGATATGGCGTGAACGAGACCGGAAAGGCAGTGTTCCTGGATTTCAAGACCGCAATTGAAAGGCTAGGCGAAGACAAGATCCGCGAACGTTATGGCAACCTCTTCCAGATGTATGAGGAAATCACAGATGTAGATGCCTACAAGGAGCCTATGATGATTTATCCGGCTATCCACTACACGATGGGAGGCCTCTGGGTTGACTATGACCTTCAGACTACCATCCCTGGACTGTTTGCAATCGGCGAGGCCAACTTCTCAGACCACGGCGGAAACCGCCTTGGAGCATCCGCTCTGATGCAGGGTTTGGCAGACGGATATTTCATCCTGCCTTACACCATTGGCGGCTATCTGGCAAAGAAGATCCAGGAACCTAAGACAGATGTCAACGCCCCTGAGTTTGACGAGGCCGAGAAGGCTGTCAAGGACCGCATTGCAAAACTGTTTGCAATCAAGGGAAAGAAATCTCCTGACGAAATCCACAAGGAACTTGGAAACATCATGTGGGAATATGTCGGAATGGGACGTACAGAAGAGGGCCTGAAGAAGGCTATCGTTGAAATCAAGCGCCTGAAGGAAGAGTTCTGGAAGAACGTTTATGTTTCCGGAGAAAACGGAGAGTTCAACCAGGAGCTCGAGAAGGCCATGAGGCTTGCAGACTTCTTCGAAATCGGAGACCTTATGGCTCGTGACGCTCTCAACAGAAGGGAAAGCTGTGGCGGACACTTCAGAGAGGAGATGCAGACCGAAGAAGGCGAGGCAAAGCGTGACGACGAAAACTTCATGTATGTTTCAGCCTGGGAATACAAGGGTGAGGACAAGGAGCCAGAACTCCACAAGGAACCTCTTGTATATGAAGGAATTAAAGTAGCAACCAGAAATTATAAAGACTAGTCTATGAAATTCACTATAAAAGTTTGGAGACAGAAAAATGCCAAGGCTAAAGGGCATTTCGAGACTTATAAGGTTGACAACATAAGTCCTGATTCTTCTTTCCTTGAGATGCTGGATATTCTCAACGACCAGCTGGTTCACCAGAACTCCGATCCTGTTGCTTTCAGCAAGGGTTGCGAGGGCGGCGAGGCTTGCTCCGGCGAGAAATACAAAGAGGCAAAAGCCGCAGGCAAGGCTCTTCCTATCAGCTTTGACCACGACTGCCGCGAGGGCATCTGCGGAGCTTGCTCCCTGTACATCAACGGAAGGGCCCACGGTCCTGAGAACGAGGTAACAACCTGCCAGCTGTTCATGCGCAAGTTCAAGGATGGCAGCACCATCACCATCGAACCTTGGAGAAGTGCAGCTTTCCCTGTAATCAAGGACCTTGTAGTAGACCGCAGCGCTCTTGACAAGATCATGCAGGCCGGCGGTTTCGTAGATGTAAGAACCGGCTCTGCCCAGGATGCAAACAACATCCTTATTCCAAAGGAAAAGGCAGACGAGAGTATGGACGCAGCCAGCTGCATTGGATGCGGTGCCTGCGTTGCAACCTGCAAGAACGGCTCTGCCATGCTGTTCATCGGCGCAAGGGTCAGCTCCCTGGCTCTCCTTCCTCAGGGAAAGGTAGAGAGCACCAGAAGGGCCATCAACATGATCGCCAAGATGGACGAACTCGGATTCGGTAACTGCACCAACACCAGGGCTTGCGAAATGGAGTGCCCTAAGCACGTGACCATCAGCCATATTGCAAGGCTCAACCGCGAGTTTCTGAAAGGCTATCTGAAGAAATAGCACTTAATGGGTCCGAAACACACAAACGAAAGGGGTTGATTACAAAGTCAACCCCTTTCTTGTTATTGTCATTTATTACTTAACAAGATCTAGCCTTATGCTGATTTTGTCTTCAAGAAACTTGTTATTGAACATTACTCTCCTAGATGCTTTTTTCTTTTTTTCATCATAATGGTAGTAATAATGAATAACATCCTTGCTCCCATCTCCCCAGTTTATTATAATATCTTCATCTCGCTGTTCTATAGGATTTAGTGGTCCGATATATAAGTGATATTGATCTTTAGCAATCCCCCATCCAACATATTTTTGAACCCATTCGCTGCTTAACAATTGTAGTAAACAAGTAGAATTTTTCCATTCACTACTTCCATTTTTAAAATTATCTAAATTGTTTTGTAGGGTTTGGTCTACGGGATATACTTTCTTTCTATATAATAATGTTGTTCCTTCAAGAATATTGTTCTCATATTCTGGATTTAGAAGATCATTGCCATTGGCATCACTTACAGAAAAAACCATAGTTATATCATTCAGAGTACCATAGGCTTTTTCCTCTTCATGTTTGCTGCAGGATACAGCAATAGAAGCCAAAAGAATAACGAATAAAAAACGAACAGTTTTCATTGACTTGTTGTGTTAATTTGTTGTAAAAATATAAAAAAACAGCAAATTACAATATTTCTATATCATCGAAATTCTGCCAGAGGAAGCCGGTGAATGGGTATCTTCCCCGGATGGTTTCCCCTACCATTTTGTAGAGGTCGTTTCGGAGTTTGTCTATGCCGATTTTCTCCTTGGCGGAGATGAAGATTGCAGGGGAATTTTCCTTTGCAACCCAGGATTCTTCAAGCTGACGGAGAGATATGTTTCCTGGGCGGTCTTCGCTGAGGTCAAACTCGCTTTTAGGGGTGAACTTGTATGCGTCTATTTTGTTGAAAACCATAAAGACAGGCTTGTTGGCGGCACCTATTTCCTCAAGGGTTTTCTTAACCACTTTGATCTGGTCTTCAAAGTTTGGATGAGACACGTCAACAACATGAAGAAGAAGGTCTGCTTCCCTTACTTCGTCCAGGGTGCTCTTGAAAGATTCCACAAGCTGGTGAGGAAGTTTTCTTATGAAGCCGACAGTATCGCTGAGGAGAAATGGAGTGTTGTCTATCACAACCTTTCTGACGGTGGTGTCCAGGGTGGCGAAAAGCTTGTTTTCGGCAAAGACCTGGCTCTTGGAGAGAAGGTTCATGATGGTGCTCTTTCCCACGTTGGTATAGCCTACAAGAGAAACTCTTACCATACTTCCGCGATGGCTTCTCTGGGTTGCCATCTGGCGGTCTATCTTCTTGAGCTGGTCTTTGAGCTGGGAGATCTTGTCCATTACTATACGGCGGTCTGTCTCCAGCTGCTTTTCACCGGCTCCGCCTCTGGTTCCTCTACCTCCCCTCTGCCTTTCCAGGTGGCTCCACATGCCGGTAAGCCTCGGGAGGATGTACTGGTATCTTGCAAGTTGGACCTGAGTCTTGGCGTATGCCGTCTGGGCCCTCATAGCGAAGATGTCCAGAATCAATGAGGTGCGGTCCAGAATGGAGCAGTTGAGCTCTTTTTCAAGATTTCTGACCTGAGCGCCGGAAAGCTCATCGTCGAATACCGCAAGATGAATCTCGTTGTTTGCAATGTAGTCTTTTATCTCCTGCAGCTTGCCCTTGCCCACGTATGTGCTGGAATTAGGCTTGTCGATTCTCTGCAAAAACCTCTTGACGCCTTCAATAGAAGCCGTCATTGCCAGAAACTCCAGCTCGTCCAGGTATTCGTTGGCCTGGCGTTCCGTTATTTCCGGCGTTACCGCACTTATCAATATCGCTTTTTCCATAAACCGGGCGCAAGTTACTTCTTTTTCAATTAAATTTGTTAACTGTAAACTTTTCAATCAGATGTTATGTTGAAAAAATCGTTGTTTTTGATTTTAGCTTTAGCTGTTGTTATGGGAAGTGTTTCTGAATCTGCAGCGCAGAAAAAGAGAATGAGAGACTATGGTCTTTCATACGGTGTTTTCAAGACCGGAAAATACAATGCAATCACAGACGTGAGCGGAGTAACCGTAGGCCAGGTTACGCTGAACAAAGGCAAAGACATGCGTACGGGAGTAACCGTCATACTGCCTCACCAGGGAAATATTTTCCGCAAGAAAGTGCCGGCAGCAATATATCTGGGAAACGGCTTCGGAAAGCTGGCCGGATACAGCCAGGTTAAGGAGCTGGGCAACATAGAAACCCCTATTGTGCTCACCAATACGTTGAATATTGCGGCAGGCCTTGACGCCTTGATTACTCATACCATCAACCAGCCGGGCAACGAGAACGTGAGAAGCGTGAACGGCATTGTGGGAGAAACCAATGACGGCGGCCTGAACAACATCAGGGCAAGATACGTGAAGCCGGAGCACGTGCTTCAGGCAATTGCCCAGGCAAAGGGCGGCCCTGTGGAAGAAGGCTGCGTTGGAGCCGGAACAGGCACCATCTGCTTCAGCTGGAAAGGCGGAATAGGCACCTCATCCAGGGTGCTTCCTAAAGACCTCGGAGGATATACCGTAGGAGTGCTGGTTCAGACAAATTACGGCGGAATACTGGAAATCTGCGGGGTGGAAGTTGGAAGGAAACTCAACGATTATTCTTTCCGCAAAAGCGTGGAAGCTGATGCCAAGAAAGAAGAGGCAAAGAAGGGCGACGGCTCCTGCATGATAGTGGTTGCCACGGACGCTCCGGTAGATGCAAGGCAGCTTGAGAGAATGGCAAAGAGGGCCTTCATGGCGCTGGCCAAGACCGGCAGCTTTGCCTCAAACGGCAGCGGAGACTATATCATAGCTTTCTCGGTTTGCCCGGAAAACCTGATAGAAGGCGAAGAAACCCATACTTTCAAAGTTCTGGACAATGACCAGATGTCCCCTATGTTCGAGGCAACGATAGAAGCTACCTGCGAAGCTCTTTGGAACAGCCTCTTTGCAGCAGAAACCACCAAGGGCATAAACGGAAAGGTGGTGGAAGCCCTGCCAGTTGAAAAAGTGGTGAAGATGATTAAGAAAGAAAAGGGAATCAAGTAGCAGAAGTTTGATGCTGGGCATAAAAAACGCCGGCCATTTGGTCGGCGTTTTGTTTTGCATCTTCGGATTAGTGCAGCTGGAAGATGATAGGGAAGGTATACTTAACCTTTGCAGGTTTTCCTCTCTGCTTTCCAGGGCTCCATTTAGGAGACTTCTTGATAACCCTGATAGCCTCGTTGTCCAATGATGAGTCAACGCCTCTGAGAACCTTCACGTCCTTTACGCTACCGTCCTTGTCAATGGTGAACTGTACGGTAACACGGCCGGAAATACCGTTCTCCTTTGCAATTTCAGGGTACTCGATCTGGCTGTAAACCCACTTTGTGAATTCGTTAGCGTCTTTGCCCTGGAATGTAGGCTTTTCCTCAATGATGGCGAAAGGAATTTCTTCCTCAACCTCAACTTCCTCCTCTACAGGCTTTGCCTCAACGTAAGGCTTGATCTCGATCTTCTGGTCAGAGTCATCGGTACTGATGAAGTCGGTCTCTACCTTTACGTCATTTTCAACGATCTGGAGTTCCTCGGTCATAACCGGCTCTTTGATCTGCTCTGGAGGTGGTGGAGGAGTCTCCTGGGTAATAGGAGCCTGCTCATCCTCTATTGCTACAGACGGACCTGTTACAAGGGTTGCGGTCTCCTTGTCGTGAGTTGTCCACTCGAAGAGGAACAGCACGAGTCCGAGAGCTGCAATCAGTCCAATCTCGCGGAACAAGGTTTTCTTGGTCTCGAGATTTGCTTTTGGGGATTTCTTGATTTCCATATTGCTTGTTTTGTTAGATTATATTCTGTTCTTTGAGCACGTTTGCAGTGTTTCTTGTAGCGTCTGCGCTGGCCTTGAAGAGAGCCTTTTCCTCATCGTTGAGTTCAAGCTCAACAATCTTCTCCCATCCGCCTTTTCCTACGATTGCAGGAACGCCGATGCAGAGGTCATTCTCTCCGTATTCGCCTTCCAGATAGCAGCAGCAAGGGATCATCTTTCTCTCGTTCATCACGATGGATTTTGCCATAGTAGCTGCGCTCATTCCAGGAGCGTACCATGCGCTGGTTCCAAGAAGCTTGGTAAGGGTTGCTCCGCCAACCATTGTGTCTGCCACAACCTTGTCGCAAACTTCCTTGCTCAGAAGCTTTGTAACAGGAATTCCCTTGTAGGTTGCAAAGCGGATCAGAGGAATCATTGTCTTGTCTCCGTGGCCTCCGATTACCATGCACTCGATGTCGCTTACAGGAACGTCCAGAGCCTGTGCCAGATAGTAGGTGAAGCGGCTTGAGTCGAGCTGTCCGCCCATTCCCACAACCTGATGCTTAGGAAGGTTGTTCTTCTTCAGGGTGAGGTAAGTAATAGGGTCCATAGGGTTGGCGATAACCATGATCACAGCCTTAGGGGAGAACTTGAGAACGTTTTCGGTAACGCTGGAAACAATCTTGGAGTTAACTCCGATAAGCTCCTCTCTGGTCATACCCGGCTTTCTAGGAACGCCTGAGGTAATGATTACAACGTCTGAATCAGCGGTTTTGGAGTAGTCGTTGGTTACTCCCGTTATCTTTGTGTTTGTTCCGTACTGCTTAGCAGCCTGCATCATATCCATAGCCTTTCCCTCGGAGATTCCTTCCTTGATATCCAGAAGAACAATCTCTGAGCAGAAATTCAGGTGAAGCATCGCTTCTACGCAAGAGGCACCTACATTACCGGCGCCAATGACAGATACTTTAGCCATAAACTCTTTTTTTTTAGATAAATTTGTGGCACAAAGTTAAAAAATAAGTCAACCAGTCATTATCAATAAAATATCAATGTTGCGTTTTACAGACCAGGATGTCAAAAGCCGGCTCAAAGGCAAGGCAGTCATCCGCCAGTGGATATATAAAGTGTTGAAAGACAGAGGCTATGCAGCAGGAGAGATAAACATTGTCTTCTGCTCTGACGAGTATTTGCTAAACATCAACAAAACATCTCTGGGGCACGATTACTATACAGACATCATCACCTTCGACTATTGCGAGGGTAATCTGGTGAGCGGAGACCTGTTCATCAGCCTGGATACGGTTCTGGCAAACTCAACGACCTACAGACAGATGTTTACCCCGCAGTTCAAGTGCGAGCTTTTGAGGGTGATCATCCACGGCATCCTTCATCTTGCAGGCGAGGATGATATAACCCCCTACCGCCAAAAGAAAATGCGCCGGGCCGAGAACTTTTGCCTGAAAATGCTGCTTAGCGATTTTGACTCGGAGAAAATATCTGTCAACTACAAGGCATGACAAAAAAATACGATGTAATAGTGATAGGCGGCGGCCACGCCGGATGCGAAGCGGCTCTTTCTTCAGCGAAGATGGGCTGCAGCACTCTGCTTGTCACTATGGATATGAACAAGATAGCCCAGATGTCTTGCAACCCGGCCGTTGGTGGAATAGCTAAGGGCCAGATAGTCAGGGAAATAGACGCCATGGGCGGTGGAATGGGCCTTGTGACGGACGCTTCGACAGTACAGTTCAGGATGCTTAACGAGTCCAAAGGGCCAGCCGTCTGGAGTCCACGCGCCCAGTGCGACCGTCAGTATTTTATACTTAACTGGCGCTATGTCCTGGAGCATACACCTAACCTTCATATCTGGCAAGACACGGTTACCGATCTAGTGATTGACACCTACAAGAGAAGCATCAAAGGTTATAGCTATGTTGTCAAGGGCGTCAAGACTTCTATGGGTGCAGAGTTCTCTGCTTCCAAGGTAATCCTTACAGCCGGTACATTCCTTAATGGCCGTCTCTTCATCGGCCAGAATTCAGCCGAGGGTGGAAGAATCGGTGAACCTCCGGCTTTGTCTCTTACAGAAAAGCTGGCTCAGTACGGCATTGTCAGCGGCCGGATGAAAACGGGTACGCCGCCGAGAATAGACATCAAGTCTATCGATACCAGTCGTCTGGAGGTACAGCCTGGCAGCGACAACCCCGCGAGATTCTCTTTTTTGAACGTTCCTTCATCTGTGCAGACAAATATCGCTCAGAAATGCTGTTATCTTGTGCATACCAACCCGAAGGTTCACGCGGAGCTAAAAAAGGGTTTCAAGGACTCTCCACTTTTTTCCGGAAAAATTTCTGGAATCGGCCCGAGATATTGCCCTAGCATTGAAGACAAGCTTCGCACTTTTTCAGACAAGGACCAGCATCTGCTTTTCCTGGAGCCGGAAGGATGGAATACAAACGAGTATTATCTCCAGGGATTCTCCTCTTCTCTGCCGATGGACGTGCAGATAAAAGCCCTTCATAAAATCGAAGGCCTTGAAGACTGCGAGATTTTCCGCCCTGCATACGCGGTGGAATACGACTATTTTCCTCCAACCCAGCTTTGGCACAGCCTGGAGTCCAGGCAGGTTTCCGGCCTTTATTTCGCAGGACAGGTAAATGGCACAACCGGTTACGAAGAAGCCGCGGCACAGGGCCTAATGGCCGGCATCAACGCCTCTCTGGCTATCCAGAAAAAAGAACCGCTAGTTCTCCGTCGCAACCAGTCCTACATAGGCGTTTTAATCGACGATCTGATTACAAAGGGAGTTGACGAACCTTACAGGATGTTCACTTCCCGGGCAGAATACAGAATTCTTCTCAGACAAGACAACGCGGATTTCAGGCTTACCCCGATCGGATATGAAATCGGATTGGCTTCTGAAGAAAGGATGGCGCTTGTCAGAGACAAATACTCGGCGATAGACAAGATAGTTTCTGTTCTTGACGAGGATACGATATCTGCACGCGCTTTTAATTCCATCGCCAAATTCGAGCATATTTCCGAAGGCAAGAAGGCTTCTTCTCTGCTAATGCGTCCCGACGTCTTCCTGAGCGATATTCTGGGCGTTGTTCCTCGTGGAACACTCGTAAAAGAAATCCTGGATAATCTTGAATCAGCACATCCGGAAACATCTTCTGCAGACGGTCTGGAGCTGCCATTCAGGCCTTCCGGTTTTTCTTTCCAGAAGAATCCGTCTTACAGGAATTCTCTCTCAGACGAGGTTTTGACAGACGCGGAAACTGCCGTCAAATACCGCGGATATGTGCAAAGAGAACAGCTTGCGGCCGACAGGATGGCTCGCCTGGAGGAGTTGAAGATACCTCAGGGCTTTGATTTCATGAAAGTTACGTCCATTTCTATGGAGGGCCGCCTAAAGCTGATGAAGTACAGGCCGCAGACCATAGCACAGGCTTCCAGAATCTCCGGCGTTTCTCCTGCCGATATTTCGGTTCTTCTGGTGTATTTTGGGCGGTAAAAACGCTAAAGTTCCGCTTTTATCAACAAATATAAACAACTAATAAACACTTCATTATATTTGAACATATAAAGTATTGCTTTATGCTAAAAAAACAGCCGGAAATCGGCCGAAAAACAGACTGCGGATACACTTGTTATTTTAAGTACCACTTTATATAAACAAATATAATAAGCTGTTATATTGTGCGTTAAATTAAAATTGTTCCTCGTGGAACAGCCAAAAAAGCGGCTTTCAAAAACACCCCTATTTTAAGCGTTCTCCCCTAAAACCAGGAAAGAGGCCGTCTGAAACAAAAATAGCCCGAAAATCGGGCTATTTTTACGTTTTAGGCCTTTGTTTAGGCCAAAATCTTCTCCAAATCGGCTACAAAACTGTCTATATCCGCTTCCGTAGTCTTGAAGGAGCACATCAGTCTTACTTCCTTGATGTTTTCTCTCCAGACATAGAAAATGTACTTTTCCTGGAGAAACGCCATTTGCTCATCCTTAAGCGGAGCAAGGGAGATATACACTCCATTTGTGTCCACGTTCTGGGTGAAATACACTCCTTTTGCCATCGCTGAGGATTCTCTGAGTTTTTTCTCCAGATATTTTGCCAGGGCGTTGGAATGAGATGCCATTTTCAGGTACAGGTCGTCTTTCAGATAGGCTTCAAACTGTGCGGCGATAAAGCGGTTCTTGGAGTAAAGCTGGGTGGCCTGCTTGCGTATGTAGGCAAGGTTTTCGGCCATTTCCTTGTTTCTTTTCAGATTGAAAACAACCACAGCCTCCCCTATCAGAAGCCCGTTCTTGGTGCCTCCGAAGCTTAGCACATCCACGCCGGTGTCGGCGATCATTTCCTTGATTGAAATGTTCATTGCCGCTGCTGCGTTGGATATTCTGGAGCCGTCCACGTGGATAAAGCCCCCTACCGAATGCATCAGGTCTGCCAGGGCCCTAATTTCATCTACCGTGTACAGGGTTTCAAATTCTGTCGGCTGGGAAATCGAAAGGATTGCCGGCTGGACCTTGTGCTGGTCTCCGAACTTAAGGCATTCCTTGACGGTTTCCGGCTTTACCTTTCCGCCCTCCTGGTAAAGCGGGGTTATCCTGCAGGACGAGAATCTTTCTACCGCGCCGCATTCGTCTTCGATTATGTGGGCGCAGGACGGGGCAAGTATGGTGCTGAACGGCTTAAGGAAAGATGCCAGGGAAACAACGTTTGCACCGGTTCCATTAAGCACAAAAAGGGCCTTGCAGTCATTACCCAGCAAGGCCTCGATTTGTCTTAGAACCCCTTCTGTGTATTCATCTTCTCCATAGCCGAAGCAATAGCCCTCGTTCACACGCTCTATTGCCTGAAGAATGGAAGGATGGATACCGGAGTGGTTGTCACTCCCGAAAGAGCATTTTTTCATCAAGTGAGATTATTTGCAGATGCCCTCGTAAGCGGCAGCGTCAAGCAGAGAATCAACCTCTGAAGGGTTGGTCATCTCGACTTTGATCAGCCAGCCGGCTCCGTAAGGATCCTTGTTTACGCTTTCCGGAGCGCTTTCCAGGTCCGGGTTGATTTCAATAACCTTTCCGCTTACAGGCATCAGAGCGTCAGCTACGGTCTTTACGGCCTCGATGCTTCCGAACTGGTCTCCTGCTGCAAGAGTTTCACCCTCGCAGGTGATATCGAGGAAGACGATGTCTCCCAGCTCGCTCTGAGCAAAATCTGTAATGCCTACAGTTGCAATGTTGCCCTCTACGCTAACCCACTCGTGGTCGTTAGAGTACTTGAGATTTGAAGGAATATTCATATTCAAAGTTTTTATGTGATTATCAAATATTTGTTTGCAAAAGTCAAAAGTATGAAATCTCAGCGACTATACCAAACCGGAAGCACGGCCAGTGCAATGGTGAGTGCAAACAACAGGCTATATATCAATATATTCCGCGATGTTTGCCCGAGCACGGCATTTAGTTCTTTTCCGTGGTTGATCCTTACCATATTCCCGTGGGCCAGGAAATGGAACGGCAAAAAGAAAAGCGGAATCACAAGGTTGAACGGGAATCCTGTCCCGACAAACCGTCCGCAGACCACCATCGCCCCTATCGTTGCAACGCATCCATTCAAAAGATAAAGCCATTCTGAAGTCTTGGACCCGAGTCTTACCACAAGCGTTTTCTTTCCGTTTTTGAGATCCTGCTCCCTGTCGCGATAATTGTTTATAATCAGAAGGTTATTCACGACAATCCCAACGCAGAACCCCGCCAGGACTACAAGCATTACCATACCCCACGAAACGGAAGAGCCCATTTCAACCACATCACCCCCAAGACCAGACGGAGACATAAAGATATTTTTTGGGGATATGACATGGAATGTAAAAAACACTGGGATGATGCCGAAAAATATGACCACCATGACATCACCCAACCCCAGATACGAGAACTTAGTCGTGTAGAGGAAAGCTCCAAGGATGCAGAGCAACCCAACGGCCAGCATCCACCATCCTCCAAAATAAACCAGAGGAAGTCCTATAAGCAGTGATATTATGGTTGTTATGACTATTCCCGTCTTCATTGCAGATGGGGTTATCCAACCTTTTGAGCACGCTCTTTCGGGACCCAGCCTTTCTTCAGAATCCGCCCCCTTCTTGAAGTCGAAATAATCGTTGATGAAATTGGCGTCTATCTGCATTGCCAGCGCAAACAGAACGCAAAAGCCAAACGGAATGACTCCTGTTGTCCATCTTCCATAAGCCAGGAGCACCGCAAATCCCAGGGCCGCTCCCACCAGAACAGGAGCGACGGCACCGGCCAGGGTTTTGGGGCGGGCGGCTAATATCCAGGCTTTCAGGGAGTTAGTCTTTACCTGCATGGGGTTAGAGTCTCTTCAGGGCGAGTTTGATGATTTGCTCTACGGAAGCGGCCGGGTTCTGGCGGAGGATGTCCCCTATCACCTTTTCTGAGTCAGGCTTCTTGAAGCCGAGCATTATCAGGGCGCCGAGGGCCTCTTCTCCGACAGGGCTCTTTGCGGCAGGGCCGAGAGGAAGGGTGGATGTGTCTGAACCCTTGGAGATCTTGTCTTTGAGTTCGATGATTACCTTCTGGGCGGTCTTGAGGCCTATTCCCTTGACAGCCTTGATCTTGTTGACGTCATCTGTAGCAATGGCGGTCTTGAGCTCTTCTGTGCTCAGAGAAGAAAGAATCATCCTGGCTGTGTTCGGGCCAACCCCGTTGACGTTGATAAGAAGGGTAAACATATATCTTTCCTCCTTGCTTGCAAAGCCGTACCACATTGCAATGTCTTCTTTCACATAGTAGTAGATGTAGAGCTTGGCTTCCTTGAGGTTCTGGATATCAGTGAAGGTCTGGAGAGAAATCTCCAGCTTATAGCCAATTCCTCCGGCTTCCACGATTGCCTGAGTAGGGGTTGTTTCAACCAGCAGTCCTTTTATGTAATCGTACATATATCGGTTCTTGAAGTAAGTTTGGTTAATCTGCTAAATCTTCGCGGAATATGACGCTTCCGCTGGCCTGGTGGGTTGCAAGGATAAGCACCTCTGCTATCTGCACGTGTTCAGGTGCGCTGGCTGCATAGAACGCCACGTCTGCGATATCCGCTCCGCTGAGAGGCTTGATGCCTTTGTAAACCTTGTCTGCGCGGGCGCTGTCGCCGTGGAAGCGGGTGGTGGAGAAATTGGTTTCAACCAAGCCCGGCTTGAGGTTGGTAACCCTGATAGGGGTGTGGGCCAGGTCGATGCGGAGGCCGTCGCTGAGAGCCTTTACAGCAGCCTTGGTGGCGCAATAGACGTTGCCGTTGGCGTATGCGGCGTCTCCGGCCACGCTTCCGATATTGATTACGTGACCCTTGTTTCTTCTTACCATTCCCGGAACAATGAGCCTGGTCATATAAAGAAGGCCCTTGATGTTGGTGTCTATCATAGTCTCCCAGTCGTCTATATCTCCGTCATATTCAGGCTCCAGGCCAAGAGCCAGCCCTGCGTTATTCACCAGCACGTCTATGTCCGCCCAGTCTTCTGGAAGAGAGAGAATTGCCTTTTGAGCGGCCTCCTTATCCCTGACATCGAAAATCAGGGGATAAGTCTCAATGTTGGGGCAGAGAGAGAGAATTTCCTTTTCGGCGGCCGATACTTTTTCCTTGGTTCTTCCGGTGAGGATAATGTCGTATCCTCCTTGCGCAAACCTGACGGCGCAAGCCTTTCCAATGCCGCTGGTTGCTCCGGTAATCAAAACTGTCTTGTTCATACAAAGCAAATTTAGAAAAATTCGTTGTATTTTTGCATTTTGCACAACAGAGTAGTATTTATGAAACGCGCAAGGCATGACATAATAACCGAAGTGAGGGCAAGGGTGCCCGCATTGAACCTGAAGATGAATGGGGAGAACCTCGTTTATCTGGACAATGCCGCCACCACCCAGAAGCCGTCTCAAGTGCTTGATTTTCTCAGCGATGCGCTTGTGACAAGGAATGCCAACGTGCACCGCTCGATGTATGAGCTGTCCGACTTTTCCACAATGGCGTACGAGAACGCCAGGGAAAAGGTGAGGAGTTTCATAAACGCTCCGTCAAGAGAGAATGTGATATTCACATCGGGGACCACAGCTTCCATTAATCTTGTGGCCACTTGTTTCTGCCAGAGGTTTGTTGGCAGGGGAGATGTGATTCTGATTGAGGGAGATTCTCACCACTCCAACATAGTGCCTTGGCAGATTACGGCCGAAAGAGCCGGGGCTGAGGTCAAGGTGATTCCGACAGACGTGATGACAGGGGCGGGAAGAAGCGGAAGAGTAGCCGTTGAGGAACTTGAAGGCTTGCTTTCGGACAATGTCAAGATATTGGCAATCACCCAGATATCTAATATCACAGGTCTTCATAATCCGGTAGGGGAGATTATTTCTGCGGCACACTCAAAGGGAATACCGGTTCTGGTAGACGGAGCGCAGGGAATTGTGCATTCGCCGGTTGACGTGCAGGCTATGGACTGTGACTTCTACGCCTTTTCCGCCCACAAGATTTACGGGGCAACCGGAGTAGGGGTGCTTTACGGAAAGAAAGATTTGCTGGAGGCGCTGCCGCCTTATATGGGCGGGGGAGATATGGTGGAAACGGTTACATACCAGAAGACTACGTATGCCCCGCTTCCGCTCAAATTTGAAGCCGGAACTCCGAATTTCATAGGCGCGTCCTCGCTTTTGCCGGCCCTTGAATTCGCCGAGTATCTGAGAAATGGAGAAGTAGGGGAGGCTGTGAAGGAAGAAGAAGGTGAGATAATTGCCTATATGCTGGACAGGCTTTCCGCTCCAGGAATAGAGCTTTACGGCAAGCCTTATGACGTTGGAGAGAAGATTCCAATCTTCACTTTCAACATTGAAAGCATAAATGCAGGTGATTTGGCTCAACTGCTTGACAAGATGGGTGTTGCAGTGCGTTCAGGACTGATGTGCGCCGAGCCTCTTCTGAATAGTTTCGGAGCGGTGTCCGCCCTAAGGGCTTCGTTTGCTCCGTACAATACTTTGGAAGAAGCCAAGACGTTCATCAGATGTCTCGAGAGAGCCAGAATGATGCTGTCGTGAAAAGAAGAAAATTATGACGATAAAAGAAATAGAACAGCAGATAGTAGAGGAGTTTTCCCTCTTTGACAACTGGATGGACAAATACCAGTATATCATAGACTTGGGAAAATCAATGCCAGTGATAGATGAAGCCAGGAAGAAGGACGAGAATCTTATCAAAGGCTGCCAGAGCCGCGTGTGGCTGGACTGCAGGGAAGAAGACGGGAAACTTTATTTTTCGGCAGACAGCGACGCCATTATCACCAAGGGCATAATTTCTCTTCTGATCAGGGTTTATGACGGGCACACTCCGGACGAAATACTGGAGTCCGAAATAGATTTCATAGACACGATAGGGCTGAGGAGCAACTTGTCTCCAACCAGGGCTAACGGTCTGGTTTCAATGATGAAGCAGATTAAGCTTTATGCGCTGGCTTTCAAGGAGAAAGAGAAGGCCCTTGCTGAGGATAAATACAGCGTGGAGGACGTGCAGAAAAACGTAATCAGGGCTCTCAAGCAGGTCTTTGATCCGGAGATTCCGGTTAACGTTTACGACCTGGGGCTGATTTACGAAATCAAGGTAGGGGACGACAGAAATGTTTTCATTAAGATGACGATGACATCTCCAACCTGTCCTCTGGCCGAGGATGTGGTAAATGATGTCAACAACGCTGTGTCAGACGCTCCTGGAGTCAAGGGCGTGCAGATAGAATTGACGTTCGAACCGGAATGGGATGAAAGCAGAATGAGTGAAGAAGCTCGGTTAGAGCTGGGGCTAATGTAATGGAAAACATGGAGTTATATAAGGTTGTGCTGCTGCTTGGAAGCAATCTCCCGTTGGGGAATTTGTCTCCGGAGCAGATAATAGAAGAGGCAGACAAGGAAATAGTGGACGCTCTTCTTCCCGATTATCTTGTGGTGGAGTCTTTGGAGGAGGCGGTTTTTACAACCGATATAATATCCACTCAGCCTTGCGGGGAATTTGAAGAAACCCGAAACGAAAAGGGAGAGGCCGTGCCCACTCCTGATTTCATGAACCAGGTTCTTTGCTGCATTACGGACAAGGCTCCGGAAGAGGTGCTCAGCCAGACCCAGAGGATTGAAAAACTCTTCGGGAGGATGAGAACTTACAAGGAAAAAAACGGGATTTTCCAGAATAGAACACTGGATATAGATATATTGAAAGCCTTTAAACACGGCGGGGCGGACAAAACGGCGGACAAGGGGGAGGACAAAACCACCGTATGGACTGAAATAGAGATGAATACCCCAAAGCTCATAATACCCCATCCGCAGATAAAAACAAGGCCGTTCGTGAGCGTTTTGCTGAACAAACTGAAGATATAAAATAGTGTAGATATGACACAGGAAGAAGTTTTTAAAAATTTGATTTCCCATACCAAGGAGTATGGCTTCATTTTTCCGTCAAGCGAGATTTACGACGGACTGAGCGCAGTGTACGACTATGGCCAGATGGGAAGCGAACTCAAGGCCAACATCAAGAAATACTGGTGGGATTCAATGGTCAAACTCAACGAGAATATAGTGGGCATAGACTCCTGCATTTTTATGCACCCAAAGATATGGAAGGCCTCAGGTCACGTGGACGCTTTCAACGATCCGCTGATAGATAACAAAGACTCCAAGAAGAGATATCGCGCAGACGTTCTTATTGAGGATTACATCGCGAAGATAGAAGCCAAGATAGACAAGGAGGTGGCAAAGGGAAAGAAGAGGTTTGGAGACTCTTTTGACGAGGCTCAGTTCAGGGCCACTAACCCTAATGTTCTCCGCGAGCAGAAAAAGGCTGATGAGGTAAGGGCAAGAATGGCAAAGGCTCTCAACGACAACGATCTTCCGGGCCTTAGGCAGATAATCATAGACTGCGAGATAGTGGACCCTATTTCCGGAACCAGAAACTGGACGGAAGTAAGGCAGTTCAACCTTATGTTCTCCACCCAGCTGGGAAACATTTCCGGAGAAGACGGAACGCTTTACCTCAGGCCTGAAACTGCTCAGGGAATTTTCGTGAATTTCCTCAACGTGCAGAAGAGCGGAAGAATGAAGATACCGTTTGGAATAGCCCAGATCGGAAAGGCTTTCAGGAACGAGATAGTTGCCCGCCAGTTCATATTCAGAATGAGGGAGTTCGAGCAGATGGAGATGCAGTTCTTCGTTCGTCCTGGAGAAGAGCTTGAATGGTTCCGCCACTGGAAGCAGAAGAGGCTCGCCTGGCATCTTGCCATAGGAATGGGCGAGGAGAATTACCGCTTCCACGATCACGAAAAACTGGCTCACTACGCCAACGCCGCAACCGATATCGAGTTCAACTTCCCGTTCGGCTTCAAGGAGCTGGAGGGTGTTCATTCAAGAACCGACTTCGACCTGGGCCGTCACCAGGAATTCAGCGGCAGGAAGATCCAGTACTTTGATCCTGAGCAGAATGCCAGCTATGTGCCTTATGTGATAGAAACTTCTATCGGTGTTGACAGAACTGTTTTGGCGGTCTTGAGCGCGGCATATCGTCAGGAGAAGCTCGAAAACGGCGAGGAGAGGGTTGTGATGAGATTCCATCCGGCTCTGGCTCCTGTTAAAGTTGCGGTTCTTCCTCTTGTCAAGAAAGAAGAGCTTACAACCGTTGCCCAGAAAATTATGGACGAGCTGAAGTTCGATTTCAACTGCCAGTACGAGGAAAAAGACACTATCGGCAGAAGATATCGCCGCCAGGACGCTATAGGAACTCCTTATTGCGTTACCGTGGACTTCGATTCTGCCGCAGACGGAAAGGTTACTCTCAGAGACCGCGACACCATGGCTCAGGAGAGAGTTCCAATCGCTGAGCTGCATTCAATTGTGGAGAAGAAAGTGTCTATGAAAAGGCTGCTTGAGAAGATTTAATCCAAAAAATTTTGGAAATTAAAAAAATACTCATACTTTTGCAGCCCCATTAGGGATTCGGGGTGTGGCGCAGTTGGCTTAGCGCACCTGCTTTGGGAGCAGGGGGTCCTCCGTTCGAGTCGGAGTACCCCGACCACAAGATCGTTTTCATACTATGTTTTTTTGACCAATTGCGGGTTCTCCGCAGTTGGTCTTTTTTTTCTTAAAGCTTGGAAATCAGGCTCTGCAGCTCTTCCTGGCTATTGCATCCGGCAAGGTTGCGGATTCTGCGCTTGGTTCTGCCCACGCTGTCTTTTTCTATGCCCAGGATTTTTCCGATATCCTTGTTGTTGAGTCCCAGGTATAGCATGGCCGCCACTTTCTCGTAAGTAGGGGTGGCCTTCTCGCCCAATGCCTTGTTGAGGTTGGCGAAGAAATCGGGATGAACGGCTCCGAATTTTTCGCGGAAGGCAATCCATCCGTCTTCGTTGGAAAGATCTTTCGTGGTTCCGTCTTCTTCCAGCATGCCCTTGGTTTTAAGGCTGTCTGTCATCTGGTCCAGACGGGCCTCCGCTATTTGCTTTTGCTTTTGCTCGTGCTGATGGGCCAGCCTGCGGTGGATTCTCACCCTGAAGCGCTTTCTTCCTATGAACAATATGGCAATTACGGCCAGAAGAATGGCGGCCACTATGCCCAGCCAGGTCCAGCTGCGCTTTGAGGCTTTTTCGTGATGAACGGTGTCTATGTCGTTCTGGATCTGGAGAAGTTCGTGTTCGGTCTTGGTCTTGAGCAACTCAACATCCTGTTTGGACGCCTGTATCTTTTCCTGGAGCATCTGGAGCTTCCTCTTGCAGATAGAGGCACTGTCTTCCTGGCCCAGGTCTTCAAAAGCCCTTGCAAGCTCGTCATAGACCTTGGTCTGAAGAAGCGGGAACCTTTTGGTTGTGGCGTAGCGCCTTGCCTGCTTGAGATCCGATAAGGCTTTCTTTCCTTCTCCCGTTCCCATCTGAAGCTTGCCCAGCCCCAGATAAGCATAAATAATATCGGATGTGTCTTTAGCCTGGATGGAGTTTTTCAGATAGGCGTCCAAGTTCTCTCTGGCCTGCGCAAACTGCTGCCATTTTGCCTGCACAATTCCCGATTTGCCGGCGGCTCTTTCCTTGAGCCTTGCAATCGAGGCCGCCTCCTTTGGCTCGGCGAGGCTGTCAGAAGGAACAGCCAGCATGTTTTCAAACATTGTAGAGCAGCTGTCCCACTGGTTTATTTCCATATAGGACGTGCCCACTATATCCATTGCCGTGAGCTTTCTCAACACATTGTTACGCAGAGAATCTTCAGCTACGCTTTCCAGATACATATTGCCGTATTTGATAGCGTCTCTCCAGTCTTCCGCCCCGAAGAAAACATCCGCCAAGACAAAATAATTCTCGGGCTTGTAATAGTCTTTTTCGCGATCTTTTTTCTGGAGAAGATCTATTGCCTTTGTATCGTAGATTGCGGAGCGAAGCGGCTCGTCTGATGTCAGAGAGGACATCACCATATACAATTCTGCAAGCAGTGTCTCGTCGTTGAGGCTGGCCGCCTTTCTCAGAGCCCCTATGCCTTCGGCTTCCAAATATTCTTTCTTGTCGGAGCCGTAGAGCATTTTGCCGTAAATCTCGTAAAGGGTGTTGCGGACTTCTACTCTTGTGGAAGGGTTGTTCTTGACATAGTCCCTAAGGGCGTTCACCGTTCCCAGAAAGTCCATGTAGGACTCTTGGCAGTTCTCAGAAGTGTCGGCCAGTTTTCTCTGGATAAGCGTGTCCAGGTAATAAGCCTGGCACACGGAAGTCTGGCTTTGGTCGGCAGTTTTCCAGGCTTCTATAATGCCGGAAATGTCTTTGTCCGCCCCCTTGTCCGCACAGGCGGACAAAACAGCAAAAAAGACGGACAACGCTCCGCAAATTAATGCTCTGGAAGCGCTGTCCGCTGTTATCTTAAAAAAGTTTTTTCTCATATAACTCTGCAATTCAGGGCTTTAATGACAAAACCACAGCTTGTCCGCCCCTGAATCGCGAGTTAAAGATAAGCAAATATTATTCCGCGTAGTATTTTATGGTTCTCTTTTCAACCTCACCCGAGTCTGTCTTTCTCTCCAGCCAATTGCCCTGCTCGTCCACAACGGTATATTCGAATTTGTGGATATGGGTTGCGGTCTGTTTCTTTTGCTCCCCATTCTCATAGTCAACGTGGATTTCTTCTATTGTCACTGAAGTTGGATTGATGCCCTTGTCATAAGTGAAGGTGTATTTGTACTCAGACTCCATTCCCATGAGTCCGTAGAAAGAGTAGCTCACGATTCTGTTCTGGTCGTCATAGATGATTTCGCTTGTGCCGACTTCCCATCCGGTAAGGCAGATCAGGCGGCCCTTGCTGTCATAGTCACACTTGATATACTCTTCTCCGCCCCCGTCTTCATCATCGGTATCAAGTTCAAGGATAGTTTTATCTCCTTCTTTTGTCTCTTTGTATTTGATGTCTTTGACAAAGAAAAGGCCCTCCTTTGTGAAAGTAGGCTTGTCATAAAGGAACATGAGTTCACCACCGGTTTCCTGGGTGAAATCTATGCTTTCAACATTTCCCGCAACCTCAAAGAAAGCGCGGTCTCCCACCGGATAAACAGGTTCTGCCTTTTTGGTTTCAGTGCAGGCGGCGGCCAGCAAGGCGGCCATCGCAACTATCAATAATCTTTTCATATCTGAATTGTTTTTGTTTATGCAAACTTACTAATTTTTCTTGGACGGAGAAATAAAGAATAATCAAACCGGGAAATGGTGTCTCCGAAAAAAATACGGAAAACTCCTAAAAAAATTAGGAGAAAAGAAAAATTTGTTTTACCTTTGTCCTGGACAATGATTAAAAGGGCTGAATAATGAAACAGAAACTTACGTCAAAGGAAGAGATGCTGATGAACATTTTCTGGGAACACGGAAGTATGTTCATAAGAGATCTAATTTCCTATATTCCAGAGCCGAAGCCTCATTACAATACCGTGGCAACTCTCGTGAAGTTCTTAGAGGAAAAGGGATTTGTGGAAAGGGAGCCAATGGCCAATTCCTTCCGATACAAGGTGAAGATCAGTGAAAGGCAGTACAGGGGAAACACTGTGTCGGATGTGGTGGCTCAGTATTACAACAATTCCTACACGTCTCTGGTATCTCAGTTCGTGGAGGAAGACAAGATAGACCTTGAAGAGCTGAAGGCTTTAATCTCAACCATAGAAAACAAGAAGAAATGACAGCATTCCTTTTATATATTGCGCGAAGCGGCCTGTACTTGGCCGTGTTCTATGCGTTTTACCTGCTGGTAATGCGCCACACCACGTTTTTCCGCTTCAACAGAATTGCCCTGCTTGCAGGGTCTGTGTTGTGCGCGGTTCTGCCGCTGCTGAAAGTCCGCACGGTGTCTGTATTGGCGGAAGCGGGTCCGCTTACAATGACTGCTGTTGAAGAGGGGACAATATCGACCAGTCCTGAGGCTTCTTTCCCCTGGACTCTTCTGATATGTTGTATTTATAATGCCGGCATTGCTGCCGTTCTGGTTACAACTCTTTTATCGGCGATGAAGATCATACAGATGGAAAAGACCGGACAAAAGATATATAAAGATGGATTTCGTACAGTAATCCTGAAGGACGGGCAGCCGTCATTCACTTTCGGGAAAACCATTTTCATCGGAGGCAAAGACCTTAATGAAAACCCGGCAATTTTCTCTCACGAGACCATGCACGTTAAAAGCCGGCATTATCTCGACCTGTTCCTTTTCCGTGCAATTCAGATATTCTGGTGGTGGAATCCGCTGGTATGGATAGCGCGCACGGAACTCGGTCTGCTTCACGAGTACGAGGCAGACGAAAAAGTCATTCAAAAAGGCATCGACGCAACTCAATATCAACTTTTGCTTGTTAGGAAAGCCGTGGGAGAGCAGCGATTCTCCCTGGCCAGCGGCTTCCAGCACGCCCAACTAAAAAACAGAATTACTATGATGATCAAATCTTCTTCCAAAAGCTGGATGCGCCTTGCGTATCTGGCCCTGATTCCACTGTTGGCGGCCTTGGTTTATGCCTGCAATCCTTCCAAGAACGCCAAGGTTGAAACCTCTGAAGAGACCGTTGTCGCTGAGACTATTCCTTTCCAGGAGGTTGAGGTAAAACCTACTTTCAACGATGGTGATGACAGCCAGTTTATCAGCTGGATTCACAAAAACATAGAATATCCGGAAAGCGCCATTGCTGCTGAGGCTCAAGGACGTATGCTTGTACAGTTCTCCATTATGCCTGATGGTTCAATGGATGAATTTGAAGTTGTCAGGGGCATAAACCCAGACTTGGACGCTGAAGTACTCCGCGTGATGAAAAGCTGTGACCTCAAATGGACTCCAGGCATGCAGAACGGCAAACCTATTAAGGTAAGCTATACGCTGCCAATTGTTTTCCGCCTGCAGTAACGAGGCGAATAAAAGCGAAGCTTTCATCGTAGCGTGAAAGTGATTATTTTTGCGCTATGAGAATATGGCGGTTTCTATTAAAAATACTTGGCTACAAGATTACCACAAGTTTCCCGGAAATACCGAAGAGCATCATTGTATTTGCTCCACACACCTCTTACTGGGATGCGGTTATCGGCAAGCTGGTGATGAAAGTATGGGGTGTGCCCCACCATTTCCTCGGCAAAAAGGAGCTGTTCCGTTTTCCGATGGTCATAATCGTGCGGCTGCTCGGAGTCATCCCAATTAGAGGCATCAAGGGGCATAATTCCATCTACGACGCCGTTAACGTGCTCAATGGAAAGGACCGGATGCATCTGGCCATTTGTCCCGAGGGCGGGTTCGCGCCTACTAACCGCTGGAATCCAGGCTTTTATTACATGGCCGTTAAAGCGCAGGTTCCCATAGTTGTAGCTTATATAGACTATGGACGGCGCGAGGGTGGCGTGAAAGGTGTAATAACAGACTTGAGTGATCTGAACAAGGTTTATCAACAACTCTCGGAGATGTACCGTGGAGTGACGGCACGTCATCCTGAGTGCTTTCAGCTGCCTACCAGGCCGGGTGGTGGCAAGAAATAAATATCCATTTTTGGACATAAAAAAGCCCGCAAATATCTGCGGGCTAGTTGTTTGCGGTGAGGGCGAGATTCGAACTCGCGGAACCGTTAAACCGGTTCGGCAGTTTAGCAAACTGCTGGATTCAGCCACTCTCCCACCTCACCGTGGTTTGTAGTCTGAATTGTTTTCAAATGGACTGCAAATATAACATTATTTTCAATATACAGCCTCTACTGCAATTTTTTTGTCGGTAACTCCCTTGAGTTTATCCGCCAGGGCGTTTGCCTCTTTCTGGGAAGAGAATGGGCCTGCAATGAACTTAAAGCCGTCTTCCGTGGCAATTTTGGCAATGTCTTTTCCTCCCGACGAGAGGGCCTGCATAATAGGCTGCTCCAGGCTTGAGCCAGTGGTGTAGACTGCAACATTGTAGGCGGTGGCCTTGGCGTTTTTCTGGGTTGTCTTAGGCTGTGCTGTGCCAGCTTCTTTCTTCCTTGCTGTTACCAGAGGAATGGCTCTTCCGTTTTCAAAGGCGATAATAGAGGCAGAGGCGAAACCGGCTTTCTTGACTCTTGCAAGCTGCCTGTTGGCGTCGGCATATTTGTCAAAGGCACCTACGCTGTAAACGAATCTGCCGGCATCCTTTCTTTCAAATACAGGAGAAAGGCCCTTGAAGGAGGCTTCTGTCAGCTGCTTTGGAGAAGATGTGAGTTTTATCTGGTATTTGAGGCCCTGAGGAAATTCGTTCAGGTCAGCCATTACGCTTTTCTTGAGCACCCGGAAGGTCAGGTCGATCTTAGGCTTGGCCTTCTCCATTCTGATATCATTGTCGGCGACCACCCTGGATCTGGTGTCGAGCATTGTCGCGAAATCGGGAGGAAGGTTCTCATCTTCCTGGGTTTCGTCTTCCGCCTCGGCGGCCAGTTCGTCGGAGGTCTTGAAAAGGGTGTTTTCCGGAACGGAAACGCCCATGGCCAGGAACATCTCCTCCGTCCTGCGGATCTCAGCCTCGGCTTCTCTCATCTGCGATGAAACGGAAAGCGCCTCAGCCTCGCTTGCCGAGAGGGTGGCGGCCAGGGCCTGAACGGAATCTTTGACGATTGCCAGCTCCAGGCTGTCCGTTGTTTCGCCGATCTTTGCCTCCATTTCCGAATACAGGCTGCGGCATTCTTCCATTTTGGAGGTGAGCTGCTGGTGGCGTTTTTTCATCTGGCGGTACTTGAGAACGGCCTTGGTGTAGTTTTCGGTTATCCTCCTGGTGTTAGGGTCCATTTCCGAAATGCCGGTCTTGCGGTCAACTCCGGCCAGGGCCTTGTCCACGCTTGCCATGCCCATTGAATCTCTCTGCTTCTGGGTCAGGTTGGTGGTGTTTCTCAGTCGGGCGATGTTGTAAACTTCCTGCGGAGTGGCCGGATGCTTTATTGGGTCGCGGTCGTATTCTACTACATAGCAGACAATTTTTGTGGTGCTGTAAAGGCGGGAATTAGGATCGTCCAGAAGTCTCGTTGAGGAGAATGCGGCGTATTTTTCATCGGGGGTGATGTAAAAGAACAGGTCGTCTCCTGGAGAAGAATAAGGGAAGCCCATGTTCTGGGCAAGGCCCCAGTCTTTTTCTTCCTCGTCCCAGTAGCTGACATAAAGGTCATAGCCGCCGGCCCCGTAATGGCCGTTGGATGAAAAGTAGAGCCGCTTTCCGTCCTGGGAAACAAACGGGAAGATGTCGTTGCCGCTGCTGGTCACGTTCTTGCCGAGAATCTGCGGAGCGCCCCAGACGCCATCTTCCTGTTTCTTTGACACAAAGATGCTCCAGTTGCCGCTGTTGTCTCTGGCGCTGTAGTAGAGGGTATTTTTATTATCAGGGATGAAAAGAGTGTCGCTGACGCCGGCCCCGTCTTCTCTGAGGGCAAAATGACCGAGGCTGCTGATGTTAGGGTAATAGAGGAAGAAGTCTTTTTTGTCCAAGGTCTTTCTTGCCACAACCACGGGAGCTGAGACATAGTGCAGCATGGCCTCTCCGTTCTGGCAGGCTATAGCCTTCCTTTCCAGACGGTTCTTGTCATCACCGGTTGCGGTCTGGGCCATCTGCGAGTAGACATTGGCTGCCCTCGAGAACTCATAGATGCGGTAGAGAGAATCGGCTCTCCGCTCGTTTCTGCGGGCACCATCTTCCTCCGTCTGCCCCGCCGCTTTATGCGCCGGCAGCAGGCAGGAACAGATTATAATTGTCAGCGATATAAACTTCTTCATCTTGACAAAGGTATGAAATACTTTATTTTTTACGAAAAAATTGTACATTTGCAGCCTATTATCAAAAATGTATCAAAAAAATGCAAAACAAAGGGCTCTTTAGAGTATTGGCAATCCTGATAGCACTTGCCTGCCTGTATCAGATATCGTTTACCTGGGCAACAAGGAATCAGGAGAAGAAAGCAGCCGTATATGCAGAAAAAGCTGCTGAGGCAGAGAAAATCAAGCCAGAGTTCGCCAAGGTTTCGAACCTTGACCAGGCGTACTATCTGGACTCTGTCATTAAAGTTAAAAACAGATATTACCTGGATTCAGTGGCCGACAAGAAGGTTTTCTTGGGCAATACATACAAGCAGGTAAAAGAAAAGGAAATAAAGCTCGGCCTTGACCTTAAGGGCGGAATGAACGTGATGATGCAGGTGCAGGTAAAGGACCTTATCAAAGCCCTTTCCAACAATAACCAGTCTGAAGAGTTCGTAAAGGCCATGGAGCTTGCTTCGCAGAGGGAAATTACAAGCCGTCAGGACTTTATCACCCTCTTTGAGCAGGCTTGGAACGAGGTTGCTCCGGGCAAGCCGCTGGCATCTGTGTTCTCCACCTACGAGATGAAGGACAAGATCAAGAGCGGAAGCTCCAATTCAGAGGTAATCTCAGTAATCAAGTCCGAGGCAGAGAGCGCAATTGACAACTCGTTCAACGTTCTGCGCAGCCGTATCGACCGTTTCGGCGTTACAGCTCCGAATATCCAGAAGATTGGTTCTGCAGGAAGAATCCTGGTAGAGCTTCCTGGCGTAAAGGAGCCTGAGCGTGTAAGAAAGCTTCTCCAGGGAACAGCCTCTCTGGAATTCTGGCCAACTTACGAGTACAACGAGATCAGCGGCGCCATTGCAAAGGCAGACGCTCTTCTTAGAAACCTGAACAGCAGCGAGCCTGTCCAGGAAAAGGCAGACTCTACAGTTGCCGCTTCCGACAGCACCTCCCTGGCACAGGCCGTAAAGGAGCAGATAGGTTCAGTAGATTCTCTTTCTACAGACCAGATCGCTCTCCTGAAAGAGCATCCGCTTCTGGCCATCATTTCTCCTAACCCTTACGGAAAGGGAGCTCTCATCGGCCATGCTCACTACAAGGATACTGCAATGATCAACAAGTATCTGAGCATGCCTGAGGTTAAGGCTGTCCTTCCTGGCGACCTTATCCCGATGTGGGGCGTTAAGCCTACAGACGAGTCCGGCACTATGTTCGAGCTCGTTGCCATCAAGTCTACAAGAGACGGCAAGGCTCCTCTGGACGGAAGCTGCATCAACGATGCCAGCATCTCCTACAGAGAGCAGGGCGGAAACCCAACCGTAAGCATGGCAATGAACCCGGATGGCGCAAAGACTTGGGCAAGGCTTACTTCCGACAACGTGAACCGCAGCATTGCTGTGGTTCTGGACGGAATGGTTTACTCTTATCCTAACGTTAACGAGCCTATTACCGGAGGCCGCAGCGAGATTTCCGGCCACTTCACTTTTGAAGAGGCTACTGACCTTGCAAACGTCCTCAAGTCCGGTAAGCTTCCGGCTCCTGCAACAATTCTCCAGGAGCAGGTTGTGGGACCTTCTCTGGGACAGGAGTCAATCAACGCAGGTCTGATATCATTCCTGATAGCCTTTGTACTGGTTCTGCTTTACATGCTGTTCTTCTACAGAGGCGCCGGCGTTGCAGCCTGCATAGCATTGATCTGCAACGTGATATTCCTGCTTGGAGCACTGATATCCATTGGAGCCGTACTTACATTGCCTGGTATCGCCGGTTTGGTTTTGACGCTGGGTATGGCGGTAGACTCCAACGTAATTATCTATGAAAGAATCAAAGAGGAACTCCGCAGCGGCAAGCAGCTCCGTCTTGCTATCAAAGACGGTTACAGCAACGCTTACTCTGCAATCTTGGACGGTAACATCACCACCCTGATTGTAGGTATCGTACTTGCCATCTTCGGAACAGGTCCTATCCAGGGATTTGCAACCACTCTGATTCTGGGTATCATCACCTCCCTGATCACCTCTATCTTCATCACCAGGCTGTACTTCGAGGGCCGTCTTGCAAGAAACAAGAACATTACCTTCGAGGGAAAGGCTACACGCAATTTCTTGCAGAACACGAAGATAGACTTCATCGGAATGAGGAAGACCATGTATGCCGTTGCGGCCGTTGTGGTTATAACCTGCCTGGCTTTCATCTTCACCAAGGGATTCTCCTACGGTGTTGACTTTACCGGAGGCCGCACCTACGTTCTCCGCTTCGACAAGATGGTGACTGCAGACGAAGTCCGCAAAGCCGCCACCGCTGAATTCGGCGGAGAGAGCGTTGAGGTTAAGCAGTTCGGTTCAGGCAGCCAGATGAAGGTTACCACCAAGTACAAGATCAACGACAATTCACAAGAAGTTGACCAGGAGGTTGAGAGCAAGCTCTACAATGCCTTGAAGGGTTTCTTCCAGACCCCTCTGACACAGGAGCAGTTCACAACCACTGTTGACAACCCTAACGGAATTGTAAGTTCCGACAAGGTTGGACCTACTATCGCGAACGACATGAAGAGAAAGGGTGTATATGCGGTTATCATAGCCCTTATTGCCATCTTCCTCTACATTGCCGCACGATTCTCCAACTGGTCTTGGGGCGCCGGCGGTGTTGCCGCTCTGGCTCACGACTCCATTATCGTGATCGGCTTCTATTCCATCTTTACCGGAATACTTCCGTTTACTCTGGATGTGGACCAGACGTTTATCGCTGCCGTGCTGACCATCATCGGTTACTCAATCAACGATACCGTGGTAATCTTCGACCGTATCCGCGAGTACAAGAGGATCTATCCTAAGAGAACTCTCAAGGACAACATCAACGGAGCTGTCAACAGCACCCTTGCCAGAACATTCAACACATCCGGCACCACGCTGGTTGTATTGCTGGCAATTGCAATCTTCGGCGGAGACACCATCCGCGGATTTGCCGTTGCACTTGCTCTGGGTGTTATCGTGGGTACGTTCTCCTCAGTGTTCATCGCTACTCCTATAATGTATGACATCAACAAGAAAAAAGTTGAGAAGCCAGTAAAGAAGTAGCAAAAGCGCTGCAGGACAGACTAAAGCCGGGGAGTTGAAAACTTCTCGGCTTTTTCTTTTCAAATAGGGTGGCTTTTTTGTTAAATTTGTCATTTGGCAAGATTATTTGATATGAGCAAAAGAATAAGTAGAAAAGGCAAGTCTTCATCCCAAAGAAGATCAGCTTTTTACGGAATGAAAAAGTCCAACCGGCGCCGCGGGATGACCATGGGCCGAGACGCGGAAAAGAGAATGCGTTCTTTCCCGGGCGGGGCCAGGCCGCTGGAAGAGGTTGAGGGAGTTCTTGAAATAGCGTCGGGAGGATATGGATTCGTGAGGGTGGCGCCTAAGGAGGGAGAAATGCCGCCGTCAACCAAGAAAGACCAGAGAGAAGACGTGTTCATCCCTGAGGAAAAGCTGAAGGGGGCTCTCAACAACGATATCGTGAGGGTTGCCGTCCTGAAGAAAAACCTTGAGAAAGGCAAGGAGGGAATGGTTCTAAGGGTTGTTGAACGCTCCGCCCGCCCGTATGTGGGATTGATGCAGATTACGGGAAAGCACGCCTGGGTGATCATCGAGAGCAAAAGCATGCATTATGACGTGGAGGTTCCTATAGAAAGCGTGAAGAAGGAATGGCAGGGAATGAAAGTGGCTGTTCTGGTAAAAGATTTCCCTAAGGGCTTCCAGACTCCGGTCGGAGAGATTGTGGACGTGCTCGGCAAGCCGGGGGAGAACGACACTGAAATGCACGCCATACTTTCCGAATACGGCCTTCCGTACAAATTCCCCGCTAACGTTGAGGCCGAGGCTGAGAAGATTCCAAAGAAGATCACGGCAAAAGACCTGGAGGGAAGGCGCGACCTTCGCAAGGAATGCATATTCACCATAGACCCGGCAGACGCCAAGGACTTTGACGATGCCGTTTCATACAAGGTACTGGACAACGGCCATTTGGAAATAGGAGTTCATATAGCGGACGTGTCATATTACGTGAGGCCGAACACTCTTCTGGACAAGGAGGCTTACTCTAGGGCCACATCCGTCTATCTTGTGGACAGGACCATCCCAATGCTTCCCGAGGCTCTTTCCAACAACCTGTGTTCGCTCAGGCCGGGAGAAGACAAGTTGTGTTTCTCCGCGATTTTCGAGATGGATGCCTCCGGAAAGGTTTACAGCCAGTGGTTCGGCAGGAGCGTCATCTGCTCGGCATTCCGGTTCGCATACGAGGAGGCTCAGCAGATCATAGACAAAGATGGCGACATGACGGACTACAAGCCCGTTATGCCGGAAGGGAAGATTCCTTCGCAGGAGGTTATATCTTCCGTTTTGGAACTTCATAAGCTGGCAACCGTTCTCCGCAAGAAACGTTTCCAGGAGGGCTCCATAAGCTTCGAGAGGCCGGAGATGAAGGTGATGGTGGACGAAAAAGGCAAGCCGATAGACGTGGTCCAGAAAGTGACCAAGTCCGCCAACTGGCTCATAGAGGAATATATGCTTCTGGCCAACAAGGCCGTTGCCACATACGTTTCCACATCTATCCGCAAGCAGGCTCCTACGTTTGTTTACCGTATTCACGATGAGCCGAACCTGGAAAAAGCTGCCGAGCTGAAGACTTTTGCCAAGTATTTCGGCTACAAGATAGAGGCCGACACGCCAAGGCAGCTGGCCAAGAGCCTGAACAAGCTTGTGGAGCAGATTCACGGCAAGCCGGAATGCGACACCATAGAGCTTATGGCCCTCAGATGCATGGCCAGGGCCCAGTACTCTACAGACAACATCGGCCATTACGGTTTGGGATTCAGGTATTACACCCACTTCACATCTCCTATCAGAAGATATCCGGACATGATGGTTCACAGGCTTCTGTCCAGATACCTCGCCGGTGAAAAGAGCGCCGACAAGCAGTCTTTTGAAGAATACTGCCAGCACTCGTCGCAGAGAGAGCAGATTGCCACCGAGGCCGAGCGTTCCAGCATCCGCTACAAGATGGCAGAATACATGAAGGAAAGAGTGGGACAGGAGTTCGACGGCACCATAATCAGTGTCACCGAATGGGGCATGTACGTGCAGATGGAGCCGACCAGGATTGAGGGAATGGTGCCTCTGAGAGACCTCTCGGACGACTTCTACGAATTTGACGAGAAGACTTTCAGCGTTTACGGGAAATCTACCGGAAGACATTTCACCCTCGGCGACAAAGTCAAGGTGAAAGTGGTCAGAGCCTCTTTGGAGCAGAAGACAATAGACCTCCAGCTGATAATTCCGGAGGGGGAAGAAAATGAAAACTCCGGCATTTTCGCTGAGGAAGATCCGAAGAAAAAGAAGAAAACATCAAAGAAGAAGTAACAGAAAATGGGAAAGAAAGTTTTGCTGATGATCCTCGATGGATGGGGATTGGGAAGAGAAGACAAGTCAAATGCAATATACACTCAGGGCCAGCCTAACATAGACGCCCTGAGGGCAAAATATCCGCACTCTCAGCTGATGGCCTGCGGAGAAGACGTGGGTCTTCCGGACGGCCAGATGGGAAACTCCGAAGTGGGGCATTTGAACATCGGAGCCGGCAGGGTTGTATATCAGGATCTGGTAAAGATCAACAAGGTGTGCCGCGAACACAAGATGCTGGAAAACAAAGAGATCAAGGCGGTGATGGACTATGCTAAAGAGGGTCACGCCCTGCATTTTCTGGGCCTGGTTTCAAGGGGCGGGGTGCACAGTTCCCTGGAGCATCTGTTCGGCTTTCTTGACACCGCCAAGGAGTGCGGACTTGAGAAGGTTTATGTCCACTGCTTTATGGACGGAAGAGACACCGACCCTCGTAGCGGAAAAGGTTTTGTCGCCGAGCTGGAAGAGCACATGAAACAAAGCTGCGGCAAGGTGGCTTCCGTGTGCGGAAGATTCTATGCGATGGACCGCGACAAGAGATGGAACAGGATCAAGGAAGCCTACGACCTTCTGACCGAAGGCAAGGGAGCGGCCTTCACTTCCGCGCAGGAAGGTATCCAGGCATCTTATGACGCGGAAGTTACGGACGAGTTCATTAAGCCGATATGCATTGTTGAAAACGGCAAGCCCGTGGCCACGATCAAGGAAAACGACGCGGTTATTTTCTTCAATTTCCGCAACGACAGGGCTCGTGAAATGACCTCCGTCTTAACTCAGAAAGACATGCCGGAAGAAGGAATGCACACAATTCCTCTTTACTATTGCTGCCTTACCCCTTATGATGACCAGTTCAAAGGCCTTCACATTCTCTTTGACAAGGAAAACGTTCAGAAGACTCTGGGAGAGGTTGTGGCTGCGGCCGGGAAAAACCAGCTCCGCATCGCCGAGACTGAAAAATACGCCCACGTGACCTTCTTTTTCAACGGCGGAAGAGAAGAGCCATTCGAGAATGAAGACAGGATTCTGGTGGCTTCGCCAAAGGTTGCAACATACGACCTGCAGCCGGAAATGAGCGCTCCGGAAGTGGCCGGGAAGCTGATTGAGGCAATCAGAACCGGCAAGGAAGACATGATCATCCTCAACTTCGCAAACGGAGACATGGTGGGCCATACCGGAGTGTATCCAGCTATCTGCAAGGCTGTCGAGACTATAGACAAACTGGTTGGAAAGGTTGTGAAAGAAGCCCGGAAGATGGGATATACCGTGCTGATCACAGCAGACCACGGCAATGCGGACTATGCCGTCAACGAAGACGGAACGCCTAACACTGCGCACTCCCTGAATCCCGTTCAGTTTGTTGTTGTGGATCCGGATGTTAAGAGCGTTGAAAACGGAAGGCTCTGCGATATTGCCCCAACGATCCTGCACCTTATGGAAATTCCGCAGCCTGCTGAAATGACAGGGAAAGTACTTGTAAAAGAATAAGTTGAAACATAGAAAAACGATCTCGATATAATGAGCACCCCTTTTGTTCACCTTCACCTGCACAGCCATTATTCCATTCTGGACGGAATGGGAAAGATAGTTATTATTATTTTAGTATTTTGTTTTTTATTTAGCGGGTGTACCAGAGAGGATGATATTGATTTATTAGTTGTTTCCCAAAACTCAAATTTATCCCCAAAAAGATCTATTATTCCCATAAAATTATCGCGTTTTTCTTTCAAACCAAAGCCCGAAACAAAATCATCACTCACCTCCGATACATCACAAATATTTTGCCTAGACTCTTTAATAGATCAAACAAACCCTCGCCAAATCTTTTTTGAAAAAAGCGGATGGAATTATTGCCAAATACCGTTTATATATAACGAAACGGGTGTTTTTGCAGCCGTTGGAGCTAAATCGGAAAATATAAAAGACTCATTAGTAAAAATCAAGTCTTTTTTTCTTCAGGTTAATAATATCAATAATAACAAAGCATCCGAATATATCGTGACCCTTCTTCCAACTAAGCATTATTCGTTGGTTAATCCAGATTATGATTATATTGACAAACCTTCTTTCAGTGGCGTAATTTTATATTCCGATAAAATCGGCAATCTTCTTCGGACTGAGTATCTTAAAGACGGTATAATCAATCATTGTTATTTAAAAGAAGCATCTGGTTTTAATACTAAAGCGATAAAAACAAAATCTCAAATATACACTTGCACTTCCTGTGGTGCTGACACATATGAGGCAGATCAAATATGTATTGTTTGTAAGGCGCTGGATCTCAATTCAATAGTTATTTTAGGCGATGGCATAGATTGGAATAATTATATAAGTATGCTATTGCTTAATCTTGCAGGAGAACTTGATTATATAGCTCCACCTGGTGGTGGTGGAGGCTCTCCAGATTTGGGCAGTGGTGGCGGAGGTATAGAGAATACGGACACAATGGTTCCTATTATATGTCGAGCAACAGGCTGTTTTAATGCGTTGTTGACCATTAGTTTTTTAACTCGGGGCAGCGTTTTTTATTACAGTGCACCTTTGCGCTCGTTAGAGAATGTATGCTGGTTTAACGAATGGGCGTACGACAATATTTCATCTCATCAGATATCTGTAAACAAGAATAATATTATCATTCACTCTGTTCAAGAAACCCAAACCCTGAATGCCGTTTATTCAACAAATAACGCCTGCGATACAATAGCTGGATTAATGCAGGATGGTACGCTTAAAGCAGTAATTGACACACTATTCTATACGATTTCATTACAAAACAATTTTTTTGGAAATCAGACAAATGAATGGTATTCTGTTTTATATAACGATTCTAGGGGTTATAAAACAGGCATGGGAACAAAAGATAACACAAAAGTACCACTGTTAAGTTCTCCTCAGACGGGTGTTTTTGCCAATCAATTGATACATCATTCTCATTATCATACTAGCGGGAACCCAAGACCAAGCATAAAAGATTTGGCGGCTTTATGTATGTTTTTTCTATATGATTGCGCAAATGTAAACGCATCTACATTTAGCATACTTACCGATGATAATGTTATTGTTATTAGAATGAATAATTTACAAACCTTCCTTTTATTCATAAACAAATACCTCATAGACAATAATTTTAATGAATGGCATCAAAAACAAACGGATATACTAATAGACAGATTTTCTAAAGAGTATAAAGATCTTTATAGGAATTGTTCTCAGCCATACGAAAGCATTGATGTTGTTAAAAATTTATTAGAATCAATTGGCTTAGAACTTTTTTGGGGCACTAAAAATACAGACCCCACCACAGGTGCCATTAATATTCAATGGAATAACACTGATTTTCTTGACATAACCCCTATACCATTAGGATGTATCAGTTATTAATGTTTTTTGCAAGAAGAATGAAAAGGATAATTATTATTGTATTATTGACCATATGCTTACCAAGGGCATATTCTCAGTCTTTTGAAGAATTAACGCTTGACCAACAAAACTGTTTCTTTGAAGGGTATTGGAAATACACATCAAACAGCAACGATACAATTTTCATATTGAAAATAAAACATTTTGACAGCCCGAATGGAAACATTTACATAGGATCCTATCTATTTAAAGACTTTGGTTCAACTAGCGGAAACATTACAGATCTTACAGATTTTTTGGCTTTTTCTTCTTCAGAAGATTTTAAAAGAATAGATTCTATGAAATTTTCTCAAAACAAATTGAAAACATGGTACTCAATGTTTTTTGCAGGGGATGATATGAGTAGAATTTGTGGCTCTTTTTATGATTATGTAAAGTGTCATCGTAATGGAGAAGTGACATTGGAGGTTTTATCTGCGCAAAGCGGTCAAGAGACAATAAGTTGGTCTCTAGATGTGGGCAATGGCACTTATTTCTACCCGGAAGGCAGGGAAAATGATTTTTTCACATTTTCAGTACCGGTCAATGTCGTTTTTACTAAAATGTATGATTTGACGGAATTTGAGAATTATGGAATAATCCTTCCTCCTTTCCCGAGGCAATTTGAGATGATAATACCAGATTAAAACAGAATAATCGCGATAAAAGAAAATGAGCACCCCTTTTGTACACCTGCACCTGCATAGCCACTATTCCATTCTGGACGGAATGGGAAAGATAGAAGACTACATTGCCAGGGCGATGGAGCTGGATATGCCGGCCATGGCCCTGACAGACCACGGCGTGATGTATGGCGTCAAAGACTTTCTGGACGCCATCAAGAAGGCGGAGAAAAAGACGGGCAAAAGCCTCAAGCCTATAGTGGGTTGCGAGGTTTACGTGGCTCCTGAAAGCAGGTTCATCAAGAAAGCCTATCCCGACAAGAGAAGCGCCTATCACCTGATACTTTTGGCAAAAAATCTCGATGGCTATCACAACCTGATGAAGCTGTCTTCAATTGGCTTTACGGAGGGTTTCTACAACCGCCCGAGGGTGGACCGCGAATTAATCCAGAGGTATCACAGAGGCTTGATATGCTGCAGCGCCTGTCTGGCCGGAGAAATTCCGCAGGCAATACTCAAGGGAAACATAGAAGAGGCCCGCTTGGCAGCCAAGTGGTACAAGGGAGTTTTCGGAGACGATTTCTACTTTGAAATCCAGAACCACAACTGCAAGGTTCCCGGGCAGCCAAACGATGTGTTTGAAGGCCAGCAGAAAGTGAATCCAGTGCTTTATTCTCTTTCTCAAGAACTTGGAATAAAGTGCGTTGCAACAAACGACTGCCACTTTGTGAAAAAAGAGGACGGCCCGGCTCACGACCTTTTCATCTGCATCAATACCGCCAGCAAGCTCACCGACCAGGGAAGGCTGCACTATACCCAGGAGGAGTATATGAAAAGCGGAGAAGAGATGGCGGAGATCAACTATGGTCATCCTGAGGTAATATCCAACACCCTGGAGGTGGCCTCCAAGGTGGAGAGGTACGAGGTGAATATTCCGCACATTCTTCCGCACTTTGAAATACCGCCGGAGTTTGAAGACTCCAACGCCTACCTGAAGCACCTGGTTTACGAGGGGGCGAAAAAGCGCTATGGAGACAATATTCTCCCGAGCACCAAGGAGAGGATAGACTTTGAGCTGGACACCATCCGCAAAATGGGGTTCCCGGACTATTTCCTGATAGTGCACGACTTCATAACTCACGCCCGCTCGCAGGGCATCTGGGTGGGCCCGGGAAGAGGCTCGGCTGCTGGAAGCGTTGTGGCTTACTGCCTGACGATTACCAACATGGACCCGATCAAGTACGATCTTCTGTTCGAGAGGTTCCTTAATCCGGACAGAATATCGATGCCTGATATAGACATAGACTTCGAGGAGGAAAGAAGGGGCGAGGTGTATGAGTACGTGGAGCAGAAATACGGCAAGGACCACGTGTCTCACGTTGTGACTTTCGGCACAATGGCCACCAAGCAGGCCATCAAGGACGTGGCCAGAATCGAGGACCTGCCTCTGCCGGTTTCCAACAAGCTGGCGGGAATGGTTCCTACCAGGAACTTCCAGGAAGGGGAAAAAGACTACAAGCCTAATTTTGCCAACTGCCTGAAATTCGTTGAAGAATTCAGGAAAGAATACGAATCCTCCGAAGACCCTAAGGTGAGGGAGACTCTCCATTTCGCCCAGGAGCTGGAGGGCACAATCCGCCAGACCGGTGTTCACGCCTGCGCTGTGATCATAGGCCCGCATAACTTGATGGAGCATATTCCGGTATCCATAACAAAAGGAGTGGAAGGCTGGGTTTCCCAGTACGAGGGAACCAGGATAGAAGACGTGGGAATGCTCAAGATGGACTTCCTGGGGCTGAGGACTTTGTCTATTCTCAAGGAGACACTGGAAAACATCCACAAGCATACCGGAAAGCAGATAGACATAGACAGCGTGCCGCTGGACGACAAGGCCACTTTCCGTCTTTTCGGCAGGGGAGACACCATTGCCACGTTCCAGTTTGAAAGCCCCGGAATGCAGAAGTATCTTAGAGACTTGCATCCTTCCAGGTTTGAAGACCTGATAGCCATGAACGCGCTCTACCGCCCGGGCCCTATGCAGTACATTCCAAAGTTCGTTGCCAGAAAGCAGGGAAAGGAGCCTATCACTTACGAGCTTCCGGAAATGGCGCAGATACTTTCCGACACCTACGGGGTGACGGTTTACCAGGAGCAGGTGATGCTTCTGAGCCAGAAGCTGGCCAATTTCACCAAAGGCCAGGCCGATACCCTCCGCAAGGCAATGGGAAAGAAGAACATCGAGAAGATGATGGAGCTGGAGGAAAAGTTTTTGGCCAACGGCGTTGAAAACGGCTTTGCCAAAGAAACTCTCCAGAAAATCTGGAACGACTGGAAAGAATTTGCCAAATACGCTTTCAACAAGTCTCACTCCACCTGCTATGCGTGGATAGGCTACCTGACAGGATATTTCAAGGCCCACTATCCGGCGGAGTTCATGGCTGCCAACCTGACCAAGAACTCGTCCGACACAAAGGAGATAACGGTGTTGATGGACGAGTGCAAGAGGATGGGCCTGACCGTGCTTGGCCCGGACGTGAACGAAGGCGGGGTGAACGCCACCGTAACCCACTCCGGAGCCATAAGATTCGGAATGGCCGCCATCAAGGGACTTGGAACGCAGGTGGCTGAAGACATTGTGGCCAACGCTCCGTACAAAGACATTTACGACTTTGTGGAGAGGGCCAGCCGCCAGAACATGAACCGCAAGACTCTCGAGAGCCTGATCTATGCCGGAGCCTTTGATTCTTCCTTCCCGCAGATAAGGCGCGACCAGTATTTCATGGCCAATTCCAAGGGCGAGATATTCCTCGATTCCCTGATCCGCTATTCCCAGGATTTCGGAAGCCAGGACAACAGCATGGCCTCTCTGTTCGGCGAACAGGACGAGGGGTTCCAGCTCAAGAAACCTGAGGTGCCAGCCCTTACCGGAGACATGAACCTTGTGGAATTCCTGAAGAAGGAGAGGGAACTTGTGGGAATGTACATTTCGTCCCATCCGCTGGATGTGTTCCGCTTTGAGCTGGAGAACTTCTGCACCATAACCCCAGGCGAGCTTTCTTCTCTGATCAAGCAAAGCGGGGGAATGCAGATAGACGAAAAGCAGGATTATTTCATCGGCGGACTGATAACCAATGTTCGCGAGAGAATATCCAAGACGGGCCGCCCGTTTGTGGACTTCTCGCTGGAAGATTTCTCCTCCAGCATGGACTTCCGCCTTTTCGGGCAGAGCCACGAGAAGAATATCCGCTACATCAGCGACGGAAGCGCCGTTTTCATGCGCCTGAAGCTCAAGAAGAAATTCGACGACAACACCTACGAGCCTAAAATCGAGACCATGCAATTCCTGGCCAACGTAAAGGAAAAGGGCCTGCAGTCTCTGGAGCTCATAGTGCCGGCCAAGCTTATAACCAAGGAATTCCGCACGGAAATAATGAAGCTCATAAAAGAGTATCATTCAAGCAGCAAGAGCGAAGGCGTGGGAAAGACTCCGTTGGTGATGAAAATCGTTGAGGAAGACAAGAGCTTTTCTCTGGACTATGTCACCAAGTTCCTTGTGAGCGTGGACAATTCTTTCCTTAGCCGTCTTGAAAAGCTCGGCGTTGGCTACAAGGGAAACATAAACCCGCAGGCGTTCTAGCTATTGCCAGCCCTGGGCCTTGATCTGAAGAGGGTTGCCGTCTGGAGACACCAGGAAGCAGCCTTCTTTTGTTGTGTGCCCGATTATCTCGAGGAAAGGAAATTCCTTGCGGATTTTGTCGTGATACTCCAAAGGGAAGACATACATCAGGCGGCAGTCGTCTCCTCCGTTTATAATGGCGGTCACGATGTCTATGTTGATTTCCTCTGAAACGGCGCGGGCTTCCGGGGCCACGGGTATCTTTTCCAGGAAAATGTTGGCTCCGCAGCCGTTGTCCTTTGCCATCTGGAGGACAGCGTCGCCGAGGCCTCTTGTTATGAAATATCCGGCAGACGGCCAGATTCCGGCCTCGCGGAAATACTCCAGAACGGAAGGGTCTATCTCCGGGGTAAAGTATTGGGAGAGAGGATATTTATACTTTTCCAGCTGAGGCTGGGCTCCGGTGAAGGCGGCCTTCTCTCTTTCCAGCACGTAAAATCCCATGCAGGCGCTGCCCAGGTTGCCGTTGATGCAGATGAGGGAATTAGGGGAAAGAGGCGGGATTTTCTCGGCCACGGAAAGATCCAGCTTTCCGCTGGCGGTGCAGCTGATCATAAGCCCGCTCATGGAAGGCACCAGATCCAGCGTGAGGTGCTCCACGGAATGAGTCTTTGCGGCTGCCCTTATGCCGGTCCACAGCCAGTCTATATGCTCAAAGCTGAACTTGGAGGACACTCCTATGGAAAAATCCAGCGAATAAGGCTTGGCGCATCTGGCGTAAATATAGCCCATTGCGTAAAGCGCGGCCTTGTAGCCCAGATACTTGACCGGAGTGTAGGTAAGGTCGAAGTCCACCCCCTCCATCATAATCTTGTTGGTGGTTATCCAGTTGCATCCGTCCTTGTCGTCCGGCAGGATGGTGGTCTTGGAATTCACAAATCCGCTTCCCTCGAAAAGCCTGTCGAGGGCCTTGATTCTTCCCAGTTCCTTGATTTCGGTTCTGGTTGTCTCTTTCTTTTTTCCCATAGCGCAAAGATAGATAAAGAAAACAAAAGTTAATATTTACTATATTTGCCCGATATGAGCAATCAGAAGGAAATACTGGAAGCGGTTGCTTCTTCCGAATATAAAGAAGGGTTTGTCACCGACGTGGAGCAGGAGTTTGCCCCGAAGGGCCTGAGCGAGGACATCATCCGCCACATCTCCCAGAAGAAAGGAGAGCCGGAGTGGATGCTGGATTTCCGCCTGAAGGCCTTCCGCAAATGGCAGACTATGGAAACTCCTTCCTGGGGGCACATTCATCTTCCGAAGATCAACTACCAGGATATAATCTACTTTGCGGCGCCCAAGAAGCGAACAGCCGACAAGCTGGATCCGGAACTGGAGGAGACCTTCGAGAAGCTCGGAATTCCGCTCAAGGAGAGAAACATGCTAGGCGGGGTGGCCGTGGATGCCGTTTTCGATTCCGTATCGGTAAAGACCACCTTCAGGGAAAAGCTGGCGGAAAAGGGCATAATCTTCTGCTCGTTCTCGGAGGCCGTGAGAGACTATCCCGATCTGGTGAGAAAATATCTGGCCAGCGTGGTTCCGGTGGGGGACAACTACTTCTCCGCCTTGAACTCCGCGGTGTTCTCCGACGGCTCTTTCTGCTACATCCCCAAGAACACCCGCTGCCCTATGGAGCTTTCCAGCTACTTCCGCATCAACGCTTCCGGAACCGGCCAGTTCGAGAGAACTCTGATTGTGGCCGACGAGGGCTCGTATGTGAGCTACCTGGAGGGATGCACCGCTCCGCAGAGAGACGAGAGCCAGCTTCACGCCGCTGTTGTGGAAATTGTGGTCAAGCAGGATGCCGAGGTGAAATATTCCACCGTGCAGAACTGGTATCCGGGCAACAAGCAGGGCGAGGGCGGAATCTTCAACCTGGTGACAAAGAGGGGATTGTGCGAGGGCTTCAACTCCCGCCTCTTCTGGGCTCAGGTGGAAACCGGCTCGGCGATAACCTGGAAATACCCGTCCACAATACTCAAGGGCGACAACTCGGTGAGCGAGTTTTACAGCGTGGCAGTTACCAACAACTACCAGCAGGCCGACACCGGAACCAAGATGATCCATATCGGGAAGAACACCAGAAGCCGCATAGTTAGCAAGGGAATTTCCGCGGGGTGCAGCGAGAACAGCTACCGCGGAATGGTGAAGGTGCTGCCGGGGGCCACCGGGGCCCGCAACCACTCCCAGTGCGACAGTCTGCTTCTGGGAAGCAAGTGCGGAGCCCACACATTCCCGCACATAGAAAGCGCCAATCCTTCAGCAATAATAGAACACGAGGCAACCACTTCAAAAATCGGCGAAGACCAGCTCTTCTACTGCCTGCAGAGAGGCATTACGCAGGAAGATGCGGTGGGGCTGATTGTAAACGGCTATGCCCGTGATGTTTTAAACAAGCTTCCGATGGAGTTTGCCGTAGAAGCCCAGAAGCTTCTGCAGGTTTCTCTGGAGGGGAGCATAGGATAGTTTGAGATTATGATTGAAGAATATTTGCAGATAATCCAGAACTGGTTCAGCATAGACAATGTGCTGTTCGAGTTTCTGGGGCAGAAGGTCAGCTGCCTGGAATGCCTTTGCACGCTGACCGGACTGCTTTGCGTGTTTTTGGCAGTCAAGGGAAAGGTTGCCAATTTCTGGGTGGGATATATCTACAACATACTGCTTTTTCTGATGTTCTACCAGCTTAGGCTTTACTCGAGCATGCTGCTCCAGCCTATATCTCTGGGCATCAACTTTTTCGGCCACTACAGGTGGACCCATCCGAAGGACTATGAAAAAGACCACAAGTCTCAGCTCAAGGTTACGGTTTTCAACAACGGCGAGAGGGCTGTGGTTGTGGCAGTGATACTGATATTCATGTTCGTGTGGGGCTATGTGCTTTCGAGAGTGGACATGTGGTTCCCGTCTCTGTTCACATACAAGGCGTCACAGCCTTACTTTGACGCGTTCATACTCGGCACCATACTTATGGCTCAGTATCTTTCCGCCCAGAAGAAGCTGGACTGCTGGGGATGCTGGATGGTGGCAAATGTCAGCAACATAATACTTCTGAGGCGCAACGGCCTGGGCATAATGCCGCTGGTTTACGCAGCTTACGTGATACTGGCCATAGGAGGATTCCTCACCTGGCTCAAGATGTACCGCAAACAGCATTATCTCGAAATGAGAAAGCGGGTGGAGGAGAAATGGGCCAAAGAAAAAATAGACTGAAATGGAAAATCTGCTTGAAATAAAGAATCTGCACGCCCGCATCGGCGACAAGGAAATACTCAAGGGAATTAACCTGACAATCAAGCCGGGCGAGGTGCACACCATAATGGGAAGAAACGGAAGCGGCAAGAGCACGCTTTCCGCTATTCTGGCCGGAAACTCCAACTATACCGTTACCCAGGGAAGCATTACCTATCAGGGTCGCGACCTTCTGAAAATGAGCCCGGAAGAAAGAAGCTGGGCGGGAATTTTCCTGGGCTTTCAGTATCCAGTGGAAATACCTGGAGTGACCAACGTCAACTTCATGCGCACAGCCGTTAACGAGCACCGCAAGCAGAAAGGCCTTCCGCCCTTGAGCGCAGCCGAATACCTCAAGCTTATGAGAGAGAAGATGGCATACGTGGAGATGGACCCTTCGTTCTCTTCCAGAGGCGTGAACGTGGGCTTTTCGGGCGGAGAGAAAAAGCGCAACGAGGTGTTCCAGATGGCAATGCTTTCTCCGCTTCTGGCAATTCTGGACGAGACCGACAGCGGCCTTGACGTGGATGCGCTCAGGATAGTTGCCAACGGAGTCAACCGCCTCAAGACCAAAGACAACGCCTTTGTGGTAATCACTCACTACCAGAGGCTTCTGGACTATATTGTGCCCGATGTGGTGCACGTTCTCTACAAGGGCAGAATCGTGAAGACGGCAGGCAAGGAGCTGGCCGCCGAAGTGGAGGCTCACGGCTACGACGAATTCGAATAGTGTAAATGGAAGAGTTCAGATACATACCAAAGAGCGAGCTTTTCAAGTGCAGCGTGGATCTTCCGGGAGCCCGGAAGTTCTTCGTGTGGGACGGCGTTCCGGACGGCCTTCCGCTGAAGGAGGCTCCGGCCCTGGACGTGTCCGCAAGCTTTGAGGTTTCTTCCAGGATGGAGAGGATGGTATATCCGGTTTCCCTGGAAGATGTTCCGCAGAAAGCCGTGGAAATAATTCCGGAAGAAGGAACGCTCACTCAGGTGATTTCCGTAAGGGTTTCTCCTTCTCTTGTCTTTGGCAGGGTGAGGATAGTCTGCCAGAAGCCGGGCAATTATGCGGTGGTTCTCTGCTCCCACACCACGGGCCAGGAGAGATTTTCCACCAGGGAAATTGTTGAAGTGAGCGTGAGCGGCGGAGCCCGTCTGGATCTTGTGGCAATGCAGAACGAGAACTCGCTTTCCGCCCACAAGTCGGATTTCAGGCTGAAGATAGAAGAAGATTCGTCGCTGAAAATGAATATAATTACCCTGCATGCAGGCAACGTTTCCAACAGGATACACAGCCTTCTTTCAGGGAAAAAGGCGGAGTGCTGGCTGAACGGCCTTTATCTGGAGGACGGAGAGCAGATTATAGATACAGACGTGACGCTTGTTCACAACGCTCCGGAATGCCTCAGCCGCCAGCTTTTCAAGGGCATACTCTCCGGCCATTCCCGCTCCCGCTTCACGGGCGAGGTGGTGGTTTCTCCTGCGGGCCAGAAGACTGAAGCCTATCAGGCCAACAACAACCTGCTCGTTTCCGATGACGCAAGGGCTTCTTCCGACCCTCATCTGGTAATTTATGCAGACGATGTAAAATGCTCTCACGGATCCACCGCTGGAAGCGTGGGAGACCAGGAGCTTTTCTATATGCGCTCAAGAGGAATCAGCGAGAGCGAGGCCAGGATACTTCAGCAGCAGGCTTTTGCGGCTGCCGTTCTGGAGCAGGTTTCCAGAGAGGAGCTCCGCGAGAGGTTGTCCTGCCTGGTGGAGAGGAGGCTTAGGGGAGAGAACACCGTTTGCGCAGCCTGCGGAAGGGGATGCTGCTAATCGTTGAATACAAAAAAGAAGAGATATGAATGTCGGAATAGTTGGAACCGGTTATGTGGGACTAGTTACTGGAGCCTGTTTCTCGGAAATGGGAATGAACGTCACCTGCATAGACATAGACCGTCATAAAATAGAGATGCTCAAGAGCGGGGAAATCCCGATTTACGAGCCGGGGCTGAAGGAGATGGTGCTCAAGAATTCCCGCAAGGGGCGCCTGCATTTTGAGACCGACCTGGCCTGTGTGCTGGACAGCCTGAGCGTGGTTTTCGTGGCCGTGGGCACGCCTCCCGGAGAAGACGGCAGTGCAGACCTCAGCCACGTGCTTTCCGTAGCGTCTCTGTTCGGAAAAAACATCAAGAAGTACACTCTGCTGGTTGTAAAGAGCACCGTTCCCGTGGGAACCAGCCAGAAAGTTCGCCAGAGGGTAGAGGAAGAGCTGGAAAGAAGGGGCGAGAAAATAGAGTTTGACGTGGCCTCCAACCCGGAATTTTTGAAAGAGGGAGCCGCAATCAAAGACTTTATGTCTCCCGACAGAGTTGTTGTAGGAGTTTCCTCCGACAAGGCTCGCCACATTATGGAGAAAATCTACAAGCCGTTCCAGATGTCCAACTACAGGATAATCTTCATGGACATAATGAGCGCGGAGATGACCAAGTACGCCTCCAACTCCATGCTGGCCACCAGGATCAGCTTCATGAACGAGATTGCCCGCCTGTGCGAGATTACCGGAGCAGACGTTCAGAAAGTCAGGGCCGGAATGGCAGCCGATACAAGAATAGGCAACAAGTTCCTCTACCCGGGCTGTGGCTACGGCGGCAGCTGCTTCCCTAAAGACGTGAAAGCCCTGATCCGCACGGGAAAGGAAAACGGTTTCGACATGAAGATAATCCGGGCTGTGGAAGAAGTGAACGAAGACCAGAAAAAAGTGGTCTTCCGCAAACTGCAGCAAGCTCTGGGTAGCCTCAAGGGCAAGACCGTGGCCATTTGGGGACTTTCCTTCAAGCCCGAAACTGACGATATGAGGGAAGCCCCTTCGGTAGTTGTGGCCAATCTTCTTCTGGATGCCGGAGCAAACGTGAAAGTATATGACCCTATAGCCATGGACGAGTGCAAAAAGCGCTATCTGGGAGATCGCGTAGAATATGCCAAAGATATTTATGACTGCGTGCAAGATGCTGATGCCGTGGCTCTTATCACCGAATGGAAAGAATTCCGCGTGCCTTCCTGGGAAAGGGTCCGCAAGGCTATGAAGGGAAATGTGGTGGTGGACGGAAGAGACATTTACACTCCGGCTGAAGTTCAGTCTGCCGGCTTTGACTACCACAGCATAGGTCGCTGACACATATCATAGAGAATACACACATAAAAAGCCGCCCCCAGAAAAGAGCGGCTTTTTAAATACTAAAACCTAAACCTACACTATAAAGATGCCATAGTTGGGGTTTTCGTTGCACTAAGGGCAAAAAATTCTTAAATTTGAGAGCTAAAGTGTTTTGAAATCAATTCGTATGGCTAAAGATACAAGTTTAAGGAAAGAATTCTTGAAGAAACTGTCCTATTCGGTTGTCCATTTCAAGTTTCTGAACAGATGGCTTGTCTTGCTGATAGATCTTTTGATAGCTGCCGTTGCGGCTTTCATCTCATATGTTGTGGCCGCGTATCTTACCGACTCTTTCTATTTCATCAAAATTGGCTGGAATGCGGCTCTGCTGTCTTTGTTCACAAGCGCAATCGCGTTTCTGCTCATCGGCACGTACAAGGGAATTCTCAGATACACCACCTCTCAGGAAATCTGGCTTCTGTTTTCGGCCATAATCGTGAAGATGGCCATAGAGGTTCCTCTGATTCTTCTGCTGAGAAAGCACATGGGTTTCTCCTCCAGCATTTCAAATGCCAAGATTCTCCTGATAGAATTCCTGAATCTGGGAACAACGCTTGCTTTTCTGGCTTTCTCAAGGGCGTTTCTTGTGGCCCTGTTCCGGTACAGCACAAAGATCCAGCACCTGGAAATCAACAACATCCTTGTCTACGGCATCGGGGAGAAAAGCGTCTCTTGCATTCAGTATCTTGAAAGCCTTCACGATTCTTCCTACAGCGTAATAGGAATGCTCCAGTTCTCTGACAGCGTAGGCCATCACAACATAGCGGGAAAGAAAGTTTTCTACGTGAAAGACTTTGACTATCTGGAGAAAGCAATTGAAAAGAACGATGTCAAGGCCATTGTATTTCCTTCACAGCTTTCAGCTGTAAGCCAGAAAGACAATCTGATACCGTTTGCCATCAGGCACGGCGTGAAGATCTTTTCCGTGCCGGACACCAATGAGATTGCCAAGGGCGGTTCTTCCGTGAACGCCCCTCTGAAGGAAATAAAGATTGAGGATCTGCTTGGAAGAGACGAGGTGGAGGTGGACATGTCTGCCATTTCCGCTTTTCTCAAGGGCAAAAAGGTGATGGTTACCGGCGCGGCGGGCAGCATCGGAAGCGAGCTTTGCCGCCTGATCAGCGGATTCGAGATTGAAAAACTGGTTATGCTGGACAACGGGGAAACCCCGATGCACAATCTGAACCTGGAGTTCAACGATATTGTCAAGAAGCATAAGGACGCTCTGCCGAAAGACGATCTCATTGCTCGCGCCGAGGACAAATTTGAAGACAGATTTGAGTTTTTCATCTGCGACGTAAGGAACAAAGTCCGCCTGGAAAGGGCTTTCAACCTGTGGCGTCCAGACATTATTTTCCATGCCGCAGCCTACAAGCACGTGCCAATGATGGAGCTGAATCCGACGGAGGCCGTCAGGGTGAACGTGATGGGAACAATGAACGTGGCCCAGCTGGCCGTCCGCTACGGGGTGGAGAAGATGATAATGGTTTCCACGGACAAGGCGGTCAATCCTACCAACGTTATGGGAGCCACCAAGAGAATTGCCGAGATTTACACACAGTCTCTTTCCAGGGCCATATTGAACGGCGAGATAGAAGGCAAAACCAAGTTCATCACAACCCGCTTCGGCAACGTGCTCGGCAGCAACGGTTCCGTGATTCCCCTGTTCAAGGAGCAGATAGCCTCCGGAGGCCCAGTTACCGTAACCCACAAAGATATAGTCAGATACTTCATGAGCATACCGGAAGCCTGCCGCCTTGTGCTTGAGGCTGCCACCCTGGGAGAGGGATATGAGATCTTTGTGTTTGATATGGGCAAGCCGGTCAAGATTTCAGATTTGGCCGAGAACATGATACGTTTGGCAGGCTACAAGCCTGGCGAGGAAATCCAGATCCAGTATACCGGCCTGAGGCCTGGCGAAAAGCTTTATGAGGAGCTCTTGAACACCAAGGAGAACACTCTTCCTACAAAGAACAAGAAAATCTTCCTTGCAAAAGTGAGGGAATTCCCGTACGCTGAGGTGGAAAGAAATGTAGAAGATCTTATTGAGCTTGCTTCCAAGATAGACCTTTTCTCCACCGTCCGGAAAATGAAAGAAATCGTTCCTGAATACAAATCCAAGAATTCCGTTTACGAGCAGCTGGACAAGATGATGGGTGACACGTCATTTGTTACGGCTTCAGAATCATCAGAATAACCCAAGATGCTTCAGGATTCCGACAACAAACGAGTGGCCAAAAATTCCATAATGCTGTATCTGAGGATGCTGGTAACTATGGTTGTGGGTTTCTACACATCCAGAGTTGTCCTTCAGGTACTCGGCGAAGAAGATTTTGGAGTATATGGCCTTGTTGGCGGAATAGTGGGAATGCTGTCGTTCCTCAACACCACAATGAGCGGCGCCACTTCCCGTTTTTTGACATTCGAGCTGGGAAAGGGCAACAAAAGCAGCCTCAGCTCAATGTTCGACTCGGCCCTAATTGTCCATATCTGGATAGCCGTTATCGTTTTCATTGTGGCGGAAACGGCCGGACTGTGGTTTGTCAACCACAAGCTGGTCATTCCTGCCGAGAGAATGATTGCCGCCAACTGGGTTTACCAATGCGCCATAGTTTCAGTGGTGGTTAGCATAATCCAGGTTCCTTATGTTGCCAGCATAGTGGCTCACGAAAAAATGGGCGTTTATGCTTACATAGACATTATAAATGTGTCTATGAAGCTGGCCATTGTTTTCCTTCTGGTTCATTCGCCGTGGGACAAGCTTATCTTCTATTCCGTTCTGATGATGACGGTAACCCTTCTGACGGGTTTCATTTACCGCAGATATGCTGTCAGGCATTTTGAAGAATGCCGCTACACTCACGCCAATTCCAGGGAAAAGTCCAAGGACATAATGTCGTTCTTCGGCTTCAACATGTTCGGCAACTTCGGCCTGTTTTTCAACATGCAGGTTGTAAACATACTGATAAATAACTTCTTTGGTCTTGTATACAACGCCGCCTCCGGCATTGCTGTTACGGTGAGCAATGTCGTAAGCTCTTTCGCCAACAACACCATTATGGCATTCCGCCCGCCGATAACCAAGTCATACGCAGCCAAGGAACTTGACAAGGCGGAAGACTTCACTATTCTCGGAATGCAGATGAGCCTTTTCTTTTTTGCGCTTTTTGCCATTCCGGTTATTGTAGAGGTAAAGACGCTGATGCGGCTCTGGCTGGAGAAAGTTCCGGACCAGAGTGATGTGTTCTGCCGCCTTCTGATAATGTCTATTCTGTTCGAGACCATCAGAAGGGTTTGTGTAATTAGCATTCACGCTACAGGAAAAGTAAAGGCCGCTAGCCTTTTCCTCGGCATTCTGCTCACCATCAACCCGCTCATTGTTTACCTTTTGTTCAAGGCGGTTCATATAGTCAGCATGGCCTATGTGAGCAACGTGTTCATAAACATTGTTCTGTCGCTGATAATGATGTGTCTGGTGAAAAGACAGATTCCGGAATATTCCCTGAAGAGGCTTGTCTTTTGCGTGGCGAAGATGCTTCTGGTGATAGGCGGCACCATGACAATAGTTTATCTTTCAGTCAGAAGCCTTCCGGCAACATTGCTCAGGATGCTTTTGTCTGCCCTGCTGTCCACCATCCTTCTGAGCGCTGGAACTTATTTCTTATGCCTTGAAAAAAACAAGAGAGAGTGGGCGATGTCTTTCATTAGGAGAAAATTCAAAAGGAATTAACTATGGAAAACATATTATTGCTTGATCCGGCAATAGGATCGAAGAATTTGGGAGATCATATAATTTCCGAGTGTGTTCACAAAGAGCTGTCCTTTGTTTTTCAGGGCCGTTATCTTTTGGAACTACCCACTCAAGTATCTTCTTTCCACTGGTATCAAGTGCTAAGGAACTCTCTGGCGCTTAAAGACTACAGCCAGTGTCGCCTGAAATTTGTGGGAGGTAGCAATGTTATGGTCAAGGATCTCTTGACTCATTATCCTCAGTGGAATATAAACTTGTTTAATTATAAGCCGTTCAAGGGCACTATCCTTGTGGGCGTGGGCGCTGGAAGGGGAAGCAGGTCAAATGCCTACACCAGACACATCTATCGCAAAATGCTTTCGTCTGAGTATTTCCACAGCGTAAGGGATGAGCGCAGCAAAGAGTATGTGGAATGTTTGGGTCTAAAGGCCATCAACACAGGATGTGTGACTATGTGGGCTCTTACCCCCGAACACTGTGCGCAGATTCCTTCGAAAAAGTCTGATGAAGTAGTATTCACCCTTACCGCAACGGGTGGAGCCAAAGACAAAAGAGACCAGATAATAATAGACACCCTCTTGAACAATTATTCCAAGGTGTTTTACTGGCCTCAGGGATATCACGATGAGGACTACCTCCACTTGTTTGACAATACTGGTGGCATAACGGTTTTGGAACCAACAAAAGAGGCATATGACAGATTGTTGACAGAACACAACGCAGACTATGTGGGTACTCGCCTGCATGGAGGAGTTTATGCCATGAGGCACAAGAGAAGAGCTATAATCATCGCGATAGATGAAAGAGCCCGCAGCATAAACGAGGGAAATCATCTCAACTGCGTGGACAAGGAGAACCTCGAGGCCCTTGAGCCTATGGTTCAAGGTGAATTCAAGACAGAAATCAAAATGGATTTCGACGCTATAGCAAGGTGGAAGAACCAATTCATAACAAAGGAGAAATAGATATGGCTTTGAAAAATCTCATTCTGGACAAAGTTGTTGTCGCCGGCAACAAGGTGGAATATCCGTTCAAGGCGGTTGAGCCTCTGAAGAAATATTTTACCAAAGACAAGATTACCATTGAGTATGACACGGATATGTCCAATGTTCCTGAGAGCATATTGTCCATTCCGTTCATAGGGGGACTGGCTGGCCTTATGTGGCTGGCGGACATTGAACTGTGGGTGAACGACCTGGACCAGACCTTCTACGAGGCTTTCTTCAGGATCAAGAGAGCTTACCAGGAAATGCATTCAGACCTTCCTCTAAAGGGCGAGCTTGTTCCGTGCAGGTTCATCAAGAACTACACTCCGTCTTCCGGCAAGAGCCTCCTTCTTTTTGGCGGCGGAATAGACTGCCAGTCTTCATTTATCCGCAACGAAGAAAGGATAACAGACGTGCTGAACATTTACGCTTGGCTGGACGATATCGCTGAGGACAATAAAGTAGACCGCCACGATGACGAGTTCACAAGAAAATTCTGCCAAGTGGCCGGCAAGACGCCAAGGCATATAAGATCGGACTTTTTCAAGGTTCTCAACATAGCGCAGATAGACAAAGACTTCAAGAAAGTTCTCCACACAGACTACTGGTACGGATTCCTCCATTCCATGGCTTTTATCTCCATGGGCATTCCTATGGCATACGCAAAGGGGCTGGACCAGATAATAATTGCAAGCTCCTTCAGGAAGGGAATTCAAGGTTACTGCGCTTCGTTCATTACCACGGACAGCCAGTTCAGCTGGGCAGAAAACGGCACCACCCTGCATGACGGATTCGAGCTTATCCGCCTGGAAAAGGTTAGGGTGCTGGTTGATTACCAGAAAAAGCACGGCAAGGCGCTTCCGCTTCACGTGTGCTCATTCAAAGACCACGAATGCTGCGTGTGCGACAAATGCTTCCGCAGCATAGTGCAGATTGTGGCGGAAGGCGGGGATCCTAGAGACTTCGGGTTCCAGATAGAGGGTTCTTTAAAAGATTTTTACAGCAAAACGGCGCCGGAAAATGTGTATCTTTGGAATTTGCCGAAAGAAAGAGACCGCTACTGGCCTCCGACAATGGCACGCATGAAAGAAAACTACGAAAACATCAAGGAGAAAGATTTTGTGGACTGGTTCATTTCATACGACTTCAACAAGGTTTTCAAAGACGGGATAAATAATTATTACAAGAAGAATTTCTGGAGCATACTTAACAGGAAAATAAAGGGAAGATAAGCAATGAAAAAAAGAATATTCATCTCGATACACTATATGGAAATAGGTGGAGCCGAGATCAGCCTTATGGGGCTTCTCGACTCTATTGACTATTCGAAATATGATGTGGACTTGTTTATTTACAAGCATAAGGGGGAATTGATGGAGTACATTCCAAAAGAAGTGAATATTCTTCCTGAAGAAAAAGCGTATGCCAACCTTGAAAATCCTATACGCAAAGCCCTCTTTAACGGCCGATTCAGATTAGTGGCGGCAAGACTGAAGGCCAAAATAGATTTCAAGTCATATTGCCGTAATCATCCTGACATGTTCGACGACTTTGCGGTTCATCAGATTACCGCGAAAAGGACAACGCCAGTACTTCCTTCGCTGGAAAAGTATGGAGAATACGATCTTGCAATCAGTTTTCTTCAGCCCCACAATATTGTGCTGGAGAAAGTCATGGCGAAAAAGAAAATATGCTGGATACACACAGATTATACCGTTGTAAGCGTGGATCCCGAAATGGAGCTTCCGGTTTGGCAGCGGTTCGACAGAATCATATCCATATCAGACGCTGTAACGGAAACATTCCTGAAGGTCTTTCCTTCGCTTTCAGACAAGATAACGGTTATGCAGAATATCTTGCCACAGTCTTTTGTGGACAGGCGTTCTCTCCTTATTCCGCAGGAAACCATAAGAAAAGAAATGCCGGTTGAAGATGGGGTTGTCAACATATTGTCTATAGGAAGGTATTCTATACAGAAAAACTTTGACAATGTTCCCCAGATTTGCCGCTATATTCTTGATTCCGGATGCCGTGTCCGCTGGTATATTATGGGATGGGGTTCCGAAGAGGGAGTTATTAGGGCTAACATTGAAAAGTATGGTGTTGCTTCGAATGTGATTTTGCTTGGCAAGAAGCAAAACCCGTATCCCTACATCAAGGCCTGCGACTGGTATGTTCAGCCATCCAGGTACGAGGGTGCGGCTGTAACAGTAAGGGAGGCTCAAATGCTCCACCGGCCTATTATTATTACGAACTACCCAACAGCGGCATCTCAAGTTAAAGATGGTCTTGACGGGAAGATAGTTCCTCTTGAAAATAAAAAATGCGCGGAGGGGATAGTGGCGGCCGTCAATGACGAGAACCTGAAGAATAGTATTGTTTCTTATTTGTCTGCCCACAGATACGGCAATGAAGATGAGATAAGAGTATTGGAAAAATTGTTAGAAGGATAGGATTATGGGCTCAATGCAGGCAATGTTTTATTATCCGATATTCCTGGCAGTAATGCTGGGGGTTTCGATTGTGCATTTCTACCGCCTGTATCCTATGGACACTGACACGCTTCTGGACAAGAAGAAGCCGATGATTCTTATCTCCATCCTGGTTGTTGCCACTATCATATTCCTTGGCCTTAGGCCTATTTCGGGAAGATTCTTTGGCGACACTTCCACATACGCTGGCGTGTTTATGCTGATGGCGGACGATCTGCTGCTGCCCGACACAACTACAGGAGACTGGCTGTTCAACATGCTGATGTACGGCTGTTCCAAGCTGATGAACGTGCAGAGCTTCTTCCTCATAATAGAAATCATTTACATTGTCCCGATATATTTTGCCTGCAGGCGCTTTTCAAGGGAAAACTGCCCAACCCTTATCATTTTCGCCCTGACCGCATTCTCTTTCTTCTCCTACGGAGTGAATGGAATCCGAAACGGCGCGGCCAGCAGCATTTTCATGCTGGCATTGAGTTTTCTCAAGGGCGAAAAGCCTAGGGAGAAGGTTATTTTTGTAGTGCTAAGTTTTCTCTCCTACAACATGCACCACTCCATGGCCCTTCCTATAGTGGCTTCCATTGCGGCATATTTCATCCGCAACCCTAAACTGATGTTCTATTTCTGGCTGGCGTCTATTGCGCTCAGCCTTACTGTTGGAGGCTCTATTTCTGATATTTTCTCGAATTTGGGATTTGACGAAAGACTGAACACTTATATGACAGGAGATGCCGCTGACGAAGACGTGGTAAGAGATGTGTTCCGCTGGGACTTCCTTCTCTATTCCTCAATGCCGGTTGTACTTGGGTGGTATGTTATTTTCAGGCGCCGAATCTATACCAAGACCTATGCTATTCTGCTTGGAACATACATCTATGCTAACGCTTTCTGGGTAATGGTTATCCGCGCGGCTTTCTCCAACAGGTTCGCATACTTGAGCTGGTTCCTCTACCCTATAGCGCTTGCCTATCCTATGCTGGTTATGCCGGTTTGGAAAGACAAACCCGGACTTAAGGTGGGAATAATCATGATAGGCCATCTGGCATTTACAATATTGATGTGGTACCTGACGGGAAGATATTAGAAATGAAGATACTGTATGTCATAACATCGCTGAGGACAGGCGGGGCGGAAAAGCTTGTGGTGCAGCTCTCAGAGTTCATGAAGAACCGGGGGCACGAGGTTGACGTGGCCCTGTTCGACGGGGAGGAGACCGATTTCAAGAAAGACCTTGAGGGCATGGGAATAAAGACATACAGTTTCGGTGTGGGGGAGAGCATTTATTCACCGAAAATGCTGAGGTGCCTGAAGGCTTTGCTAAGGAAAGGCAAATACGATATAGTCCACACCCACAACTCATCCCCGCAGATTTTTGCCGCTCTTGCCAGGCGTTCCGCCGGCGGGGCCAAATTCATACATACCGAGCACAACACCACCGGCAGAAGGCGCACCTGGTATTTCCGCCTGATAGACAGGTGGGTGTACAAAAAATTCGCGAGAACAATCTGCATTTCCGACCAGGCTTACGATAATCTTGCCGCCCATTTGGGAAATAAGAAAATAGGGCTTCAGACAATAAAGAACGGGGCGGACATTTCCCGTCTTGTGTCGGCCGAACCCGTCCCTGATTTGAGGAAAGATTCTCCTGAGCATGTGGTGGTGATGGTTGCCGCCTTCCGTCCCCAGAAAGACCAAGACACGTTGGTAAGGGCAATGACATACCTGGGCGAAGACTACGTTCTTTGGCTGGTTGGCGGTGGAGAAAGAATGGATGAGGTCAAAAGCCTTGCAAAAGAATTGTCTTTGGAAAATCGCGTGAAGTTCTTCGGGCTGAGGATGGATGTTCCGCAGATACTCAAGACGGCAGACGTAGTGGTAATGAGTTCGCATTACGAGGGGCTTTCTCTATCCAGCATTGAGGGAATGGCAGTTGGGAAGCCTTTCATTGCTTCAGATGTTGACGGCTTGAGAGAGATAGTCGGCGGGGCTGGCATACTTTTCAAGGAGGGCGATGCAGAAGGCCTTGCATCTGAGATAAAGAAATGCTGCACGGACAAGGATTATTGCTCGGCAGTGGCTTCGGCCTGCATGGATCGGGCCCGCGAGTATGACTTTGAGAAGATGGCGCTCTCGTATGAGGCTGTATATAAGGAGGTTTTGAAATGACACAGAAGAAGAAAATAGTTAGGATATCCAACATCCCCACCTCGCTGAACATTTTTTGCAAAGATTTGTTCAGGGAACTTTCTGCGGATTACGAGATGGTGGCTGTTTCTTCTCCGGGAAAGGATCTGGATGAAATAGCCGAGAGGGAAGGAATTCGGACAATTGCTGTTCCGATTGAACGGCGAATGGCTCCTTTCAAGGATGTCGTGACACTCTTCCGCCTGATAAAAGTCTTCCGCAGGGAACGTCCGGACATGGTCCACAGCATAGGGCACAAGGCCGCCATACTGGGGCAGTTTGCCGCAAGGCTTACAGGCGTGCCTTACCGTGTGCACAACTTCACCGGCTTGGCCTTTCCAACGGCAACGGGTTTTAGCAGATGGGTTTTGAAGAAAGTTGACAAGTTCATCTGCTGGAACTCCACAGACATTCTTCCTGAGGGCAAGGGGGTGATGAACGACCTTCAGCAGAACAAGATAACCAAGAAGCCTCTTAGGATACTTGGCAACGGCAACATAAGGGGCATAGATCTTGATCATTATGCCCGCACTCAGGAGGTTTTAGCCCAGGCTAGTACAATACGGGAGGAAAAATTTTTTACATTTGTATTTATTGGCCGAATTGTTGCCGACAAGGGAATCAATGAGCTGGTTGAGGCTTTCTGCCGTTTAAACGCGGAAAATCCTTCAACGAGGCTGATTCTTGTCGGTGACAGGGACAATGGGATCAATCCTGTATCCGAGCTTACATCGCAGAGGATTAGGGATTGTGAAAACATAATTGAAGCTGGGCTGCAGAAAGACGTCAGGCCGTGGTATGCCGCTTCGGACTGCTTCATTCTGCCGAGTTACAGGGAGGGCTTTCCAAATTCTGTAATTGAGGCCGGAGCAATGGGGCTTCCGAGCATTGTTACGGACATAAACGGGGCCAACGAGATAATAATCGCCGGGAAAAACGGGCTGATTGTGCCGTCAAAAAGCGCAGACGCTCTTTTCTCCGCGATGAAAAGAATGATGGAGGACGACTCTTTCAGGGAAAGCGCCGCCTCGTGCTCTAGAGAGCTTATAGCTTCCAGGTATGACCGCCATTATGTGTGGAAATGCCTGAAAGATTTTTACAGGGAAAAACTTGGATGAAAAAAGGCTGGGGCATATACAAGAACTTTTTCAAAAGAGTGCTGGACTTTTTGATAGCGCTTGTGGGTCTTGTGTGCGTGGGCTGGCTGCTTCTGATTTTCATTGTGCTGCTGCACTTTGCAAACAAAGGGGCGGGAGTTTTCTTCCTTCAGGAAAGGCCGGGCAAAGACGCAAAGATTTTCAAGGTCATAAAGTTCAAGACAATGACCGATGAAAGAGACGAGAACGGAGAGCTGCTGCCGGACGAGAAGAGGGTGACCAAAATAGGGAAGATAGTGCGCTCAACTTCCATAGACGAGCTGCCTCAGCTGATAAATGTGCTGAAGGGAGATATGTCGCTGGTAGGGCCGCGGCCTCTGCTGATTAGGTATTTGCCTCTTTACAGCCCGGAGCAGGCACGCCGTCACGAGGTCAGGCCGGGCATTACCGGCTGGGCTCAGTGCCATGGCAGGAACAATATCAGCTGGGGCGAGAAGTTCAAGCTGGACGTGTGGTATGTGGACCACTGCTCGCTTTGGCTGGACATAAAGACGTTGTTCATAACAGCAAAGAAAGTTCTTGTCAGAGAAGGCATAACTGGAGAAAGCCAAGCGGCTAAAGAAGGTTTTAACGGACATAATTAAAAGACAATGAAAGATATAGTAATTGTAGGTTTCGGGGGAATGGGTCGTGAGGTGGCCTGTTTCATTGATATGATTAACAAAAAAGAGCCAACCTGGAATTTCCTTGGTTTCTATGACGATGACCCGTCTTTTGTAGGCAAGGAAGGTTTTTGCGGCACGCTGGACGATTTGAACAAGGTTGACAAACCTACAGGAGTGGTGATTGCCGTAGGCAAGCCTGCTACAAGAAAGGCTGTGGTTGAGCGCCTCAACGGCAAAAACCTCTATTTCCCGAATATTATTTCTCCCGACTGCTGTTTCTTCAAAGAAGATGACTACAAGATTGGAAAGGGCAACATTATCGGCGTGGGATGCCTTATAAGCCTGAACGTAACCATTGGTGATTTCAATATCCTCAACAATCACATCGCGCTGGGTCACGACGTTACTTTGGGCAACTACAATTCGCTGATGATTGGAACCAAAATATGCGGAGCTTGCAACATAGGCGACAGGAATTACTTTGGGGTGAACTCCACAGTTCTCCAGACTTTTTCTGTTGGCAATGACACAATGGTGGGAACGGGCAGCGTCATTATGAAAAACACCCGTGATGACTCCACCTATTTCGGCAATCCGGCAATTTGCCTGTTAAAGAAAAAAGAACAGTGATTTTGACTGATCAGCTAGAAAGGGATTGCTTCCAGATGAAGCTTAAGGCCTTGGAAATGACCCAGGGCTCAGCCTTCGGCTCGCATATTGGGGGCGGTTTCTCCGCGATGGAGATAATGGCTTCCATTTATGCCGTAGCGCAGATTCCGTCTATGGAAGATCCTGGCAGAGACCGTGTCATAGTGAGCAAGGGGCACTGCACCCTTGCCTATTTTACCGCACTTTGGAAGAAAGGTTTTCTTTCGGAAGAAGATCTTGCTTGTTTTGAGGCCGACGGATCTTCTTATTACGCTCACGCTTTCCGCAATCTGGCCAAGGGCATTGAGTTTTCAGGCGGCAGCCTGGGGCTTGGCGTTTCTTTTGCCGCGGGAGTGGCCAGGGCTTGCAAGGAAAAGAACCTGGAGAACAGAGTGTTTGTGGTTGTGGGAGACGGAGAACTGAACGAGGGAATGGTATGGGAAGCCCTAATGTCAGCAGGCAAGATGAAACTCGACAACCTTACTGTTATTGTAGACAGAAACGGTTATCAGGTAGACGGTCCAACGGAAGAAGTTATGGATCTGTCTCCTCTGGAGAAGAAATTTGAAGCATTTGGATTTGAGGCTTGTACAATAGACGGGCACTCGCTTGGAGAACTGGTTGACGCTCTTTCGAAGCGGTCATCATCGCCGAGAGCTATAATTGCCAAAACAATAAAGGCCCACGGCATATCATTTTTGGAAAACAACAAAATGAGCCACCACTGCGTTCTTTCAAAGAAAAAGTACGAGCAGGCGGTTCAGGAAATTAAAGCCGCTTATGGAGCAGAGTAAGATAAACGTGAAGCTGATGTCCATGGCAGGACAGGGCGGCAGTGTTTTTGGCATGGCCTTGCCTGTCTTGGCCCAAAGCCGTGAAGACATCAGGGTGCTCTCTGCCGATATGAGCACACCTGCCGGCCTTGACAAATTCAAGGCTGCTTATCCGGAGCGTTTCATTAATGTCGGAATTGCCGAGCAGAACTTGATCGGTTGCGCAGCCGGACTGGCTTCCGAGGGGCTGAGGCCGATATGCGTGGCTCAGTCTTGCTTCTTGTCTATGAGAAGCTTTGAGCAGATTCGCCAGTATGCGGGATATATGAAATTCCCGATAATAATTGCGGGCATCGCTTCTGGCCTTTCGCTTCAGTTTTTCGGCAACACTCATTTTGCTGTAGAAGATATTGCCCTGATGAGAATGGTTCCTGGCATGACTGTTGTCTGTCCTTGCGACAGCCTCGAGGCAGTAAAGGCATTTGAGTCTGCCCTGGAGCACGACGGTCCGGTTTACATTAGGATGTTCGGGGGAACGGGAGTTCCGTCTGTCTATGCGCAGGACTATGATTTCAGCCTTGGACGGGCAATTGTGCTCCGCGATGGAAAAGACGTTCAGATAATAGCCGCGGGAAGCGTGGTAAAGACCGCATTGGACGCCGCCGCGATTCTGGAGCAGGAGGGAGTGCAGGCTTCGGTAGTGAATATGCACACCATAAAGCCACTGGATTCTTCTGCCATTGCTCTTGACAAGAAGCTTTTGGTTACTGTTGAAGAGCATCGCCGTTTTGGCGGATTGGGAGGGGCCGTTTCCGAATATCTTTCGGGAATGTCTCATCATCCGGAATTGCTCAGGCTGGGATTCGGTGATGATAACATTAAAGTGGGCGGTTACGGCTATATGATGCAGGAAAGCGGTCTTTCTGCAGACGGCGTGGCACACAGTATTTTGAATAAATTAAAAAGAATGATCTGATATGAATGTATTGGAACAAGTAATTGAGATTGTCGCATCAGTCTGTGAAGTGGACAAGACGGAGGTTACTCCAGAAAGCACCGTAGGTGATTTCCCTGCTTGGGACAGCATGGGTCATTTGTCTATTTTGTCTCAGGTGGAGGAGACTTTCGGCATAAGTTTCGAGCCGGAAGAAATGATGGAGCTTGAAGACGTGAGCGACATCGTGAAAGCTATAGAAAACAAGATGGCGTGACAATAGAGCATCTCATACACGGTCACAGCCAGGCTTCTCCTGAAAAGACGGCCCTGATTTCCGGCGGTCTTGAGATTACTTATGCCGGGCTGTGGAAGGAGATACTGAAGAAAGCGTCATGGTTTTCCCGGTTTGCCGAGAAGGGAGACCGGGTTATTCTTTCTGCAAGCAAAAGCATAGAATTCGTTTACGCATATTTCGGAGCGCACCTTTCGGGCATGATTTGCGTTCCCATAGACCCCGAAACCAATGCCACCCGTCTGGGCAGGATAATGGATGTGGCCAAGCCAAAGTTCGTTGTTGGAGAACTCCGTAACCATGGTGAGGTCAAGGTCATTCCTTTTGAAGAGATATCCGCAGAGGACTCTTCAGAGATTTTCGGATTTCCGGATGAAAATGCTGTAGCCGACCTTCTCTTTACCACTGGCACCACGGGGCTTCCAAAAGGAGTTGCCCTGACTTTCAAAAACCAGATGGCGGCCGCCGTCAATATAAATACCTTTATCGGGAACACCGCAGATGATGTTGAACTGCTGGCACTTCCGATAAGCCATTCTTTTGGGCTGGGGCGCCTGCGCTGTGTCTTGAGCAAGGGCGGCACTCTTGTAATGCTGGGCAGCTTTGCCAGCATGAAGAAATTCTTCGGCGAAATGGAAAGATGCGCCGTCACCGGATTCGGAATGGTGCCGGCCAGCTGGGCATATATCCTGAAGATGAGCGGAGACAAAATAGGGCAGTTTGCCTCTCAGCTCAGATACATAGAAATAGGCAGCGCCTTTATGCCTTTGGAGAACAAGCAGAAGCTGATGCAGCTGCTCCCGTCCACACGCATTTGCATGCATTACGGCCTGACTGAGGCTTCGAGAAGCGCATTCATTAGTTTCCACGACGACAAAGACCATCTGATGTCTGTAGGAAAGCCTTCGCCGAATACCGAAATAGCTGTTTTTGCTGAGGATGGAACTCCCTCCGAGGCAGGAGAAGACGGAGAAATATGCGTCAAGGGAGATCACGTGTGTTCGGGTTACTGGGGAGAAAATGCGGAGGTCTTTGAGAAAGACTTTTTCGGAGACTGGTTCCGTACGGGCGACTGGGGGCATATAGATTCTTCCGGCTATGTGTATATGGTCAGCCGCAAGAAAGAGATAATAAACGTAGGCGGAAAGAAAGTCAGCCCGATAGAGGTGGAGGAGGTTCTTGACGCCATAGACGGCATAGAGGAATCTGCGTGCATCGGAATTCATGATGACGTTCTGGGTGAAAAGGTCAAGGCCTTTTGCGTTTGCAGCAAGGACGTTGATTTTGACCAAGTGAAGAAAATACTTGTCCAGAACCTGGAGAACTATAAGGTGCCGGACTGTTTTGAAAGGGTTGAAAGCCTTCCTAAAACGGCATCGGGGAAGCTGCAGAGGCTTCTTTTGAAGAATTGAAGGAGATTTGTTATGAAGACAGACGAATTGCTGGAACTCGCCCCTTATGACGGCAGCGAAAACTCGGAGCGTCTTTTTATGGAGGCTTTGAAGGAAGAGTTGCAGTTCCATTACCAGAACAATCAAATGTACCGCCGCTTTTGCGAGCGGAAAAAGTTTGATCCGTTTGGAGATTTCGCCATGGAAGACATTCCCCCGGTTTCGGTAAGCGTTTTCAAGGAGCTGGGCTTCAAGCTTAACTCCGTGCCTGAGGAGAATCTTACGCTGGCCCTTCAGTCTTCTGCGACTTCCGGCATACCGAGCACCATCCTTGTTGATAAGGAAACCGCCAAGCGCCAGGCCAAGGCGATGATAAAGGTGGTAGGGGAATTTATAGGCAAGGAGAGAAAGCCATTCCTGATCATGGACATTGATCCAAGGTCTTCATATCGCAAGCTTCTGGGAGCCAGGTTTGCCGCGGTTACCGGATATCTGAAATTCGCCAATAAAACCGGATATTTCCTCAAGGCAGACCAGAACAATGTTTCTTACTTTGACGTGGACGGCATAAAGGAGTATGCAGCTTCTCTTGATCCGGAAAAGCCGGTTGTGGTATTCGGCTTTACCTATATCCTTTATCAGAACGTCCTGCAGTCAATAGAGGAGAAGGGCGTGAAAATCTCTCTGCCTAAAGGCTCAAAGATCATACATATCGGAGGCTGGAAAAAACTTGAAAGCGAGAAGATAAGCAAAGAACTGTTCAACAGCCGCCTGTCCGCCTGCTTTGGGCTGGAGCCTTCAGATGTAATAGATATCTACGGATTCACGGAGCAGATGGGCCTGAATTATCCCGACTGCACCTGCGGATGGAAACATACGTCTTCCTATGTAAGGGTAATAGTCCGCGATACAAGAACCCGAGAGGTTCTGCCTCCGGGAAAAGAGGGCTTGCTGGAGTTTGTGTCTCCAGTTCCCCATTCATATCCGGGCAATGCGGTGTTGACAGACGACATCGGTGTCATTGATCCCGAATCCTGTCCGGCCGGACGTGCCGGAACGCGCTTCAAGGTTGTGGGCAGAATGAAAAAGGCTGAGGTGAGAGGCTGCGGAGACATTCTTTCACAGAAGCTGACTTTCCAGAAAAAAGTCAAGTCTTCTGCAGAGGCGTCAGAACATTTGGACGTGTATCTTCACAAGCATCCGGTTACCGCAGAAACCCCGCTGGAAAGCCTGAAGCAGATAATAGAATCGCTGAAAAGCCAAAGGACGTGGCTTGAGGCTCAACCTGTGGAATCTATCATTGGACTGATAGGCGCGGTTGCGGCAAAATGGGCAAGCGAGCCTCGCCTTGCAAGAATTAAGGACAGAGGCCTTTCTTTCCTGTCTTCCTGGTGCGACGCCAAGCATCTGGCGTCAGTGTCGGATATGGGGCTGAGGGGCAACAGGATGTATATGGACAAGTTCCTTCCGTTCCCGGATTCTGACAGGCATTTCCTCAAGGCCAACTCTCGCGGTTTGGTATGCCACTGGCTTGCCGGCAATGTCCAGATTCTTGGAATGTTCGCCTTGGTTCAGTCTATAATAGCCAAGAATGTCAATCTTCTCAGAGTATCATCCAGAGACGACGGCGTTTTCTCTGACATCCTTGAATGTTTTAAAGGCGTGGAATACACAAACGCAGACGGATATACCCTCAGGGGCGACGATCTTTTGAAAACAATAGCGGTAATCTATTTCAACAAGGAGGCCGACCGTCTTGGAGAGGAAATGAGCCGCCAGGCGGACGTAAGAATTGCCTGGGGCGGAAGAGAGGCCGTTGAGACAGTATCTTCATATCCGTCTAGATATGATGCGGAAACCGTGGTTTTCGGCCCTAAGCTTTCTTATTCGGTTGTGGCAAAGGAAGAGCTTTCTTCCGCGCAGGAAGCCAAGAAACTTGCAAGGAAGATTTCTGTTGATGTTTCCGTTTTTGACCAGACGGGATGCGCCTCCCCTCACAATCTTTACATAGAAGAAGGCGGCGTTGTTTCCCCGGAAGAGTTTATTGATATACTCGGCGATTCGATGGCCAAGACGGAAATCCAGATACCGAAGCCGCTTATGTCGGCCGAGCAGATTTCACAGATACACTCCATAAGGGGCGTGTATGACTTCAAGGGAACGGTAAGGGGCAGCGACACAATGTCCTGGACGATTTTGCTGGATGATCTTGACGAGCTGGACAAACCGGTTTATTCAAGGGTGCTTTTCGTTCATAAGGTCAAATCGATTTTTGACAGTCTTAAATATATCGACGAGAATACCCAAACAATAGGAATTGCCGCCCCTCAAGACAAGGCTCTGGATTTTGCGGACAAGGCAACCAAACTCGGAGTAATGAGGCTTCCGCTGATTGGAAGAATGCTGAATTTCGAGATGCCGTGGGACGGCATATTCTTGTTTGACCGCCTTGTAAGGTGGAACACCTATGGAGGACCATTAAGATAAGACGCTATGAATCTGGAATACCGGCTCTGCGATTTTTCTGACGAAAAAGACTTGACGAACCTCATTGCCGCCCAGAACGAGGTTTACCGGCAAAGAGGCTTGAAGTTCACGAACAAGGATTTCCGTTACTGGTACGGAGACAATCCGGAGGGCCGTGTAATTGCCTTCAACGCTTTGGACGGAGACAGGATTGTGGCCCACGAGGCTCTGATTCCGGAAACTATGGAGGTTAACGGACGGGCGGTGCGCTGCCTTAGGTCTATGGGGAGCGTCACCCTTCCTGAATATCGCGGACAAAAGCTGCTGTCCATCCTCACCAACAAATGCATCGAAGAAGGCCAGAAGCGGGGCTATGAGTTTGTCTATGGCATAGCCAACGGCAACAGCATTCACACATTCCTCAAGTACTGCGGATTTACGCTTGTAGGCAAGCTGGATGTCAAGTTCGGCTACGGCAAGGTTCGTGAGCCCCAGGGCAAGGTTTACAAAAGGCACTGGACTGAAGAAACTCTGAAATGGAGAACTTCCCCTGCGGGAGTTTTCCGCACCAAAGACCAGGTGCTGAAACATTTCAAGACAGGCGTGGTGGCAGTAATGGGAACTATAGACGGAGGTCTTCTGGACAAGGTGTCCGGACTCAAGAAAAAGAGCAGCCCTTCCGTGCGCCTTTATGTAGGAATGGGGGCGGAACTTCCATGGTCTTTCGTCAGGGTGCCGAAGTTTATAAAGCACTCCCCGTTTAATTTGATATTCAGAGACTTGACCGGGGGTAAAATACCGGCCATGACAAAAGACAACCTTTTTTACCAGCTTATAGACTTTGACGTTGCGGGATAATATGAACATTCTGACATTTGACATAGAAGAGTGGTATGTCTGGGAGAGCCTGGGGCTTTTTTCTTCCAGCGAGAGAAAAGAGCATGACCAGATGCTCGATCGTTTACTAAATATACTGGACTCCAAGAATGTGAAAGCAACATTCTTCTGTGTTGGAATGATGGCCGTAAGGTTTCCTGAAATCGTGAAGAAAATAAAGGAGCGGGGCCACGAGATAGGATGCCATTCCAATGTTCATACTTGGCTGAACAAGATGACCCGCCAGGAGTGTTTTGAAGATACCCGACAGGCTATAGACAATCTGCAGCAGTGCATAGGAGAAAAGGTTGTCAGTTACAGGGCACCGGCGTTTTCAGTCGGAGAGCAGAACAGCTGGGCTTTTGAGATCCTTGCCGAGAACGGAATAGAAAGAGACTCTTCTGTTTTTCCAGCTCTAAGCGAATTGGGGGGATTTCCGTCTTTTGGCGCAGATATCCCGTCTCTGATATCGTGCGGCGGCAGGACAATCAAAGAATATCCGATTGCTATGACATCTGTGGCCGGCAAGAAAATAGCATTTTCGGGAGGCGGGTATTTCAGGTTTCTTCCATACTGGTACAGCTTGAAGCTGATGAAAAAAAGAAACTACAACACCTGCTATTTCCACATGTCTGATTTCGTGAAGGAAAGACGCTTTACCAGACAGGAATACGAATCGTACTTCAAAGAGAAAACAAGCCTCTTGTCAACATATATTCGCTTCGCCAAGACAAATCTCGGAAAAAGAAGCTCCTGGAAAAAATTTGAAAAACTTCTGGGAGAACTGGAATTCGTGTCACTGGCAGACGCCGACAGCCAGATAGACTGGAGCTCGGCCCCCACTGCCATTAAACTCTGACGCCTTCTATTTCTGTCTTCTTCAAAAATAGCGTTTTTGGAATATATTTATTATTTTTGTAGGACACAGTAATATGAACATTATGAAAGGCAACAGATTCTTGACATTCTTTGCATTGTCTGCAGTAGTTCTGGCAATGGCCTCCTGCCGTTCCGCCAGGGAAGTAGTCTATATGCAGGACTCATACATAGAGGATATACAGAAGATAACCAATTTCCAGGATATAAAGATCAAGCCCGGAGATATGCTCAGCATCTTCGTAAGCCACAAAGAAGAGAAACTTGCGGCTCTTTTCAATCCGCAGGGATCTACCCCTTCCGGCGCAAGCACCAGTCTGGGACAGAGGCTGTCCGGCTATACTGTAGATATGGAGGGAAATATAGACTTCCCGATTGTGGGCAGAATCAAAGTTGCCGGCCTTACCCGAAGCGAGCTTTCCACCCTTATAAGAAACAAGCTGGATGAGGATGGCCTTTTGAAAGGCGCGGTTGTTACCGTGGCTTATCAGAATTTCAATATCTCCGTATTGGGAGAAGTCAACCATCCGGGCAAATTCACTGTTGAGAGCGACCGCGTATCGCTTCTGGATGCCCTGGCAATGGCCGGAGACCTTACCATATATGGAAGAAGAGACAGTGTTATGGTCATCCGCGAGAATGAGGGCCAAAGGCAGGTGATGTTCAACAATCTGCTCTCTAAAGACGTGCTCAATTCACCGTCTTTCTATCTTCAGCAGAACGATGTGGTTTATGTTAAGCCTAACCGCATCAAGGCACAGCAGAGCGGAATCAACCAGAACAACAATGTCGGTGTCTGGCTGAGTGCGGCTTCATTACTGACAACCGTGATGATGCTGATTTTCAAATAGTAACAAATCTAAGACAATAATATGGCAAGGGAAGAAATCAAGCAGGTCGGCGAGTCGAAAAGCAACGGCACGCAGATAACCCTTAGAGATATCGTCAATATTTTCTGGGCCAACAGATGGTGGTTTGTCATATCCGTGCTCATTTGCCTTCTGCTGGCTGTCTTGTATCTGAAAAAAACTCCGAAGACTTATGCCAGAACAGCGTCTGTGCTGGTTAAAAGCCAAAAGGGCGGGGGAACGGGCATGAGCCAGACGGCCATGTTCCAGGATATGGGAGTGTTTGGAATGATGGCCAGCGACGTGAACAACGAATTCTACGTGTTCAAGTCCTACAAGCTTATGGCAGATGTGGTTAACCGCCTGAACCTGACGGTGAACTATTTTGCCCAGGGGCGCTTCCGCAAATTCAATATATATAACATCACGCCGATAAAAGCTTCGTTTGTGGACGCAAACCCGAACTACGGCTTTTCCGTTAGGGCAAAGGTTTTAAGCGACAGCACTCTTCAGCTTTTCGGCTACAAAGAGGCTGGAAACAAGTTCAACTGCAATGGCGCTGCTCCGGTAAACATTAAGCTTAGCGATACCGTTGACACCCCAGTAGGCAGGGTTCACTTTGTTCCCACAGACCATATCACCGAGTATCTCGGCCAAACTATAGATATCGTCAAAAGCGGATTCAAGGCAACCGTACTCAACTACCTGGCCAAGGTGACCGTTTCTATAGCAGATCGTCAGGCTTCGGTTTTAAACCTCTCTATGAGAGACGTGTCCGAAAACAGGGCAGAAGATGTTCTCAACACATTGATTGACGCTTACAACGCCGAGGCGCAGTCTGACAAGAACATTGTTTCAAAGAGTACCGAGCAGTTCATCAACGACCGTCTTGAGGTTATCAACGAAGAACTGGGCGCTGTGGATGCAGACATTGCCAGCTTCAAGTCTTCCGCCGGACTTACTGATGTTACAACTGAAACATCTGGATACCAGGCTGAGGGAAGTGAATACAGGCGTTCGGGCCTGGCTATCGAGAACCAGCTGGCCATAGCCCGCCAGATCCAAGGATATATCAACAATCCGGCAAACCGCAACCAGCCTCTCCCTTCCAACCTTGGCCTGGATGCGGGAATAGAGTCCCAGATCAGCCAGTACAACAATTTGCTGTTGCAGAGGAACAAGCTGTTTGCCTCTTCCAGTGAAAAGAACCCTCTGGTTCAGGATCTGGACGCTCAGCTCATACCTCTGAAACAGACCATAGCATCTTCTGTAAACAACCTTGTCAGTTCACTCTCTATTCAGGCCGGCAACGTCAGGAGCCGCGAGGCTATGACAAGAGGCCGTGTGGCCGCAATTCCGCGTCAGCAGAACAGCTTGATGTCCAAGGAAAGGCAGCAGAAAATCAAGGAAGAGCTGTATTTGTACCTGTTGAACAAGAGAGAGGAAAACGCACTGTCTCTGGCTATGACAGAGAGCAATATCAAGGTTATCGACTATGCTAAAGGCCCTCTTGCCCCGGTTGCTCCAAAGAGCACTTTCATACTCGCGATAGCCCTTCTGCTGGGCCTTGCCATTCCAGCTATATTGTTCTGGCTGCTTGATATTCTGGATGTTTCCGTACGAGGCCGCAGGGATGTGGAGGATGCTATCAGCGCTCCATTCCTGGGTGAGATTCCTAAGAAGGCCGATATGGAAGGCCGTCAGATTGTGGTAAGGGAAGACGGGCGAGACTCCATCTCCGAGGCGTTCAGAATTATCCGTACAAATATGGATTTCATGAACGTTTCCAACGGCCAGAAACAGGTTGTGATGTTTACCTCCCAGACACCTGGAAACGGAAAGACATTCGTGTCCACCAACCTGGCCGTCAGCTTTGCCCAGACTAACAAGAAGATCATTCTGGTAGATACCGATATCCGAAAGGCCACTATTGAGACCCTCGTTAAGAAAGACGGTGATTCCAAGATGGTTAACGGTCTTACATCATACCTGTCCGGAAAGATTGACGACGTTTCCCAGATTATCCATCGCGGAGCATTCTCCAGCAAGCTGGATGTAATATTCGCCGGTCCTATTCCTCCAAACCCTACGGAACTGCTGATGACCGACAAGCTCGCCACCCTGGTGAACGAACTCAAGAAGAGCTACGACTACATCTTCCTGGACAACGTTCCTTCCGGAGTTGTGGCCGATGCCAGCATTGTAAACAAGCTCTGCGACCTCACGATCTTCGTGATCAGGGCCGGCGTTATGGACCGCCGCCTGCTGCCGGAAGTGGAGAAGCTCTACAAGGAGAAGACTCTCAAGAATCTCTGCGTTGTGCTTAACTCTACCGAGCAGAAGAAGTCCGGCTATGGCTATGGTTACGGCTACGGCTATGGTTACGGCTATGGTTACGGATATGGCTATGGCTACGGCTATGGTGCAGAGGAGTACGAGGGAAAGAAAAAGAAATCATGGCTGCATAAACTTGCAGAAAAGATACCGTTCCTTAAAAGATTCGTAAATAAGCGCCACCACAACACACATCGTTGGTAAAAGGTTGAGAATTAACTATGTTTTGGTTCAGCAAGAAGAAAACTAAAGGACTGCAATTTCTAAAAAACGCTACTGATATCCACTGCCATCTTCTGGTTGGAGTGGATGACGGAATGGACAATCTTTCAGACAGCTTCGAGCTTCTGGCTCAAGAAGAGATGGCCGGGATGAAGAGGGTTTACTTCACCCCTCACAGCATGGGTCTGGAAGGGGCCGTTGTGGACAAGGAAACCGCACACCATCATCGTCATCATTCCAAAAAACAGGGCTTTGACAGTGCTGAAACGGAAGAAAACGCTGAGGGCGACATTGTTTCCAGCGCAGTGCTGATAAAGAAATACGAGCATCTTTACCAAGAGTCTGCTTCATCCAGCCAGTTCAAGGGAGAGCCCGAAGGCGGATACAGCAACCCTCACCTCAAAGAACGTTTCGAGGAATACAAGAAATATTACTCGGGCGGCGTGGAAATCCGCCTTGCGGCAGAGTACATGATGAACAAGGAGTTTCTGGCCAAGGTTCACGACAAAGACCTTCTCACTTATTCAGATGGAATGCACGTGCTGGTTGAGACTTCTTACTTTGCTCCTCCTGTGGAGATGACTGAAATTCTCTACTCCCTGGCCCTGGCCGGATACAAGCCGATTATCGCCCATCCGGAAAGATACCAGTACATGTCTCGCCAGGATTACCGCACCCTCAAGGGCAAGGGATATGAATTCCAGCTCAACTACCTGGCTCTTACCGGCTATTACGGAGAAGAGGTTTACCAGAGGGCAATCGATCTTCTGGACAATGGAATGTATGAATTTACCGGCAGCGACCTGCACCGTATCTCTACGTTCTATCATTGCCTAAGACATCTTAAACTCAACGGCAAGCGTACAGACAAGCTTCTGAAGCTTTTCGAGAATAACTGCACCATTTAGCCCTTATGGCAATTCCGAAAGTCATACACTATTGCTGGTTTGGAAGGAACCCTCTTCCCGAATCGGCCGTCAAGTGTATGGACAGCTGGAAAAAATTCCTTCCGGACTGCCAGATCAAGGAATGGAACGAGGACAATTTTGACGTTAATGCAATACCCTATACCAAAGACGCTTACCAAGCCGGAAAATACGCTTTTGTCAGCGATTACGCACGCTTCTGGATCTTGTTCAATTACGGGGGAATATACTTTGACGTGGACGTTGAGGTTGTCAAGCCTATAGACGACCTCCTGGAAAAAGGCCCCATCTGGGCTTTTGAGATAGACGGCACCAACGGAAAAAAGGCTTCGCTTGCCGGCGGACTTTGCCTGACTGCGGAAAAGGGCAATCCGTTTTACAAAACAATACTGGAAGAATATCTCAATCTGCCTTTCTATGACAAAGAAGGCAAGATTTCTTCCTTCACCATGAACCCTCTGATAACTCGCCTTTTTGTTGAAAAAGGCCTCAGAGGAGATGGCTCAATAGAAGTAATTGACGGCAACTATTTCTATCCGGCAGAATATTTCAACCCCCTTGAGCCCGCAACCGGGCGTTTGAGAAAAACGGCCAACACCCGATCCATTCACTGGTATATGGCAAGCTGGCTTCCACCCCAGCCTAAATGGAAAATTAGCCTCAAGCGTTTCGTGCGCCGCACTCTTGGAGAAAAGAATATGAATTGGCTAAGGAAATCTTTGAAAACAAATAGCAGTGAAGATGAGGAAAACATATCTTGATGTTATAAGAATCTGGGCCTGCGTTCTGGTGATACTGATGCATTCTCCGATGAATGGCACCAGCGGAGCAATACAGAATCTGGTCTATGCGTTGTCCGGTCCTTGTATAGGCTTGTTTTTCATGGTAAGCGGAGCTTTGCTTCTGCCATGCGAAGGAGGTTGGGCTTTTGTAAAAAAACGCTTTTATAAAGTTTTAGCGCCGACTCTGATATGGACTTTATTCTATATCCTTGCAAACATTCTGATTAAACACCAGTCGGTATCTTCCCTTTGGAGGCAGATCCTGTCAATCCCATTCTCTCCACAGGGGCATGGAATTCTTTGGTTTATGTATGTTCTATGCGGACTTTATCTTTTGTCTCCCATTATTTCTCCATGGTTGAAAACAGCATCCGCCAAAGATGTTCGTATCTTGCTTTGTATTTGGGGAATAACACTTCTTTTCCCTTTTTTGAAACCATATCTCAACATTGCCAGTAGCCCCTCCGGCGGCTTTTATTACTTTACCGGATATGCCGGGTATTTTCTCCTTGGTTTTTATCTGACAAGATTTGAAATCAAGATTTCTTTGAGAAACACCATATTATTGGCCTTTGTCGCCATTCTTATTATCGCGGCTGTAAGGTTTACGCATACCGCCATAGATTTTAACGATGCGATCTCTTATCTAAGCCTACCCGTGGTAATGCTCACGATATCATATTTCAGCGCGATGGAAAAAATCGGAAAGACGATCCGCTCTGATTCTCGCACAGCTTCTGTTCTTGAATATTTGAGCGGTTTGAGTTTTGGCGTATATCTTGTGCACATTTTTTTCATCCGTTATCTACTTTGGGATTTTATGCCGGGAGGACTCAAACAGATTTTGCTGACTGTGGCTATAACCCTGTTGCTTAGTTTTTTGGCAAGCTGGCTGATAAGTCTGCTGCCATTTTCACGGTATATAATCGGATTCAAAAAAACTAAGAGCAAAAAGCTTTGATCACGTCAACTATATAGCTGATCTGGTCTTCCGTCAGGCAAGGATGCATCGGAAGGCTGAGCACGTGCTGCGCAAGGTATTCTGAGTTATGGAGGGAGTCTTCGGAGTCGGGATTGAAGTCTTCTCTTTTCTTCGCGATGCTCCTGAAGGCGTCTTGCTCGTTCAGAGGAAGCGGATAGTATATCATTGAAGGAATGTCCTTCTCGGCGAGGAAGGCTTTCAGGCGGTCCCTTGTGTTTCCTTCTTGGATGCCGTCTTTCACAATGATTGTGTACTGATGGTAGGTGTGGGTTGTGAAATTGGATTCAACAGGGGTGCAGATATGCGTTTCCAGAGGGTCAAGGCCCTTGAGATGTTTCGTGTATGAGGTGGCGGCGTTTCTTCTGGCGGAGATGTACTCATCCAGATGCCTCAGCTTCACGTCCAGCACGGCGGCTTGCAGAGTGTCCAGCCTGGAGTTGCAGCCTATGATATCGTGATGATACTTGACTTTCTGGCCGTGGTTGGCTATCATGCGGATCTTTTCAGCAAGGGCGTCATCGTTTGTGAACAGGGCTCCGCCGTCTCCCATTCCGCCCAGGTTCTTGGTCGGGAAGAAAGAGGTGCAGCCGATGTCGCCGATTGTTCCGGCCTTCTTGCCCCTGAAGTATGAACCCAGGGCCTGGGCGCAGTCTTCCACAATCTTCAGATTATATTTCTCAGCGATGGCCTTTACCGCATCCATGTCTGAGCACTGGCCGAAAAGATGGACGGGCACTATAGCCCTGGTCTTTGGGGTTATCAGATCTTCTATGCCGTCAAAGGAATTACAGCCGTCGGTGTTGAATGTTCTCGGGTTCACGTCATACATGACGGGGATCAGGTGGAGAAGGGCTATCACTTCTGCCGTGGCCACGTAAGTGAAAGCCGGCACCAGAACCTCGTCTCCGGGCTCCAGACCCAGAGCCATCAAGGCAATCTGAAGGGCATCGGTTCCGTTGCCGCATCCTATCACGTGCTTTACGCCGAGGTATCTTGCAAGATTCTCTTCAAAAGCCTGCACTGGTTTTCCTTTGATGAACGCTGAAGAGTCTATGACGGCTTTGATAGCCGAGTCTATTTCTTCTCTAATTTGGTTGTGCTGGACTAGCAGGTCCACCATTTTTATCTGATCCATATCGCTGAGACTATGCAAACACAAATTTAATCATTTTCTCGGCGATGGTGTGTTGTTTCAAATAGTAACATTTTGTTCACACTGGTAATGGGCTGATTGTTAAAAAGGTGTGGAAATCGGCTATTTTGCAGATTTGCTTGATTGTGGAATTTTTATTAGATTTGAAAACTATTTGTAAAATACCCATAGAATCGGCAAACAAACTACAAACCAAATATTTTAATTCTATGAAGGAAACAAGATTAAAAGCAAGCAGCCTGCTCATGGCATTGGCTCTGCTTCTGTTTTGCGGAAGCGCCTGGGCCCAGCGCCAAGGGTTGGTAACCATCAAGGGTACCATCACCGAGCAGGTGAGCGACGGAACTTCAGCGCCTATTCCTTACGCTACGGTTCAGATACCGAGCGCCGGTATGAGCGCAGTTGCCAACGAGAGAGGAGAATATGTCATCAAGGGCATAGCTCCGGCAACGTATGAATTCATTGTTGCCTCTCTTGGTTATGAGACTTTGACCTTGAAAGTGAACGTGACTTCCTCCAAGGAAGTTTACGACTTCAAGCTGAGGTTTGCCGACTTCCATCTGGATGACGTCACCGTTACGGCAGAGGCTTCAAAGACCGGAGCCGCTACGGCTTCCAAGATCAACAGGACGGCAATCGAGCACATCCAGGCAAGTTCTCTTGCAGATGTAATGATATTGCTTCCTGGTGCCGACATCACTTCAAGCACCTTTAAACCAGACCTTATTGGCGTCAAGACTCTCTCCGTACGTGGAGGCAACGCGATGGGTACCGCCATCATCATGGACGGCGCGCCTGTTTCCAACGCCGCCAACATGCAGACAATGTCTGCCGCTATCGGTGGAGCAAACGCTGGTGGAGGCGGACAGACCCCGTCTTCCGGTATCGACCTTAGAACCATCACCACAGACAACGTAGAGTCTGTAGAGGTTATCCAGGGTATCGCATCCGTTGAGTATGGTAACGCATCAGCAGGTACGGTTATCGTAAACGCAAAGAGCGGTGTCGAGCCTCTTTCAATAAAGTTCAACACCAACCCTAACGTTTATGCAATCGGCGCAACCCACGGCTTCAGCCTGGGAGAAGGCAACGGCTTCATCAACTACGGTGTTGACTATGCAAGATCAATCGTGGATCCTAGAGAGGGTTACGACAAGTATCACAGGTCAACCGGAAGAATTGCCTATTCCAATACTTTCTTCGGCGGCAAGTTCTACACGAATACATCCCTGAACTACCTGTGGACAAAGCAGAAGGCTGAGCCTAACCCTGAAGACGAGAGTGACTGGGAGTACAGTAACAGAAGGGACAAGGGAATCCGCATCACCCACAATGGAGAAATCAGGCTCAACGCCGGATGGTTCAAGAACATAAAGTACACCGCATCCTTCAACTACACCAACCGTTGGAGTTACTATAAGGATCAGGGTACCAACGCCGATGTTGCTTACTCTTACAGCAAGATAGACGGTAGCGTTCTTTCCAGCCGTCCTGGAACGCTTATCTATGACGATGGCGGAAAGGTTCTGACCTGGTTCGGCCCTAATGACGAGCTGGCAAACGACAAGAGCTGGATCACTCCTGCTTCCTATACTTATGAGTACAACGTTTACGGAAAAGAGCTCAACACCTTTGCAAAGATGTTGCTCAACTTCTCCGGAAACCTCGGAGCTACCAGCCACCACATAATCCTCGGTGCCGACTTCTACAACGACGGCAACAAGGGTAAAGGTAAGGTGTTCGACTATGACACTCCTCCTTACAGGAACCTGTCATACCGTTTCTCCACCCAGAGAGAGAGGCCTTACAAGGATATTCCTTTCATGAACAAGCTGGGTGTGTTCGCTCAGGAAGACTTCCGCGTTCCTGTATGGGGCGGCGGAGAGTTCAAGGTTGTAGCCGGTGTTCGCTGGGACAAGGTATGGAGCGTATCTGACGCGTTCTCTCCTAGAATCAACGCATCCCTGGATATCGTTCCTGGTGTATTCAGCATCAGAGGAGGCTACGGAGTCAGCGTAACCGCTCCTTCAATGGCTTACGTTTATCCTGACAACGCATACTTCGATATGATCAACTTCAACAACTCCCTTCAGACTACAGTTCCTGACGGACAGAAGTTCCAGTTGATCACAACTCACGTATATGACATCAAGAACCGCGACCTTGAGCTTGCAAAGCAGAAGAAGGCCGAGGTTGGATTCGACCTCAGGATCAAGAAGATCAAGCTGTCCGTTACCGCTTACAAGGACAAGAGCAACAACGGTTACACCTTCTCAAGAGGCCTGAACGACTACCAGTGGGTTAACTGGCTGCAGTACAAGGTTGGAACTTATCCGGCAGACGGATCTCTTCCTGCCCTTACCCTTGACAAGGAAGGAAAGGTATTCCTGGAATACACCCGCCCTGGCAACAACCGCTCATACGAGCAGAAGGGTATAGAGTTCGTCCTGGACTTCGGAAGAATCAACGCGATCCGCACATCCTTCCTGGTTAACGGCGAGTTCTACGATTACAAGAGCTGGTCAAACGGCTGGGTATGGTACAACAAGAGCGGCAGCGAAGAGGAGAATATGGGTATCTATGATTCCAAGATCTCTTCAGGTACAAGCAGAAGCCAGAACCTGATCACCAACTTCATCATTACCCACAACATTCCTAAGATCGGTTTCGTGGTATCCCTTACCGCAAACGTAAACTGGAGAGAGAAGAGCTGGGTAACCTACGGTGCCTGCGATACCATTCCTGTCAAGTATCTCTCAATTGCAGACGGACAGGTTCACGATTTCGACGCCGCATGGGCTAACCCTTCAGGTGCCGACTACGACAAGTGGCTGCCAATCCTCCGCAACGAGGCCAACGGTGCCATTGCTCACAACAGAAGGCAGATCGAGCCGGCATACAACCCTGTTCTCTGTATCAACGTGAACGTTACCAAGCAGTTCAAGAACTTCGACGTATCGTTCTTTGCGAATAACATGTTCAGAAGTACTCCTCTGCAGTCTCTGGTCAAGAGCCCGGGAAGCAAGGTTCGAAGGAACTCCGATGTGTTCTTCTTCGGACTGCAGTTGACTGCACGTATTAAATAACTTTTAGAAGATCGTGATTATGAAAAAGATATATACGATATTATTAGCAGCTACCTTCGCTTTCCTGTTCTCTTCCTGCATCGACATGATGGAAGATGTTAAGGATGTGGAGAAGATTGAGCCTATCAGCGTCTCCTTCAAGGTAAGTGCCGCCACGGGCTTTATTCCTAAAGGCGGTTCCATTACCCCGGATCCGAATTTCTCTACTGCCGGTGTTGACGTAATCTTCACCAATGTAAAGACCGGACAGGTCTTCAGAGGCGTTACCGGAGCCAACAGTATTGCAACCGTGGACATTGAACCTGGTGTTTACTCCATAAGCGTAACCGGCCGTGCAACTCACGACGGCTACCAGTACTTCATAAACGGAAACGTTCCTAGCATCTCAGTATTCGAGGATGTTACTCCTGAGCAGGCCAACACAGACGACAAATACCGTCTGGTCGTACGCCCTGCAAAGGTTGGATCTATGTGTATCAGCGAGATCTACTACTGCGGAATCGCAAGCTACTACTTCAGGGACCAGACCTATCAGTTCACCAACAACTCAGACGAGGTCTTCTATCTGGACGGTATGTGCTTTGCACAGCTTCACCCGAACCTTGCAACAGCCAGCCTTCCTACCTGGCCTGATGAGGACGGAGACGGAAACTTTGTTTACGCCCTTATGGTATGGCAGTTCCCTGGAAGCGGAACCGAATATCCTGTAATGCCGGGCGAGAGCGTGGTTGTCGCTCAGGAGCCAAGAGACCACACGGTAAACAATCCTAACTCCTATGACAACTCCATGGCCGACTTCCAGACCTGGACAGGAAACGCATCCCGCTACAATCCTGATGTTCCAAACCTGACGTACATATTCTATACAACTTTGAACAGGACCCAGTGGCTGACCTCCGTATTCGGAGCCGCGTTTGTAATCTACAAGGCACCTGAAGGAACTACGGTAGACGAGGCTTATTATCAGGATCCTGCCCACTATCAGAGTGAGGTGAACCTGACTTCAAAGTATGCCAAGATTCCTGCAGACTGGATTCTTGACGGTGTAGAGCTTCTTACAAACATGAGCGCTATGCACATGAAGAGAGTTCCTGGTTTCGTGGATGCCGGCGGTACTTCAGTCGAGGAGACATATTGCGGCAAGACCGTATCCAGAAAGGTTGTCGAGAAGAGAGCCGACGGAACTCCTAAGTATCAGGATACCAACAACTCTACCGATGACTTCCAGATCAACGACAGACCAGCTATCCGTCGTAACGGTGAAAAGGTTCCGTCATGGACTTGGTACAAACGATAGTAACGTGTAAATGAAGATTGTTATGAAGAACAAGATATTTAAGATAGCGGCTTTACTGGTTCCGGCTTTGTTTGCCGGTTATGTGGCCATAGCTCAGACAGGTACCAAGGCAGCCATTGAAAGGGCGGCTCTGGAAAACATCTGGACCAACAACACCGAAAATGCGGCCGGAGGTATGGTAGACGCTCCTACCCTTATGGCCAACGCATTTGCCGGATACGACTACAAGAAAGGAGATTTCAAGCCTAAACAGGTAGGCGAGAAGATCAATTCCCTGGTATTCCACACAGACGGTGGCGGTATCTACAAGAACGTGGGCAACATGTACCTCTGGGGAGACTTCACCTATACAAAAGATGATATCTCCGGAGCTAAATGGAACGCCACCCTTGCAGATCCTACCCGCGACATGCCTTTCTTCGTTGCTGACGAGAACGTGAGCAAATGGAAGAACCAGACTTACGAAATGAACTTCAAGGCAGGTTTTCCTCGCCTGATCAACAACCATCTGATTATCGGTATCGCAGGTGGCTACAAGGCCGCTCTTGCAGCCAAGCAGCTGGACCCTCGTCCTCTGACCAGGGTTTCCGACCTGAACGTGATGCCGTCAGTCGTTTGGGAGTTTGATCCAAGCAACTCTCTGGGAGCCGTGTTCCATTACGCTAGCTACCGTGAGGACGGATCTCCTGAGAACGTCAACCACCTTCACGACCAGAAGGGTTGGGAAATGGTTGCTCCAGGTTTCTTCAACGAAGGCGTGCTTGCATCTTTCGCAGGTATCAACAGACTGCGTAACTACAACGCCAACTCTTTGGGCGGAAGCCTCCAGTACAGCTTCAAGAACGAGAAGTTCAAGGTGCTGCTTTCAGGAGACTATCTCTACAGGGTTGAGGATGTTCTGTGCAACTACACCAAGCCTCAGATGTCCGGTACTGTAAAGAAGACCGTATGGGGAGCCAACTTTGCAGCTCAGTACAACGCTACAGAGAAGGACCGCATCTTCTTCCGCTACCGTTTTGACAACAACGACATGAGAGGCATCGAGTACTTCCAGACTTACGACAACACCTACGAGATCCAGAGCTACATCACCGACGCGATGTTCGAGAGGTCAAAGTTCCACAAGAGGACTCAGACTTTCAACCTGGACTACATGATCGCAGAGGGTGACGCCTACACCTGGAAGTTCGGCCTGAACGCAAAGAGCGTAAAGGACAACTTCACTTACTATGTGCCTGAGAGCCACAAGCAGATCAACAACCTGTTCTTTGGCGCAGACGTAACCTACAACTGGGTTATTGACACCAAGAACGTCTTCACCGTTAACGTTAACGGCGGCGTGAACAACAACTCAAGAGGTACGTTTGAATATGGCGGAGTAAAGGAAAACAACAAGGCCTTCACAGACTTTGCCCTGATGGATTTCATCTACCAGAGCTCAGACTACACCAAGTGGGGATTCAACCTGACTTACAGCTTCTGCGGCCTCAAGAGCCTGTCTTCTCTGTTCGTTTCAGTGGGATTTGAGAACTTCAAGCCAAGCGGCGACAACACCACTTGGGGAGATGCAATCAAGAAGTTCCCGTTCCTTGCCCCTTATCATGGAGCAGACCAGGAGAAGAGCATCTTCGGACGCAGGAACCTGGTTTCCGTAAAGGTGGGACTTACCTTCTAGTATCGCGAATTTGAATCGGAGGGCTGACCCCTGTGGCCGGCCCTCTTTTTTCACTATTAACGTTTAAAACAAAAGGAACATAATGACAAAAAGACTGATGTCTATAGCACTTGTGCTGATGTTCAGCTGCCTGACAGCCGTCGCCCAGACAATTGAGGCGCCTACCGTCAAGGGCAAGACATCATTTGCAGTGATTGTAGACAACCATACACTTGAAAAGTGCGGCCCTCAGATCGCCGAGTACAAAAAGACAATCGAGGGCGAGGGTCTTCCGACATTCATCGTATCCAACAACTGGGAAACCCCTGAGCAGGTAAAGGACATTCTCAAGAAACTCTACAAGGAGAACAACCTTGAAGGTACGGTTTTCATCGGCGACATACCTGTGCCGATGATAATGAAGGCCCAGTACATGACTTCCGCCTACAAGATGGACGAGAGGAAATATCCTCTTGAGGTTGTGGCCGTGCCTTCAGACCGTTTCTACGACGACTTCGACCTCAAGTTCAACAAGATCGCGGATTCCACAAAAGGACTTCACCATTTCTATGAACTGGCTCCTGACAGCACTCCTTACATCGAATGTGACATCTACTCCGGCAGAATCCAGGCCCAGAAGAGCAACGGATGCGGCTGCAAGCAGATTGCCGCCTATCTGGAGAAAGCAGTAAGGGAGCACAAGTCTGGCAACAAGTTCGACCAGTTTGTTTCCTACACCGGCCACGGATCATATTCCAATTCCATCACGGCCTGGAGAGGCGAGCAGCAGATCGTCAACGAGCAGTTCCCGGACGTGTTCAAGAAGGAAGGCGAGGCCCGCTATCTGCGCTACAGCATGGAGGACTACATGAAGCCTTTCGTGATCAAGGAACTCCGCCGTCCGGATGTTGACTTTATGGTGTTCCACGAGCACGGAGACTATTTCAGGATGTATCTTTCCGGAGCTCCTGAAGACCAGAAGCCTGCGGACTATCTCCACAACTATCTGAGAGTGATTGCCCGCAGGAATGTGGACCGCGCAAAGAAAATCTGTGAGGAGTGGGGACTTGACTCCACCTGGTATGCAGACTACAAGGACCCTAAGGCAATAGCCGCCGATTCCCTGCTTGACCTTCAGGAAGGAATCATCCTCGAGGAGATCAACGATATCGCCCCTAACGCCAGGATGGTCATCTTTGACGCCTGCTACAACGGAGACTACCGCAATCCTGACTTCATCGCCGGCAAGTTCATCATGGCAAAAGGCAGCTGCGTGGTTGGTTTCGCAAACAGCGTGAACGTTCTTCAGGACAAGAGCGCGTTCGACCTTCTCGGTCTTCTCGGAAACGGAGTTAGGGTAGGCCTCTGGGCTCAGCACATCAACATCCTGGAGAGCCATATCATCGGCGACCCTACATTCCACTTCGCAGCCGAAAGGACAGACGAGAACTTGAACGAGGTGCTCGCCATAAAGGACAACAACTATTGGGCAGGCCGTCTGAACGACCCTAACCCTGAGCTTCAGAACATGGCCGAGATAAAGCTGTTCGAGGGCAATTATCCCGGCATTTCAGACATTCTGCTGAGGAAGATGAAGGAGTCTCCTTACGCCATTGTAAGGTACAACTCCCTGAGGCTTCTGGAAAGAATCGCCGACAACAACTACCGCGAGGCTCTCAAGCTTGCCGTAACGGACAGCTTCGAGTACATCCGCCGTATTGCCGTCACCCGTATGGGCCAGATCGGCGACGAGCAGTTCCTGCCTTATCTGGTCGGCGCGTACGTGAACGACGTCCACGCTACAAGAGTTGTGTTCCAGGGTACACAGGCCCTGCTCTGCTTTGACAAGAACCTGGCTTCTGACGCCATCAACAACTACTTCCAGGACCGCCACTATTACAATGCTGACAAGGACAGGGCATTCCTGCTGAAGCTTGTCGAGGACAATCCTGGAGCAGAGTCCATCAAGAACATCGCCGACAAGAGCAAGAAGTCCGGCTACAGGGTTTCCTACATCCAGTTCCTGAGGAACCGTCCTTATCACCAGAATCTGGACCAGTGCCTGAAGGTTATGGAAGATCCTGAGGATGACACTTTCATCCGTACCCTTATGGCCGAATCCCTTGCCTGGTGGAGACTCTCTTACCGCAAGCAGGACATCATCGATTCCTGCAACAAGCTTCTCAAGGACAGCAACACTCCTAAGGAGATGATTCCTGCCCTGACCGGCGCAGTTACCCGTTTAACATCAAAGAAATAAGGAGGCAGATATGAAAAAGATATTTTTAGCAATAGTTTCAGTTTGCCTCACCGTTTCCCTGATGGGGCAGAACATAAAGGTCGAGAAGCCTACGGTAAAGAAGGGCAACGCCTTCGTGATCGTTATCGACAACGCCACCTTCAACGCCTGCCAGAAACAGGTGTATGACTATCGCGATGCTACTCAGGCAGACGGCCTTTCCACTTACATTCTCAGAGGCGACTGGGAGAACCCTATGCAGCTGAGAAACGAGCTCAAGAAACTCTACAAGAAGGCAAAGAACATGGAGGGTATAGTGCTCATCGGCGACATCCCTGTCGCAATGGTGCGCAACGCCCAGCACATGACCACCGCCTTCAAGATGGACGAGGACAAGTTCGACCGCAACGAGTCCAGCGTGGGAAGCGACCGCTTCTACGATGACCTCAACCTCGACTTCGAATATATCGGAAGAGACAGCGTGGACACGGACTTCTTCTACTACAACCTGAAGACCGACTGCGCCCAGCACCTGAATCCTACCTACTATTCCGCCAGGATCAAGTATCCGGCAGAACTGGGCGGGGACAAGTATGAGGCAATCGCGACCTTCCTCGAGAAGTGCGTGGAGGCCCACAAGATGCAGAACACACTGGACAACATCGTGACCTTCGCCGGCCACGGATACAACAGTGACTGTCTGATCACCTGGATGGACGAGAGCATCACCCTGGAGGAAAACTTCCAGTTCGTAAAGAACTCTTCCCGCAACCTCAAGCAGCTGAATTTCCGTCACGAGGACTATATGAAGTACCGCCTGTTCGACGAGCTCCAGAGGCCGGAAGTTGACGCAATCTTCTTCAACGAGCACGGAAGCATCGACAAGCAGCACATCTCCGAGATTCCGAACAAGGAAACCCCTACGGACTATGCGGAGAAGTACCGCCACGGCTGGGGATGGGATTCTGGCCCATACGAAATTATGAGCAAGGAAACCGCCAAGAGGAAGAAAGCCGGAATGAGCGACGAGGAAGTTACCGAGTACGCCAAGAGGCTTCAGGACACTCTCTGCAAAGACTTCCACGTAACTCCTAAGTTCTTCGACGAGTGGTGGAGAATCCGGAACTTTACTCCGGAAGAGAGAAAGGCCGCCGCCGAGAAGTCCAAGGAAGACAGAAGGCTCATCATCATCGACCTGAAGGACCTCAAGGGCTTCAACCCTCAGCCTTACTTCGTGATGTTCAACGCCTGCTACAACGGCTCGTTCCACCGCAAGGGCAACATCAGCGGCTACTACATCTTCGGAAACGGAAGAACCATAGTCTGCCAGGGCAACACCGTGAACGTTCTCCAGGACAAGTGGACCTACGAGTGCGTGGGCATCATCTCCCTGGGCGCCAGAATCGGCGAGTACAACCGCCTTGTTCCTACCCTGGAAGGTCATCTGATCGGAGACCCTACCTTCCACTTTGCAAGCGGTGCCGACACTGAATTCAGAGGCGTTATCGCCGCTAACCGCAACAACGGCGCCTTCTGGAGAAGCCAGCTCGACAGCCCTTATCCAGCAGTACAGTGCGTCGCTCTGCGCATGCTCAGAGACCTTGGCCAGATTTCTTCAACAGAGATTCTGGAGAAGATGAAAGACTCCAAGTTTGGAACCGTAAGAATGGAGTGCCTGACTCTTCTCTCACGCATGGACAACGACACCTTCACAGAGGCTCTCAAGCTCGGCCTGAAAGACCGCTATGAAGTTGTAAGACGCCGCGCTGCAGACCTTTGCGGAAGAAACGGAGACCCTAGAGTCTTTGAAACTATGCTTGATGTATTCGTAAACTATCCAGAGGCAAAGAGAGTCAACTACAACATCTCAACCAATTTCCTTAACATAAAGCATCAAGCTCTTAGGGAAGCGTTTGAGAAAGTTAAGCCGACTATGACTTACCTGGACAATGACGAGGTAATCAAGGAGGTTGAAACTGCTATAAACAAGAACGAGAAGAGATACAACAAGACCGTTGAGTCTATTCTCAACAAGAGCGGCAAGGACAAGGAAAGAGTTTCTGACATCCGCATGACCAGAAATTATAACCTCCACGAGGCCATTCCTGAGTTCCTGGCTCTTGTGGCAGACAAGGAGAATCCTCTGGAAATCCGCCTTAACATGGCTGAGGCCCTTGGATGGTACATCTACTCTTACAGAAAGCAGGAGGTGATTGACGGCTGCCAGAAGATTCTCGCCGAGAATTCAGACCTCGAGCCTGAGCTCAAGGCAGAACTTGAACAGACCATCAACCGCCTGAAGTAACGGCGCGGCGCGGGGCTATGGTGCTCCGCAATGCGCTGAACTTCAACAAGATGCTAAAAGCACTCCCTGAAAAGCGGGGAGTGCTTTTTTGTATATCGTTGAAAATTAAATCGTTGCAAGATACTATAGCCCTATCTCCAAAAAATCCCTATATTTGATGCTTATGAAACGCTTTCCTTTTTTGATACTGACGGTTGCCCTGCTGTTGGCGGCAACACCTCTTTCGGCGCAGAATGTTTCCATTGAAGAACCTGTCTCTGACAACGGGGTCAAGTTTGCCATAGTGATAGACGGCAAGACTTTTTCCAATGTCAAGGACCAGGTTTATTCTTATCGCGATGCACTTTCAAAAGACGGGCTGGACGCATACATCATAAGTGGAGACTGGGAGAATCCGGACCAGGTGAGAGAGGAAATCAGAAAGGTCTATTTGGCAAACCAGAAGAACTTTGAGGGAATCGTGCTTGTGGGCGACATTCCGGTGGTAATGGTAAGGAACGCCCAGAATATGACCAGAAGGTTCAAGATGAATGAGAATCAGTTTGAAAAGGGCCGCTCTTCCGTGCCCTCAGACAGGTTCTACGATGACCTGGGCCTGGAGTTCGAGTTTATTTCAAAGTCAAAGCGCGTAAGCGGGGCGGACGGCAGAGAGCTTTTCTTCTATAATCTGAAACCCGAAAGCAGGCAGTATCTCGCCCCTGATTTCTACAGCGGAAGGATAATGTACCCCGCGGGAATCGGAGGAGACAAGTACAAGGCCATCGGCGATTTTCTTGCCAAGGCGGCAGCCGCTCATTTGAATCCTCCAAAGATGCGGGATATGCTTCTGAGCAGAGGAGCGCTTAGCGAGGGAGAAGATCCCCAGGCACGCTCCGGTGTGGTTGAAATGCTTCGAGACCAGATACCTTTCCTGGAGGAATATCCACAAAGGCTTTTTACGCTCGATTTTTCCAAGGACTATGAGCCTGTTACGGATAATCTGCTTATGTCGCTGAAAAACAAGCGTTTCAGCATTTTCTACTACAGGGGGCACGGAAACTTTGGAGAAATGCAGCCTGGTGCGGCAGGGAAAGGAAAATGGAAGATACCGGAAGAGGATATCCGCAATCTTCCGGTGCAGATGAATTACATAATTCTGAATTCTTGCTTTAACGGAACCATTCATCGTGGAAAGGATATAGCGGGAGCGTTTCTTTTTTCCAAGAGAAATGTCCTTGCCGTACAAGCTGTGAGCATAAACAGCTGGCAGGACGAATGGATGAGCCGTTATATGGGAATTATCTATGGCGGAGCCAGGGTGGGGGAGTATCACAGGCTGTTCCCGCTGCTTGAGAGAAACATCATCGGCGACCCTACTTTCCATTTTGCCTCCTGCTATGATTATGACCTGAAAGACCAGACTGTCCTTAAAGCAGAGGATGAGCCGTACTGGACGGCCTGCCTTGAAAGGGGACTTCCTCCACAGGCAGAAGGCAGCCGGAACAACTCTCTTTCCTGCGTTGCTGTAAACCGTCTGCAGGCAATGGGGAAACTGTCCTCGTCCGAAATTGTCCAAAGGAGCCTGAAGACAATTTCGCCGAGCGTCAGTCTTGAGTATATAATGCAGGTTTATGAAATGTTCGGCAGAGGTTACAGTCCTGAAGTTTCCGAAGATTTGCTCAATATGTTCAGATTCGGATTGCAGAGCAATGCGGAGTTTGTTGTCCGCCATACGGCTGTAATAGAACTGTTTTATTCCAATCCGCTCCTTTGCCAGGCGTTGATTGAGACTATGAATACCAACATCAAACTGAGGCGTGCAAGGTGCAGGCAGTTCACGGGAGAAGCATTGGGCTTGATGCCGCCACAGATTGTAGACAGTGTTCTGGCAACTTCCCCGACAAGACAAAATGCAAAACTCTGCTCCGAAGTCAAAAAGGCGATGGAAGCCGGGCAGAAACACAAACGGACAGAGCTGATGATCCTGACTGACACCCACACGGAAACCGCCAGAAGAGTCCTTCACGCCATAGCCGTAAAGAACTGGCCTTATCCGGACCAGATACAGCTATATCTTCAGATGATAGCCAACAGTTCCCTGAATACGGAAATCCGCCTGCATCTGGCCGACGGGTTAGGGTATTTCGATTACTCCTACAAGAAAGGGGAAGTAATTGACGGAGTGAGGAAACTGCTTGAAGACCCGTCTGTGGAGGCTACTATGAGAAACTCGATGAACAGGAAAAGCTCTCTCCGCGATATGCTTAAAAAGACTCTTGGCCGTCTTGAGGACTAACCGTATTATCTGCCCTTGAGAATCTATCTTATTTGCCCGCTTAAATTACTCGGGCCAAATTATGATATCATCATCGCGGAAGAGATCTTCATCATCAAGCTCATGGTCTTCGGAAGTGTAAACAGGCTCTCCGAGACAGAAGGCGATGACATTTTCATCACCAATCTTGTCCTCAAAGAAGATGCCCTTGTCCGTTTCCGCAATGGTGTAGTAAGACCCGTCAAGGAGTACAACAACTCCGCTCTGATCAAGAGTTAAATTTGTCAGGTCAGACACGTGGGCATCCTCTCCCTTATCTCCATCCGTTATGCAGATGTAGTTCAAGCCGTGTTTGTCGAATAAATTATAAACACGCAGATATCTTCCGTTCTTAACACGACAGACAAGTCTTATGTCCTGGGCAAAATCCTTCACACTACACTGCAGTTCATCCGCAGAAATGAGCCTGATATCACAAGGCACTATTTCAAAATAATTGTTCTCGGTGTCTTCGTCGTACCAGAAAATCTTGCCACTATCAAGATTTGGACGGAGATTTCTCAGTTCCCAGCCGTTTTGCAGGAGAACTTTTGTATCCTCGCTCAATTCAGCCAACTCATTAAGAAAGTCCTCTACCTCAATAGCATCATCTTCATCACAGGTCGTGGTAAGGAGAACAAGGCCCTTCCACTCTCTGATACCGTAGATATAGATATCGTTATACCAACCATCGCCACTTTCACTGTAACTTAAATAACTGTCGGGTGAGAGTTCAACTATCTCCTCCAAGTCCTTGCGGATTTGACCCACAGTCGCGAATACATTGGTCAAAAATACATGTTTCCTATGGCATGAGTCTTCACTGCCGTCCGGCGTTTTTCCGCAAATGAAATTGATGTTTTCCATAAAATCTTTCTAAAGTATATGAATTGCCAAAAATCTTTCTAAAACATAACCATCAAGGGTTGCGTGGGGCCTTCTTGCAGCGTTCTAGAATCCTTCCTTTAAAAATTTTCTAAGAGAAAGATGAATGATGCCATTCTCATCTCTTTGTGTTAATAGGGGTGTAGCGCTGATTACATATTTTGGATGATTGTCACGAATCTTCTCAAGCGGTCCAAATTCTCGCTGACGTGTAGATTCGTCAGAGATAATGTAGCTTGCCTGCACGTATACAGTCTTTCCGGGTTTAGTACAAACGAAATCTACCTCTCCGGCATTAAGCACACCAACATGAACCTCATACCCAAGGAAACAGAGCTGCTTGTAGACAGCATTTTCGATGACTTTCTCAATATAGGAATCCATGCCTCCTTCTGCCTTGAGGTTCCTGAGGCCCAAATCGTCCCAATAAACTTTTTCGTTGGACTCAAACAGTTTCTTGCCATGGATGTCGTATCGGGAGACAACGTCTATCAGATAGGCCTCAGCATAGAACGCACGATACAGAAGAACCAGGTTGGAGGATACTTTTTCATCCTGCGACTTCATGTATTTGGCTATACTGTTGGCAGAGGTCAACTTTCCGGTAGTGTCGGCATAGAAGGCAATCAGGTTATTAAGGAACGGGATGTTACGGATGTCATGACGTTCAATAATGTCTTTCAGCATGATTGTGTTGAATACACTGGTGAGGTAAGCCCAAACCTGTTCGTCACTTGAGAGACCCACTTTGCGTAACCCGGGAAGGCCACCGTAGTTTAGATAAATCATCAGACTGTCATCATTGTCCGAAAGGCCATGGAACTGCAAAAATTCTGCATAGGTCAGCGGGTGAACACGGACTTCTACATGACGGCCGGAAAGAAGGGTGGCCAGTTCGCCAGAGAGCATCTTGGAGTTGCTGCCGGTAATGATAACATCTGTATTCTCTTCTGAATACCAGTTGCAAACACTCTCTTCGAAGTGTTCTATTTCCTGGGCTTCATCAATGAGGATGCAGTTGTGCTTCCCATAGATAAAATGAGCCTCAATCCAGGTATCAAGATCGTCTTTGGTCTTTATATCCTTAAAGGCTTTCTTTTCTTTGTCAACGTAGATGATATTGATATCTGGCTCTTCTTTGTGGCGCTGGATGAAGTCTTTTAATACATAACTCTTGCCTACTCGACGAGAGCCCACAAGCGCGATGATATTTCCTTTCCCTATCCAGGAATCAACGATATCTGCGTAATGCTGTCTTGTCAAAACTTCCATAATTCCGTTTATTTATCCAACGCAAAGATAATATAAATTCATTGTCTATAAACAATAAAATCGCAAAAGATTCATTTTTATTTTCCATAAACAACAAAAGTGGGATCGTTACCTTCGGATTTATTGTTTAACCAGTGTGTAATCTTTCCATCCATCTGCTTTTGAGTAGGCTCGGGCCGAAAGGAAATAATAAAGCGTGATATGGCATACTCCAGTGACGAACAGCAAATCAGGGACATCTTTGCCGCGTAGATAGCATCCAATATAAAGAAAGGCTGGGAAGAAATTTAAGTGTCAGCCGGTTACCCATCCTTTTCATATCATTCAAACATATCCAAAATAATCCAGGAAAGGAGGAATACGGGCTCTATCTCTTGAAGATCCACGGCTTCTGCCAGTCGTAGGAGGCGCGCTTGAACGGCACGTCTTCCTTGCTGACCAGGCGGAACAGGACCGGGTCTTCCAGAACGGCTCTCAGGTCGTATTCCTTTCCGTCTATCTTTATCGTTCGGTAGATGAGCCTTATTCCGTGGCTGTAGTCAGAGTAGAAATTGCCGTGGCGGATGAACAGCGGCTGCTGAGGATGTCCGTCCGGATGGAACCATCCGTAGATTGCCACGTGGCGGTAATATTCCGGCTCATTTTCAAGTCTTGTGGTCAAAACCACATCTTTCTTCAAACCGGAGACAAACTGCCCGAATTTGAGCCCTTTTGCTCTCATCAGGGCATTGATGGCATTGTTGCTGTCTTCAAAGCAGAGAGGTTTCATGTTCCTGTCTTCAACCGGACGGAACGGGAATATCTCAATCCGGCCTTCAGACACTTCATCAATCCTGTCTGACAGGAAGGTTGTAGGCAGGCTACAGTACAGGCTGTCCGCCACTCTCTGCGCCGCCAGAGGCCCCATCGGCATCCTGACATAATCCTCATCGTTCCCCACCGCCAGATAATCGGGGAGTACCCATATCTCCACTTTATACCCGCCAGTCTTGTATGTAATCTTGCGGAACTTCTTCAGGGCTGAAGGCACATTGCTGGCAAGAATCTGGGCAACAGTCTGTTCCTCCATCTCCCAGAAGCCCATATCCTGGACTTTCTTAATGAATTCGTGTCCGGTCAGGGCAACGCTTTCATCGTTATGAGTCTGGAACCACGGCACTTCCATATACCCCGCCCTCTTGTCAATCTTCGCCTTCTTCTGTGCGGAAAGGCCTTGCGGCAAAAGCGCCAGGCCCGCTACGGCAACCGCCAACAATAAATTTTTCATATCATATCAGTTCAATACTATTAACAAAGATAATGTTTTGAACAGATTCCGTAAACTCCTTCAACACCGGGCCTGTCTCTCAAAAGACATTATCATTTTGTGATTATCAAAAAGTGATAATCATTTTATGATAATTATTTTTTTGTAATGAGAAAATTTTATACATTTGCGGAAAATGGAAGATATATGAGAAATCCTTTTGTGACAAATGGTTATGCCGGGAAACAATATTTTTGTGACCGCAAGGAAGAAACCGAGATAATGCAGAACTTGTTGCTCAACGAGAATAACATTGCACTGATTTCTCCCCGAAGGCTCGGCAAAACAGACCTGATTTACCACGTTTTTGACAACAAGGAAATTAAGAAAAACTATCATTGTTTTGTTGTGGATATTTATGCAACCAAGAATCTCAGCGACTTTGTGAATCTGCTGGGAAAGGCTGTAGTGGATGAATTGAGGCCAAAAGGAAAGTCTGTCTGGAAAAAGTTTTTGGACATTCTTTCATCGCTGAGATCCGAGATAACATTTGACAACAACGGAAATCCGGTATGGGGTGTTGGTCTTGGAACCCTGGAGAATCCGTCAATAACTCTTGACGAGATTTTTGAATACTTCAACAAGGCAGACAAGCCTTGCCTTGTGGCTATAGATGAATTCCAGCAAATCACAAAATACTCAGACCAGACAATTGAAGCAACCCTAAGGACATACGTTCAGCGATGCACAAATGCTCATTTCGTCTTTTCCGGCTCACAGAGGCATCTTATGAACGGCATCTTCACATCTCCGTCCAGGCCGTTCTACCAGTCGGCGACAATTATCAATCTTCATCCTCTTGACCTGAAAGTTTATACAGATTTTGCGGTAAAGAAATTTGAAGAGAACGGAAAACACCTGGAAAGGAACGTTGTTTCAGATATTTATGAGAGGTTTTCAGGTGTCACCAGTTATATGCATCGGATCTTGAACATACTGTTTTCCAGAACTGAAAAAGAGGGAACCTGTACCGTTTCAATGGTTGACGAAGCCATTGAATTCATTTTGAAATTGTCTTCAGACACATACGAGGCCTTGCTGTATCAAATGCCGGATAAACAAGAAGATGTATTCTTGGCTATTGCCAGGGACGGAAGTGCAAAGGAAGTTACGGGAATCCGATTCTTGAAAAGGCATAAGCTCCCTTCGGCAAGCAGTGTTTCCTCAGCCATAAAAGGTCTTCTTGACAGAGATTTCATAACATACGATAAAGGCGTGTATTCTCCTTACGATAAATTCTTTGCCCTTTGGCTGAAGTACAAAGGCATCATTTAAGGAAGACCAGGTATTTTTCTTTTATCTCGATAGGGTGGTATTCCAGTTTTGCCTTGCGGAGGTTCTCGTCTCCGGAGTCGTCTTCGCGGTTTACCAGGGTGAAGGCGGGCGTTCCGTCCGGAATGTTTTCCCGCTCTCTCAGGACGGTGTCCATATAGCCGAGGAATTCCTGGCTCATTGCCTGGTATGCTCCGCGATATTCCGTGAGGGCTTTCTCTATGTGCACCAGTAGGGTGTCGGAACTTGCCCTCTCTCCGATCGTGAAAGCCACGACATTTCCGTCAACCCTCAGGAGCCCGCCGTCAAGCCCCAGGGCGCGGTAGTTGTCGAGGGAGATTCTCACGGCGCAGAACTCGCTTGCCTTCCAGAAGTTTTCTCCGCAGCCGTTGCGGCGGCACCATTCGTCGTTCATCTGGCGGCACTCGGCAAGGTTTTCTTCAGTGATAGGCTCGAACTTCCAGTTGTAGAGCCTTCGGAAGCCGTTGGCGAAGTTGCGCTTGGCCTGGTATTTCTTGCCGCGGAGGGTTCTCAGCGATTCGGCATCGTAGATGTAGTCTGCTCCCATACGGAACTTTTCCGCCATGAATCTTCCGCTGAAATGCCTTTCCAGAAAGTCCAGCTGGGAAGGCAGCACTCCGTAGAAGACGAGCTTGCCGTCGTCCCCCAGAAGGGATTCATCGCCGAGCATCGAGTTCAGAAGGTCCGCCTTCTGGGAGTCTTCCGCCCGGCCGACGGGGAGAAGGTAGCTTCTCCGCCCTTCCATATTGTACTGCACCAGAGCGAGGTCTCCGATCCTGGCAATCTTGCTCTTGAAAATGTTCCTCCACAGATACTGGTAGGTGAAGTTGTAGTCTTCTGAGTTGTAATCGGTGAAAGCAAAGAGCTCCCTGATCCAGGACGAATCAGAGAGTTCTATGTCTTTGAATGCAAGCGGAGCCATCGCGGAGAACTATTTCATTTCCAGCCAGTCTTTCAGGGTCTTGATGGCCTCGTCTCTCATCTGAGGAGGGAGGTTGGAGATCCTGGCCCTGTGGCTTCCGCCCGGAGCAATGAAGAACTTGATGTTGTCGTGGCCAGGGCTGAGCGGCCTTACGGAAGACCAAGGGTCCCATTCTCCGTAGATGAACATCATCTTGTTGTCTGTAGTGGCCACAAAGTTCGTGAGCTTCTTGTAGAGAGTCTTGTCGAACTTGAACTTCTTTCCGCCCGGCAGGAAGATCTTCCTCAGATATCCCTTTGCGGACTTAATCTTCAGCAGGCCCTTGAACGGCTTGGTGTCGTATCCGTAGTAGCCGAGTTCCTTGGCGGCCTGAACGAAGAACGGGGCGTTGTCGTCCCAGCTCTGGAAGTAGTCTGGCCCGACGGCATCCACAAAGTACTTGAACAGCACGTCGTCAGATTCCGTAACGGCAGGAATGGTGGAAGTCTTCCTTCCCCACTGCCAGAAGGCGAACGGGAACTCCAGCACGCAGTAGTCCAGGACTTCAGGAATGGAGATATTGTAGGAAATCTTGCTCTTTTCGCTCCACTCGGCGAGTTTTTTCTCCATAACGTCCCTTCTCTTGAGTATCTCGTTCTGGAAGTTGAAGATGATGGCCCTGTCTTCAGCGGTTCCGGTGGAATCTCTGAGGAAAGGCTCGTGCCTTCCGTCTTCCTGGGCTCTTGCAACCGGTCCCACATACGGAACGGACACGTCCACGTCCTTAGGATAAAACATTGTGTAGCACATGCAGTTCTGGCCGCCTTTGCTGATGCCCGTTGCAATCCATTTGCCGTAGAAGATATGAGAAAGCGCTTTTCTTACCTCGTGCAGGTCTGCGGCTTCCTGCTCTGCGGTCATATAGTCCCAGTTGAGTTTGTCCCAGGTGATGGTGGAATCATCTTGCATGAACGGCACGCTTTCGTTGAAATACCTGTGCTCCACCAGCACGAAGTTGCACTGCAACAGGTAAGCTACCTCTTCGTCATACCTCGGGTTTGCCCCGTATTTTGCCGTATATCCTTCCGTGATGATAACAGTAGGGGCCTTGAAGTTTGCGAAGCCTACAATCACCCTCTGCTTGAACAGCCCTTTCTCCGGATGCTTGTGGTCTATAGGCTGGGTGATGAACATCTTGTATTTAGCCTTCAGATGGCCCTGCAGCTGCTTTGCCACAGGAATTCTCTCTATGTCCGTAAATCTTGCCCACTGCTGGTCGGGCATCACATACCTGTTGCACCAGGCAAAGTCGTCCAGCACCAGGGAGTCCACATTGGAAGAGGCGAATCTCGGCCCTGCCAGATATCTGAGGCTATCCTCATTCTGGGCAAATGCGCTCCCGCAGCAAACAAACAACATCATCGCTGAGGCAAAAGCCACAGCAAAAGCTTTTCTCAAAGTTTTTATTTTCATTTCAAATGGTTTTTATCGCGACAATAAAGTCTAAAACTGAACAGAACAAATTTAATCATTTTTCTGCTTTGCGCGAAAGAATAGGAACAGACGGAAAAATTCCGTATATTTGTTTATCACGATTTAAAAAACTAGTACCATGAACATCATCATCACATTGCTCATCGGAGCAGTTGCTGGCTGGCTTGCCGGCTTCTTCGTAGTTAAAGACAAAGGCGGTCTTATCTGGAACATTCTTATCGGTCTTGCCGGCGGTTTTGTAGGCGGCTGGCTTCTTGGCAAACTTGGCGCCACCAGCCCGTTCTGGGCTCAGTGGTATGGACAGATTGTTAGCGCTGTTATCGGTGCTGTTATCCTTCTTGCCATCTGGAACGTAATCAAGAAGGCTTTCAAGTAAGCCGTTCTTGCTGTTGTAAAGTACGAAGCTGGTTGACTCTTTGAATCAATCAGCTTTGTTTTTTTACTACTTTTGCACCAAATAGCATTTTAAGAACACAAGATGAAGAATTTTGTAGAAGAACTCAGATGGAGAGGAATGATCCAGGACATTATGCCCGGGACAGAAGAAAAACTGATGGAAGGACCGCAGGCGGCTTATGTGGGAATAGATCCGACGGCAGACTCGCTGCATATAGGCCATCTGGTTAGCGTGATGATACTCAAGCACTTCCAGAAGTGCGGCCATAAGCCGATAGCATTGGTGGGAGGCGCAACCGGAATGATAGGAGACCCGTCTATGAAGAGCGCGGAGAGAAACCTGCTGGACGAGGAGACGCTGAGGCATAACGTGGAGTGCATAAAGGCACAGCTGGGAAGGTTCCTGGATTTCAACAGCGATGCGCTGAACAAGGCGGAACTGGTGAACAACTACGACTGGATGAAAGACTATACGTTCATCAACTTCATCCGCGATATCGGAAAGCATATCACCGTAAACTATATGATGGCAAAGGATTCCGTGAAGAAAAGACTGAGCACGGAGTCCAGGGAAGGAATGTCATTCACCGAGTTCAGCTACCAGCTGCTTCAGGGCTATGACTTCCTGTGGCTGTACGAGCACAAGGGATGCGTGCTGCAGCTAGGAGGAAGCGACCAGTGGGGAAACATCACCACGGGAAGCGAGCTGATCCGCAGGATACTGGGCAAGGAAGCCTTTGCGATGACCTGCCCGCTGATAAAGAAGGCGGATGGCACCAAGTTCGGAAAGACCGAGAAGGGCAACATCTGGTTGAGCGCAGAGTACACCAGCCCTTACACCTTCTACCAGTTCTGGCTGAATGTCAGCGATGAGGATGCTGAGAAGTACATCAAGATATTCACGATGCTGCCGAGGGAGGTGATAGAAGAAGCTATCGCAGCCCACCGTCAGGATCCTGGCCAGAGAATCCTGCAGAAGCTGCTGGCAAAGGAAGTCACTATAATGGTGCACGGAGAGGACGAGTACAACAAGGCTCTTGACGCATCCAACATCTTGTTCGGCAAGGCAACCAGAGAAGCCCTGCAGAACCTGGACGAGAAGACCTTCCTGGCAGTGTTTGACGGAGTGCCGCAGTTCGCTCTTCCTAAGGAGAAACTCACTGCTCCGATTCTGGACCTGCTGGCAGTGGAGACACAGGTGTTCCCTTCAAAGGGCGAGGCCAGAAAGATGATTCAGGGCAACGGCTTGAGCATAGACAAGGAGAAGTTCACCGATATCAACGGAACCCTCTCCGAGAACCTGCTGGTAAACGGCAAGTACGTGTTAGTTCAAAAAGGAAAGAAGAACTACTACATTTTGAGATTTGAGTAGCATGGAAGAAGTAAGTAAAAGAGTGCAGAAAGTGCAGCGCGAGGTGCAGAGGCATCTGGCGGAAATCATACGTTCCAAGGGAATGGCGTTCTTTGGCGGAGCGCTAGTGACGGTGAGTGAGGTAAGGATGAGTCCGGACCTGTCTTACGCCAAGGTGTTCATAAGCTGCTTCCCGTCAGAAAAGAGGGCAGACGTGATGCAGACTCTGGAAGACAAGACAAAGGCTATTCGCGGAGACCTGGGGAGAGTGGTTGCAAAGCAGCTGAGGATAGTGCCTGAGCTGGCTTTCTTTGAAGACACCACGCTGGACTATGCCCAGCACATAGACGATGTGCTTGCCCGTGATCCTGTAAAGCCGTCTTCAGAAGAAACCGGAGAAGAATAACATGCACCTTCCATCGTTCATAGCCAGGCGATACCTTTTCTCAAATGCTCACCGCAATGTGATAAACATCATTTCGGCGGTAAGCGCCGTGGCTATAGGAATCGGATGCATGGCCCTGATAGTCATATTGTCTGTCTACAACGGATTCGACCAGATTGTTGAATCTTCATATAACAGCTATATTCCCGATTATGTAATTGTGCCGGCAAAGGGCAAGATTATCAGCCTCAGCGATAAAAAAGTCAAGTCTACGCTTGACGCTCTGGGGCCGGGCAGCGTTTTCCCTGTGCTGGAAGAGACGGTCTATGTGCAGTATGACGTGGTGCAGTCTATCGCCAAGATAAAAGGAGTGCCAGCCGGATACGACACTCTTTCCCGGCTGCAGGGTAACATCATTGACGGAGATTTCGAACTGTCTTTCGGGGAATTGCCGAGGGCTGTGGTGGAAGAGAATCTGGCGGCGGCTCTGCTGCTCAGGCCGCAGTTCTCCACTCCGCTGGAAATCTATCTGCCGTCCAGAACCGAAGACATATCGCTGATGATGCCCCAGAGCAGCCTGCTTTCAGAAGAGATTCGTCCTGCGGGAATAATCCGTCTCTCTTCTGCGGAGGACAAGGGAACCATCTACATTCCGGACAGCATAGCCCGTGAACTGATGGAGTATCAGGAAGGGGAATGCTCAAAGATTGAGGTATTCATCAACGAAGTCTCCCTGCCGGCAAAAAAAATCAGGGAAACCCTCGGAGAAGGCTATGTGCTCAAGGACCGCTACCAGCAGAACGAGACCGTTTACAAAATGATGAGGGCGGAGAAGTTTGCAATCTATATGATTCTGCTGTTTGTGGTGATAGTGATATCGGTGAACCTGCTGGCAAGCCTGAGTATGCTGATTATCGAGAAGAAAGAAGATATCAAGACCTACCAGGCGATGGGAATGAGAGTGGGGTCTATCCGCAAAAGCTTTGTGCTCCACGGATGGCTGATTTGCATGGAGGGAGCTGTGATCGGGATAATTGTGGGTCTGATTCTGTGCTGGATCCAGTACCAGTTCCATCTGATTCCACTTCCCGGCAACTTTGTAGTGCATCACTATCCGGTTGTGGTAAAGCTCTCCGACGTGCTGCTGACACTTCTGAGCGTAGCGGTCATAGGCTTTATAATGGCCTATATACCAACAAGAAGCATTCGTGCGATATTTAACGAAAAACAATAATTGCCATGAAAAGAATTCTGATTGCACTGCTGAGTTTTGTTGCTGTTTTAACCCTCAGCTGCAAAAACAATCAAACCCAATCTGATGTTCAGACAAAAGACTCAACCAATGTTGAAGCGCCAGCCGTTCAGCCGGAGGCAAAGCCGGTAGACACTCTTGCGATTTTTGACACTATTAACGGAATGCTGATGTCCCTTTCCGGAGAGCAGCTATGGTCCAAGGATATATTCACTCCGGATTATTACGAGGCATGCGAGAAGATTAACGAGATCTCAGACGGCGATGCATTGTGGGGTCTTGGAAGCATCCAGGAATTGCAGTCTCTAAGCCTGACCGATCCGTCTGAATTCAAGATCAAGGACTATGCGCACATAACTGCAGAAGCCGCTCTTAGCTGCAAAGACATTGACGGCAGCGGCAATGAAGGCACAGAGTTCCGCACTCTCAGTTTTCTTCTCAGAGACGCCAAATGGCTCATAGAAGATGTAGGCGGCTCCAAGGAATCCTACCTTGATGCCCTCCGGGAGCAAGAAAATAATGCTCAGTGATAATCCTTTCCTTTTCTGACATACTCGGAAGTTTCAACGATTTCCTCTGGACCTATATCCTTGTAGCGGTGCTGCTTGGCTGCGCCGTATGGTTCACTTTGAGAACCCGCGGCGTGCAGTTCAGGATGATAGGGGAGATGTTCCGCCTTCTGGGCGGCAGCCGCAAAAGCGGGTATCGGGATATAGACAGGGAACGTGCCATAGCCGGCAACAAAAAGAAGATTTCGTCTTTCCAGGCCTTTGCCGTATCACTGGCCTCCAGCGTGGGAACGGGAAACCTGGCGGGCGTTGCAATTGCCATTGCCATCGGCGGTCCTGGAGCAATTTTCTGGATGTGGGTGATTGCTCTCATAGGAGCGGCCACGGCATTTGTAGAGGCCACTCTTGCCCAGCTGTTCAAGCAGAGGTCCGAGGGAGGCTACATAGGAGGACCAGCGTATTATATTCGCCGAGGACTCAAGAATCCGTTCCTGGCGGCATTGTTTGCGGTTCTGCTGACGGTAACCTTCGGCCTGAGTTACAACTCCATCCAGAGCAACACCATTGGCGACGCGATAGTTGTGGCCTGCAACTTAGACAGTGCGCTGCCTTATCAGATAAGCATTCTGGGTGTTACGGTTCCGGCCGCAAAAGTTCTCGTTGGAGCGCTACTTGCGGCCCTTTCCTTTATGGTGGTTTTCGGAGGCATAAAGCGTATAGCCAAGGTCAGCAGCGTACTGGTTCCGGTAATGGCGCTGGCTTACCTTGCTCTGGCTCTGTTTGTTCTTATCCGTCACATAGACCTTATTCCTTCTGTGTTCTCGCTGATATTTGAAAACGCTTTTGGAATCAATCAGGTTGCCGGCGGAGGACTCGGCGCCACAATGATGATAGGAATCAAACGTGGCCTTTTCTCCAACGAGGCCGGAGAGGGATCTGCTCCTAATGTGGCGGCTACGGCTGATGTTTCTCACCCCGTAAAGCAAGGACTTATGCAGGCCCTTGGGGTGTTCGTGGACACTCTTGTGGTTTGCAGCTGCACGGCTTTCATCATCCTTTTCAGCGGAACCCACGCGTCTGGAGACCTGAACGGAATAGCCCTTACCCAAGCCGCTCTGGAAAGTGAAATCGGAAAGTTCGGAACGGTTTTCATCGCTGTGGCCATATTCCTGTTTGCCTTCTCCAGCATAATCGGAAACTACTATTATGGCGAGGCCAACATAAGGTTTCTCACTAAAGACCATCACCGCTGGATTTTGTGGGCTTTCAGGGCACTATCCGGCGGCCTGGTGGTATTTGTGGGAGTGTGCGCTTCCCTTAACATCGTCTGGACCGTCGGCGATATCTGCATGGGTCTTCTGACGCTTGTGAATATATTCGCGATAGTTCAGCTGGGCAAATACGCTTTCCGTCTGCTGAAAGACTACCGCAAACAGAAAAAACAGGGCAAAGACCCTGTTTTCTCTCGCTCCCAGATGCCGGACGTGGATGTCGACTGCTGGGACTAGTCTTTTTTGAACAAACCAAAGATAGCGGAGCCGCTGCCTGTCATTGACACGTATGCGGCTCCCGTTTCTTTCAGGGAGTCTTTCACTTTCTGAAGCTGAGGGAATTCCTTGAATACCGGCGCTTCAAAGTCGTTGACAACTCTATCCTGCCAGGTATTGACAGGTTCTGCTATCAGTTCCTCCATTGGAGGATATGGTTCCTGCTTGCTGCGTTTCGGGACAATTGAGTAGGCTTTCTTCGTTGAAACAAAGCAGTCCGGAGAAAAGACAAGCTGCACGGTGTAGTTTTCCTTTATCTCGGCGATGGCTTTTTGCGCCTTATCGCTGAGGATGGAAAGGATTTCTCCTCTTCCGGTGACAAGCCTCGGCTCGTTCTGGATGAAGAAAGGACAGTCGCTGCCGAGCTTTTCGGCGTAGAATGTCAGCTGCTCAGGCGTAAGGTTCAAGTTGCAGAGCTCGTTCAAGGCTTTCAGGGTGCAGACTCCGTCGCTGCTTCCGCCGCCAAGCCCGGCTCCGACCGGAATGTGCTTTTCCAGAACTATCACAGCCGGAGGAAGCTGGAAGTCAGCGTCCAGCAACTCGTAAGCCTTCACGCAGATATTGTCCTGAGGATATCCCGGATAGTCCAGCCCGCATTCTATCATACGGACCTTCTCGGAGTAGTTTTCCGTATAGAAAAGCGTTTCCTCGCTTTCGTTCTCGCATACGGAGATTGAAAGCTTGTCCGGCTCCAGGTTGCTGTTGTGGGGCCCCACCGGATAGAAGATGCTTTCTATCTCGTGGAAGCCGTCCTCCCGCTTCTGGAAGACGTACAAGCCGATGTTGATTTTGGCTCCGGGATATAATGTTGCTTGCTTCATGCTACCAGCTTTTCGGCCTTATGGTTTTTTGCGACAGGACGGTGTTGTAAATATCGGCGGTAAACTGGTTGAGCATCTGTTCTGCCTGCTTGCGGTTCTTGGACTTTTTCAGGTCGGACGGGAGGTTTTTCTCCAGATCGCTTGACTTTTTGAGTATGTCGTACTGCATCTGCCACTTGTTTTCCTGGACACCGCGGATCCAATAGCTATAGTTGGAGTTCAGTTCTTTCCATCTCTTGGTAAAGAACCAGTAAGGATGCTCAGGATAATCCTTCTCCATATTCTTGGCGTCTGAGAAATGATGCTGCTCGGCTTCCTGCCAGTCGTCGAACCTTGCCCATCCGGCAGGGTCTTTGGTCATGCCCAGATACCAAGGAACAAAGACTTCAGCGCAAGGCCTTCCAGGGCACATCCACATTATGCATCCGGTTTCCAGAGGCATCCAGCTTCGGAGCTGGAAGATGGTTGAAACAATGGTGACATCTGTGCAGACTCCTGAAATGTGTCTAGGATCTTCCTTTCCGAAAGCAGGTTCTTGAGGCGCTCCTTTTATGATCCTCTTTTCTCTTTCATTGTGGAGGGAAAGCATCACAATCATATCCTTGACAGAAAGCTTCTTTGCCGGAGTGAACATAGGCTGTACGGAATAAGGATCGTAGTTGTACTTGCCTTCGGTAATGTATTCAATGACTGCTTTGTGGCGCTTGGTGTTGCCATCGCTGTCTATTCTCTTAGGGTCTGAATATGCCAGGCGGAAGTTGAACTCCTGCCTTGAATGAGGGTCATACCAGCCGCGGCTTATAGCGTAGTCTATGATGTCCGGGCTTCCCATGAAGTTCTCCTTGTCGTCCAGGTTAACCGTGGTAATGGTGTAGTAGTTCGGAATGGCCATGACCTTGTCGTCTGGCACCCTCTGGGCCACCCAGTGGCGGCCTTTGACGACGGCCACGATCCAGCCCTCGTTAGGGTCTGCCACGCAGTAAGTCCTTCCGCTTCCCTTGTAACCATACTGCTCTACTGCTTCACCGATAATCTTTGCGGCGTCCCTTGCGCTCCTGGCGTACTTTGCCACATTTATTCTCACGTCATAAAGGATGCCGCCATCGGTCAAGTCTTCCTTGTCTTCGCGAGAGTTGCATCCGTCAGAGGCGATGCACACTCCCCACTGGTTCATAGCTGCATCGGCTACGCTCATTCCAGGAAACTCCAGCCAGAAGAACTTGCCGTTTACTTTATGTTTTTTGTTTCCGCGCTTGTCTGTATATCCGTTGGCAATAGAGGCCGGAATCTTCAGCCCTCCGTCAGTCATAGCCGGCTGGCTTCCCGCCGGAACAATGTAAACGTTGAGCATCTGCTCTCCGGAATCATCCTCGTTGTGGGCGAACAGCACGCTCCCGTCAACCGTGGCTGCCTTTCCGGCAATTATCGCAAAGCAGTTCTCTCCCTCAACATCCACTCCCTGCCTGATAGCGTTCTGCCCATTGGCTGCGCTGGCAAACAGAGCCATACAAGCAACCATCGCTGAAAACAAAAGAATCTTTTTCATAACTAAGTTTTTAAAACATGTTAAAGTTAAGAATTTTAGCCGACCATCCAGACCATGACGTGGTCTTCGAAGACTTCGTACTGCATCTCGAATTCTTCTTCTTCGTTCTGCTCGTTGCCGTCTTCGTCTAGGATGTGCTCGTTTCTCGGGTACTTGAACACCACGTCTATTTCGCCTTCGTCGCGGACGGAGAAGCGGTCAACTTCCATGTCTTTGGAGAAGTCCACGTTGTTTCTGTCCATGCGCTTGTAGAGAGCTTCCTTGGCGCACCAGTATATGGCGAGTTGGGTGTTTCTTTCTTCCATCTGCTCCGGATCGCTCTCGTCTTTCTCTACCAGGTCTTCTCTTTCCTCATCGTTGAGGGCCCTTTTCTCCACGGCGGTGAAGTCGCGCTTGATGCTCTCGATGTCAATGCCCACTTCTTCTGACGGATGTATGATAACAGCCGAGAAGCGATTGGTGTGGGTTATGCTGATACGGGTAGAGTCGTTCTCGATGTAAGGGCTTCCGTTCTCGTGGTGGCCGATGTGAACAGGGCCGAGCGGATACTCTGGAGACGGTTCTTTGAACAGTTCCTGGACAAGGCACAGCACGGAAAGCTTCTCGCGCCTTGCCTGCTCGCTCTTGTACAGCGATATTTCTTCCAGCTCCTGGTCTCTGTCTTCCTGGTCACTGGCGAGAATGTCCAGAAGTTCTCTTTCGGATTCGGTGATTTCCCATACGGCAATTGTGCCGCCGCCCTTCAATTCTTTTCTGAGGTAAAGTCCCATTGTCTATGTTTTTTGTTTATTCTGCGGTGTCGCTTTCGTCGGAGATTTCTCCCACGATTTCTTCAAGTATGTCCTCCATGGTAACGATGCCGTCCATTCCGCCGTATTCGTCAACCACTATGGCCAGGTGGAGCTTTCTCTGGCGGAGTTCTTCCAGCAGGTCGTTGATCTTCATTGAACCCGGCACGAAGTAGGCCTGGCGGATGTGCTTTCTCCAGTCGAACTTCTTGCTGCGGCTCATAATGTACGGCAGCATATCTTTTATGTAGAGAAAACCGCGGATATCCTCTGAGTTGTCTTTGTAGACTGGAAGCCTGGAATAGCCGCATTCGTTGGCCACGCGGATGACCTCGTCGTTGTCCATATCCATGCTGATGGTCTCTACATCAACTCTCGGCATCATTATCTGCGATACGGTCTTGGTCGGCAGGGTAAGGATCTTCTTCAGGAGCTTTTTCTGGGTGGCGTCTTCTGTCATGGTCATCTCCACGGCCCCGCGAAGCATCTCGTACGCGTCCTCCTCTTCTTCTTCGCTGAGCGTCTTGTTGTGCTTTTTCTTCTCGACGATCTTGTCCATTACCTTATCAATAGGCACTGTAGTGTGCTTGAGTATGGACAGCGGCAGGCTGGTGAAGCGGGCAAAGCGCACCGGAGACTGAGTGCCGATGAGCTTAGGCATAGCCTCGCCGAAAAGCACCAGAATGAAAGTCACCACAACGGTGCAAACCACAAATTCCAGCACCGGATGGCCGGAAAAGTCGAACAGCCTGGAGATAAGCAGCGAACTTAGCAGCACCAGCAGGATGTTCACGATGTTATTCGCCTGAAGAATGGTTCCCAGCAGCCTGTTAGGCGCGGCGAGAAGTTTCATGACTCTGCGGCTGGACGAGTCTTCCCCATCCTTGAGCCTCTGGGTTTCCTTCGGGCTCAGCGAAAAGAACGCGGCTTCGCTTCCGCTCATCAGCGCTGAGCAGAAAAGCAGCAGAAGAATGAATATTCCGATGAGGATGTTTTCCAGCAATCCACCCGAAGGGGGGACTTCATCCGGAGTGCTGACAAGCAGCATTAGTATTGTACTGGGAGGTTCCAAGTATCTAAAAGTATTGGTTTGCGGTGCAAATATAAATAAAAAAAAGATGGACAAGACGAATCTGTCCATCTTCTTTACTTGTGTTTAGAAAGATTACATCATTCCTCCCATACCTCCGCCCATCTGTGGCATTGGGGCCGGATTCTCTTCTTTCTTGTCGGCGATCACGCACTCGGTTGTCAAGAACATTCCGGCAACGGAAGCAGCGTTCTGCAGGGCGACTCTTGCAACCTTGGTAGGGTCGATGACTCCGCCTGAGAGCAGGTTCTCGAACTTGCCTTCGCGGGCGTTGTAGCCGAAGTCGTCCTTTCCTTCCTTGACCTTCTGGATGATTACGCTGCCTTCTTCGCCTGCGTTTTCGCAGATGATTCTCAGCGGCTCTTCCAGGGTGCGGATGATGATGTTGATACCGGTCTGCTCGTCCTCGTTGGCTCCCTTGAGGGTCTTCAGGTGCTCGATGGCGCGGATGTAGGCAACTCCACCGCCGGCGATGATACCTTCCTCGACGGCTGCCCTGGTTGCGTTCAGAGCGTCCTCAACCCTGTCTTTCTTCTCCTTGAGCTCAACTTCGGAAGCTGCACCTACGTAGAGGACTGCGACTCCGCCGGCCAGCTTGGCCAGTCTTTCCTTCAGCTTCTCGCGGTCGTAGTCTGAAGTGGTGCTCTCGATCTGCTTCTTGATCTGGGCTACGCGGTCTGCGATCTGCTGCTTGTCGCCGGCACCGTTGACGATGGTTGTGTTCTCCTTGTCGATGGTGATCTTCTCTGCCTTTCCGAGCATGTCAGGAGTGCAGTTCTCCAGGGTGAAGCCTCTCTCCTCGGAAACCACGATGGCGCCAGTCAGGGTAGCGATATCCTGAAGCATCTCTTTCCTTCTGTCGCCGAAGCCAGGAGCCTTTACGGCAGCCACTTTCAGAGTGCCTCTGAGGCGGTTTACAACCAGTGTGGTAAGAGCCTCGCCGTCAACATCCTCAGCAATGATCAGCAGTGCTTTGCCCTCTCTTGCCAGCGGCTCGAGAACAGGAAGCAGATCCTTCATAGTGGAGATCTTCTTGTCGGTGATCAGAATTGCAGGCTGATCCAGTACTGCCTCCATCTTGTCAGGATTTGTCATGAAGTAAGGGGAAATGTATCCGCGGTCGAACTGCATGCCTTCTACAACCTTGACCTCGGTGGTGGTTCCCTTTGCCTCCTCAACGGTGATAACGCCTTCCTTCTTCACTTTGCTCATTGCATCGGCGATGAGCTTTCCGATAACTGCGTCATTGTTTGCGGAGATGGTTCCTACCTGCTCGATCTTGGAGTAGTCGGTTCCAACGCTCTGGCTCTGCTTCTTCAGGTCCTCAACTACAGCCTCAACGGCCTTGTCGATACCTCTCTTCAGATCCATAGGGTTGGCTCCTGCGGTAACGTTCTTCAGGCCCACGTTGATGATGGCCTGTGCCAGAACGGTTGCGGTGGTTGTGCCGTCACCTGCCTGGTCGTTGGTCTTGGAAGCAACTTCCTTCACCAGCTGAGCACCCATGTTCTTGAACTGGTCGTCCAGCTCTATTTCCTTTGCTACGGTAACACCGTCCTTGGTAATCTGCGGAGCGCCGAACTTCTTCTCGATAACCACGTTGCGGCCCTTAGGACCCAGGGTTACCTTCACGGCGTTTGCCAATTCGTCCGCGCCTTCCTTCATCAGCGCGCGGGCATCCATATTGAATTTTATTTCCTTTGCCATATCTTTAGATTTTTATATTCAACGATGATTGTTTCTGTTAGCCGATTACTGCGAGAACATCGCTCTGGCGCATAATCATATAGGTTTTTCCGTCCGGAGCGTTAACCTCTGTGCCGGCATATTTTCCGTAGAGGACAACGTCGCCCACCTTGAGCTCCATAGGCTCGTCCTTCTTGCCCGGGCCTGCTGCTATTACGGTTCCTTCCTGTGGTTTTTCCTTTGCATTGTCAGGGATGATGATTCCGCTGGCTGTCTTTTTCTCGGCCTCTTTAGGCTCAATCAAGACTCTGTCTGCTAATGGTCTGATATTCATAATTGTAGATTTTTATTTTTTATTTGTTCAATTATTCTCAAAAACAATTGCCCCCGTTTGACGGGCAGAGGGGTTAACGGCAAAGTATGTGCCACCGCAAATATCTGCCATTTTGTCGCATTTTGCAAATAGACATTGGGTTAAAATGCCAGGTGACAGATATTTTGTAACTTGCAGCGTTATGGATATAGAACAGCTGAAAATAGACGTGGATTTCATGATCCAGGCCCTGAAGGAGGCAGAGGCCGCCGCTGAGGAAGGGGAAGTGCCGGTTGGATGTGTGATTGTGGCTGAGGAAAGAAGAAACAAGAAAAAATCCGGAAACGGAAGGATAATCGCCCGGGCCCACAATCTGACGGAAACTCTCAAGGATCCAACAGCCCATGCCGAGATGCAGGCAATAACCAGCGCGTCGGCCTATATGGGCGGCAAGTATCTTGACAAATGCACCCTGTACGTGACGGTGGAGCCGTGCCCGATGTGCGCAGCAGCCTTGAACTGGGCACAGGTAGGAAGGGTGGTTTACGGATGCGCAGATCCCAAGAGGGGAGCCTCGCGTTTTTCGCCGAGCCTCTATCACCCTAAGACCAAAGTTGACGGAGGCATTCTGGACAAGGAGTGCTCGAAGATCATGACAGACTTCTTCTCCCGCAAGCGCAAGCGCTGAGGCCGCTTCTTGTAAGGTTTACGGAGTTTTATTACTTTTGCAGCCCCGACTGAGATATGGTGTAATGGTAGCACAACAGATTTTGGTTCTGTTTGTCCAGGTTCGAATCCTGGTATCTCAACAAAATTGATTTTCTATGAAGCGTCTTGTTACTGTAGCCCTTGCCCTGTTTTTTGTGACAGCGGCGGGCTTGTTTGTTTTATCCGGTTGCCGTAATTCCAAAGACGGCAAAACTCCTTATCAGACAAACATATTTCCGGGGGTAAAAGTGCCGGTAGCCATGGCTTCCGACAAACGGCTCTCTGCTGAATATATGGCAAGGCATTACTGGGACGAGTTCCTCAGCCAGGACCGCCTGCTTAGGCTCAAGCCGGATACCACAACCGTTCTGGGTATCAGCCCCCAGATCTTTGAAGAGGCTTTTCAGGGATATGTCTCAGCGATAGAATCTGTTGACGATACCATTGCCAAACATTCAATGGCAAAGTTTGTGGACAAGGCGGTAAAGCTGGCCGAAGACGGCTACCCGATGTTCTTCAGCCAGATTATGCAGAACGGAGAAAAGTATCTTTTCGACGCCCATTCCCCGTTCCTGGACGACGAGCTTTACCTCCCGGTGCTGGACGGCATAGAAAAATGCAAGGTTATTCCTCAGAACGTGAAGGATTCTTTCAATTGGCAGAAAGAAATCTGCAGCAAGAACCGCGTTGGCACTCAGGCGGCCGATTTCCGTTACGCCACATCCGGTGGGCGCCAGGGCATGATGCACGGCATAAATGCTGAATATCTTCTGGTTTTCTTCAACGATCCCGACTGCCCAAACTGCCGCCAGGCTCTAGAGGTGATGAAAACTGCGGACCCGATACTGAATCTCACGGGAATGGGAGTGATGAAAGTTCTCGCTGTGTCTCCTGGCGGAAAGACCGCTCTTTGGGACGAGAGGAAGGCGGACTTCCCTTCAAACTGGATTTACGCCTACGATCCTGCGGGAGAGCTTGACCAGGGAACAATCTACACGCTCAGGACATCGCCGAGCATATATCTTCTGGATTCCGAAAAGAACGTCATTCTCAAAGACGCGTCTGTGCCGCACTGCCTGAGAGTGCTCGCCTCTATCGCCGAGCACTATGTGCAGGTTCACGAATAACAAGGATCACTTGATTTCTATTATCGCTTCGGAGATATTGATCATGAAGTCTCCAACGTGCTCGAACTCGTTGATCATATCCACATAGTAAGTACCGGTGAGATAGCTGTAGGTGTTGTTCTCCAGGTTGAGCAGGTGCTCTTCCTTGAGGTTGTTGCGGTACTCGTTGATTTCCTGCTCCACATCCTGGGCGTTGGAGATGTCTGAAATGCCGGTATAGCCGAGCTCGAGGTTCTTCTCCATTACGTCGAAGCCCTTGAAGATCAGGTCCATCATAAAGCCAAGGCGGGTGATCATATCCTCGTCGAAGGTGGCGTTGTGGATGTTGCGCCTCTGGAGGATTCTGCCGATGTTGAAGCCGCTGTCGCCGATGCTCTCCAGCTCGCTGATGACCTTGAACATAGCCTGGATCCTGCGGGCTGACTCTTCGGAGAGATCCCACTCGGAAACCTCGTTCAGGTACTTGGCAATCTCGAACTCAATCTTGTCCGTTATCTGCTCGTAATGCTCCAGCTTGTGGTAAAGTTCGTCGAACTTGTCAGGGTCCGTGGTGGAGATGCTTTCACGAGCCAGCTCGTACTGCTCTCGGCAGATCTTCACGAAGTGGAGTATCTCGCTCTTGGCCTGTTCAAGCGAAAGTTCTGCGGTGGAAAGCGGACCTCCGTGAATGTACTGGAGCCTGTATTCCTCGTCCTCCGGCTTGCCCGGCAGCAGCCTGGTGACAAACTTCACGATCTTGTTGGTAAAGCCTACCAGGATGCAGGTGTTGCTGACGTTGAACAGGGTGTGAACCATGGCAATTGAGCACAGGATGGAGAACGTGGAAGCCCCGCTGACCAGCGGATTGTCCAGGCCTACGGCCATAATCACCCTGGATACCACCCACAGGAACGGATGGTAGAGAATCAGCACCCACAGCACTCCGAACAGGTTGAAGAACGCGTGTCCGGCCGCGGCTCTCCTGGCGGAGATATTGGCTACGGATGCCGCCATGTTTGCGGTAAGGGTGGTTCCTATGTTTTCTCCGAGCACCAGCGCGGCGCCCAGTTCAAAGTTCAGTCCGTTGGAGCACATCATCAGCGTAAGGGCCATCGTGGCGGCTGATGACTGGAGCATTATGGTAACCAGGGTTCCTATGAGCACGCAGATCAGAACGCTCCAGAATCCGAACCTGCTCCATCCGTTGATCAGTTCCTTGACCTTCTCCAGGATGGCCGGATCTACGGAAGTCTGCACCATGCTCAGTCCGAGGAACATAATGGCAAAGCCCATAATCATCATACCCAGGCTCTTTCGCTTTTTGCTCTTGCCCATCGTGATGATAAATCCAACGGCAATCAGCGGAACGGCCACGGTGGCCACTCCTCCGGAGAATCCCACAAGGGCGAACAGCCAGGCGGATACCGTGGTGCCGATATTGGCGCCCATAATGACTCCGATACTCTGGGCCAGGGTAAGCAGTCCGGCGTTGACGAAACTTACCACCATAAGGGTGGTTGCCGCAGAAGACTGGATGCAGGCGGTAACCGTAAGACCTGTCAGCACCCTCTTGAAGGCGTTGGAGGTCATCATTGCCAGAAATCCCCTGAGCTTGTCTCCCGCAACTTTCTGCAGGTTTTCACTCATCATGCTCATTCCGAACAGGAACAAGGCAAGAGAGCCCAGAAGTTTGAATATAGACATCGCAATGTTCATCACAACAAATTTAATCTTAATCGTTGAGTAAAAAAAATGAAAATCGCTAAATTTGAAGCAAAATATTATCCTATGAACAAAAACGTAACAAAGACTCTGTTTTTAGCAGCTACGCTTTTTCTTTTTTGCTCGGCGACAGCACTGGCTCAGTATTATGATATAGGCTCTGAAAAAACTTCCGTCAAGTGGAAAAAGATGAAGAGCAAGAATTTCGAGATAATATATCCTTCAAGCGGCGAGGACGGAACGGGTAGCGGGTACGGACTGCTGGCCAAGGACTATCTGAAGCAGGTTGAGGGCCTCTACGGTCTCTATGCAGATTCCATCAGGTACACATACGGCCTTCCAAAGAGGTTCCCTCTGGTTCTCCATCCGTTCAACGCAGAAAGCAACGGAGTAACCTTCTGGGCGCCAAGGCAGATAGATTTCTTCGCCCAGCCGTATTTGGACTTGCTGTCCACGGATCCGTGGGACAACGTCCTCTCCAGCCACGAGGGAAGGCACGCCTGGCAGGTGGCTCATATGAACCGGGGCTTTTTCAAAGTTTTGTACGGGGTCTTCGGAGACCAGGTGATTGGCGCCGCTTCAGTTGTGCTTCCTTCCCGCTGGTTCCTGGAGGGAGATGCCGTTGTTGCGGAAACACAGATCGGCAAAGGCGGCCGCGGAAGGAACGGATTTTTCCTCTGCGAAATCCTCAAGTGCATTGTTCCTGAGGGAGAAGACACAAAAGACTACTTCTACGGCAAGAACCGCACCTGGGACCGCTGGCGTTTCGGCAGCGTAAAGGCTTATTCCCCGGATCCTTACAGCACCGGCTATATGATCAACGCCATGGCCCGCCATCACAGCGGCGACGTGGACCTGGCCCACAATATTCTCAACTACGAGCCTCTGCATTTCCTGAATGTCAACATAGTGGCATCCGCTTTCAAGAAATACAGCGGCAAGACCCATCGCGAATACATAAAGGACGACATGCTCAAGGAGTTTGTCGAGCTGAACGAAAACGAGGAGTTTGAAGAGACTCTGTCCGACGATTCAGGAGTGCCTATGTACAAGCGCCCTATTGCCAGAACCGGCTTGAAAAACGGCTACTTTACAGAATATCATAGCATTACTTCCGTCGGGAAAGATTCTGTGATAGCAGTTGTGGAGGGCTATGCCAGCACGGGATTTCTGGTGCTTTTCACCAAGGACGAGAACGGCTGGAAGGAAGAAGCCCTCAGCACTTTTGAAGACGAGGTGGAGCCGATTTTCTACAACGACGGCAAGATTTACCTGAGCGAAAGCAACGTGGATCCGCGCTGGGGCCAGCACTCATCCTACGGACTTACTGTATTCGACCTTAAAACCAGAACATTTGACTATCCGGACCACCCGAAGCCTATTCATATTCCGCAGTTTGCCCGGGTAAACGGAGAAAAGGATCTTTACGGCCTTGTTTACTCTTCTGACGAGTCAACCGGAACGCCTGGATTTTCTTCTGAGATCTGCAAGGTATTCACCGATGAAGATGAGGATCCATTAATCACCGTTCCCGGGGAGCAGATCACTTCCTACGCATTCGGCAACCAGAATGAAGTTTACTGTACTGTTGTGGGAAAGGACGGGTTGAGGCTGGACAAGATCACGCCTTCCGGAAATTCTTCGGTAACCGAAAATATCCTCCCTTCGTCTTTCCACATAATCAAAGACTTGAAGTATTATAAGGGAGATCTTTTCTTCATTACCGACTGGTTCGGAGTGCCGGCTCTTTGCAGGATGAATCCTGAAAAGAAAGAAATCAGGCTGGCCTGTGAGTCGGGAGATATCACGAGCTTCTCCATCGCTGAGGACGGAAGCCTCTATGTGATAAAGGAAATAGGGGACAGGGGAGAATTCCCTTACGAGGAGAATATGGTTGATGTGGCCATAGATCCTGACATGGAATACAATTACCCTCTGGCCGAGGAACTGTCAAAGCAGTACAAAGAGAAATATGGCAAGAAGGTAGAGGAATATGCGGCAGCCGTTGAGAAGAAAGCCGAGGACTTCAAGGAAACGGACTATAGCAAGGGCGCCAATCTTTTCAGGCTTCACTCCTGGATTCCTGCCTATGCCGAGTTCAGCGGGGAGACCGAAGGAGGCTTTGAGGAGTTCTACGAGGAGGCTCTGCCTGGCGTTACGCTTTATTCCCAGAACACTCTCGGAACTATGAAGACTATGTTCGGCTACGGCTACGAGAAGCGCAGCGGCTATCTGGGCAAGACCAAGAGGCTGCATTCCGGCCACGCTACCATCAACTGGAGCGGCTGGTATCCGGTGATTGAGGGAACCGTGCATTTCAACGACAGGATAATGTACGACAAAGACAAGTTCTCCGTAAGAAGCCACGTTGCCGCTTACATTCCGCTTGTCTGGGAGGCTGAAGGCTGGGACAGCGGAATCACCCCTCTTGTCAGCTGGTCTTACCGCAACGACGAGGCGGAGCTGGAAGAGGACGAGACTTCTCCTAGAGGATACAGCGTAGACCAGTTCAGCCGCCATCAGCTGAACCTGGTGCTTGGCGCCTACAAGTCTCTTGACGTGGCCAGGGCGGAGGTGTTTCCTCGCTGGGGAATCGGAGGCAGGGTGGCATCGAGTCTGAGCCCTAAGGGCGGCCACAACTTCGGTTCGGAGTTCTCCGCATACGTTTACGGATATGTTCCTGGCCTCACTTTCAACCAAGGCCTGAGGCTTAGCGCCGCCTTCCAGAGGCAGAACGTGGAGGGCAAGAAATACTGGCTAGACAACCACATCGACGGCCCTAGGGGCTTTACAGAAGATATCTATGGCAGAAACATCTTCACCGCCACAGCAGACTATGCCATTCCTATTTATCTTGGCGATGTGTCAATAGGTCCGCTTGCCTACCTGCAGCAGCTGCAGCTCATCCCGTTCTTCGACTACAGCCGCGTGGACTTCCTTCGTCCTACAGGTGGCCTTATGGGCTTCTACACCGGCAAGCATTACCAATGGGAAGACCGCTATTCCTTTGGAGCTGACGTTATGTTCAAGGGACATTTCCTGAGAATCGGCTTCCCGATGTACATTGGAGTGCGCTACGCCAGGACCAACAAGCCTTGCGACTACGGGAACTCCATTCCCGCCACCTATGACGGCAAGGGCGGACGCAACTACTGCACTCTGCTTCTGGGTATTACGTTCTATTAAAATCAGTTGGATTGTGACTCCTTCCATTCGGTAGGGGTCATTCCTGTTTTAGCCTTGAAGGTTCTGAGGAACGAGGTTCTGGAAGAGAATCCCGATTCTTCTGCCACGTCAGTGTGTGACATGTCTGGATTATCGGTCATCAGTTTCTGGGCATATTTGATGCGGTAGCTGTTGATAAGGTCTGAGAAACTGGTTCCGAGAGAACTGTTGACAATCAGACTTACATAGGTCCTGTTGGTGGCAAGCTCCGATGCTATATCGCTGATGCGTATGTCTTTTTTCTTGAAGAGCTGCTTCTCCTCGATGATTTTGGAAATCTGCTCCTGGAGTTCCTGCCTTGATTTTTTTGCCACCTCGGACGTGTCTATATCTGACACTTCTTCCGGCTTCTTTGACAATAGCCTGTAAGCCAAGAAAATGCACCCGATAACAACAAAGGCTCCGCAGGCAAACCAGAGCCAAGGATAGCTTGTGCTTTCCGCAGGTTTTGTGCTGAAGGCAAAAACGCAGCTGTTTGTCTTGAAATTGTCTGCCACGAGAGCTTCCCCGGATTCTCCGAAGAAACAACCTCCGGCCAAAACGATTCTGCCGTCTCCCAAAAGATCCCAGCTCTCGTCATTCAGAGAGAAATCCTTCAGGATATCGGAATAATACAAGATACTGCTTGCCTTTCCGCCATCAAGAGTCGCGTCATAGTCAATCTCGGCGACATAGAAGTTTCTCTTAAGGTCATATCCTGTAAGATAAGCCTTTCTTGTCTGGCGGTTCACCTGGATTTTCGGTCCCCAGGCCAAGGAATCTCCTTCAATTCCCTTTTCAGGCAGCGGCTTTTCCATATTCAGCAGCGAGAACTGTTCTCCGGAAACCTTTAGAATTCCATACCGGCCGTCAATCTTCCTTTTTGCCGGTATCAGATAGGTGTAATCGCCGATGGAAGAAATCCGGGAGTCGTAAAAGCTCAGTGGCGGAAAAATGCTCCACTCGTTCAGCAGCGGTATTTGGAAAGCCTCTCCGTCCAGGCGGTCAGCGATCATCTGGCAGGTGTCGCCCCTGTTGCCCAGATATGAAAGCACAATGGCCCCAGACGAGTCTGTCTGCAATATCAGTGGACTTCCCCTTTGGACAGAAACCGGCTTCTTGAAAGAAAAGCCCTTTCCCGGCTCGTAAATTTCCATATCGTCGTCGGCGTACCAGTTGCCTGTAACCAGGACTCTTCCGTCCGGGAAGGCAATCGCGGAGCACCCTGTCCTCTTGCGGTCCAGAACTCCGGATGGTTCGAAGTTGTGAGTCTTAGGGTCATAGATTTCCGTTCCCCAGCTTTGCCCGATGCCGAAGTTTTCCGCGCAGCCGCCTCCAATCATTATCCTTCCGTCCGGGAGCTTTACTGAAAAACCGAAATCGTGAGGATAGAGCATCGGCACCTCAACCCATTTTCCGTCCTTGAGGTACTCGGCCGTCTTGAGCAATATGAAGCCGTCCGTATGCCCGCCGAGAACGGTTATCTCCCCGTTCAGATTGACGATACAGTGTCCGCCGCGGGGCTGGTTGAGGTCGGGAAGCCTCTCGGCCGCCATCTTGAGAAACCTCTCTCCGCCAACTTCAACAGCCTCCTGCTCAAACACCTTGGTCTGAGTGCAGGCGGCTGCCAGAAGTGATATTGCAAACGTTATCCAGGGTCTCATAGCGTTCTTCAGACTGTCCTGAAACCAAAGGTAGCAATAATTATTATTCCTTTACCGGACGGATGGCGTAGCCTTCTCCTTGTCCCCAATGCATAATATTACGGCCATCGTTGCAGAAGGCATAGGCTCTGTCATCGTTACCCTCGTCTGTTGATGCCGTCCAGTAATAACCTGTCCACGGGTTACCAAAGTCATTGTTTGCGCTGTCATCGTGATGTATCCCGGTAGCGGGCAGATCTGTGATGCCACTTATGTCTTCCTTGACAGGAATCCTCCATCCGGCCGGACAAGGGTCATAAATTGTCTTGACATCGACGCGCCAAGGCTTTGTCGCGAGGTTTTCACTCATCCAGGTATTGTCGTCTGCGTATCCGATCCATGTGGTTGGGTGTTTTACGGTATATTCCATAGACTGATGAGAGCCTCGAACCTTGTCAAACACTGTTGATGCGGCAGGTACATAGGTGTACGGGCTGTAGCTGTTGCCATCAGCAGCTGAGAATGCATCTTTACGTCCCCACTGATAGAGGAAACCCCTCATGCAGTTGCCAACTTCTATGGCGCCGAGATTGCGGTCCATGAAGGTTTTGCTGTTGTGCGTCTTGGTTCCAGGTTCAGGTGTTGCCCAGATCACCCAGCTCCAGAGAATGTTGTCCGACGCGTCATAGACTGCAACGCAGATATTTCCCGGGGTGAATGTATCAGGAGTGGAGAATTTTACGTAACCGTCAGAATAGCTTATATCATAGTTGGTTCCGTCGTGCTTGACTGCCCGGCCCTGGCCATACAGTTCCCAAAGGACCTTGACTCCTGCTATGTCTGAAGGGTTGATAGTGGTGGCCGTTGTGCCGGTTATCGGATCCAGGCCGCCGTTGCCCTTAACGGTAGCCTTGAACTTGTATTTGCCGGCAGCGCTTACGATATACGTATTGGCCGTAGCCGTTGCGCTGAGGTCGGTATAAGGGTCGTCGATATAGTATAACTCCAATATTTCCGCATCTGTGAGGGCTTTGTCATACAGGCGGGCGTCATCCATCATGCCTCTGTAGTATTCACCGCCGCCGTAGGTTCCGAATCTCAGTTCGTTTGTGACATCGTTTGTGGTTGTCGCGTGCATATTGTAGCCGCCGATATAAACGCCGTCCACATACAGTTTTCCTTCCCTGTTCTCCACATCCCTGACAAAGGTTATCATATGCCAAGAACCATCTGCGAAAGACGTGCTGGATACATATCCGGTACTGATGCTTCTGCCTTCCCAAATCTCAATTCTGCCTCCATTGAAACGAAGCAGCCATCCGTCATAGAAACCTCCGTCGGTTCTCATAAGGTTTCCAAGGCCGTAGGTCTGTGTGCTGTTTACCCAGAGGTTGGCTGTAAAGGATGTTTTCCCGAAATCGGCGGCGTGTGGAGCAATCATCTTGTCGTTGCCGTCGAAAGAATAGGCACTGTTCTCGTTTCCGAAGCGGTCTGTTGTCAGCGTGGCTCCATCAACGGTTGCGTTGACTCCACCCACAATATCGTTGGCATTGCCGTTGAAAGGCCAGTGGTGAACCAGACCGACCAGCGCCTTCATATCATTGAAACCCAGGGTGATGTCTGTAATGCAGCTTCTGGTTACGGCAATGTCTTTGTTAGCTGTGCGGGTCTGGGCCTCCCCGTCTGTAGTAATAACCGTAATGCTCAGCGACGAGTAGTTGTTCTCAGGCACTGCGATATGGAAAGGCTTGGCGGCTGTCCCTATCTCAACCCCGCTTTCTCCACAGTCCAGGACTATTCCCTCAGTGCCGGAAACAGCGGCAACATAGCCGTCAGCAACAAGCGTTGCTGCATTGACAACGGTTCCGCTCATTCCCTGGTCTGCGCCCAGAATAATCTTGCGGACCTTCTTCCCGCTCACGGTGGTGCTTATGTTCAGGCGGATGATTCCGCAGATGTTCTTGAACGAGAGGCTCTCGGTGGAACTTTCCGCATACATCGGAGAGCCCGAAATGTTGCCTTCCATATAATTCTGTGTCGCCGGAATGGCCGGATATCCGGAATTGAAGAAAGCAACCGGATACATGGCCCTGTAGTCTGGATCCTTGGCCTCGCTACCGCTCTCATACGTGAATTCTGCGTGAGAGGTGGTGCTGGTGGTGGAATAAA
>JAGCVJ010000016.1 GCA_017962375.1 Bacteroidales bacterium
AATCCAACTGTAGCTCCAAATCACCGATTTTCCGGAGATACCTGTCCCGCTCTTTCTCTAATGCAGAATCACTAGTCTTGGGCGTCTCGAAAGCAGCTGCGGAATTTTCCAGAAACTCCTTCTTCCAGCGGCTGATCATCAATGGTGATACACCATACTTCGCTGAGATTTCATTGAGTGTTTCCCGTTCCCTGATTGCCTCAAATGCCACCTGAGCCTTGAATTTTGAATCGAATGTGCGTCTTGTACGTTTCATAGCGCCAATGTATTAAAATTTAACTTAGGCACCTGTTCAAATTTATGGCAGTAGTATATTTGTATTGTACATGCGGAGTCGTATATAGTAGTACTTTTTAATCGGACTACGAGAGTCAATAATTTAGTTTTCAAGCCGAATATTTATACCTTTATTTTAACTAAAGCCGTTTATGTCTTAGTGTGGCCTCTCGCTGTTATAGTATTTGATGTACTTTTCAATTCATTGTCTTATGTATTCGACTTTTTCCTGCTGACTAATGTTTTTATACGCTATTTTAAAGAAGTGCCAACTATATATGTTGACAAGATGACTTACATAGTGTTACAGTGTGCTTACATATGATTTGTAAAATAGAATGAGAATTCTTATTTTTGATATACAATTATTAAATCAAACGAATTATGAACAAATTTTCTTATTGCCGTGTGCCATATTGGCTAGTTTTGTTATCTGTCTTTCTTGTTGTCTCTTCTTGCACAAAGGATTCAATGCCGAAATTGGTTCTTGAAGAGAAGGAATCTTCCAATCCCTACAGAATTTCTGAACAGGAGGCGTTAGCTTCATTGCAAGATTTCTTGAACTCACCAACAGGTTATTCTCAATCACCGACAAAGTCTAGTGCAAAAGACAAACTCAGAGGCAAGAGAATAGGCAAAGTCAATTATTTGACAGCATCTTCCTCTTTCAGGACGTTCCTGTCAAGTAAAACGGCTCACTCTTTACGTACCAAGATACACGAGATTGATCCAGGCGGACCTCTCCCAGATTCTATTATCATCCCTGATACCTTGGTCTATGTTGTTAATTTTGATGATGATGGCTTTGCCGTTTTGTCGGCAGATAGCAGAATTTCATCAACAATCATAGCCGTTGTTGAGTCTGGAAGTATATCTATTGAAAATTTCAATCTCAACGATTATTTGGAACAAATGTTTTCTGATACTACTTTGACATACGACATGCATTTGTGGGGGGAAGATGAAGATGGTGATGATATTTGTCTAGAAGATACAGTTTCTACAGCAACATATGAACAAATGTTTTCTTTGGATTCAACATTCACTCTTCACACACCACAAGAGATGATTATTGAGATGGTTTCCGATTATCTAGTAAACGAAATCGTGAATAATTTCCCGTCTTCACCAGGCAATGGCATAGATCCTGGAGAAATTTGGGAAAATCCGGAGACTGGTCAAAGTGGTCAGGAGGGAGGTGGATCTTCCTCAGGAAGCGGGAATATGATTACTTGTGAATGGGAGACGGTTTCTGAAGTGCCAGCTATGATTACTACAAAGTGGTTTCAAGAAGCTCCGTTAAATCAGTTTACCCCACTTAAAAGTAATGGATTAGAACATAAAGCTATTGGATGTGGCCCTGTTGCTGTTGCTCAAATATTGGCATATCACGAATACCCTGGTTATTACTTTTTTCATGGTTACTATTGCAACTGGGGTCTTATGAAGAGTGTTTATGTTAACCATGAAGATAATTATCCTGCTGATTATCCTGCTGTCGTATTATTGGCACATTTTCTGGAAGAATTAAGAAAAGAAACAAAAAGGAGTTTTTTGACTGAGTGGATTGGAGAATCTTGGACAACAGCCAAAAAGTGTAAGAAGGCTTTTAAGTCAGCTGGTTATTCAGGAGTTCATAGATACTCCAGTTATCATGGCAATACAGTGTTAAATATGCTTAATTCCGGTTGCCCTGTTTTTATTGGTGCAATGGATAGCGGCAGTCTTGAAGGTCATTTTTGGGTAATAGATGGTTATAGAATACAAGATCTTGTAGGTAGTAACGGTAATACTTATGGTAGCAGAACCTTATTGCATTGCAATTTTGGTTGGAAAGGTAGTTATGACGGCTATTATTGTAGCGGCGTTTTTGAAATAGGTAGTGGACCTGAGTATAACCAATATCCTGACAGTAATCCTGATTTGATAGGGAATCACTATAATTGGTGGTATAGAATGATTACCTATGATAATCCAAATAGTTAGTTTATGAAAAACAACAACTGCATTATTCTTTTTTTCGTGTTGCTTGTTGCAATAGGATGTGGTCCTGTAAAGAAAGATAAGTACAGGATGGAGTCATTTATGGACAGATATCTCCGTGTTTCAGTTATTCAAGCGGAACAAAGTGACGGGAGGAGTCTGGCTATTGTTTATAGCTGGACTGGAGCAATCCAGCAAGGAGGAAACAACTCAGAATTTAAGGCAATCAGCAAGAAAAATGGCGATACTGGCTACAATGTTAGTTTTTCCCGCAGCAGTGACGGTCTCTATGGTTTTTGTTATTCTCTTGAGAACAATCTAAAATCCATCAAGTTGTATGCCATTGATTCATATAATTCTAAATACGGAAGTGGTGCTGTGCTTAATGGTATGGTCCGTTATCTTTCTACTTCTATATCTCCATTTATCAGCTCAGGTTATAAAAACACTTTCACGATGACAGAGAACAATACATCTGATTTGTTTAGGAATTATTTGCAAAATCTGTATTTGAAGCCTCTTAATTATCCTCAATTTGTGGGGAAACAAGAAAAACCGTATTTCCCTGTGGACAAATTGCTTAAAGATGTATCTGCAACTGATTTTAAGCTTGTGTTTCCCTTTATGAAAACTATTGGCGGTTCTGAAAAGGATTTATTAGGTTACCTATATTTTGAAGAACTTCCTAATGCACCGGGTAATTATAATATCAAGGTGGAAATCACCGATGAGATAGGAAATGTCTATTCCTCTCAAATTACAATGAATTTTGATTATTAAGTTTTAATTGTTGCTTTTGCTACTCTTTTTTGTTTATACCCCATGTTATTTGTAAAGGGTTATACTTTTTTAGTATTTTTTAATGGATCTCAGATTGTTCTGGACGCTGTTTTTTGTAAAGGATGTGCTGCCTCCTCAGCTTCGTGCAGTTAATAAGTTTACAAATTAACTATTTTTGCGATATGATGAAAAGCAGATTCCAGCAAAGCAGTATTTGGGTCAGAAGATACCCGCTTAACTATTAATAATGGCTATCTGTTTAAAAACTGTAGTAGTATACAAAAACACTCACTTTGATGTAGACTTATTAACTGTTTAAAATGGGACGGGAAGAGTAAAGTTGATAGTGTAATATGGCCAAAACAAAAATATCTATAACATTAATAAAAGAAGGGTTTACTATTAAGGATGTTCTTAAAAGTGGAACGTCTTCTATTTTACTTCCTGATGGTAATAAACTCTTCTACAAGAAAAACATAGAGAATAGACCTGAATGGTTAGACTCTTTTTTGGGTGAGGATGCTCCGGATAATCGTAGCTTAAAATCAAAAAGTGTGTCAGCTGTTATATTCTATCTGGTTGAAGTTGAACAAGACCATGAAAGGCTTTTTGCTATCACATTTGGTTTCGGAAGAACACTTTTAAATACTATGGTTACAGAAGAACGTTTCGGTCTTATTACTACATTAAATACCATTGATGCAGACAAATTACGCAGTATAGATACAAATACGTTAGATATTAATCCACTTAAAAATAGAATACAATCTGGGAATCTTGTTGGAATAGATATTTTCAATGTAGATAAAGATAAAGAATTGCTGAAGTCAATAACTGGTAAGGCAACAACAGACTGGTATGATTGTACAATGTCTGGTTCAGATAGTCTATCTGTTGTAACCGAATTTACATATAAAAATATCAAACCGTTTCTTCTTAAATGCTATGAACAATATAATGCAGATGCATACCGAAGACATTTCAAATGGATAGATCAGATGCGACAAGTTGTAAATGGTCATTTAATTAGAGAATTGACTGAAAAGTTGTTGGCTATTCTGAATTCAGACGATTATTCGAGTTTGTTCTTTTCCGTTCCAGAAATAGTCGACTGGAAAAATGCAGATAGATTTCAAATAGGAGATTCTGAATTATATGATGATGTAGATATAGAATTGTTGAAGGAAAACTACCCAAAAGGTTTTAAGAAAACAACAATTAGGAAGAATACCCTGTCTTTAATTGATGAAAATGGGAACAGAAAACAATGGTGGCCTCTTATTAGGTGTATTTCCGCAGACTTTGAATATCAAGACCAGAGATATCTCCTAAATGATGGTATATGGTACAAACTCCATCGCGATTTTGTAGAAGCAATCAATACATATTATAGAGAGACTGCTATTACAAAAGATCTTGAATTGTCAGATTACAATATTAATTCAGAGGCGACGTATAATGATACTGCAGCAAAGGAACACCCGGACATACTTTGTTTAATGGATAGAAAGCTTAAACGTATTGGTGGTGATCCGATTGAAGTATGTGATTTATATAGTAAAGACAAGCGGTTAATACATGTTAAGCACTATACTGGTTCAAGTGTGTTAAGCCATTTATTTAATCAAGGTCTTGTTTCTGCAGAATCAATTTTTGACAAAACATTTAGAAGTAAAGTACAAAATAAATTAAAAGAAGGATTTGAAATTGCTGCTGGAAATGAGTTTAAAGCATCAGACTATGAAGTCGTTTTTGTCATAGCAAAAAATGATGTCAAACGAAATGAGTTACCTGAGATTCCCTTCTTCAGCAAAGTCACCTTTCGTAATGTAGCTAATAAGTTAAAGATGTATGGATACAAAGTCTCGATAATGGGTATTCCGTACACATATGTTGCTCCATAAATGGGCAGCATGTTCAAAAAAGTGGTGAAGGGGACAAACTCTGTACACCTTTTGGGGGCACTATCCTAGAGATTGTGTAAATGGAAAATCTGGGAAAAGTATTACTTTAACCAGCTGAACAAATGAAAACACAAACACTAGCGATGCCAAAGAAAAAAGAAAAGTAGATTTGTCCCGCAAGTATTCCTTTCCTGGAGATAGTATCCCCAAAAGTGTGTACGTCTTAGAAAAAGGCCTAATAGAAGCCTGATGAGATAACAGTGTTACGGCTTTTGACTGTTTATGAAATCGCGGGATGCTGCTTTAATCTCAAGGGTAATAGCATTGTAAATCCTGGGAGATGATGCAATGATTATCTCCGCCCACTCCCTGGCCTTTTCATTATTACAGTTATCGCGATAAAACTTGAACAAATCATACTTTGGCACCATCCTGTCGGGAGACATATAATGAGCGGCAACAAAGCACGATTCAGCTTTATCCATCACGGAACTTTCAGAATATAGATTGCCTAATGCCGACATCATCTCCACTACCTTTATCCTTCGGGAGCAGGCTTCCAGTGCAGAAACATGATCAGCAGCACTCAGACGGAAAGAATGAGTTGCATAAAGCAGAGACATATCCTTGTTTCTGAAAATGATTGATTCACTTGCCGGACGGATTCTGTCTGCCATTGAATCTTCAGGAAGGTGAATGAATTCCTTCAAGTCCTTCTCGGCAGAAGAATATCTCTTACCCACATTCCAGCATAAGACGGAGGTCAATGTCAAGACAATCGCACACAGAAGTAATCTGACTGGCCCTCGTTTCTTCTTGATTTCATTGCAACTGTCGTTAATGCCACAACTGCTTGCAAATCCCAAGATCAGCGGAGCCAGTATGATTATGGGAAGGATTTCGTATGTGTAAAGGAAGAATGAAGAGGTCCCCAAAGAAATGGATGCTGCAATAAGTCCTCTGTTTCTGCATTTCCTGAAGGCATAAACAACAAATAGCGCAAAAAGGATAAACCCAACTACTCCCTGTTCGCAGAGGATATGCAGATACTCGTTGAATGTCTGATAATGGTTGGTTGCAAATGGTGCAAAAGGGGAAAGAGGACTTGCCTGGAAATATTCTGCTTGCCAAGGCATATACAAAGATTGGACAGCTCCGGAAGAATAGCCGAAAAGTGGAGCTTTCAGGAATGCTTCACCACTAGATGCCCAAATCAGAAGCCGTACATCAGCGGATCCAGCACGTATTCTGTATAGAAGAAAGGCACCAACAAAAACGGCCACAGTCAAACACACAAAAACCAGTAGTTTTCTGTAAGACTTTAGACATTTGTATTTGTCCGAACTGAACCACAGATATGCTAATGCCATTACAAAAGCTAGCAAAGCACCCCTTGATTTAGAGAGAATCAGAATGACAAGCAGTAATATGCTCAGCGATGCAAGAAATACCTTTTTTAAGAAGCTTTTGTTGTTTTCAATCAGAAGAAAGATAACTCCAGATAGGCCTATGGAAACATATACTCCCAAGTGTCCTGGGTTGTAGAAAAAGCCCAAAAGATATGACAGGAGACCACACAAACCGACTGTTAACAATAATAAAGGAACTCGTCCTTTATCAAATAGTCTTCCTGCAATATACAGTAAACCAAGAAGCAACCATTTTACTATTGTAAGAGGTTCAATGTAGTTTTCTTTTGCAAAACATATTCTGAAAAGAGCATATGAACAGTACGAAAGCAATAGAATATCAGCTGTATTTATCTTGTTGTTTCTTGAGAGGCATAACAGTACACAAGCTACAATTGCCGAACTGCTGGCCAGTACAATACACTGGAGCCAAGAACCAAAACTGTTTGTGTATCGACATATCAGTAATGAACCCAAGAGAAATACAACAAAGAGGACTCCTGTTAGAAGTCCTCTAAAATGTATTATTGTCTTACGACCTTTCATCTTTAAGGCCAATACTTTGCGTTTATAGTTCCTTGCAAGGAATGACTACATAGCCATTACCCTTCACAGCACCCATATATGGACCTACAGTATCAACGCCTGCGCTAGTTCTCTTAAAGAAAGCCAGCATATAAGGATTAACATCTGTTCTGCAGGTTGCAAACCAGCACCATCCACCTCCATCAGCATCATAAACCGATCCCTGGGAATTCCTGGATCCGACGCCTGGGAAATGAATCAACTTGCCGGTTTTCCATCCCTCGGTATAGAAGTAGTAGCCTTCTCCCATCTTGAAAGATCCGGTAGAGTTGATTTTGTCCAGCTCATTTGTCCATTGACCGTCTTTAGTAAAACCAGTGAAGGATACAGCAGGAGGTACGCAGAAACCTACAGGAGACGGATCATAAACAGTTTTATTTGGCATAAAGGAGATTGTGGCACCTGGGGTTGCGTTAGAACTCCAAAGGTTGGAGTACTTCTTGTCCATATCGTTGTTAGCGTTAAATGTCCCGGGATTCTGGATGTAACTCTTTATGTCATCCTTAAGATTTGAGATCTTAAAACTTCCATCAATAAATCCATTAGGACCATAATAACCCTTGTTGGTATTGCTGCCTGAGCCTTTAGAACCTAGCATAGGATCCTTTCTTCCCCACTGGTAAAAAACACAGTTACCATAAGCGTCACCGTTTTTGCTCTTTCCGGATGTCGGTTCGCACCAGCCGAGGAAGACAGGTAAGAAGTCAATTGTCCAGACAACATTTTTTACCGGTATAGGAGTAAGATCCACATCCGTTACCCAGATATGCCAGCTCCATGCTACAAGACCTTCGGAATCGTATGCGGCAACAATGGCATTGCCCTGAGTGAAGTTGGCCTTGTCAAGATAGAATGTCAGATACTTGTTCTCCTTTGTTCCGCTGCCACCTGTCATCGCGATACCTTCTACAAGGTTCTGGCTGTCCATCCAGATCAAGCCTGCCTTTGTGATAGGATACTTCTGGCTAACCCAAGGGTCTTTGGTGTCGTTGCCAGTGCTGATGCCGGTTCCTTTATGGTCCAGGAAATTTGGCAGAATGTTCTCTCCGCTAACTGTTGGCAAATAAGCTATTTTGTTAGTGGAGCCATTCTTTATGGCATTTCCATATACCATTGGAATCTTGTAGAATCCAGGCTTGGAAACCACATAGCAGTTTGCTGTAGAACGGGTTATTGTATTGCCATAGATGTCCATCAGAGACAAATCTGTCGCCGATTCAAATACAGTGACTGTACAGTTGGCGGTCTTTCCACCTGCAGTTGCTGTAATTTGTGCTGTTCCGGGGGCTTTTGCCGTGACCTGTCCTGTGGAGGAAACTGTAGCTACGGCACTGTTGGAAGAAGCCCAGGTAACAGTCTTGTTGGTTGCGTTATCGGGCTTGACAGAGGCTTCCAGATAAAGTGTTCCGTTTTTCTCCAAATACCCTTTGGCCTGGTTGACGGTAACGGAAGTAACCGCCACATCCTTACCCGGGGTAGGAGTTGGTGTAGGAGTTGGAGTTGGCTCTTTGGAATTATCTCCCGAACATCCAACTACAGTCAAAGCAATACCCAATAAAACAACAGCTCTTTTTCGAAGCTTAAATATGTCGTTCATAGTAAAACTATTTATTATTCAACCTAATGACTTTTGCGTTTTTCTGGCCAGTAATAACCTTTTACATTATCATCAGTTCCTCCCTTAACTGCCCAGTAATATTGGCTTGAGTACCTGTTGGGTTCTTCTTTGCATGTTTTTCCAGAATTTTTCCCGTTACTTCTTTCCTTAAGCGGCAGATACATATTGAAATACATTGGCAGCAAAACACATGATGAAATATGTTCACCATTCTCATCTAATGCAGAAGAAATATTCTTATAGCGTTTGGCAAATCTCTTCGACAACTGAAGTATTTTATTGTCAATGTAGTCATACCCAGAGGACCGATGAACCAAGACAGAATCTACCTTATCGTTCGAGTTGACATAAAACAGTAGTTCAACATAAAACTCCGGATGGTCGTACGATTTTGATATATCCTGAAATGTTGCACCATATAAAGCCTCATACATACCCAATGCAAAATGTTTTCCCTTATACATTGGAGGTGTTTCGGATTGTAAGTAATCTGAATTGTTTTCTGTCGGTTGTCCTGAAACGTATAACGGTATAAAGAACAACAATAGAAGTATAGTTTTTTTAATTCTCATAATAATAGTCCTTTAGATATTAATTACTATGGTCACAATTGCCATTACAGTTTAATTGACCGCATATCGGACAAACGGTATATTGTCCACAATGGCACTGAGTTGCCAAGCAATCACAAATATCGCAATAAGGAATATCTCCTTGCTGACATCTGCCATTACAACCAGGTTGGCCACATTCAGGGCATAATTCATCATCTTCAACGATACATACACAATCCTTTTTGTAAAATCCGCATTGACCGCATACACATAAACAATTATATATCTGACTTAGACAGTCAGGACAAACTAAATAATCAATGAAGTAAACATATCCGTCACAGTTAGAGCAATAATAATAGTTTCCATTAAAAGTTAGTCCGCTTTGCAAGCAATAAGGACAAAGGTTGTCCTCACCAGAAGAAAGCCCTCCATCCCCTTTTGTTGCAGCGTGTGGTACAGTCAGGCAAAGTCCTTTTACTGGCAAATCTTTGCCAAATTTATCAATCTTTTGGGTTCGGGACGTTACTAAACCATTAAGGTTAATCTCATGCATATGATTATTCTCATAATGGAATAATTGTTGAAGAACACCATCATCTGTAGAGAAAATTACATAACCAGAAAAACTTCCTTTAGAGCAGCTGTATGGATACTTTATGGTACTATTGTTATTTGAAAAATTACCGACAGAAGATACAAACCTGTGGGAGTAAATGCTGGAACCTTTTGAACATGATATCAATAAAGATATATTCAATGCTGCTTTTTTAATGTGTGTATTATACTGTCCCAAACCTTCGTGAACAGAAGCTTCCAAAGCATTTGCCATTATTACAGGAACTTCGACATAATAGCAATTATCATCATTCCCTTCAATGGCTTGCTCCCATTCAATTATCATGTTCTCTGTCAACGAACAGTCCAAATTCTTGGTTCCTGCGGGAGTTAAACCTGAAGTAAAGAACTTTAGAGTTCTAGCATTTTGTTCAAAATACTCTTTGGCTTGAGCCTTGGTAAGAGCATTTGGATCTTTTTGCTTTATGACTTCATCTTTTTGGCAAGACAAAGCAAAAAGAACAATCATTGAAAAAACAGTCAGGCAAACGGTGATTCGCCTGACAAAATAGGTAACTCGTTTGCTAATCATAATTGAAAAACTATTTAATGGTTAATAGATAGTGATAGTCATATCCAATATAATGTACACTTTTATCATTTTTTGCAAGATAGTGATTATTTGTTATAATATCAAATTTTGAGCCGGATTCTTTTGTTTATTTTTGAAATTAAATATCTGAATTAAGGTTAATGTTCATCTTCTCTAGGAGGGCAACCATCATTGCGCAATGAAGGATTATAGGATAATGAAACAACTGCGTAATTGCAGCCAATTATTGCTTTGTTACGATCTTTTCCCTTGAGATAATCCGGGGCTGACTTAGCTTTAAAACGATTTGTCTTTATTCCTTTAGGAATAATTCGTATATTTGCACGATTTGTTTTTAATCGGGAAATATTTTTAAAGCAATACAAGATGATATTAGTAGCAGACAGCGGCTCAACCAAGGTGGATTGGGTTGCAATCAAGGAAGACGGAACAACCGTTTCTGTTAAGACCGCCGGCATCAATCCGGTTTTCATTACTAGAGAGAAGATAGTTGAGATACTCAGGACAAGCCTGGAATCAATACTTGGAGACAATGTGACCGAAGTTTACTTCTACGGGGCCGGAGTTGTATCTGACTCAGTAGGAAGCGATTTGGAGGGCGCGTTTCAGGAAGTGTTCCCTGGAGTGAAGTGCTATGCGGCATCAGACATGCTGGCAGCTGCCAGGGCTCTTTGCGGAGACGGGAAAGGTATTGCCTGCATCATAGGAACCGGAGCCAATTCCTGCTTCTTTGACGGAGAGAAGATGGCTGAGCACGTGAATGCCGGCGGCTTTATCCTCGGCGACGAGGCCAGCGGCGGATACTTTGGCAAGAGGCTGATCTCTGACTTTATCAAGGGTCTGTTCCCTAAGGATATAGAGAAGGCTTTCATAGAGAGGTATGACCTTGACTACCTGAAGATTGTGGACAGGGTTTACAAGCAGCCTTCTCCTAACAGGTTCCTGGCGCAGTTCTCATATTTCATTGAGGAGTATCGCGATACAGAATATATGCAGAGCCTGCTCAAGTCCGGATTCAAGGATTTCATCACAAGAAATGTTTACGGATACAACTATCACGAATATCCGATGAATGTTGTAGGATCTATTGGTTACATCTTCCGCCGCGAGCTGGAGGAAGTGGCAGCAGAGTGCGGAGTTAAGGTAGGCAAGATCCTCAAGAGCCCGATAGAAGGACTGATTGATTACCACAAGAAGAAATATCTCGGAGACTAGAATATGAGCGTAAAGAAGATAACAGAACAGGCCTCCAATTATTCAGACCTGGACAAGATGACAACCGGGGAGCTGATCCGCGGAATGAATGCAGAAGACAAGACAGTGCCGTATGCAGTGGAGAAATGCCTCCCTCAAGTTGAGAAATTCATAGACCTGCTGGTGGAGAGAATGAAGAAGGGCGGAAGGCTCTTCTACCTGGGAGCAGGAACCAGCGGAAGACTGGGCATACTGGACGCCAGCGAGATACCTCCTACATACGGAGCTCCGTTCGACCTGGTTATCGGACTGATAGCAGGTGGAGACGGAGCTATCCGCAAGGCTGTGGAGAATGCGGAGGACGACTACGATATGGGCTGGGCAGACCTGAAGAAGTTCAATATCGGCGGATGGGATTCCGTAGTGGGAATCGCAGCCAGCGGCTCAACTCCATACGTTGTGGGCGCTTGTGCCAAGGCTCGTGAAATGGGGCTTCTGACAGGATGCATCACCTGCAATCCTGGAGCCAAGGTTGCCGAAGTTGTGGACATACCGATGGTGGCAGTAGTAGGCCCTGAGTTTGTAACAGGCTCAACCAGAATGAAGAGCGGTACAGCCCAGAAGCTGATACTCAATATGATATCCACCTCGGCGATGATCAAGCTCGGCCATGTGAAAGGCAACAAGATGGTGGATATGCAGCTGTCCAACGCCAAGCTGGTGGACAGGGGTACCCGCATGATAATGGACGAGACCGGAATCAAGGATTATGAACTGGCCAAGGAGTATCTGCTCAAGTACGGCTCTGTCCGTAAGGGAGTAAATGCCTACAAGGCCGGAAAATAGACGATATGGGATATTCTTCCAAGCTGCTGGAGAAAGCGGTGGACCAGTTTTCCACCCTGCCCGGAATCGGGAAAAAGAGCGCTCTTAGGATGGCGCTTTACATGCTCAGGCAGCCTAAGGAGAATGTGGAGCTGTTTGCCTCGGCCATTGTGGGCATGGCAAACAATGTCAAGCACTGCAAGGTGTGCAACATGGTGTCGGACGAGGAGATTTGCTCTGTCTGCTCCGACCCGAGGCGCAACCGCAGCCTGATCTGCGTAGTGGAGAGCGTCAGAGACGTGCTCAGCATAGAGAACACGCAGATCTACAACGGGCTGTACCACGTGCTGGACGGCATAATCAGCCCTATGGACGGCGTGGGCCCCGGAGACCTTCCCATCGCTGAGCTGGAAGAGAGAATTGCAGCCGGCGGCGTAAAGGAAGTGGTGCTGGCCCTCAGTACGAGCATGGAAGGGGAGACAACCTCCTACTTCCTGTACAACAGGCTGAAAAAGTACGACATAAAGATTACAGCAATTGCAAGGGGAGTGGCCTTCGGCGACGACCTCGAGTACACCGACGAGCTCACTCTTGCAAAGAGCATAGAAAACAGACAACCATTTAATATTTAGTTTTATACTATGAATTCAACAATACTGCTTGTAACGTTCCTGGTTTATACCGCGATACTGTTCCTGATAGCGTACCTGACAAGCCGCAAGGCAGACAACAGCTCTTATTTCACCGGCAACCGCAAGTCTAACTGGTTTGTGGTGGCTTACGGTATGATAGGGGCGTCTCTGAGCGGCGTGAGCTTCATGAGCGTTCCGGGAAACGTGTACAACGAGAGATTCTGGTATCTTCCGATGCTTCTCGGATTTATCGGCGGATATCTGATAATTGCGCTGGTGCTGCTGCCGCTTTACTTCAAGATGAACCTGACATCCATCTACTCATACCTGGAGAAGAGGTTCGGAATCTGCAGCTACAAGACCGGAGCCTCGTTTTTCATCATTTCCAGGTTCCTGGGAGCAACCGTAAGAACGTTCCTGGTAGTATTTGTGCTGTATAACTTCGTGCTCATCCGCCCTGACGGCAGCCATATAATGCCGTTCTGGGTAGCCGCGGCGATATTCGTCCTGATCGCGATACTCTACACCCTCAAGGGCGGCGTGAAGACAATCATCTGGACAGATACCTTCCAGACAACCTTTATGATTGTGGCAGTGGTCCTTTCCCTGGTATTCATCTGCAAGGAACTGGGATGGGGCTTCGGCGATATGCTCTCAAACGTTCACTCAGACCCTCACTCAGACATATTTGACACCGACTGGAGCCACGGAACCCACTGGCTGAAGAGATTCATCAGCGGACTGGTTGTTCCGGTTGCCATGACCGGTCTGGACCAGAGCATGATACAGAAGAGCCTCAGCTGCAAGAACCTGAAAGAGAGCCAGAAGAATATGATGACATCAGTTGCCATGATGATTCCAGTGAACCTCCTGTTCCTGATTATCGGAGCAGTTCTGGCAATCTTCATGACCAACCATCCTGAGCTTCTGACATCAGTTACCAAGGCTGCCGGCGGAATTGAGGCAGACAAGATATTCCCTACGGTTGCCCTTAGCCTGAAGCCTATTGTTGGAGTTGTATTCTTCATCGGGCTGATTTCGGCCGCCTATCCATCCTGCGCAAACGCAATCACCTCTCTTACCACATCGGCGAGCATAGACCTGATAGGGATGGACAAGAAAGACTGGGACGAGAACAAGAAAAAGAATGTAAGGCAGAGAGTCAACATCCTCATCTCCATTCTGTTCGTGCTTATGATGGTGGCATTCAACTACCTTAAGAGCGATTCCGTAATCAATATGGTATATGCCATAGCGTCATACACTTACGGTCCTCTTCTGGGCTTGTTCATGTACGGCATTCTGACCAAGAAGGGCACATGCGACAAGGCCGTTCCGTTCATCTGCGTGCTGGTTCCGATTATCTGCTACTGCATCCAGAACAAGGTGTTCGGCTGGGGCTACGATTTCGGTTTTGCTCTGATAATCGTGATAGCCGCTCTTACATTCCTGGGAATGTTGCTGTTTTCAAAGAAAAAAAATTCTTAAATTTGTGCGATTAAGGATAATCCGCTATGTCTAACTCTATAATCATAAAGAAGGAGGCCGGAGTATGATTCAGGTGTTCTACAAATCTAAGGGGCAGATCCTTACTACCTCTGATGTAAAGGAATTGACAGAGAATTTGGGATTTGATGATGTCCTGTGGATAGATTTGTATGAACCCGACAGAGTTGAGACGCAAGCGGTTGAGGACTTCCTTGAAACCACTCTCCAGAGCAGGGCTCAGGCGGAGGAGATCGAGAGTTCATCCCGCTATTCCGAAACAGACAACGCAATCTTCGCAAATACGGACTTCATTTCCCCGGGGCCTGAAAGCTACTCCGAGGAAAGCGTGTCTTTTGTAATCTCCGAAGGTGTGCTGGTGACTACCCGCCAGGCTCCGCTGCGTACCATTACCGAATTCCAGAAGAGGATGGGCTATTCCTACAAGCTCTATCCTACAGGCTATCATATCTTTGTGGCCATTATGGAAAACAGGGTGGACCTGGATGCCGACATGATTGAGGTGATGGCAAAGGAGATCGAGAAATTCGGCCGCAACGTGAACGTGGGGGGCAAGGTTAACGAAGACTTCCTGCTGGATATCAACCAGATGCAGGAGAACACGATGATGGTGAGAGAAAATATCGTGGATAAGCAGCGAATTGTTACAGCCCTTACCCGCAGTGACAAGTTCCCGAGCGATATCCGCCCTAGGCTGGACGTTCTTGTCAACGATATCGCATCGCTTCTGAACCATACCAACTTCAACTTCGAGAGGCTTGAATATCTGCAGAATACTGTGCTCGGTCTGATTAACCTGGACCAGAACAAGATAATGAGGATCCTGACTTATGTCTCCCTGCTGTTCATGCCGCCGACACTTATTTCCGGAATCTTCGGAATGAACGTCAGGCTCCCGATTTTCGGAGAAGAGTTCTTTCTCAGAGACTTCTTCTGGATTATGCTTGTGATGCTGGCTTCGGTACTGGTGGCCTCACTTATTTTCAGGAAAAGAAGAACCAAATAGCAATGGCAGTTCTAGGTATAGATCTTGGAGCAACCAAGATATCCGCCGCCATTTTCAGCGATGACGGGGATATTGTTGAAAGGCGTTACAGCCTTCTTGAAGGCCGCGCTGGCGACGACGCCGGAATGCTTATATCATCGGTTATAAGCGGTTTATGCAAAGATTTTGACATTTCAGGGGCGGGAATATGCGTCCCTGGAATTGTTTATTCGAAGAAGGGGACAGTCTGGTGTCCGAATATCCCGGGATGGGACGACTATCCTCTGGCCAATACTCTGAAGAAGGCTCTGGGCGATATCCGCATTGAGATTGAAAGCGACCGCACCTGCTACATCCTCGGCGAGAAGTGGAGAGGGGCGGCTAAAGGCTGCGACAACGCCATCTACCTGGCAGTAGGCAGCGGAATAGGAGCCGGCATACTGCTGGACGGCAGAGTGATACACGGAGCGGACGACATAGTTGGAGCTACCGGCTGGATGGCTCTGGAATCTGATTACGACACGGACTGGGACAAGTGTGGCTGCTTTGAGACCTTTGCCTCGGGCAACGGGATTGGCTATCAGGCCAGCAAGCTCTACGGCCGCGAGGTAACTTCCTACGAAGTGTTTGAAGGCTATGCCAAAGGCGAAGAAACTGCCGTGAAGGTAATCCGCAAGGCTGTTCAGATGTGGGGCAAGGGAGCCGCTAATCTGGTGAGCCTCTTCAATCCTGAAATCATAGTCTGGGGCGGCGGAGTATTCTCAGGCCCTGCAAAGGAACTTATACCGGACATATACGCCGAGGCCTTGAAATGGGCACAGCCGATAGCCATCCGCAAAACTCGGTTCTGCGCTTCACAGGTGGGCTCAGACGCCGCCCTGATTGGCGCAGGATATCTTGCAAGAAACAAATAATCAGTAATATATGAAAAGATTAAGTCTTATCGCGATGATAACAGCCACAGCTCTTATCTCAGCCTGCAACTCTCAGAAGGAAGAGCCGCAGGTATATATCGGGAAGCAGGAGATTTCCCTTGAATCAGATCTTATGAATCCGGAAGCTCTTTGGGCAATGGGCAGAATAGGGGGCGTGCAGCCTTCACCAGACGGCAGCAAGATTCTCTACAATGTTTCCTATTACAGCGTAAAGGAAAACAAGAGCCACACGGTAATCTGCCTTATGAATTCAGACGGATCTGACGTGAAGACTCTTACCAAATCTCCTAAGAGCCAGGGCGGCGCAGTTTGGATAGATGACGGAAAGATGATTGCCTATCTCAGCAGTGAAGACGGCGTAAGCTCCGTTTGGGTTATGAGCGCAGATGGCGGCGATGCCAAAAAGATTGTGGCAAAGGATACCGCAGGAGTTGAGATGGAGGTTGAAGATTTCCTGTTTTCACCTGACAGCAAGAAAGTTATACTGATCTCACAGATCCCTTACGAGGGCTCTGTAGTGCTTGGCAAGAACAAATATGAAGACCTGCCAAAGACTACTGGAAGAATTGTTGTTGACGTAATGCACAAGCACTGGGACGAATGGGTTGAGACCATACCTCATCCGTTTGTCGCTGACTTTGACGGAGTTGAGTTCTCCAACATAAAGGATATCCTCGAGGGCCAGATGTACGAGTGCCCTTCCAAGCCTTTCGGCGGAAGCGAGCAACTGGCCTTCAGCCCGGACAGCAAGAAGATTGTTTATTCCTGCAAGAAGATGACCGGCCTGGACTATGCTGTCAGCACAGATTCAGATATCTATGAATATGACATCAAGGGCGGAGTTTCCCGCAATCTCTGCAAGCCTGTGGGATACGAAAGGCCAGAGGTTAAATATGACGAGAGCCTTCAGAACCAGGACGTTAACAAGCAGAAGATGGATTGCAATATGGGCTACGACACCAATCCTGCCTACAGCCCGGACGGCAAGAAGATTTCCTGGATGAGCATGGAAAGAGACGGATACGAGAGCGACCGCACCCGCCTTTGCATTTATGACATAGTGAGCGGAGAGAAGACATACGTTACCGAGAAGTTCGAGAGCGGAGTTGACGACTACATCTGGGCAGACTCCAGCACTCTGTATTTCATTGGAGTTTGGCACGGAACCACCCAGATTTACCGTACGGATCTCAATGGCGATGTGTGCAAGGTAACCGATGGAATCCACGATTACGGCAGCATTGCCCTCTCCGGTGACAAGCTCATTGCCAAGAGGCATTCAATGATGCTTCCTGACGATATCTATTCAGTTGACATCAAGTCCGGCGATGCTACCCAGATATCATTCGAGAACAAGCATATTCTTGACAAGCTGGCTCTCGGAAACGTTGAAGAAAGATGGGTTAAGACCACAGACGGCAAGCAGATGCTCTGCTGGGTGGTTTATCCGCCTCATTTCGACCCTGCAAAGACATATCCTACGCTTCTTTTCTGCGAGGGAGGCCCTCAGTCTCCTGTAAGCCAGTTCTGGAGCTACAGGTGGAATTTCCAGATTATGGCAGCCAACGGCTACATTATCATCGCTCCTAACCGCAGAGGCCTTCCTGGTTTCGGGATGGAGTGGCTGGAGCAGATCAGCGGAGACTATGCCGGACAGTGCATGAAAGACTATCTGTCTGCAATTGACGACATTGCAAAGGAACCATACGTAGACAAAGACCATCTGGGATGCGTGGGCGCCAGCTTCGGCGGCTTCTCTGTTTACTGGCTGGCCGGTAACCACGACAAGCGTTTCAAGGCTTTCATAGCTCACGACGGAATCTTCAACGAGATGCAGCAGTACGTGGAGACCGAAGAGATGTGGTTTGCAAACTGGGATCTTGGCGGAGCCTTCTGGAGAAAGGACCTCAAGACTGCGCAGAACACGTTTGCTCATTCTCCTCACATGTATGTAGACAAGTGGGACACTCCAATTCTCTGCATCCACGGCGAGAAGGACTACAGAATCCTGGCTTCTCAGGGCGAGAGCGCTTTCAACGCCGCCAGAATGAGGGGAATAGACGCAGAACTTCTGCTCTATCCTGACGAGAACCATTGGGTTCTTAAACCTCAAAACGGCATTCTCTGGCAGAGGACGTTCTTTGAGTGGCTGGACAAATACCTGAAAGTTCAGGAGTAATAACTCCTTGATTCATAAATTAAATGACGATGGGAAAAACTGAAAAGGGATATCCGAGGGCTCTGGTGGCAACAGCCGCCTGCCTGGGCTGCGCGTTCTTCGGCGTAACCATGTTCTTCTGGGGAGCGATGCTGCCTTCTCTGGGCGAAACCATCCAGGGCGTGCAGAACCTGCCTTGGATTCTGACTCTGGGCATCATAGCAGGAACCATAATCTGCGGAGCGGTGATGGACCGCTACGGCTACAAGGCTCTTCTTATTAGCGCTTCCCTTGCTCTTGCAGTGGGGCTTTGCGGCTTTATCTTCTGCCACGATCTTTGGCAACTGATTATCTCCGCCTTTTTGATCGGAGCCGGCGGCGGTGTGCTCAATAGCGAGACAATTGCCATCATATCAGATATCTACGGAGATAATCTCAGGGGCACCATGCTCAGCATACTGGGCGCTTCCTACTGCGTGGGCAGTCTGCTTTGGACGGTTATCTGCAGGGTTTGGTCATACGACCCTATGATTCCTATGAAATGGTCTGCCGCAGTTATCGGCATACTGTCTCTGGCTTTCATATTCATTCCGTTCCCTAAGGCCAAGCTTACCAAGGAAGACAAGTTTTCTTTGATAGATTCCGTTAAGCTGTTCAAATATCACATTCTGGCAGTTGCCGGAATACTGTTCTTCTTCCAGGGTGTTCTGGAGGCCATCAGCGCCAATTATTCCACTTCCTACTATGTGAGCGTGGAAAACGGAATAGGACTTCCTGTAGCCCTCACATCGCTGATATTCATGACAGTGGGCATGGCAGTAGGCAGATTCGCTCTTCCAGTTTGCCTAAAGACAGGCGGCAGGAAAGTGGCCATGTTTCTGTTTATGGCCATAGCATTCGCCGGCGCTCTGCTGCAGTATCTGATGCCTGCTTCTCAGATTGGGGCATTCATCTCGATGACCTTGCTGGGATTCGGAATAGGGGTTACCGCTCCAGTTATTTTCGACTATCTGGGACAGGTGTTCAAGAAGCATTCAGGCGCTGCCGTAAGCCTTTCGGTAGTTGTGGCGCAGATTGGTATGCTCATTGGCAACTTCCTGGTTGGCAAGATGTTCCTGCCTTCATCCGTTGAAGCCGGAGCACCTAAGTACTTCCCGATAGTTATGTGCGTTATGATAATTGCCGTCTGCATTGCCTTCCCGTTTGTGGCAAAGTCTTCCGACAAGGCTAAAACAAAGAACCTAGACCTTTAATACCAACAAATATGTCTAAAGGATATTCCACGGAAAAAGTGAACCTGGCAGCCTGTCTGGGCATTGCGTTCTTCGGAGTGGCTATGCTTTCTCTGGGCGCCATTATGCCGCCTCTGGTTAAGGCCGTTCCACAGGCCATAGGGCTGCCTATGTATATGTCTATAGGCATTATCATAGGAACTGTCATCTTCGGCCCAATCATGGACCGCTACGGCTACAAATGGCTTCTGGTCATAAGCAGCCTTATTATGCTGGCGGGCCTTCTGATTCTGGCCTATTCCACTGAAATGCCGCTTCTTATAGCCGGCATCTTCTGCGTAGGCCTGGGCGGGGGAGTGCTAAACGGAGAAACCAACGCCATAGTTTCAGACATCTACGATGAAGACAAGCGCGGACGCAAGATGAGCATCCTGGGCGCCTGCTACTGCATTGGCGCCATGATCTGGACTCTGGCCTGCTTCCTGATTCCGGACTACAAGATTCCGCTGATTGCATGCGCCGCAATAATGCTCCTCTGTGTAATATTCTTCATCGCGATTAAATTTCCGAAAGCCAAGATTTCAGCATCATCCAAGCCTTCAGGCTCTGAATACAGGAGCATGCTCACTTCTGCCGCTCTTCTGCTTGTGGCATTTGTGCTTTTCTTCCAGAGCGCGTTTGAGGGAACCAGCGGCAGCTACACCACATCATTCCTGACCAAAATAGGAGGAATCGCTGAGAATGACGCTGTTTTGAGTCTGACTTTCTTCACGATAGGAATGATGGTAGGAAGGTTCGCCCTTGGCGCAATGATGAAAAAGGGAAGGGATCTGCTGGTGCTTTTCATCTACATGTTCATAGCCCTGATTGGCGTGGCTTTGATGGGTGTTGGCAAGTCCTCTACATACATTTGCTGGATTGCGATGGCTCTGATAGGCTTTGGAGTAGGGGCCACTTACCCTGTTATGCTGGCCCGTCTTGGCGGAGTGTTCCGCAAGATGAGCGGTTCGGCTTTCTCTGCCGCAATCTTCATAGCCCTGTGCGGCCAGTTCCTGGGCAACTTCTTGATGGGAAGGCTGTTTGCCAGCGGCGGCGGCAACGCTTTCGCCTTCCTTCTTGCCGGAATGATCATAGCCATCCTGATTCTGGCTCCGTTCGCCTGCCTAGCCTGCACAAGGAGGAAGAATCTTGAAAACAAGAACAATGATACTATATACCCGTAGAAACAATTAAAATATAATACTATGTTAGCTAACCAGTGGAAAAAGAACGCTATAAGCGTAATGGACCAGATTGAGTCCACACAGATGGAACAGATACGAAAAGTTGCTGAAGTTATGGCAGACTGCCTTCAGGCCGGCCATCTGATTCATACTTTCGGATGCGGACACGCAAATCTTCCTATTGAGGAAATGTATCCGAGAATCGGTGGGTTTGTGGGCTTCCATCCTCTCTGCGAACTTCCTCTCACTTTCTTCACTCACATCAACGGCGAAATGGGAATCAACCAGTTCCTCTGGCTGGAAAGGGCCGAGGGCTATGGCAAGGCCATAATGAGTAGCTGGAATTTCCACAAGGATGACCTTGTATGGCTGTTCTCCCACACCGGAATCAACGCCGTTAACATCGATGTTGCTCTCGAGGCACAGAAGATGGGAATGAAGGTTATCGCCTACGGTTCAGCAGGCCAGACCGGTGCAAAGGTGCCTCGCCACAGCTGCGGCAAGAACCTCTTCCAGATTGCAGATTATGTTGTTGACAGCTGCTGCCCGCTCCAGGATGCAAGCGTAGACCTGAAGGATCATTTCGACAAGATAGGCCCTCTCTCAACAATGGCTTTCGTAACCACTGTATGGATGACCATCTGCACTGTTGCAGAGATACTTGCAGACCGTGGAGTTAAGCTCTACATCCATCCTTCCCACAACGTTCCTGGCGACACCACCGCCCACGAGAGACTTGACGCCGCGCTTGCTGAGTACCGCAAGAGAGTTGCAGGAGTTTAATTATGAATCATTACCGCTCATATCTGTTCTCAGCGATTGCTGCAGTCGCAATCCTTTGCCTGTCTCCGAATTTAGCTCATTCGCAGCTCAGGCAGGACAAGGATTTCGTACGCCACAAGGCCCAGGTAGAGGCTGCGCTTTCCAAGATGTCTGTGCGGCAGAAGGTTGCTCAGCTGTTCATCGTTGAACTCAGCCGTGATCCGAGTCCTGCTACCAAAGCTTATCAGGATTCACTTGCAGGATATTACGGCCTGGGAAATGTCATACTTATGGAAGGTTCCATCAAGCATTTCCTGAACCGTCTGGATGAACTTAACTCCCTTGCCCAAATACCGATTATGGTGGCTGTGGATGGCGAATGGGGGGCTGCAATGAGATTTCCGGAGTATCTGCCTTACCCTAGGCAGGCTCAGCTGTCGAGAATAGAAAAAAACGGCGAGAAACTACTCTACAAGATGGGGCGCAATGTGGGCAGAGAGCTCAAGGACATCAACGTAATGGTCAATTATGCTCCCGTTGCAGATGTGAGCAAGCATTATACGGAAACAGGTGCGCTCAGGACCTTGAGTGACGATCCCCGTCAGGTTTCTCTCTGGATGACCGCATATATGAAGGGAATGCAGGATGCGGGCATCTATGCCTGCGGCAAGCATTATCCGGGCCACGGCGGCACCACAGTGGACTCTCACTTTGCCCTGCCGGTGATAATGAACTCCAAGGCCTATATGGACACCGTAGATCTCTATCCTTTCAAAAACCTGATAGACAACGGCGTGGAAATGATAATGCTGGCTCATATCTCTGTTCCTGCCATTGACCCTAGCGGAGTTCCTATGTCTATTTCCCCAATCCTTGTCAACGATGTTCTCAAAGGCGAGCAGGGCTTCAAGGGCGTAGTCATCACCGATGCCATTGCCATGGCCGGCCTTACCAACGAGGGACGCACTCCTGTGGAAGCTGTGCTGGCTGTTTACAAGGCAGGGTCCGACATGCTCCTTATGCCTGACGAGCCAATCAAGTGCATAGAGGCTTTGGCCAAGGCTGTGGAATCCGGAGAACTCCCTATGGATGAACTTGACAACAAAGTCCGCAAAGTCTTGATGCTCAAAGCAAGGGTAGGCTATCTTGAAGAGGGTTACAGTTCTAAGGTCAAGAATCTTGACCACAAGATTGCCGCTGCCAGAAGGAGAGATTTCCGCCTGATAAAGAAGATGCGCCGCCTTATGAAAAAGTCCACCAAGCCGCACGCCGACCTCAAGCCTAGGGGCCAGGACGTTACACTCATATTTGACAAAGCCGGCAAATAAATAAACCAGATATGTATTCAAAGTTCGATATAACCACAGCAAGATATGGTGATGTTAAAGACAAGCATTACCATCTTGCAATTTTGCCTTGGGGCAGCACCGAGCCTCATAACCTGCATCTTCCTTACTGCACGGATCTGCTTCACGCCCAGGCCGTTGCATTCGAGGCTGCCGAGAAGGCCTCAAAAAACGGTGTCAACTGCATGGTTCTTCCGGGAATTCCGCTGGGCAGCCAGAATCCAGGGCAGATAGAGCTTCCTTTCTGCATCCACACATCGCAGAGCACCCAGATTGCAGTTCTGGAAGACATTGTAGCCTCATTGAAGAAGCAGGGCATCAACAAGCTCCTGATTATGAACGGCCACGGCGGCAACAACTTCAAGGGTATGATCAGGGATGTAATGATAAAGAACCCCGGTTCCCTGATTACTGTAGTTGCCTGGTTCTCAATTCTTCCGCTCAAAGATTTCTTTGAAGAGAAAATCGACGACCATGGCGGCGAGCAGGAAACCTGCGTGATGCTGCATTACTATCCTGAGCTTGTCAACCTTGCCCAAGCCGGCGACGGCCATCACAACGACTTCAAGATCGATGGCCTCAACGACAAGACTGCCTGGGCTCCACGCCACTGGGCTTACACCACCAAAGACACCGGAGTAGGTGACCCGAGGAAGGCCACAGCAGAAAAGGGAAGAAGATACATAGAGGCCGTCATGGAGAAAATCGTGAAATTCGTCACCGATTTCGCCCTGAATGATTCTTTATATTGACCTCGTCTATTCGAGTCTCCACATCTGGGATTTTTTCCTGGAGCAGCGGCCTAGACGGATATTAGAGCCGAATTCCTCATATTTTCCCTCGAACTCAATTACTAAATCCGGATTGAGAGCTGAATGTATGATAAATGCTTCATGATTCTCCTTAGGATTTCCGGGATTTGTATTGCATCTCTCCAAATACCATCTTTGAGCCTCGGAGTTGTTGCGTTTATACAGCTGAATGTTTGTTCCGGCGGCAGCAACACCTTTCTTTACGTCCAGGACATAATTCCGGTTAACGGCTGAGCATATATAGTAATAGTCATTTTCCGGCAGGAAATACCATTGCTGCTCATCTTCTAAAAACTTTCCTACAAGCTCGATATTGGTTCCATTGGCCATTTTTTTATTCTTTGCTCCAATATATACTACAGCACTCTCAGCACAGGAAATAAAATAGTTCCCCTTGGCAATCTTTGCCCATTTGCCCTTGCTCTTTGAACCAGATTTATTTGCGCTGCTGTTGCTTGATTTTACGCTCCCGCTGCTGTTGCTGGATTTAGCGCTTGCGCTGCTTTTGCCGGTTTGCGTGTAGGACATATAATTAGAACTTCCTATTACTTTATTTGTTGTTGCGTCGTAGGCAATAAGACGCACAAAGTACTTGTTAGTTCCCTGTTTCGGATGCAGCTTGGAATTGTAGATGCCCAGTTTTTTGTTTTCCAGGCTGGCCTTATTGGATTTGTTGTTATATTCTTTTGACGTTTTTACGGATACTTTCTTTCCGTCATTATTCACATATTTATATACTGTCCCTTTTGGACATTCAACTTGCATCACGATTCTGATCTTGTGTGACTTCATATCAGTAAAACGTGCAGTGAACTGGCATTGAAGCTGCTTTCCTTTATCCGTTACAACATTGTGCTTAAGCTGGCAATTTGAGAAAGTTGCTTTTTGTCCATAAGCAGTTCCCTGAAGTATTGTCATTATCACGACAAGCAAGGGAAGCGCTGCTGAGAAGTATAATTTCTGTCTCATAGATGATTGTTTTCGCAAATATAGAAAATAATGCAGTTTCAGCGCCGTTTGGCTTTGATGGTGAACTGGTCTGCAATCTGCTTGTGTTGGTTGTAGACGGTGACAATCATCTTTTTCTTTGAGACCTGGATATTTGCGGCAAAGCTCAGTTCTTTTGTCTTCAGGTCTATGACTTTGGCGTGGATGCCGTCAGATTCTGAAAGTGAAGTGTCAACGGCCCTTCGCTTGTTGCCGCTGGAGCCCATGTCAAGGTAATAGGTGCCTTTGTTCTTGATGGTGGATTTGTGGTCTCCGTCAAGCTGGTAGGTGCGGGAATAGACGTGGTCGTGGCCGCTAAGGACGAGATCCACGTTGTACTTCTGGAAGATAGGGCTCCACTGAGGGCTGATGTATTTGCCTACGTTGGAGTCTATTATGCTGGAACCGTAGACGGATTTGTGCATCAGGACAATAAGGTACTGGTAGGTGCCTTTGAGGCTGTCGAGAGTATGCTGGAACCATCTGGCCTGGTCATCGAATTTTTCTCCTCTGGAGATGTTGGAGTTGTTCATGTCCAGGCTTACGAACAGGGCATTATTATAATAGAAGAAGTATGAGGTGTTTTTGCTCTTTTCCGCGCCGTTTTGTGGAAAGTGGAAGAGATGGTTGAATGTATGGGCTTCGGTGTATTGCGGGTACTTCCTGTCCTTGGCATCAGCCCAGTAGGCGTGGTCGCCAGGAGAAGAGGCATAAACGAAATCTCTGAAGGCGTCATTGTCAAGCAGCCAGGTCCAGGAGTCTTCCCAGCCGGCAACGTCTACCATATCGCCGGAGCAGACCATAAGCGGAGGGTTGTTCCCGATTTCCTTCATGTTTCGGATCAGCTGGTGGGTGATGGAATTGGGAACGCTCTGGAAATCGGTGAAGGCTACAAAGTTCCATTCCTTTGAATTGCTGGCCGTTGTAAAGTAGCAAGTCTCTGAATCCACTTCTGGATGAAATGCTTCTACATGTGAACCTGTTCTAGATGCTGTTGAGCCAGATCCTTCTGCGTATGCAAAGTAACCAGAAGCACTGCAGCAGATCCAAAACTCGTATTTTCTGCCAGGCTGCAAATCGGTTATTGTGGCGTGACAGACAAACCTATCATTCGTATAGAAAGATGAGGATGTGGATGTGTTTTCAATGTCTTTTGTGCTCCATAATTCACATACAGGCTTGATGAATTGGTATCTAGTGCAGGATATGTCCAATACATCTGCGTACTGTATATAGCTATAAAGATGATTTGTATGGTAGTTAATGGTAACGGAAGTGGAGGCGTCTTCGCCTGGGGTAACTACAATATGATAGAAATCCTTGTCTTGCCCTGCCGATAAGAGCCAGGAGAAGGCCAGGATTGCTGTGGCGATGATTCTCTTCATAACATTTTTTCAGTTGAATTATTCAAAGATAGGGGAATTTTACTATATTCGCACGCTGAATTTCAGCCATTGGGCTGATCTACAAATAATGTTTAACTGCTAATTTGTTTTATTTATTATGAAAGAAGAAATTAAAAACATTGAGAACGAGGAAGTTATTGAAACTCCCGTTGTCAAGGAGACTGCAGAGTCATTCAAGGAGGAGGCTCCTGAGGCCGTAGCAGTTCCTAAGAAAAGAAGAAGCAATGCATCCATCGCTCCTGAGAAGTTTGACTGGGACGCATTTGAGAACAATGTTCCTTCATCTGAAAGCAAGGAAGAACTCGAGCAGAAGTACAGCGAATCCCTTTCAAAGATTGCAGAGAACGAGGTGATTGAGGGTACCGTAACCGGTCTGACCCAGAAAGAAGTTATTGTTAACGTAGGTTACAAGAGCGAGGGTGTCATCCAGAGAAATGAATTCAGATACAATCCTGACCTGAAAGTCGGCGACAAGGTAGACGTGCTTGTCGAGAATCCAGAGGACAAGAAGGGCCAGTTGATTCTTTCACATAAGAAAGCCTGCTCACTCAAGTCTTGGGACAGAGTAAACGAGGCATTCGAGAAGAACGAAATCGTAAAGGGCTTTATCAAGGCTCGTACAAAGGGCGGTATGATCGTGGACGTATTCGGAATCGAGGCCTTCCTGCCTGGTTCACAGATCGACGTCAAGCCAATCCGCGACTACGATGTTTACGTAGAAAAGACCATGGAATTCAAGGTTGTGAAAATCAACCAGGAGTTCCGCAACGTGGTTCTTTCTCACAAGGCTCTCATCGAGGCTGAACTTGAGGCCCAGAAGAGCGCTATCATCGCTAAGCTGGAGAAAGGCCAGGTTCTCGAGGGAACTGTAAAGAACATCACTTCTTACGGTGTATTCGTTGACCTGGGCGGCGTAGACGGACTTATTCACATCACAGACCTGTCTTGGGGCCGTATCGGCAACCCTGAGGAAGTTGTTAAGCTGGACGAGAAGATCAATGTAGTAATCCTCGACTTCGACGAAGAGAAGAAGAGAATCGCTCTCGGTCTGAAGCAGCTCCAGGCACATCCTTGGGATGCTCTGAATCCAGACCTGAAGGTTGGCGATACCATCAAGGGCAAGGTTGTAGTCATTACAGACTACGGCGCATTCGTAGAAATACAGCCTGGTATCGAGGGACTTATCCACGTATCTGAAATGAGCTGGTCTTCTCACCTGAGAAGCGCTCAGGATTTCCTGAAGCTCGGTCAGGAAGTTGAGGCACAGGTTCTCACTCTCGACCGCGACGAGCACAAGATGTCACTCGGCATCAAGCAGCTCAAACCGGATCCATGGGCAACTATCAAGGAGAAGTATCCTGTAGGAAGCCGCCACACTGCTATCGTGCGCAACGTCACTAACTTCGGAGTATTCGTTGAACTTGAGGAAGGCGTAGACGGACTTGTTCACGTTTCAGACCTGAGCTGGACAAAGAAGATCAAGCATCCTTCAGAGTTCACTTCACTGGGAGAGAAGTTCGAGGTTGTAGTTCTCGATATCGATGAGGACAACAGAAGGCTTTCACTGGGCCACAAGCAGCTCGAGGACAATCCTTGGGACACTTTCGAGACCGTATTCACCCAGGGTTCTATCCACGAGGGTACAATCGTTTCCTTCAACGACAAGGGCGCTACCGTAGCACTCCAGTATGGAATTGAGGGATTTGCACCTACCAAGGGCCTTGTAAAGGAAGACGGAACCACTGCAAAGGCAGACGAGAAACTTGATTTCAAGGTTGTCGAATTCAACAAGTCTAGCAAGAAGATCATCCTTTCACACACAAGGATAGCTGAAGACAAGAAGAGGGCTGAGGCCGGCGAAATTCTCAAGGAGAAGGAAGCAGAGGCTGAAAGCACCAAGAAAGCTATCAAGAAGGTGAAGGCAAGCGTTGAGAAGACCACTCTGGGCGACATCGACGCTCTTGCAGACCTGAAGAAGGAGATGGAAAAAGGGGAGAACAACTAAGTGGATTTCTCTCTGATGACATTGGGCAGCGCATCAGCGCGCCCGACATCTTCCAGATTCCCTAGCGCTCACTCACTGACCGTGGGTGGGCGCTTGTTTTTGATTGACTGCGGAGAAGGATGCCAGATGCAGATGGCCCGGTTCAAGGTGCCGTTCTCCAGGCTGGACAACATCTTCATTTCCCATCTTCACGGCGACCACGTGTTCGGGCTTTTCGGCCTGATTTCCACGCTGGACATGACGGGAAGGCTGTCTCCGCTTCATATATACGCTCCCGCCGGAATGGACGGCCTGCTGAAGACTATTTCAGATTATTTCGGCCAGGTGAAGTTTGAAGTTGTGCTTCATACCGTAAAATGCTCAGAGCCAACCCTTGTGGCTGAGTTCAAGAACCTGGAGATATACGCGTTCCCTCTGCGGCACAGAATAGAGACCTATGGCTATCTGTTCAAGGAGAAGGAGCCTCAGATGAATGTTCTCAAAAGCGCAATCCCCGAGTATAAGCTCACACTTGAGGAAATTGCAATGCTCAAGAGGGGAGAGGATGTTCTGAGAAAGTCTGCCGACGGGAAAGAAGTTGTCCTCAAGTGCGAGGATCTGGCATACAAGCCGTTTGAGCCGAGATGCTTTGCCTACTGCAGCGACACGGCTCCGTTCCCTAAGCTTCCTGAATGGATAAAGGGCGCGGACCTTATTTACCACGAGGCCACCTACGCTTCTGATTTGCGCGCATTGTCCAGGACTACAGCGCATTCCACCAGCCAGGATGCGGCAAAGACCGCACTTGCAGCGGGGGCCAAGACTCTTGTGCTGGGGCATTTCTCCTCCCGTTACCGCAGCCTGGATCTGCTTCTGGATGAAGCCAGGCAGATTTTCCCTGAATCCTATCTGGCGGAAGAAGGTATGATATTTGATGTTCCGGAAAAGACATCGCCGAAGAAATTGCTGTAAGATGACACGAATTCATAAGAAATTGAGATACACTGCCTTGGCCGTTGCCTGCATTATGGCCACCGTGCAGTTTGCATTTTCCCAGAGCTATCTGGCCCAGCCGAAAGTGAACCAGACGGTTAGTTTCAACAATACCCGCCTGAACAACGAATCTGTCAAGTTCAAGCAGATACTTTTCCTTCTTGCTAACGCATACGTGGATACGCTTGACGTGGGAAAAGTGAGCGAGGATGCAATGATTCACCTGATGCAGCAGCTCGATCCTCATTCAGTGTACATTTCCGCCAAGGACGTAAAGGAAATGGAAGAGCCTCTTCTGGGCAAGTTTGAAGGCATCGGCATAGAGTATGCCATTATTCGCGATACTCTTACTGTCCAGAGCGTTATCCCGGGCGGGCCATCCGAGAAAGTGGGGCTCAGGGCCGGAGACAAGATCAATTCCGTAGACGGAGAGGTCATCAGCGGAACAAAGCTTACCCAGATGAGAGTCCTCAAGTATCTCAGAGGCGACAAGGGAACTAAGGTCAGAGTAGGGGTTATCCGTCGCGGAGAAAAAGAGAGAGAGCTGGTTATAACTCGCGACAAGATTCCTTTGAACACTGTTTCTTCAGCGTATGAAATTCGTCCAGGAATTATGTATATCCGCGTAAGCAGCTTCGGTGCCCAGACCTATAACGAGTTCATGACTCCGCTTGAGGGCAAGGTCATCAAAGGCTTGATAATAGACCTCAGGGGCAACGGCGGCGGATATCTGCATACGGCCCTCAGGCTTGTGAACGAGTTTATGGAAAAGGGCCAGCTGATTCTCTTCTCCGAGGGCAGGGCCGTTGAACGTACAGACGACTATGCAGACGGAACCGGAAAACTGCAGAATGTTCAGGTTGCTGTGTTGATAGACGAGAATTCAGCATCGGCGAGCGAGATCCTTTCCGGAGCAATCCAGGATTGGGACCGAGGCATTCTGATCGGCCGCCGCTCGTTCGGCAAAGGTCTGGTTCAGCAGGAGTTCCCGCTCCAGGACGGAAGCCGCGTGAGAATTACCGTGGCCCGCTATCACACTCCAAGCGGCAGGGTTATCCAGAGCCCTTACAAGATGGGCCAGGCTGATGAATATTACCGCAAATTCTATGAGAGATATCTTACCGGAGAATCCTTCAACGCAGACAGCATAAAGATTAACGATTCCTTGAAATTCAAGACATTGAAACTCGGAAGAACCGTTTACGGCGGGGGCGGAATCATGCCGGATGTGTATATTCCTATGGACACTTCCTACTATTCAAAGAGCTTTCTCGCCGCTGTAAACAAGGGCATTCTCAGCGATTTCGTGGGCATCTATGCAGATAGCCACCGCAAGGAGTTCGAGAGGAAATACGGCACATTCTCCGCTTCCCAAAGCGAAGAGATCAACGACCGTGTTTACAGCAATTTCGTGGATAACTTTGAAGTGTCTGACAAATACCTGAAAGAGTTCCTGGACTATGCAAAGCAGAACAAGATTGAATTCACAGAAGAAGAGCTCCAGCGTTCAGGCGAAAAACTGAAAGATTATCTCAAAGGCCTAATAGTCCGCAACCTGTATGGTTTGGACTATTACATCCGTTACGATAATCTTACTGACGACGAAGTAAGATTTGCCATCGACAGCCTGGAATCTCCAGATAATCTGGAATAAAAATTACAGGCTTTTGATCCAGTTAGAGATATCGCTGAGAACTTCCTCGGCGATATCTTCTTTTATGGTGGCATATTCCATAGGAAAGCCTGTGGTGCAGTGCTGGAACAGGTGGTTGAGCCCTTCGTAGCTCTTTATCAGATTCTTCGGTGACTCGTGGAGCTTCTTTTTGATGCTGTCCAGATTCTCCTCGCAATCCACCTGGAAGTCCTTGGTGCCGTTGATTGCCATCACAGGACAGGTGATTTTGCTTATGGCTTCAGACGGATCCAGCGCCAGAAAATACTTGAACCATTTGCCGTTAGCATCGCTTCCCAGCTGCATGGCAAGCGTCTGGGCTATCTCAGGATTCTCGCTTTCAGCGGCTATCTTCTGGAGAGTTTCGCTCATAGGCTCGTCTATCGGACTGGCAATTATCTTGTTGAAAACATCCTCCACAGCATCAACTATTTCGCCTGCCTGCTCCGATGTTATTCCCTGCATTTTCAGGGCGTTGTAGTTCTGAGTCAGAATGGTTTCCTTGCCCTGGACAGCTCCTCCGGCCATGCTAACGATGAAATCCGCCTTGCCGTCTGCGGCTATCAGAAAAGCAATCGTGCCGCCTTCGCTGTGCCCAAGAACTCCAACTTTAGAGAATTTGCCGATTGATTTCAAATACTCCACGCCAGCGAGAGCATCCTGCTTGAAAGTTTCTGTTGTAACACCATCTAAGCTGCCAGTGGACTTGCCATAGCCCCTGTCATCATATCTCAGAGAAGCGATTCCTCTTTCCGCCAGATACTCAGCAATAACCTTGAACGGCTTGTGGCCAAGTATTTCCTCGTCTCTGTTCTGCTGCCCGCTGCCCGTAACCATAAGAACCACAGGCGGATTCTCCACGTCCTTCGGCATAAGCAAAGTGCCTGAAAGCACGGCTCCGTCTGCCGGATTCGTGAATGATACGTCCTCCTGCGCTTTTGCAGGAAAATGCACAAGAAGCATTAGAGCAAAAATGAGAAACAATGTCTTTTTCATATTCTATTCTTTGATTGGGCCGCTGCCCAGCATTTCTCCGTCTTCAGCATACCAGGCGGCAAACTGGCCAGGCGTTACGCCTCTTTGAGGCTCGTCAAAAAGGAAGTACATTCCGTCCTCTTTCATCTTGAGAGTACATTTCTGGAGCGGCTGGCGGTATCTGATTCTAACAAGGTATCTCCTTTCCTCTCCGGCCTCCATCTTGAGGTCCGGGCGTATCCAGTGTACTTCCGAGGCGTTAACTTTCAAGCCTTTGCGGTAGAGGCCGGGATGGTCTTTGCCCTCTCCCACATATATTGTATTGGTGGCTATATCTGTCGCGATTATGAAGATGCTGCCCTGATGCCCTCCGATGTTCAACCCATGCCTCTGGCCGATGGTGTAATACTGTACGCCTATATGCTTTCCTATGATCTTTCCGTCTTCAGGCTTATAGCGAACTGGGGTGAATTCATCAGGATTCTCCCTTTTGAATATCTTTTCATAGTCCTCACGGAAGATTTCCACCACGTTGCCGTCCTTTGGCTTGAGTACCTGCTGCAAAAAGACAGGAAGGTCCACCTTGCCCACAAAGCAAATGCCCTGGCTGTCTTTCTTTTCCGCTGATGGAAGTCTGGCCTCTCGGGCGATTTCCCTCACCTGAGGCTTCGTAAGATGACCGATAGGGAAGAGAGCCTTGGACAGCTGCTGCTGGCTTAGCTGGCAGAGGAAGTAGCTCTGGTCTTTGTTCGGGTCGTCCCCGGCAATAATCCTGTAGATTTCTTTGCCGCCGGCATTTATAGTTTCCTTCTTGCAGTAATGGCCGGTAGCCACAAAGTCACCGCCCAGCTCTTCCACTTTCTCCAGGAATGAGGCGAACTTTATCTTGCTGTTGCACAGCACATCCGGATTAGGAGTTCTTCCGGCGGCATATTCGCTGAACATATAATCCACCACCTGCTTGCGGTAGTCGTCGCTCAGGTCCACGAAATGGAATGGAATGCCGATCTTCTTTGCAACCATCTCGGCCACAACTTTCTCCTCCTCCCACTCGCATTCTCCGTGAAGCGTGCCGGTTACGTCGTGCCAGTTCTGCATGTACATAGCCTCCACGTCATATCCCTGCTGCTTGAGAAGATATGCCGCTACGCTTGAGTCCACGCCTCCGCTGAGTCCTACGATGATTTTCATTTCAGATCAATTTGCCAGGTAAAGGTACAAAAAAGGGGCAAGCGACATATATCGCACCGCTACAACCTCATACCCTTGCTACCTTCCGATCCTGGGGGAGTTTTGAGGGAGCTGGTCGTATATGACTTACCCCACCGCAAATGTACACTTTTTTTTTGAAAAGTGAACATTTGCAAAAGTTCACCCCCTGCGCCCCCTCAAGGGGGATCACGGCCTGCTCGGCCGGCTGCTAACGCAGCTTATTACCTTTTTATTTGGTGGCGGCTTCTGCTGCGGCACGGGCGGCTTTGGCTCTGTTCAGCGAGTCGAGGGCCTGGCGGTAGGCTCTGGCATTGGCGAAATGCTCTCTCTCGTTGCGGGCAAAGCGGTGTGTGCCGTTGAACTTAGGGTTTGCGCAGAAATAATAGTAGTCTGTCTGCTCTTCGTTCAGAACGCCGTCTATGCAGTCTTTGGTTGGAGCCATGATAGGGCCAGGAGGAAGGCCGTAAACCTTGTAAGTGTTGTAAGGAGAGTCGGTTTCCAGATGCTTCTTGAGCACTCGGGTTATGGTGAAATCGCCTGTTGCGTAGATTACAGTAGGGTCTGCACACAGTTTCCAGCCTTTTCTGAGGCGGTTATGGTAAACGCTTGCAATCTTAGGATATTCAGGCACATGGTTGCTTTCTCCATAAACTATAGAGGCTAGGATGGAGACTTCCTTAGGGCTCAGGCCGATCTTCTTTGCTTTCTGAAGACGCTCGTCTGTCCAGAACTTGTCATATTCCTTTTTCATCCTCTCGAGGAATTCCTTAGGAGTTGCTGTCCAGTAAAACTCGTAGGAATCGGGGAGAATGAGGGAAAGGACGTTGGATGTGTCGGTGCCAAGAGTCTGGAGATAATCGTTGTCGGTGAACACTTCCATGAAGGCGGCGGAATCGGCCATCATCCTCTTGCCCAGCCTGGCGGCAAGATTCTTGGCGTGGCGGATTCTTCCGGACAGAGGAAGCATGAGCGGAGTCTGGTATCCGTACTTTATGTTCCTGACTACCTGTATGTTGGTGGCCAGAGAATCTAGAACATAGCGGCCGGGGTGAATGTGAGAAGGAAGCTGCTCGCGGTTGGCCACTTTGACAAAAGAGCCAATGTCTGTCAGATTCTTTTCAAGGGAATCCATCAGAGTGTTGAAGTCTGTTTCAGGCCTGACATAGAGCACTGTCTTGCGGGCCACATTCTTCTTGTTTTTCTGCAGGAATCGGGCTATTCCTATGCCTGCAGGTATGGCAAGAAGCAAAAAAATTATCACCAGCCATCTGAAGATTCTGCCTTTCTTAGATGATTTTCTGTTGCTTTTCTTTGGTTTAGAGGATGTTTTCCTGGCCATAAATGGTATGATATGTGTTTCAACTATCACAAATTTATTAAATTTGCAGTAAAGCAGTTCTATATGAAGAAAAAAATAGTCATAGAATATCAGGAGTTTTCTTCCGCTGACCAGCTGTCCAAGGCAGATGCGGAACTTCTGAAGGAAGCTGTTTCAGCTACAGAACTTTCATACTCTCCGTTTTCCAAGTTCAGGGTAGGGGCTGCGGTCAGAATGGCCAACGGCCAGATACTCAAGGCAGCAAATCAGGAAAGCGAAGCATTTCCGTCTGGCTTGTGCGCGGAAAGGTCTGTGCTTTTCTATGCATTGTCCAAGTACCCGGGAGTTGCTGTTGAGGCTCTGGCGATAGCCGCCAAAAAAGGCCGCAAGCTGACGGCTACTCCAACAAGGCCTTGCGGGGCGTGCATCCAGGTAATGCTGGACGCCCAGAAAAGAGGCGGAAAGCCTATGAAGATAATTCTTGGAGCGGCAGAAAAAATAGAGGTCATCTCATCTGTAAATGACCTCATACCGTTCTCGTTCGACAATCTTTGATTGCTTAGAAAGACACTTTCAGGCCGTCGTAGGCTATGAATATACCCGAAGGCATCTCTTCCGTCAAGGCGGAATGGGTGCCTTTGATGTTTTTGTCGTCTTCCGCCATCTGGTGGGAAAGATGGGTTATGAAAGTCTTCTTTGCCCCGATCTTCTGCCCCAGTGCAATGGCTTCTTCCAGAGAGAAATGAGAGATGTGCTTTGTCCTTCTTACTGTGCTTAGCACCATAATGTCAAGACCTTTGAGCTTTTCCAGCTCTTCCTCAGCGATGGAGTTGGCGTCTGTCAGGTAGCAGAGCCCGCCCATCCTGAATCCCAGAACGGGAAGCTTGTAGTGCATGGCCCTAATCGGGATTATCTTCCGGCCCTGAATCTCAAATGGCTTGTCGTCTATTATATGGATGTCGAATTTTGGAACTCCGGGATATGGATGATCGGTAAAGGCGTAGGAATACTCCATCTTCAGGCCTTCCAGCACCCTGTTTTCGCAGTAAATAGTGGTGGGCTTGCTGTTTATGTAGTTGAGAGCCCTCACGTCGTCAAGGCCGCCTGTATGGTCTTTGTGCTGGTGGGTGAAAAGTATGGCATCCAGGTCTTCTATTCCGTTACTGAGAGCCTGGGTGCGGAAATCCGGACCGCAGTCTATCAGCAGCCTCAGGCCGTTGTAATGCACAAAGGCAGAGGTCCTAAGGCGCTTGTCCCTGGGATCTGCGCTGCTGCATACAGAGCAGTGGCATCCTATCATAGGAACTCCCGTAGAAGTTCCCGTACCCAAAAACACAATAGAATTTTCCATACACCAAATATAGCAAAACACTCCCGATTATTTTCATTTTAAGTTATCTTTGTGGCGGTTATGGCAAAAGGAAAGTTATATCTGATTCCGTCTCCTCTGGGAGAGGGCTCTGTGGCAGATGCGCTGCCGCCGAGGAATATCTATATTATAGAATCGCTGAAGCATTTTGTGGTGGAGGAGATTACTACAGCCAGGCGGTTTCTCTCGAGATGCGGGCTGAAAGGCAAGATTGAGGGCCTCAATTTCTACGAGCTGAACGAGCATACAGATCCTAAAGTGGGTGCCGGCTATGTGTCTTTGCTTCTGGAAGGAAACGACGTGGGGCTGATTTCCGAGGCCGGGCTTCCGGCAGTGGCCGATCCGGGAAGCATACTTGTGGCCGCCGCCCATAAAGAGGACGTTCAGGTGGTTCCGCTGGTTGGGCCTTCGAGTCTGATGATGGCTCTTATGAGCAGCGGGCTCCAGGGCCAGAACTTTGCTTTCAACGGCTATCTTCCTGTAAAAGAGGAAGCCAGAAAAGCCAAGCTGAAGTTCTATGAGTCACATTCCAGGAAGATGAACCAGAGCCAGATATTCATAGAAACCCCTTACCGCAACGACTCCCTGTTAGCTTCGATAATGGAAGCGTGCTCGCCTTCAACCATGCTGACAGTAGCGGCAGATATATCTCAGCCGGCAGAATTCATCAAGACTATGCCGGTGGGGCTATGGAGAAAAACGGGTTTCAAGATAGGCAAAAGACCTTGTGTATTCATTATTTTAGGCTGATTATGAACAGGATAGAACTGAAAGACATGGAATTCTTCGCAAAGCACGGATGCTTTGAAGAGGAAAGAATCATAGGCAACCGTTTTGTGGTGAATCTCAGCGTGGAAGGTGACTTTTCCGCAGCGGCCGAGTCTGATGACATTGCAGATGCTGTAAACTACCAGACTCTTTATGACATTGTGAGAGATGAAATGGATATCCCTTCGAATCTGCTTGAGAATATTGCTCAGCGAATAGTGAAACACGTTAAGGCCGAGTTCCCGGCTCTTTCTAAGGTGGCTGTGACAATAGACAAGATCAATCCGCCTCTTGGCGGCAAGCTTTACGCTTCCAGCGTTACATTTGAGGAATAGTATTTAAGCAGATGGGAGACTTTTCCGGAAAGAAAATGGCAATTGCCACATTGGGCTGCAAACTCAACTTTGCGGAAAGCTCTTCTATTGCCCAGCAGTTTGTACGCAATGGGTTTGCGGAGGTATCTCCTTATTCTTCAGGGGTTGATGTGTGTGTTGTAAATACCTGTACTGTAACCGAGCACTCAGACAAGAAATGCCGTAACATAATCCGAAGAATCCACAAGCTTAATCCCGATGCCATTATTGCCGTAACAGGATGCTACGCCACTCTGAAAAAGGAGGAGATCGAGGCCCTGGAAGGCGTGTCGTTTGTTTTGGAGCAGGACAAGAAAGGCAGCGTCTATTCCCGCTGCATCGAGTTGCTGGAAGGTTCTCCTTGCAGCCCTTCTGCAGCCGAGCATATTTTTCCTGCCTGCTCGTTCGGCGAGAGAACCAGGTCTTTTCTCAAGGTTCAGGACGGCTGCAACTATTTCTGCACCTACTGCGCAATACCATACGCAAGAGGTAGAAGCAGAAGCGTGCCGGTTGATACTCTGGTTAAGCAGGCAAAGGAAATCGCCGAGAAAGGGGTGAAGGAAATAGTGCTTACAGGAGTGAATATCGGAGACTATGACGGAGGGCTGCTTCCTGTGCTGAAGGCTCTGAACGAAGTTAGGGGAATTGAGCGTTACAGGATATCTTCCATAGAGCCTAACCTTCTGACTGAACAGATGATAGACTGGATTGCGTCGGGGACAAAATTCCAGCCGCATTTCCATATTCCGCTTCAGAGCGGCTGCGATTCAACCCTTAAACGCATGCACCGCAAATACGACACGGCCCTGTTTGCCTCCAGGATAGACTATATCAGGAAAAAGATGGGGGACGTGTTCTTCGGAATAGACGTGATTGCCGGATTCCCGGGGGAGACTGATGCCGAGTTTGACTCAACTCTATCTTTCATCCGCGATGTGATCCGCCCGGCCTTTCTGCATATTTTCCCTTACTCCAGAAGGAAGGGCACACTGGCAGACAAGATGGAAGGACAAGTGCCTGAAATCGTGAAAACCAATAGGGTTAAGGCATTGGAAGCCCTTTCTGACGAGCTTCATCGCGAATATCAGGAAAGATTCAAGGGCACTGTTCAGAAAGTGCTGTTTGAAGGACGTGTGAAGGGAAATATGATGGGCGGATATACCGGCAATTACATCAGGGTAGAGAGGCCTTTCAAAGCCGATATGATAGGGGAAATTGCAGAGGTTGTCATTTAGCGGCCTTGCGTTCCTCTCTGTTTTTCCTGCGCTCTTCTTTCTTCTTCTCCCTGGCAACTCTTCTTTCTTCCTTCTCCTTGATGCTGAGCATCTTCTCGTATTCTTTCTGAGCGGCGCTGCGCTTGCGGAAAAGATCTTTGAACGAGTTGAACTCGTGCTGGTAGGCCACACCCATGCCGGTTCTCTGGCTGAAGTCGAGATAGTTGGAATAAAGGTCTGTAGCGTGAGAGAAGAAGGTCATCCTGACTTTGCCCTTGCGGTCCAGTTTCACCTGAACGTCTATGTTTCCTCTTACGTCGTTTCCGGTAATGCTGGAATAAGGGTCGTTGCCCATGCTGCCGTTGATTATGACGCGGTTGTTGAACAGCTGGGTGGAAACGGCCACCTCAAAGGCGTCGTTGACATATTGCGAGCCTTGCTGGTAACTGAAGCCCAAGTCGAGCGGTATTCCCAGCTGCATCAGAAGATTGTTGACCTGCCCCACAATCATAGATGTAGCGTTGGCGTAAAGTGCGGAGTTGCTTGAAGATATGCCGGAATCTGTTTCAGGCGTGAAGCTGCCGAACGCTATCAGCGAGGCAAACTGCTTCTGCACCTTGTCTTCAGTGTTGAGAGCGTTGTCCACCATCAGCTTCACGGTAGGGTCGAGGTCCGGAATGTCTATTCCGAACTTGATCTGAGGATTGTCCAGTATGCCGGTAACTTTGATGGAGGCGTTGACAAGTCTGCTAGGACCGGCAGTGGAGTCTGCGATAAGCCTGTTTACAGAGGCTTTGGTGCTGTAGAGAGCCTCTATGTCCAGCCCTGTGTTTCCAACCTTGCCGTTGAAGGTGACGCTGCTGCCTCGTGTAACGGTAAAGTCTCTGGAAGCCAGGCCCATGAGTACAAAATGATAGCTGCCTTCTTCTATTGCGTAATTTCCGGAAAGACGGAAAATGTCCTTGGCAGGATTGACTTTGACACCGATTCTTCCGTTTCCTCTTGCCTTCATGATGTCGCCTGTAGACTTGTCAATTTCAAGCCATACGCTAGCGTCGGTAGTGGCAGTAGCGTTCAGGTTGATTTCGAGTTGCAAAGGTTCTGACACGTTCTTGCTCTTGGCAAAATACAGAGTGTCGTAAGGGTCAATTTCCACCGGTTTAACCTCCTGAACAAACGTAAGGATATTGGAACTGCTTGCGCTGGAGGCTCCTGAAAGCGGAATGTGAAGCTGGCTCTTGCGTTCGGTACGGGCGTTGATGTCCATAGTTATGTGGCTCAAATCTCCCTTGATGCCCACATTTCCGGTTGAGAACACTGTGCCGTAGAAATCTTCGTTGTCGAATTCTTCAGTGTTGAGGCTGAGCAGGTTGTTCATTGAAATGGAAGCGTCAACATTTATGTTGCTGAACTTCTTCCACTTGGCTCCGCCGTTGACTCTTCCTGTTCCGCCGAGAGAATCGGCCAAGGCGGCGTTCTTGACATTGATGCCGTTGTCGTCTATTGTGAACGGGCCATCCAGAACAAGAGGAACCTTCAGATAGTCTACGGTGAACTTGAACTTATTGAAGCGGCAGTCTTTGCTCTCGATGGAGATGTTGTCCACAGGACCGTATATTCTCATTTGCCCGGAAAGAGTTCCGTCTGTCTTGGAAACAACATCATCCAGGAACGGCTCAAAGTAACTCATCCCAATATCGTTGAGGTCTGTCTCAAAATCGATGTATGAGTCTGAAGGGCGGTAGAAGCCGCCTACATCAAGCCTTTTGCGGCCGTCTCTGGTGGTTTCGATATCTATGTCGTAGCGCTTGTTCTCATTGTTCCATATTGCGCTCAGATCCAGAGCCCCAACCAGCTTGTTGTTCATCAGAATAGAATCTCCGCTGAACGAGGCGAACATCTTGTTGTTGCCTTTGTTGAGCGAAATGCTCGCGTCTCCTGACAGCCTTCCTCCGATGCCCAGAGGATCGTCGAGGAACCTGTCAAGAATAGACAGGTCAAAATTTTTCATCGAGATGCCTAGAGAATCTTTCTGGGTGGCTGACAGCGTTCCGTTTGCGCTTATTTTCTGGTCTTTGTTCTCTATCCTGAAATTGTCAAAGACAAGAAGCGAATCGGAGTAAATGATTTCCGAAGGCCTGATGTTGAACTTGCTGTTTCTGAGCGTCACATCGGATTCCTTCAGTTTCACTGCAATAGGGCTGGAAAGGAACCTAGGCTCGCCGTTAACTGAAACCACGCTGTCCCGGAGTATGGAAACCAGCGCATTTATGTTTGTTGTGCCGTTGAGCGTGCTGTCGTTACGGCAGCGTACAGTAAGGTCTGCAAGGTTGTTTCTCACGTTTGCAAGCACCCTTGTGCTGTCAACCGAAAGGCCGGCGGCAACTATTTCCCTTGCGTATATGGAGGCTGCAATGCTTGAGTCTCTGTCCAAAATAGTCAGGAGCACATTCTTCAGGTAATTGTCTTCGTAGGCAAGCCTTCCGCTGTTTGCCACAACCCTGTAATGGTCGTCTTCAGACACTTTTATCCTCAGCGACGTGCCGTTCTGGATATACAGCCCCGGAAGTATGAATGCGCAGATTCCCTGGGTGTTGAGAGTCTTGACGGTAAGGCTGTAGTCCTGGTTGTAGCTCTCGTTGGCATATTGCTGGTTGTATGGCTTGAGAAGGTTGCTGAAATGGCGCCTTAGCACCTGATGGCGGAACTGGTAGATGAAGCTGTCTATCATCCTTGTTCCCTCGTATCTGGCTTTCATGAAGTCAGATACAATGTTTATTACATATTTGTCGTTTTCAAACAGCGACGTGGCGTCGAGATTTCCGATATCGTATTTCCCGTGCGAGTTGGTGAAAGAGGTGTTGTCCATCTTCAGATAGCCGAAGATGCTGTTCTCGGAATCGGCGAACAGGTCCGCGCTAATGAATGTGCTGATTTCGGAAATGGAGTCGCGGGTGTCAAGCTTGAGAGCGTAGAGGTCCGCGTAAGGGATGTTGGCGTAGAAGTTGAACGTGCTGCCGTCTTTGATGGCGGTGGCTATATTTCCCTGGAACATAAGGTCCAAGGCAGGGTCGTGGCAAATCACCTTGCCGTCGAACACCTCATCGGAGTAAGTGCCTTTGGCAAATATGCCGGTGAGATTGTAGCCGTTGATTCCCAGCTTGCGGACGTTAAGGCTGTCTATGGTGACAGATGTGGTGTGGTCCGGGCTTATGTTAACCTTGACGCTTCCCTTGCCGCTGAAAAGTCCCAGCATAGGGCTGTCCGCAAATTGGCGGAGGTTAACGTCATTGGCATCTAGCCTGAGAGCCACAAGCGGAGCCGTATTGTCCCTTGCCGCATTGATTGCGGTGTGGGCATTGATTCTGGTAGATCCGCTGGAGAGAACTCCATCGGTGACCATGTGCCCGATTGTTCCGCTAACAGTACCGCTATAGTTCCATACCTGCATCCTCGGGAATGTTTCCAGGAAATCTATCTTCTGGCCGTCTGTGAGTCCGGCAATCACGTTTGAAAGGTCTTTCCCGGTAGTGGAGAAGCTGTTGATCTTGCCGCTGACGCTTGTGTGGAAAGCGTTCGGCAGTCCTCTCAAACGCAAATCTGAAACAGAGAAGGAGGTTTCGCCGCTCTTGCTGGCGCCTTTCACGTTTTTTATGTTAAGGTCTCGCACGGTGCCGTAAGCCTCTCCGCTGGTCAGTATCTCTAGGTCCGATTTCAAGAAATCCGGGGCGAAACGGCCTATGGTCCTCATAGCCAGATGAGTGTTGCTGAACTTGGAATGAATAACAACCTTGTCCAGGAAATATTTCAGGTCTTTCGGCGAGGTGAATCCCAGTTTCAGGAAATCTCCCTTGAAATGGCTTCCGTCCGCTATCAAGTCCGGTTTGAATAAAGTTGCCCCGGAGGAATCGAGCCGGAAGTCTCCCTTGAGAGAATTCACGTCAAATCCGCTTATTTCCTTTCCTGTCAGGTTATCCAGCTTTGCGGTAAACACCCTGTCTTTGAAATTGATGTCAGAGGCATCCAGGCAAATGTTTCTGACTTTCAGGTCTGCAAAATTTATCTGCCCTTCAACCGCTCCCTGGTCGTGGAACGGGTCTTTTAGGTTGAACCTGAAATTCTCCACCTGTATCTTGGAAAGAGAAAAGTCGAGATTCAGGGAGGATGTGTCGCTTGACGGAGGGAATATGCGGTCGATATTATAGGTGGAATCTGTTTCCGCTATGAGGTTGAACACTCCGTCTCTGACGGTCAAAGACTTGAAAGTCTTGCTTTTGTCCAGCAGGCCTCGAAGAGAGAATTTGGCGTCTATCTCCTTTGCGCACACCAGAGTGTCGCCGGAGACAATTGCAAAATCTTTCAGGTTAAGGCGGTTGAAGAACCTGATGCTAACGTCGGAAACGGTGATTTCGGCATCGATGCCCTTGGTGAGCTTCTGCAGAGCGTATTTGCAGATCCGGGTCTGGACATAAGGAATCTGGATGACAAGATAGCAAGTCATTACAACGCACAGCAGGGCCATAACAACCCATCCTATGTATTTGCCTATCTTGCCCATTCAGATTTGCTTATAATTATTCTATAGTTACAAATTTACACAAAAAGTCATTAGATTTGCATCATGAACGACATTATACTTGGAATAGAATCATCCTGCGACGACACTTCGGCTGCTGTCATCCGCGACGAGTATTTGCTTTCCAGCGTGATAGCAAGCCAGAAAGTGCACGAGAAATGGGGCGGAGTGGTTCCCGAACTGGCTTCCAGGGCGCATCTTATGAACATTGTGCCTGTGGTGGACCAGGCTCTGGAGCAGGCAGGGGTGACAATGGACGATGTCAACGCTATCGCATTCACGAGGGGGCCTGGGCTTCTGGGCTCGCTGCTTGTGGGCACTTCATACGCCAAGGGACTGTCCATTGCTTCAGGCAAGCCGCTTGTGGAAGTGAATCATCTTCAAGGCCATATCCTGTCTTGCCTGGTTAAGCAGGAGGGCAAGGACAATGTTTCTCCGTCTTTCCCGTTCCTGACGCTTCTGGTATCGGGCGGGCATACGCAGATTGTGAAGGTGAACGGCTATTTCGAGTTCGAAATTCTGGGCCAGACTATAGATGACGCCGTAGGAGAGGCTTTTGACAAATGTTCCAAGATGATGGGCCTGGGATATCCGGGTGGCCCGATTGTGGACCGTCTGGCCAAGGAGGGAGACGAAAATCGCTTCAAGTTCAACTTGCCTCACATAGAAGGGCTGGACTACAGTTTTTCCGGCATCAAGACTTCTCTGCTTTATTTTCTCCGCGACCAGCTGAAAGAGAATCCTAATTTCATCGAAGAGAACAAGGCCGACATCTGCGCCAGTTTCCAGAAGGCATTGATAGACATATTGATGAAAAAGCTGATTCTGGCTGTCAAGCAGACCGGAATCACCCAGGTGGCAATCGGAGGCGGAGTGAGTGCCAATTCAGGGCTCAGAAACCGTATCGCCGAGGAAGGGAGGAAGAGAAGATGGCAGACATTCATTCCCGAGTTCAAGTTCACGACAGACAACGCGGCCATGATTGCCATAAGCGGGCTGTACAAGTATCGCAGAGGAGAATTCTGCACTCTGGACGCCCCTTCAGTTCCAAGGGCCTCGCAAATGCACTGACACTATGAGAGATATAGAAATATCATTTTCGCCGGGCCAAAGGCAGGACAAAGACGCTCTTGTGGAAAAGTGTGCAAGGGCCTGCGGTATGACAAAAGACAAAATTGCCCACGTGGAAGTTTTGCGCCGGTCTATTGACGCCCGCGGCGGCAAAATAGCGTTCAAGTACAAGACTCAGGTATATCTCAAGTCTGAGAAACCGTTCCAGCCATACAAGATTGCTCCTTATCTGGATTGTTCAAAGGGCGAGAAAGTGGTTATAATAGGGGCAGGGCCTGCCGGACTGTTCGCGGCTCTGACCTTGCTTCAGAGGGGATTATGCCCGGTAATACTGGAAAGGGGCAAAGACGTTCACGCCAGAAAGAGAGACACTGCCCGTCTGATGCTTGAGCAGGTGGTGGATCCAGACTCCAACTATTGCTTCGGAGAGGGCGGAGCGGGCTGTTTTTCAGACGGAAAGCTCTATACTCGTTCAACCAAGAAAGGAGATGTTAGAGAGGTTCTGTACCAGCTTGTGGAGTTCGGTGCAGATCCTTCCATACTCATAGATGCCCATCCTCATATCGGCAGCAACCGCTTGCCGGGAGTGATTGAAGAAATACGCAAATGCATAACTGCCCACGGCGGGCAGGTGCATTTCAACACCAGAGCCGTAGACTTTATTCCGGCTGAGAACAATGGCGGCCTGTGGAGCACAAGATGCGTAGAGCGAGCCGAAGACGGATGCTTGAAGGAAGTGGAATATCTTTCCAAGTCTGTAATTCTGGCCTGCGGCCATTCTGCAAAAGACATTTACCAATTGTTCTATGACAGGGGCTGGGCTCTGGAAGCCAAGGGATTCGCTCTCGGAGTGAGGGCCGAACACCCTCAGAGCCTTATCAACGATATCCAGTATCACGGCAAGTGGGACAGGAATCTGCCGCCGGCTGAGTATTCGCTTGTGGCCCAGATAGACGGAAGGGGAGTGTTCTCGTTCTGCATGTGCCCTGGCGGCATTCTTCTTCCTTCATCCACATCCCCGGGAGAAGTTGTGCTGAACGGAATGAGCAATTCCCAGAGGAATTCACCTTGGGCCAATGCCGGAATCGTAACAAGCATTGAACCTGAAGACGTGGAGGAATTCTCGGAATGGGGGCCTTTGAAACTGCTCAAATACCAGGAGAAAGTGGAGCAGGGAATCTTTGCCCACAATGGCGGATGCCTCAAGGCTCCAGCCCAGAGAATGGACGATTTCTGCAAAGACAGGCTGTCTGCAGATCTTCCTGCAACTTCTTATAAAATAGGAGCTTATTCTGCTAAACTCAGCGAAGTTCTGCCATCTGAAGTATACCAGAGGCTCAAGCGCTCTTTCTTCTTCTTCGACAAAAAAATGAGAGGCTATTACACCTCTCAGTCTTTGCTTTTGGCTGTGGAAAGCCGCACATCATCTCCTGTAAGGATTCCTCGCGATCCGGAATCGCTTCAGCACATATCGCTGAAAAATCTCTTCCCGTGCGGAGAAGGCGCCGGCTATTCCGGCGGAATTGTTTCCTCCGCGCTGGACGGAATCAACGTGGCCCGCAAGGTCTAGTGGCAGTGGCTGCAACCTCCGCCGCAGGATGAACAATCCTCATCGGAGCAGCTATGCTGGATCTTTTCTCCGTAAAGGCCGTCCTGAAGCTCTTTCTCTGTGGCTTCTCTCACGCTCTCCACCTTTCCTGTAAAATGCAGCTTCTCGCCTGCCAGAGGGTGGTTGAAGTCCATAGTCACCTTCTCTTCCAATGCCTTGACAGCCTTGATGATGCCGTTCATGCGATGGCCTTGCCTGTCCTGCATAGGGAGAATGTTTCCCTCCTTGATTATCTCGTAATCTATCTTGCCGTCCATCTCGAACATCTTCAGAGGAAGGTCAACTACCATCTGAGGATTCATCTCGCCGTAAGCGTCGGCGGCTTCAAGCTCGAAATCAAATGAATCTCCGACTTCCTTACCCAGCACGTTCTCCTCGAACTTAGGAAGAAGCATTCCGCTTCCGAAGATGAAGGTCAGCGGCTCGGCAGCCTCAACTTTCTCAATTTCCCTTCCGTTTACAGTGAGCGTGTAGCTCAAACTAACTACTTTGTTTTCAGAAACTTTCATAAATATCTAATTTAAATTATCTAATTCTTTTTCCCCACCGGAATACCTTGTAACCGATTGCGGCTACAAATATAGAAATCATCGGCGATATATAATTGAAAAGGCAGTAAGGGGCGTAAACCAGCGTAGGCACTCCCAAAACTCCTGCCTGCATGGCTCCGCAGGTGTTCCACGGAATCAGCACGGAGGTAACCGTTGCCGAGTCTTCTATGGAGCGGCTCAGTAGCCTGCCTTCATAGCCTTTGTCTTTATAGAGTTTCCTGAGCATGTTTCCAGGAACTATGATTGCCATATACTGCTCGCTCAGAGCTACATTGCAGAAAAGGCAGGTGGCCATTGTGGTGGTCACGAGCGAAACAGTATTGCGCATCAGCTTCTCCAGTTTTTCGGTAATTGTCTGGATAAAACCTCCTGCTTCCAGCATTCCGCCGAATATGGTTACGCTTATAATCAGCCACACGGTGTTCAGCATTCCGGCAATTCCGTTGGTGGATGCCAGCTTGGTGAGCATTGCGTTAGGGGCTGAGATATCCACGTGAGAACTCATCAGCTTAATAGGGGCATAGAAGAATGTCTGCCAGCTGAATTCTCCGTAAGGGCTGATCTGCGATATGATCTGAGGCTGAACTATGCAGGCCACCAGAGAAGCGAACAGAGCGCTCAAAAGCAGTGTGAGAATAGGGGATATCTTCTTCACCATCAAGAAGATGGTAAATGCCGGAATCAGCAGCAGCCACGGAGATACATTATAAGTGGAAGCTATGTCTTCCATTTGCCCGTGCACATCCAGATTGGCATTAGAGGCTGCGGATGCTCCAACTATCGCGAATATTATTCCTGTAATAATCACTGCCGGCACGTTGGTTATCAGCATATACTTGACGTGGTCGTAGAGCTTTACTCCCGATATGCTGGCAGCCAGGTTTGTGGTGTCAGAAAGCGGAGAAATCTTGTCGCCGAAATAAGATCCGGAGATAATTGCTCCAGCCAGCCATCCAGGGTGGAGACCCAGTATGCTGCCGGCGCTCATCATTGCCACTCCGATTGTTCCGATAGTTGTCCAGGAACTTCCTATCAGCAACGAAATCAATGCCGTGAATACGAAGATAACTATCAGGAATATAGATGGATGCACAACCTTCAGTCCATAGTAGACCAAAGACGGAACCACTCCGCTCTGCACCCAGGATGCCGTCAGGGCGCCAATCATCAGCAGGATGAATATGGCTGATCCGGCATTCTTGAGGTTGGTCACCATCGCTTCTTCTATCTTCTCCCAAGGTACTTTAAGATAGAACATCGCTATAAGTGAACCCACAGCTGCAGCAAATACCAGAGCGATCTGAGCCGGGCCGGAGGTCAGGTCACCGTCAAAAAGCGACGAGCTCAGTATAATTATGCCCACCAGAATGGCGACAGGCAAAAGAGAAAGAAGCAGTCCAGGCTTTTTCATTATTCTTCAGTTTTCACAAGCAGCAGGGCTCCGGCCTTCTGGCCTTCGTTGAGCTGGATTGAGATGTTCATAGTTCCGTCACCGTCCTGAGTGTAGTCGGACAGCTTCTCCCAGCAGTTCTCTCCCGAGGCATTCACCAGGCCCTTGCCTCCTACAATCCATCTGTAAACCTCGTAGTTGCCCGCCGGAAGGTTCTTGTGCTTGTAGGACACTGTAGCCCCGTCTTTCTCAGCGATATAGTAACGTTCGCCCGTATAAATGTGATCCAGGTCTTCCGCTTTCTGGCAATGCGAGGCCTTGTGCGGCTCAACCACAATTCTTCCGGCCTGGGCTATTCCCAGATATTCTGATATTGCCCACAAAGTCTTCTTTCCCATCCATTTGAGATTCTCGATTGTCACAATGGTTCCGTCCTCGTTCTTGTCGTAGAAGCTGTAAGGAGTCTCGTGGGTAAGTGCCAGAGTGCGTTCCTTGACATTGTTCCAGAAATAGCCTTCTATGTACCTCGGAGCCATCTTGGAGAAGCTGAGCATATCCTTGGCAAACATCGGGTTGTCTGCTATTGTCAGCGATGTAAGAGTCTGCTCTTTCTTGAAATAAAGCGGAGATGTAGAATCCTCAGTATGAACCCAGTATGTCATATGAGGGGCAATCTGGGAATGGAAGTTCAAAAACAGGTCGAACTCGTTGAGCCCGTATGTAGTGTTGTAGACAAACTTCTTTATATTCTTCACTTCCTGTGTGGTGAGAGAGTCCGGCCTGTCGTAGTTGATCTCATTGTTCACTCCCGTAGCGTCGCATCTGGAATATCCCAGAGCCACTCCGTCCGGGTTGGTGAAGGGCAGAATGAAGAACACCGCGTTGTCTCTGAGGCTTCTGGCAAAAGGAGTAGGGGCCAACAGCTCTTCAATCAGGCCTTCCAGGCACCAGGAGCAAGGAGTTTCGCTCGGATGCACTCTTCCGTGTATGTAGATTCTCTTCTTTCCCCTGTCCGGAATGGTGTTGTTTGTGATCACCATCAGGTTCATGTCTCTCCCCTCGTGGCTCTTGCCAATGGAGTAGATTTTCACGTCATTCATATAGTACCATTCGTCCATGCGCTCGCTAAGGCGAGTATTGGTATATGGAATGCAGTAAGCCACCCACACGGAGTCTTTCTCGTAGATCTTTCTTGCCACAAACTGTCCAACCATCTCTTTCTTAGGCTCATACCTGATCCATTCCTTGTTGTCGTAGCTGTAGAACGGGGCCCATGGGTCAGTGTCTATGAACTTGAGGGTTATGTCTTTTCCCTTGACTCCGGTCATAAGAAAGTAAAACCACCTGGAACTAGGTTCAAGAAGCGTGTCAACTGGATTCAGCGGATCTTTTGCGCTCACTATATCATAGACCAGCTTTCTTGCGTAAATGTTTGAGCTGTCCTTGAGTTCAGCGCTTCCCAGCCTTCCGCATTCAAAATTCGAAAAGAACTTAACCTGAGCGTTGGATACGCTTGGCAGCATAGCCAACAGGCTCAGTGCAAGGATAATGGAGATTCTGCTTTTCATATTGTGATACTATTTTGTTTTCTTGTTTTTCTTTTGCTCGGCCACAGGATAGGCGAACAGAGCAAAATCGCCGAGGCATGGGTCTTCAGGGAAACATTCCTTCAGAAACTCAGTGATTTCCAAGGCGGTCTTGATATCTGTCCCGTTTCTTTCTGTTATGCCCAGCGCCAGCGCAGTCTGATGCACGTGCACATCCAGCGGTATTATCAGATCCTTTGGACTTATGCTCTTCCAGATGCCCAGGTCTACTATGCCGTCATTTCTTACCATCCATCGCCTGAGCATGTGAATCTTCTTGTTTGCGCAATTTTTGTCCTCCTTTTGAGAGAATATCAGCACTCTCATCTGCTGCGGAGAAAGGCATTCCAGGCTCTCGTTATGAGAGTAGAACTCTTTCAGGTTGGCGCAAATCATTGCAAACTCGCTCCATCTGACTGTCCTGTGAAGGCTCTCAGGTCCGCATCTGTACTCTCCTTTCATCACATACTCGAGGGGCTTCCACTTCATCTCATCCATTGCCCTGCCTATATCCCGCACGATCATATTCCTTCTGCCCCAGGCCAGATGAGCCGCTATAACCGCCGCAATCTCAATATCTTTAAGCGTTATTCCTTTCTCCCCGTTTTTATAGAGAGCGTAGAAGTGACGTGGAAAGGCAAGAGGATCCTCAACAAAATGCTCAGGATTATTGTACTCTTTGGCAATCTTTCGGATATTCTGGATGACTTGCTGCCGGTTTTGCATAACAAGTCAAAGTTAGGAAAAATAGAGTAAACTTTTACTGGCCCACCGAATGCCTGTAGTCCAGAATGGCCATCTGGTACTCAGAGTAGGCGTCTGTATATCTGTCCAGAGTCTGCTGATGGAGAAGCTGAGCCTGCAGAAGATCGGACATATTGGTAAGTCCGGCTTTGTAGTAGTCTCTATGCAGCCTTAGGTTTTCTTCAGCCTGTTCTATGCTGCGCTTTGCTATGAGGAGCTGCTGATAAGACTCTTCCACTTTGTTCCAGGCGTTCTGCATCCTGATCTGGAGCATAGCGGCCTTGTCTTGCTGCTGCTCAACGGCCTTGCTGATTTCCAGTTCTTTGCGCTTGATCTGGTATGAGCCTCCCCACCAGTCGGTTATAGGAATGCTCACTGTAGCCATTATCATTCCAAAGCTGCGGTCATTTTTAAGCAGGTTGTGGTAATTGTAGGAAGCTCCAACGGCTATGGTTGGAAGATACTGGCCCACGGCGAGCTTCTTCTGGAGCCTTGCAGCTTCAACGCTCTTTTCCAGAAGCTGGTATTCCCTGGTTTGAAATAGGGCCTGGATATGGTCAAGCTTTTCCGGCAGGTCATCCGGATTTGCGCTGTCAAATTGTATGCTGAAATCCGTATTGTTCAGTCCGCAGAACTGGCCGATTAGCATTTTCATCAGGCTGATTCCGTTGATGACTTTGAGTTTCTGGCTTTCAAGCTCGTTTTGCCTTAACTGAACCTGAAGCAAATCGTTCTTTGTAGCTACGCCAGCTTTGACAGCGACGCTGACATCTTTGTTGATGTCTGACACATAGGACATTGCCGTCTCTATTGTCTTAAGCTTTTCCTGAAGTGATGCTAACTGCCAGAAATATTGCTCCGTTGTTTTCTCCACTTCGTTTTCAGCCAGGTTGAGTTGTAGACGGCTGGCCTGTCTGCCAACTTCGGCAAGGCGGTTTCCGTTTATTATCTGTCCACCTGCAAATATCGGCTGCATGGCTATGACAGATCCAATCGTTCCTTTTTTCATCATCGATATGCTTATCGGATTGTTAAGGGAGGCAAGTATATCGGGAGGAAGAATGCTGGCCAGAAAGGCAGCCAGATCGGGAGATATCATTTCAGAGGGCTTGAGGGTTTCGTTAAGCATACTCCTGTCTGCCCTGAAAGATACTCCAGTAGCGCTAACGCTAGGAAAGTATTTGGTAAAAGCTTCTTCTTTTTGAAGGTCAGAAGCTTGTATGTCATAGCTGGCTGTGCGGATTGAGATGTTGCTGGCCAAGGCGGAGTCTCTCAGCTGAGAGAGCGTGTAGGAAGGCTGTGCGGCGCAAACTGCACAAATCGCTGAGAACAATATGATTGAAATAACCTTTTTCATCTTACTTCAGATTTACTTTCCAATAAATGACAGGAAGCATGGTGACAACCATAATAAGCGAACCAATTCCTCCGGCGAAAATGGTGACTCCCACAGGCATCCAGAAGGATGAGCCTGCGATTATCATAGGAACAACTCCAACGGCAGTGGTGGCAGTTGTGAGGAATATCGGCACCATCCTTCTCTTTCCGGCTTCGTAAGCGGCCATTTTAACGGCCTGGTTATAGGAGGCCTTGTCGTTTCTCCAGTCCGGGTGTTCGTCTGCATATTTGGCTACCAGGGAGTTGGCGTGTTCGTATATGAGAATCTGGTTCCTCATTATCATACCCATAAGAGTAATCACTCCAAGTATGGAAGTCAGGCCCAGCAAGCGGTTCAAAAGTGCCAGGCCAATCAACGTGCCCGGAATCATAAGAGCCAGCGCGGCTATGCAAACCGAGGTAATGCCGAACTTCTTGAAGTTGAACAGCAGGAAGAAGAAGATAATTATCATCGCGATCAAAACTCCTCCGACAATCTGTGGGAGAGCCTCATTGTCATATTCCAGCTCGCCTCCGGTTTCTGTTCTGACTCCCTGCGGAACGCTGATTTCTTTTTCCAATATTCTCCTGAGTTTCTTCTCTACGGGGCCGGCGTAAGTGCCCTGGGCGAACTGCGCGGTAACTGTCATGCACCTTTCTCCCTGGCGGTGATTGATGCGGGATTGGCTCCATTTCGGCTCCACTTTGGCTATCTGCCGGAGGGGAACAGTGGTGTTTGAGCCGGTTGACACTCCCGAGAGCATAGTTGGCAGAGTGGATATGCCAATGTCGCCGAGACCTGAAAGGGTAAGAGCTGAAGCGTCTTTTATGATAACCGGCACTTGATAGTCATCTTCCCAAATTTCCCCGGCCTGGATGTCTGAGGTATTGGCGGCCAGCTCTATTGAGGCCAGAGTGCGGTTCACTCCCGCAAGAGAGGAAGCAACAGGGTCCAGCGTTATATTTGCCACAGGATAAGGCTGAAAATAATCCGTATGAACCCACTCAAGCTCAGGCATCTGGCGCATCCTGTCCATAAGCTGGTCTGCGGCTGCCTGAAGCGAGTCGATGTCTTCTCCGTAGAATCTGTATTCAAGTTCTTGCACTTCCAGGTAATCCAGCCGCTTGAATCTGATATAAGCCTGCGGGAAGGCTTCGGAGAAAGCGTTCTGGTATTTATTGAGAAGTTCTATTGTAGCCTTGTCGGACTTGGTGTTGACTATGAGCTGGGCAAAGTTCCTTCCGGCAATCTGGGGAGCATAGCAGATCATGAATCTTGGAGACGAGCATCCAATGAAGCTGGTAATGCATTTCACTTTCTCGTCTTTCTGGAGGGCTTTCCTCAGCGAATCGGCTACAAAGCGGGTGTCTTCCAGCCCCTTGCCCTCAGGCAGGAAGATTTCAACGGCGAACTGGTCTCTGTCTGCAAACGGGAACATCCTGATTTTCAGCTTAGGAATCAGCAGACAGCTCAGCAGGATAATGGCAATTCCACCGATAATGGTAACATACGGCATCCTGAAGGTAAATTCAAGGACTTTCTCGTATATGCTCTGGACCGTCTTGGTTACAGCGTTTCCTTTGGTGGATATCTTGTCCGGCGTCATAATCCTGGTTTCCAGGAACGGAATCAGAAGTACCGCCAGGAACAAAGACACCATAAGATTGATGGTAATTGTAACCGGAAAATCCTCCAGGGCATCGTGGAATGCCCCGGTCATTGTAATAAGCAGCGGATAGAAAATCACGCAGATGCAGAGCGTTGCAAGCATCATAGGCATGAAATACTGCTTGACTGAAGACAGGGCTGCTTCTTTCGGGCTCTGCCCGTTTCCAAGATATTCCAGATAGCCGTCAATCACCACAATGGAATTGTCCACCACCATTCCCATTACCACAATCAGAGCCGCAAGAGTGACAATATTCAGTTCAATCCCAACCATATACATTATGGCAACCGATATGAATGTGCTCAGCGGGATTGTAATGGCGGCCACAATCGCTGAGCGGAGAGGGAAGAGAACCATAATCACCAGAATAATCACAGCCATTGAAATGAGCAGGTCCCTGAGAAAATCTCTCACGCTCTTGCCCACAACTTTAGGCTGGTCCGCTATTCTTGTTATTATGACGTCTTCCGGCAGTTCCTCATTGCGGAAATCAGAAATGAACTTGTCAACTTCTTTTCCGTATTCAACGATGTTGTTGCCAAGATTCATCTCCATTGAGAGCAAAATGCACGGGTGGCCGTCCTGGCTGATGTAGCTCGAGTTGCTGTCATACTCTCTGACCACTCTTGCTATATCCCTGACTCTTACCGTCTTGCCTGTTGAAGGATCGCTGAAGACGATGAGTTCCTCAATTTCCTTCTCGGTGTTTTCAGAAGGTTCTATATGAATAGGGGTTACTTGGGATGTGCCGGTTATGCTTCCGCTGACAGTTGTGAGATTCTGGGTCTTGAGAGCATTCAGGAGCATCTGCTGTCCAATGCCGTATGCCTGAAGCCGCTGGCGGTCTACGTAAACGCTTAGCTGTTCTTGCTGCTGGCCGAATGTCCTCACATTTGCCACGGACGGTATTCTGCGGAGATTGTCGGAAAGCTTGTCTGTATATTCCTGAAGCTCGCGATAGCTTCTCTGGCTGCTTTCAACAGATATGAGAAGGGCTGACGTATTGCCGAAATCGTCGTTTGTCACAAGAGCCAGCACTCCCGAAGGAAGGCTTGGCTTGAAAGCCTGAAGGCCGTGCTTGATCTTGCTCCAGACTTCATCTTTATTGTTCACGTCGTCTTTGAGACGGACCATCACAATGCACAGTCCGTTCTGGGAAGTTGAAGTGGTTTTTGCCCTATATACTTCCTTGAAAGTGAACAGATAGCGTTCCAGCGGCCTTGCAACCTGCACTTCCACTTCTTCAGACGTGGCTCCCGGATAGACGGCCGCTACCACTCCTTGACGGATAGTGGCGGCAGGGAACTCGTCCTTAGGCATCTGCCTCATTCCGTAAATGCCAAGAACAAACAGTATGGCAATTATCAGAAGCGAAATGGGATAATGCTCCAAAGGCCACTTGAACCAGTTTGTCTTCTTGTCTTCCATAGCTAGTAAATAACCTTTGACCCTTCTCCGAGTTTCTGGTATCCCTCAGTAACTATAAGGGTTCCTTCATATATTCCGTCTTCTATAATGATGTCATTGCCTGATACTTGACCTGTCTTGACATTTGTGCGGTGAGCAGTGCTGTCCTGGCTTATCGTCCACACAAAAGCGCTTCCGTCTGTCCTTTTCTGGACGGCGGATACCGGAACGCACAATGCTCCGCTTTGGCCCAGGCTGTTGAAGCTGACGCTTGCCACCATTCCGGGCAGGAGTTTTCCTCCCGGATTCTGCACGCTAATCCTTATGTCGTATGTGCGGGTGAGCATATCGGCCTGCACTCCTTTTTCTATCTTCCCTCCGTCGAATGTCATATCTATCGCATCAACTCTAACTGAAGAAGGAGTATTCTCCGCGATGGATGATATCTCTGCATCAGGAACAGATACCTTTACTTTAACCTTGCTGATATCCAGGATAGTGGCAACGGTCTGAGATGGCAGAGCGGTTTCTCCTGCATTAATGCTGACCTTTCCTGTGATTCCGTTGACAGGGGCGGTGAGGGAGCAGTCTGCAAGGTTCTTTCTTGCTATCTGCAGCTGGGACTTGGCCTGGGTCACCTTGCTCTGCACTTCTACCCATTTGACTTCGGGAAGTGAGCCGTTTTCGTGAAGCATTCCATATCGCTGAAGAGCGTCATTTGCCTGTTGCATACCAGCTTCAGCTCCGATGAGAAAGTTTCTTGCCTGGGTATCGTCCATTACGGCAATCAGCTGGCCTCTCCTGACCGGCTGTCCTTCTGTTACATACACTCTGGTAACCATTCCCATGGACGTGAAGCTGACAGCCGTGGCCTGGTTTTCCTCAACGGTACCGACATAAGTCTTCTGGAAATTGTTTCCTGCAGGAGACAATGCTTCAGCCTTCACTCTTATGGGCAGAGCTTTCTTCTGTTTGCCGTTATCCGAACAGCCGCAAAGGACGGCGGCTGCCAGCAATGCTGCGATAAACTTTCTCATATTCTTTATATAAACTTTGTAAAGTTAAGAGAAATTCAGGATAAATAAAAAGGGGAGACGGTTTTCCATCTCCCCCTTAATTTACCTAGGCTCTGTTACTTTTTCTTGTAACGGCTGTAGAACTTGTCAACGCGGCCGGCTGTATCAACGAGCTTCATCTTGCCAGTGTAGAACGGGTGAGATGAGCTTGAGATTTCTACCTTTACCAAAGGGTAGGTCTGGCCGTCTATTTCAATTGTCTCCTTGGTAGCCTCACAGCTGCGTGTGATGAATACCTCTTCATTAGACATATCCTTGAAAGCTACAAGTCGGTAGGTTTCGGGATGTATAGACTTTTTCATTTGCAAATGTGTTTAAAATCGGGGTGCAAATATAATACTTTTGGCGCAATATCAAAATTTTACGGCTAATTTCTGCTCTGAAGGCGTGAAAGAAGCCTCAAAATCTCAAGATAAAGCCATACCAGAGTAACCATAAGGCCAAAAGCGGCATACCATTCCATAAACTTAGGAGCTCCCATCTGGCTGCCCTTGACTATCAGGTCGAAGTCCTGCATCAGGGAGAAGGCCGCAATGCCTACAATTATAAGGTTTATCACGATGGCCAGGATGCTGTTTCCGAAGAACAGATTGTAGAACTGGCCGTCTCTTCCGCCGAACAGGGCCACGCAGATGCCGATGGCGTAGAACACCAGAACGGAAATCAGGGCCACTTTGAGTATCCTGTTGAATTTGTCGTTGACCTTGATGGCGCCGGTGCGGTAGAGGATCAGCATCACGAATGTGGTGATAACCGTAAGCAGTATGGCTCCGGTTATCAGGCTGGAGATGCCGTTAGGGTCAACCGCAACGCCTCTTGCCTGTGCCCTTTCTATGGCGTAGCCGTTGTAGACGGCTGAAATGCAGCCAAGCGCAAATCCCTCGGCAACAGCGTATATAGGGGAAAGATAAGGAGCGGTCTTAGGCTTGAAAGTAATGATCATAGCCAGTATGAAACCCACAATGACGCCTCCCATCAGATACCACATCGGCGAGGAAGGGTTGATGGAACTGTTGGTTACTGTCCAGCTGTAGGCGGCGGCAACAAGCAGCATTACAAGCAGAAGGGCGGTCTTGGCAATGGAGCCCTTGATGGTCATGCATTCGCTGTCCTGAATAATCACTTGACCTTCAGGCAACTCGAACTTCTTTTCCTGCAATATCGGATTCATTTCTCGTGTGTTTTACGTTTCTATTTTATTCTGAACAGAGGCTCGTCTTCGTAGAGGAGGCTCTTCTTGGTTTTCTTTATCCACTTCTGCTCTTCAACCTTTATGTGCTCGCGGGTTTCATCCCATCCGGCTTTTCCTTCAACAAAATCCAGGAGTTCCTTGTCGCCGAGCAGCATCTCTATCAGGCTCTTGTCCTTGCCTTTCTCCTTTTCAAGGAAACGGAAAGAAGGGCAGGCGTCGCTTACGCAGCGGACAAGACGCAAGGAGTGTGCCAAAGAATTGTACTGGCTCTCAGGCGTGAGAAGCAGCTGGTAGCCGAAGCATCTCTCGTGAGAATAGCGGCCGCCGATAGGGGTGAAAGAAGCCCAGCGGGCATAGACTCCCTCATCGTGGAACAAAGGATTGTCTTCCAGGGTAATGCCTTCCATGAACGGGGCACCGAAAAGCTCGTATGGGCGAGTAGTGCCTTCTCCAGGGGTTACGTTGGTGCCTCTCCAAAGATACTGGCCGCTGTAGAAAGAATCGGTGAAGAAACCGCCGAAATCGCTGCTCATAGGAATGGTCCATCCCATAACCAGTTTGCCTACAGGAGAAACATTGGCGGAAATGATGTGCAGGGGGAACTTGGCGTTCATTCTGCCATAGAGATAGTAGGCGAGTTCTCCCAGAGTCATTCCGTACCTGTGAGGAATTCCTTCTATCCCGATATGGGAGCGGTAACCTGCTCTGAGGGCAGTGCCTTCCACCTGCCTTCCGGCCGGATTGGGCCTGTCGACAATGTAAACGGGCAGTTCGGCATTCCTCTCGTGAAGGAAATAAATCAGTGCTGCAATGAGGTTTGTGGCGCCAAAATAGCGGCATCCCGCATCCTGAAGCTCCACCACAACAGCGTCTGCAGAGGCAAAATCATCTTCAGAGAAAAGGAAGGAGCCGTCTTTTGCCAGGCTTATAGTGTTGAACGGAACACTCGCGCTCAGAGGATGTTCAGAAAGGCCGTCACCCGGAGGAACCATCACGCAGGAGAGGTTTCCTCTGGAGAAGAAGCCCTCGAACAAATACTGCCGAGAGTGCGGATTCCAGGACGACTGGTTGCAGATGACCATAATGCGGCCCTTGTGAAGGTACAGGTCTTCCTGGCGGAATATGTCACTCGTGCGGAATGAAAACATGGCTTATCCCTTGATAACAGAATCTACAAGCTTGATTATTGTACCGGCCAGATCTTCGGCGCTTTCCTTGTCAGGAGCCTCGCAGTAGAGGCGGATAATAGGCTCGGTGTTGGATTTGCGCAGCTGAGCCCAGCTCCTTTTCTGCTCGAAGTCTATCTTCACGCCGTCAATGGTCAGAGGATTGAGGTCTTTATAGGTTTCTGCAACCTTGGCGAGTATGCTGTCAACCATCTTAGGATCGGAAACCTCTATCCTGTTCTTGGAGATGTAATACTGCGGATAAGAATCGCGGAGCTGAGTCATTTTCAGCTTCTTGTGAGCCAAGTTGCTCAAGAACAGAGCCACACCCATATAGGCGTCTCTGCCGTGGTGAAGGCCAGGATAGATCACCCCTCCGTTGCCTTCTCCGCCTATTACGGCGCCCACTTCGTGCATCTTGGTGGTAACGTTAACTTCACCCACAGCGGCAGGATAGTAATTCTGGCCGGCAGCCTCGGTCACGTCTCGAAGAGCCCTGGTGGAAGAGAGATTTGACACAGTAGGGCCCGGATTCTTTTCCAGAACGTATGAAGCAACGCTTACAAGGGTGTATTCCTCGCCGAACGGAGTGCCGTCTTCGCAGATGAAAGCCAGTCTGTCCACATCCGGATCCACAGAGATTCCAAGATTAGCGCCGCTGTTTTTCACTGTCTGCGAAAGATCTACAAGATTTGCAGGAAGCGGTTCAGGGTTGTGGGCAAAGTTTCCCGTAGGCTCGCAGTTGAGCTTTATGCACTCAACGCCCAGCTTTTCCAGAAGGATAGGCATTGTGATTCCGCCAACGGAATTGATGGCATCCAGAACTGCCTTGAAACCGGCATTCTTTATAGCCTCCCTGTCAACCAGAGGGTCGGCCAGCACAGCCTCTATATGAGCCATAGTGAAGTCTTTCTCAGCGATTTTGCCAAGCGAGTCCACATCCACGAAGGTGAAATCTTCCTTTTCGGCAAATTCCAGCATCCTGGCACCGTCTTCCGCCGTCAGGAACTCTCCTTTCTCGTTGAGAAGCTTGAGGGCGTTCCACTGCCTCGGATTATGAGATGCTGTAAGAATTATTCCGCCGTCTGCCTTCTCGAATGTAACAGCCATTTCCGTGGTAGGGGTGGAGGCCAGGCCGACATCCACTACATCCACGCCGCAAGAGAGCAGCGCACCGCAAACAACATTGCGTACCATTGTTCCGCTCAGTCGGGCGTCTCTTCCCACAACCACCTTGCACCTTTTGCCTGGATACTTGTTTTTCAGCCAAGTGCAATAGGCTGAAGCGAATTTTACAATGTCCAAAGGAGTTAGGGCTTCTCCGATATTTCCGCCGATAGTGCCCCTGATTCCGGATATAGATTTTATTAGAGTCATAACTATTCTTTTGAGCGCACAAAAATACGAAATAACAAGTGAAATAAAAAGAGCAGACTCATGAGCCTGCTCTTTCAAAAAGTCAATCCGGGCTATTTTAGCTCAAGAATCCGAGAAGGATACCGGCAGCAACTGCACTTCCGATAACGCCGGCCACGTTAGGACCCATAGCGTGCATCAGAAGGAAGTTGGTAGGGTCGTACTTCAAGCCCTGGACGTATGAAACTCTCGCTGAGTCAGGAACTGCAGAAACGCCTGAGTTGCCGATGAGCGGGTTGAGTTTCTTGCCTTCCTTGAGGAAGAGGTTCAGGATCTTGCAGAAAAGCACTCCTGCAAAGGTTGCCACGATGAATGAAGCGGCACCCAGGGCGAAAATCATAATGGATTTGCCCTGCAGGAACTTGTCTGCCTGAGTTGAGCAGCCTACGGTAACTCCGATTAGGATAACCACAATATCGTTCAGAGGACCTCTGGCGGTCTCAGCGAGTCTTCTGGTAACGCCGCTCTCCTTGAGCAAGTTACCGAAGAACAGCATACCCAGCAGAGGAATGCCTGAAGGAACGATGAAAGCGGTGATCAAGAATCCCACGATAGGGAAGACTATCTTCTCCTGCTGAGAAACTGGTCTCGGAGCAGCCATTCTGATAAGCCTTTCCTTCTTGGTGGTGAGCAGTCTCATGATAGGAGGCTGGATCACAGGAACCAGAGCCATGTAAGAGTAAGCCGAAACCGAAATGGCGCCAATCAAATCCGGAGCCAGCTTTCCTGAAAGGAAGATGGCTGTTGGACCGTCTGCGCCGCCGATGATTCCGATTGCACCGGCTTCTGCAGGAGTGAATCCCAGAGCCAGGGCGCCTGCGTATGCGGCAAAGATGCCGAACTGGGCAGCGGCTCCAACAAGCAGAAGCTTAGGGTTGGAGATCAGGGCGGAAAAGTCTGTCATAGCGCCAATTCCAAGGAAGATCAAAGGAGGGTAGAAACCTCTCCTTACTCCCTGGTAAAGGATGTTAAGCACAGAACCGTCCTCATAAATGCCCACCTGCATTCCCGGGAAAAGAGGGATGTTGCCGATGATCATGCCGAATCCGATAGGAATCAGCAGCAGCGGCTCCCAATCCTTCTTTATGGCCAGGTAAATGAACAGCAGGCCAATGAGGATCATCACGATGTGGCCGAAGGTCACATTCGCGAATCCCGTATAATTGAAGAACTGGTAGAGGTTCTCCGCAATATTAGACTTGAGAATCATAATCTGCAGATTATCCGATAACTACAAGTACGTCACCCTCGAGAACGGAGTCGCTCTTCTTAACCTTGATTTCCTTGATAACGCCGTCTGCGGTAGCTTCGATGACATTCTCCATTTTCATTGCCTCGAGAACTACAACCTTGTCGCCTTTCTTTACGGAATCGCCTTCCTTTACTGCCACGTCCAGGATAACTCCAGGAAGCGGAGAAGTAACCTTTGCGCCGCCTGCGGAAGCAGGAGCGCTTGGAGCTGAAGCCTTAGGGGCAGCAGCTGGAGCGGCGGCCTGTACAGGGGCTGCGCTAACATTAGTGATTGTACCGCCAACTTCTTCTATTTCAACTTTGTACTCGTTGCCGTTGACTTTGATTTTATATTCTTTCATGGTTGTATGATTTATCTGTTAGTTGTTGTTAGTTTCTCGGGTCTTGTTTAAGTGTAAGGTTTCTTGCGCCCCAAGGAGAATTGCGCAGAAGATCCTGGTTGAATGTAAGGATGTTGCTCTCCACATCGTGGATGCCGCTGTCTACGCTCTGGCCGTTCTGGTAGAGGTAAACGGCTGCGGCAATTGCGGCAACTATCTCCTCGTCTACGTTAGAAGGATTGGCTGATACGGCAGCGGCCTTAGGAGCGGCTTTTGCAGCCTTCTCGGCCTCAGCCTTTTTGATGGCTCTCTTTCCGATGGTCCTGAAGCAGAGGTAGAGGATGATCAAGCACAGGAACACAACGCTCATGGCAATCATTGCCAGGATGGCGCCGTATGGGTCCTGCTTTTTCATCTTCTCGCTCTTGGTCTCCACTGCCTTTGTGGCGTTGGTCTGGCCAGGAGTAGGGTGGTCCAGCAGACCGAAACCGCCGTCTTCTCCGATTTCGGAGTCTTCGTGGTTCTTCCTGTAGGACTGCTTGCTCCAGTTCAGAGGCTCGTGAGTGCCTTTGCCGTCAAGAATTCTTCCGTAAGAACGGTTCTCGGCGATTTCAGCAGGGAGATGTATCTCGTCCAGAAGAGTAACTCCATCAGTTGCATAGAGATACAGGTCTCTTACACCGTCCAGAGTAAAGTTCATGTGGAACACTCCTGCCGTAGGATTGCCGTCTGCATAAAGCACAAAGTATCTTCTCAAAGGAATCTGCGTTGCAGGATTTCCCTTGGGAATCATGTACTTTGTAGGATTGGCCTTGTCGTCTGTAATATAGAAGCCCGCAACATCCACCATACCGAAGGCGGTGTTAAAAAGCTCTATCCATCCGCATCTGTCGCCATGCTCGTCCTCGATTCCGGTTGTGTTGGACGTCTGGACCTCGTTGATCCTTATGTCCACCGGACTCTGGGCGCGAAGCACGCTGGAAGCGAGCAGCAGAGAAGCCAATGTGAAAATTGATAGTATCTTCTTCATCATCTTCTCTTTTACAGTGGCAGGTTATCGTGCTTCTTTGCAGGGTTTGTCAATCTCTTGTTCTCGAGCTGATGCAGAGCGCGGATTACTCTGAAACGAGTGTTTCTTGGCTCAATAACATCATCTATATAGCCGTACTTGGCTGCATTGTAAGGGTTTGCGAATGCATCCCTGTACTCTTTCTCTTTCTCTGCCTTGAATGCCTCAACATCCTGAGCCTCTTTCATTTCCTTTCCGTAGAGGATCTCGATTGCTCCGCTAGGACCCATAATAGCGATCTCGGCGTTAGGCCATGCGTAGTTGATGTCGCCTCTGAGGTGCTTAGAACTCATAACGCAGTATGCGCCGCCGTAAGCCTTTCTGAGAACAACTGTAATCTTTGGAACGGTAGCCTCGCCGAATGCGTACAGAAGCTTTGCTCCGTGGAGGATGATTCCGTTGTATTCCTGCTGGGTTCCAGGGAGGAAGCCAGGCACGTCCTCAAGGGTGAGGATAGGGATGTTGAACGCGTCGCAGAAGCGTACGAACCTTGCGCCCTTGCGGCTGGAGTTGGAGTCGAGCACGCCGGCCAGCACTGCAGGCTGGTTGGCAACGATGCCCACTGCAATGCCGTCGAACCTTGCGAAACCAACGATAAGGCTCTTTGCGTAATCCTTGTGAACTTCCAGGAACTTTCCGTCATCCACGATGTGCTTGATGACATCGTACATGTTGTATGGCTTGTTTGGATTGTCGGGAATTATCTCGTTGAGAATATCGTCCATACGGTTGATAGGGTCGTTGGTAGGAACGACAGGGGTCTTCTCCAGATTGTTCTGAGGCAGGTATGAAAGCAGATCCTTGATGGTCTGGATACCTATTTCCTCGTTGTCAACTGCAAAGTGGGCTACACCTGACTTGCTGGCGTGAACGCTTGCACCTCCCAGAGTCTCCTGAGTAACGTCCTCTCCAAGAACGCTCTTTACAACCTTAGGTCCGGTAAGGAACATGTAGCTGCCCTTGGACATGATGTTGAAGTCGGTCAGTGCAGGGGAATAAACCGCGCCGCCTGCGCAAGGACCGAAAATAGCGGAAATCTGAGGAATTACGCCGCTGGCAAGAATATTCCTCTGGAAAATGTCGGTATAGCCTGCAAGAGCGTTAACGCCTTCCTGGATACGTGCTCCGCCGGAGTCGTTGATTCCGATTACAGGAGCGCCTACCTTCATGGCGATGTCCATCACCTTGCAAATCTTCTGGGCGAAAGTCTCGCTGAGAGAACCTCCCAAAACGGTGAAATCCTGGGCGAAAACATAAACCAGCCTGCCTCCGATTGTGCCGTAGCCGGTTACAACGCCATCGCCGAGAACATGGTTCTTCTCCATTCCGAAGTTGGTGCAGCGGTGGGTTACGAACATGTCAAACTCCTCGAAGCTGCCCTCGTCGAGCAACATCATGAGTCTCTCTCTTGCTGTGAATTTTCCTTTTTCGTGCTGGGAGTCGATCCTCTTCTGGCCGCCGCCCATGCGCGCTTTTTCCCTAAGGGATATCAACGCCTTTACTTCTTCGAGCTGCTTACTCATAACGATATCTCTTTTTTATTATTTCTTGTTAGGGTCTTCGCAGATCTCAGTAAGCACGCCGTGAGTTGATTTTGGATGGAGGAATGCTATATTCAGACCCTCTGCGCCCTTTCTCGGAGCCTTGTCGATGAGTCTTACGCCCTTGCCCTCAAGTTCTGTAAGGCAAGTCTGGACTGAAGGAGTTGAGAAAGCCACATGGTGAACACCCTCTCCTCTTTTCTCGATGAACTTGGCGATAGTTCCCTCAGGATCAGTGCTCTCCAAAAGCTCGAGTTTTGTCTGTCCAATCTTGAAGAAAGCGGTCTTTACCTTCTGGTCCTTTACTTCCTCAATTGAGTAGCATTTCAGGCCAAGCATTTCTTCGTAATAAGGAATAGCCTCTTCCAAAGACTTAACGGCGATTCCAAGATGTTCAATATGAGTTAATTCCATAGTATTATTAATTTTATGTTCATATATTCCTTAAAAAGAATAAAGCCCGCATGGGGCTTTACCGGGTCTATTTTCCCTATTCCGACAGGTCCAGTGTATGATATACGTTCTGAACGTCGTCGTCGTTTTCTATCTTCTCAATCAGCTTCTCGTTTTCCAGGCGCTGTTCTTCCGGAAGCTTCTTCAAGTCCACGGTAGGTATCCTCTCGAATCCTCCGCTGACGATTGTATATCCTTTTTCCTCGATGTACTTCTGGATATCGCCGAACGACTTGTAGGCTCCGTAGATTACAACCGTCTTGTTCCCGTCATCGTCCTCCTCGCTGAAGACTTCGTCCGCGCCATAGTCTATAAGCTCGAGTTCCAGTTCATCCAAGTCTATAGGGTCTTTCTCGCTCTTGATCTTGAACACGCACTTGTGCTCGAACATGAACTCCACGCTGCCGCTGGTTCCCAGGGTTCCGTTATACTTGTTGAAGTAGCTGCGGATATTGGCCACTGTACGTGTGTGGTTGTCGGTAGCGGTTTCTATGAGGTAAGCGATTCCGCCAGGCCCGTAGCCTTCGTAAACTATTTCCTGGAAATCGCTCTGGTCTTTCTCTACAGCTCTCTTTATTGCCCTGTCAATGTTCTCCTTAGGCATGTTCTCGCTCTTTGCCGTCTGGATGATGGTTCTCAGGGTAGGGTTGTAGTCCGGATCCGGACCTCCGTTCTTTGCTGCAATAGTGATTTCTTTTCCGAGGCGGGTGAAGACGCGGGCCATATTGCCCCATCTCTTGAACTTCCTCTCTTTTCTGAATTCAAACGCTCTTCCCATTGTACGCTACTTTATGGATGCTTCTACTCTGGAAATGAATTTCTGCACCTCCATTCCCTCAGGCGAGTTAGGGAACTCGTTCTTGATCTTGTTGTAAGCTGCCAGAGCCTTGTCAAGCTGGCCGAGCTCTTCGTAGCAGATGCCTGCCTTCTGCAGATAGCCTGCGCTGAAGATGTTGTTGCTTATGCTGGCGGCCTCTTCAAAATAAGGAACTGAAGCGGCAATGTCTCCTTTGTTTACCAAAGCGTCGCCGATGGCGGCCTTTGCCCTTGCCTTCATGATGTTGTCCTTGGTGCTGTATTTCTTCAAATAGTCAATAGCCTTGTCATAGTCGCCGAGTCTGAGGCAGCAGATTCCTGCATCAAAGAAAACGGCTTCTCCTGCCTTCTTTCCGTATTTGTCAATTACCTGCGCAAAGCCGAGGGAGTTGCCGTCTCCGTTGAGAGCCAGGTTGAAAGAATCCAGCCTGAAATACCTCTCAGCAACGAAAAGCTGGTCTACAGCCTCTCTCTGCTTAGGTTGATAAATAAGGGAATACCATGCGTAAATAAGGGCTGCCACTACAATAATGCCTCCTGCCACATATCCGATAGTCTTCTTGTTTTTCTCGAAGAACACTTCTGTCTTTGAAAGGGCCTCGGCAACGTTTGCCTTAGGCTCAGAGCTTTCTTTGTTGATTTTAGCCATTTTTATTAAGATTTTTTGCGAGGTGCAAATTTACGGATAAATATTCTAATTTTGCAATAGTTTTAAGCGATATGTTTTTAAGCAGGATACTCATAACGGATTTCAAGAACATTGCCTCTGCAGACCTGGTTTTCTCCGACAGGCTTAATTGCATTTCGGGCAGCAACGGCAGCGGGAAAACCAATCTCCTGGATGCCGTGTACAGCCTTTCCATGGCCAAGAGCTTCTTCAATTTCCAGGACTGCCACTGCGTGCGGCATTCCCGGAAAAGCTGCGCCCTGGCCGGATTCTACACTATGGACGACGGATCTTCCAACAAAATCGGGCTGGCCCTGTATGCTGAAGGAGAGAAGGAGGGGAAGACAATGAAACGGAACGACAAGGCCTACAAGAGGCTTGCTGACCACATCGGCCTTATTCCTATAGTTATGGTATCGCCTCAGGACTCGTCGCTGATCAACCTGTCGGCCGAGGAAAGGAGAAGGTTCCTGAACGCCCTTCTGAGCCAGATAGACCGCGAATACTTGGATCGTCTCCAGCGCTACAACAAGACACTTATGCAGAGAAACCGCCTTCTGAAAGACTTCAACGTCCAGAACGAGCTTCTAGAGGTCTTCGACAGCCAAATGTGCGAGAACGCGGCCTATATATTCCAGGCCCGCCAGAAGCTTTGCGCCACTCTGGAGGAAAGCGTCCAGAACTATTATTCCAAGGTCAGCGGAGAGAAGGAAAAGGTCAGAATCTGCTACCAGTCCGAGCTTTTGAAGCATTCCATGGCAGAAATCCTGAAGAAAAACCTGGAAAGAGACAAGGTGATGGGATTCACCACTTCAGGCATTCATCGCGATGACCTTTCCTTTGAAATGGACTCCCTGAGCGGGTTCCATCCTCTTAAAAGGACTGCCAGCCAGGGGCAGCAGAAATGCTTCCAGATAGCCCTCAAACTGGCCCAGTTCGACATTATGAAAGAAAGGACAGGCGGCCTGTCTCCAATTCTGCTGCTGGACGACGTGTTTGACAAGCTGGATATGGAGAGGGTGGAATACCTGCTTCAGATGGTCAGCGGAAGCGGCTTCGGCCAGATATTCATAACCGACAGCAACAAGGTCAGAATGAATGCCCTGGTAGAAAAAGTAGGCGGAAAATGCCGCAACTTTGAAGTAAAGGCAGGAACTATAGAAGCGTCAGAATGAAAAAGCAGAGCAGCGTCAAATTGGGAGATTTGCTGAAAGACTATCTTTCAGACATAGGCAAGAGCCAGGGAATACTCGGGGCCAGGGTGGTCCGCTGCTGGGACGAGACCATGGAAGAGAATGTGGTCAAGGCCACTTCCTCCAAGTTCTTCAGAGACGGAATCCTCTATGTGACTCTCAGCTCTTCCATCATCAGAACCATCCTGACAAGGCGCAAGAAGTCTATTGTTTACCTGCTGAACAAGAGTCTGGGGGGAATGTATGTCAAATCTTTGGTGCTCAGATAACATGATTTGCATAGTTGACAATGCCATACCTTACATCAATGGAGTCCTGGAGCCGTATATGAATGTGATATATGCTCCCGGAGATGGCTTTTATGACGTGCTTTCAAAATATCCCGAAGAAGAATTCTGCCTTCTTACCAGAACCAGAACCAGATGTTCACAAGATCTTCTGGAGGGCAGAAAAGTAAGATTGATTGCTTCTGCCACAATCGGCAAAGACCATATAGATGAGGATTATTGCCGCGCAAATTCAATTTGCGTAGCAAATGCTCCGGGATGCAACTCCTCTGCCGTAATGCAGTACGTGTTCACATCTTTGGCATACTCCGGCATACTCCCTGAAACCGCAAAGGACAGGCATAATTCAACGATAGGGGTGATAGGTGCCGGCAATGTCGGCGAGAAAGTTGCCCGCCTGGCAGAAACTCTCGGATTCAGAGTCCTCAGAAACGACCCTCCAAAGCAGAAACAGGGTATTCCCCTGGAGTATTTCTCCCTGGAAGAAGTCCTGGAGAATTCTGACATTGTAACTATCCATACTCCACTGGACAGCACCACAAGGGGCCTTGCCGGAAAGCATTTCTTCTCGGCAATAAAGAAAGGCGCGCATCTTGTTAACGCCTCCAGAGGCCCTGTAGTCGATGATAACGCCCTCCTGGAATCAAAGAAACTGGGTCTTTTCATCTGCGATGTATGGAACAATGAGCCGGATATAAACAAAGACATACTCCAAAGAAGCGCTTTGGCAACTCCGCACATTGCCGGCTACTCTGTTGAAGGCAAGCAGAACGCCACCGACGCTGTTGTCAGGGCTGTTGCCGCTTACTTCAACATCGCTGAGCTCAAGGACTTCACATGCAGAAAAGCAGACGAGAGGCATCATCTTGACCTTAGTGGCAATCTGAAAGAACAATTGCTTTCTTTCTTCCCGATAGGGGAAACTGACATACTCCTCAGAGAATCTCCTGAAAAGTTTGAAACAATACGCAAACAATACATCTACCGCCATGAGTTTGATTATTGAAAGAGCCGCTTCCACATCCGACGGTTCCATAAAGAGACTGAATGAAAAAGAAATATCAGTAGCCCTTGCTGAAGCAGAGGGCTTTGAAGGCACTCTCTGCAAGTTTACTCCGGCAAGCGGTGCCGCTTCCAGAATGTTCAAGCCCCTCTTCGGCGAATCCCAAGAAATCATAAAGGAACTCAAGGCACATACACCTATAGATTTCTCCATCCCGAAAGAGACTCTGGCGGCAACTCCGAAAGGACTTCTGCCATTCCACAAGTATGCTATGTTTGTCCGTACTCCGCTGGAAGAACATCTTGCTGAAGGAGCATATTACGCCAAGGACAAAAATAAAAACGTCAAACTTTATTTCACTGTGTCCGAGGAGCATCTGATAGAGTTTGCGCATCTCTACGCCAAATTCGCTGAAGGTTACTCCAACCGTTACAACTGCCGTTTTACCGCCACTTTCACCACACAGGACCACTCCACAGACGCAACTGCATATACAGAAGACGGCAAGCCTTTCATCAAGGCAGACGGCACCATCCTCACTCGTCCGGCTGGACACGGAGCTCTCCTGACAAACCTGAACCTCTGCACAGAAGACTTCATTTTCATCAAGAACATAGACAATGTTGTAAAGGAACCTTTCCTCAACGATACCGCCAAATGGAAGAAAATCCTCCTTGGAAGAGCAATATCGCTGAGAAAGAGAATGGTCGAACTTGCCGATGACCAGATTGAATCATTCCTGAAAGAAGAGTTCTGCATATCCTTTGCACAGAAGCCTGACACACAGACCCTCAGACAATATCTAAACCGTCCTCTCAGAGTCTGCGGTATGGTAAAGAACGAGGGCGAGCCCGGCGGCGGTCCGTTCATCTGCCGAGAAAAGGACGGTTCAACCTCTCTCCAGATCCTCGAGAGCGTACAGATAGAAGACAAATCCCTGATGAAAGAAAGCACTCATTTCAACCCTGTTGACATTGTCTGCTGCATAAAGGACAAAAACGGAAATGTCTTTGACCTCCAGAACTTTGTAGACAAAGAAACCGGCCTAAAAGTAGAGAAGAGCTTTGAAGGCAGAACTGCAAAATATACGGAACTCCCGGGACTGTGGAACGGCTCCATGAGCCGCTGGAACACACAGTTTGTGGAAGTTCCGCTATCTACTTTCAATCCTGTAAAAACCGTTACCGATCTCCTGAGACCTGCTCACCAGTAATAAGTTATCATTAACCTATATTATACCAGGCCGAAAAAGAAAGATGTTTATGCTTGAAAATAATGACTAATTTTGAGTGTCTTTAGGGATGCAGATTTCCGGACACACTTTTTGAAACACTACCGCTTTTCCCGATATCGCAAAATTAGTTTGTTTGTAAACGTAAAATCTGCACGAAGAATGGGGGAGGGCACAAAAATTTAACTTAGGCACCTGTTCAAATTTATGGCAGTAGTATACCACTACACCTGTTCAAAAATAATGCAGTACACTAGTGGTACTAATTTATAGATTTTCTTCTGACCTCTATAAAACATTTAATAATAATTGCAGTATTAATTATAATATTAAATAAAGTCTCATTCCAATAGAAATACATTGATAATTGTGAACGTTCCATTGCTTCCAAATTCAAATAATATTTAGAAAGAATAACAGGTTGAAGCGCTTGTAATAGAACACGCATTATTAAGATTATAATAAAAAGCTTAAGGCTAACATTTATTAACTTTTTGTTTGTGAATAGCCAATAGAATAATGCAATTAATACTAAAGCAAGTATAATGGTAGTAGTAATGGCTTCAAGATTTAGCAATGCTGTGAGGCAAATAATAATTTTTGCAATACAAGAAAGAATGTAGCAGAAACATATGTAGGAAATTATTCCTTGGTAAAAACTTTTCATTCTAAAATAATTAATGGTGGGTTATTTTTAAGTGACTGAAAAGCAAGAGAAATAATAGGTTATTATAGTTTAGTTTCATACGTATTGTTTTTTCCAGGTATAAATATAAACAATACAAGAAGATAAAACAACAAAAAAGCAGCAAATGTAAAATACAGATGCTGCTGTGTTGATTCAGTATTATTGTTATTGGGTTGTTGTGTTGTTGTGTTGTTGATGAATAATGTAGCTGAATTATGGTTTAAGTCGCAAAAAGCTGTAACCGAAGCGCTTTACTGCGGCCTTCTCGAGTTCTTCACGAGCATCAGGATGAGCAATGGCAATGAGGGCCTTGGCTCTTTCTGCCAGGTCTTTGTTCCTAAGATAGGCAATACCCCATTCTGTTGCAATGTACTGAGCCTGGAACCTGGTGGTAACAACACCGGCGCCAGGAGTGAGAGTAGGGACAATCTTACTTTTGCCTTTGCTGGTTGCAGCAGGGAGGGCGATGAAGGTCTTGCCGCCTTCAGAGAGAGCACCTCCGTACATGAAGTCGTACTGTCCGCCGACGCTGGAGAAGATCTTTTCTCCGATACTGTCTGCGCAGATCTGGCCCGTAAGGTCAATCTCGAGGGCGGAGTTGATAGCCATCACCTTAGGGTTCTGGCGGATAATCTGAGGATCGTTGGTAAGAGCCACATCGTAGAACTCCACATCCTTGTTGTAATGCAGGAATTCGTACATATGCTTGCTTCCAAGAGCCAGTGAAGCAACGCCTTTTCCAGGGCGGAACTTCTTTAGGGTGTTGTCTATAACTCCCTCTTCCATAAGCCTTACCACGCCGTCTGTCATAGCCTCTGTATGAAGGCCCAGATGCTTGTGGTGCTTGATTGCGTTCAGCACGGCGTTAGGAATGCCGCCCACGCCAATCTGGAGGGTGGCCCCGTCAGGAATCTCAGCGGCAATGTTGTTTCCTATGGCTCTCTCGATTTCAGTAGGTTCGCCGAATTCCATGGCAACAGGAGGAATGTCGCATTCCACTGCGGCGTGAATCTTGGAAACGTGAATGAGGGCTCCTCCGTACAGGTAAGGAATGCTCTTGTTTACCTGGGCAACCACATAGTCAGCGCTTTCAACGGCAGAAACAGCAAGGTCTGCCGAAATGCCGTAGCTGCAGAATCCGTTTTCATCAGGAAGCGAACAGTTGATAAATGCAACATTTACAGGAAGCTGCTTAGAGCGGAAGAGGAAAGGAATCTCTCCCAGGAAAGCCGGAATAACGCTTCCGTAGCCATCAGCAACCCACTGCCTCTGGTCTGCGCACAGGAAGAGGCTCCTCACGATGAAAGAGTCTCTGTATTCTTCCTTGCAGAAAGGAGCTACACCCCTTGGAATGCAGAATGCGCTGTAAACCTTAACATCGCGGAGTTCTCTCCACCTGTCAGCCAAGGCTTGCTGAAGCACTTCAGGAACAGCCGTTGATCCCTGGAAATAAACTCCGTCTCCGCTCTTTACGCACTGGACGGCCTCGGCAGGAGTTACATATTTGATATCAGCCATCTGTTTAAGCTTGCTTTTCTTTCTGAATCTGTTCAAACATGCCGAGCCTCTTGTCCATTTCCTCAAAGTGCTTGTCAGAACTCAGCCTTGAAACACAAGCTCTTATGCCGTTCTGTGCACTGCCGGTGGAGTTGAGGGAGATGGCTGTGATTCCGCAACGAGTAAGGTCGAACATAAGCTCAGAGCAGCTCATGTTCTTGTATCCTATGGTGTAGAAGAATCCGTCTCCAACCTTGCGGTCAAGATCCTTGTCGTACACGATATGGAAACCGTGCCTTTCGAAAATCTCCTTGGAGCGGAAAGCCCTCTGCCCGTATTTTGCCATTTCGGAAATGAAGTCGATCTTGCCGTCGGCAGCTCCGCCAAGCAATGCGGCGTAGGCGTACTGCGCTGAGTGAGAAACACCTGTAGACGCCGCATACAAATAGGTGAGTACAAAGTTGTCTCCCATTCTGCCCAGGCCGTACTTTTCCCTGAGAGCAGGATATTCGCGATAATAAAGCTTAGGAGAGAAGCAGGCAACGCCGATTCTTTCTCCGGCGTAGCTGAATATCTTGGAAGAAGACATCATTATGACATAGTTGTCTGTATATCTGGCAACTGAAGGCTGGAACGGCGGCTCGTAAGGCTTGGAGAAATCCTGGCGGAAATCCATGCAGAAATAAGCCAGGTCTTCCAGAACCACAACATCGTATATGGTAGCCAGTTCACCGATTGTCTTTAGCTCGTCTTCAGTCAAGCACATCCAGGTAGGATTATTAGGGTTTGAATACAGGACAGCGGCTATATTGCCCTTGCTCATATACTCTTCCAGTTTTCCGCGGAGTTTCTCTGCACGGAATTCATAGATGTCAAACGCCTCCCGCTTGATTCCCTGAATCTTAGCCTGAAGCATGTTAGGGGAGAAGCCTGGATTGATGTAGAGAATAGTGTCCTTTTCCGGATTGAGCTGTGAGCATTCCAGAATGAGGTTCATGCTGCTTTGCATGGAGCCCACGGTAGGAACTATGCATTCAGGCTCTATGTCCACGTCAGCAAAAGCCTTGAGGAATTTTGAGGCGTTCTGCTTGAGAAGCGGAATTCCTCCCATTGGCGGATATTCGTGAGCAATGTTGCTGTCCAGAGCCTTCTTCTGGGCTTCAAGGCCGACAGGGCAGGCCAGAATGCCAGGAACACCGATTTCCAGATGGATGAAACGCATGTTGTTGATTTCCTCCAGCTTGTTTGCCACAGCCTGGCACTGGCGAATGGTGGCTTGAGATATGTCAGATATGTCCATTTTTGCCAACACGTCCTTCACGACGCTGGCGGCGATAGGTCTTTCCATAATACTACTTTTTATTTGCTATTTCATAACCGGCTTCAAAAGCCTTGATATTGTCTTCCACGATTTTCTCACCCTTGCGGGCAAAAACGTTGCGGATACCTTCCTTCAGGTTCTCCACATCCAGTATCTCAATGTATTTTGCAGCAGCACCCAACAGAGCCATATTTGATGAGCGAGGAGCACCGCAGTCCTTTGCAATCTGGTCAGAATCAAAGGAAATCACATTTGCCTCGCGATGCAGATCCCATTCAATTGCTGAAGTTTCAGGATAGGAAGGAATGTTGATGAACGGAGCGCTGTTGGTGATGATCCAGCCGTCTTTCTTCAAATAAGGCAGATAGCGGAGAGCCTCCATAGGCTCCATCGAGATTATGATTTCACACTCTCCTTTGGGAATCAGATCTGAGTATATAGGGTCGGAGGAGAGCCTGAGATTGCTCTGGACATCTCCGCCCCTCTGGCTCATGCCGTGAACCTCGGCCTGCTTCAGATAGAGGGAGTTCTTGATTGCGGCCCAGCCAATTACGGTGGCTATGGAAAGGATTCCCTGGCCGCCCACTCCTGACAATATGATATCTTTCTTCATAACTACTGCTTTTTAAGATGACGTTTGGCTGTCTGGATGCATTCCCTGCGGCAAACCACTACAGACACTCCCTGATAATCAATTTCTTCCTTGATAACCCTCTCCATTTCCTCGTAGTTCTTAGGAAGCGGGATTATGAGCCTTATGTGCTCTTTTGGAACACCGATGCCCATGCAGATATTCTCGATTCTGCCGAACGCCGCGCTGTCCTGGCCTCCGGTCATTCCCGTTGTCAGGTTGTCTGATATGCAGACGGTGATGTTGGCATTCATGTTAACCGCATCCAGAAGGCCGGTCATTCCGCTATGGGTGAAGGTGGAGTCTCCTATTACAGCAATTGAAGGATTAACTCCGCTCTCTGATGCGCCAATTGCCATTGTGATGGAAGCGCCCATATCTACGCAACTGTTAATTGCGTGGAACGGAGCAAGATAGCCTAGAGTGTAGCAACCTATATCGCTGAAGACTCTGGCAGTAGGATAATTCTTGACAACTCGGTTGAGAGCAGTGTAGAAGTCTCTATGGCCGCAGCCCATGCAGAGTGCGGGCGGACGAGGAACGGCAACTTCGCTCTTTGTGCAAGCCTCTTTTTCAGGCATTCCCAGAGCTTTCCTTAAAACGTCAGGAGTAAGCTCCCCGGTGCGAGGAAGAGTGCCGTCCAGCCTTCCCTTGATCTGGGTTCCGGTAGGAAGATAGCCTCTGAGAGCCTTTTCCAGAAGCGGCTGGCCTTCTTCCACAACCAGAATGCTCTCGCACATTTGGGCCAGAGCCTGAACCTGCTTCCTGGAAACAGGATAGCGGGTTACCTTGAGAGTAGGGAAGTTAGGCTTTGAAGAGAAGTTCTCCATCAGGTAGTTCCATCCGATTCCGCAGGCAATCACTCCCATAGGGGCCTTGCCTTCGGTCAGGACATTTCCTTCGGCGGAATCTTCCTCATACTGATCGAGCTGCTTGATAACCTTCTCGTTCCTGAGCCTTGCCACTGCCGGCAGAAGCACCCATCTCTTCTGGTCCTCAGGGAACCGGAGCAGGTTTTCTCGTCTCATCGGCGATGTCTGTACAACTGCCCTTGAGTGAGCCATTCTGGTGGTGAGCCTCATAAGGACTGTGGTGTGATACTTTTCTGAATAGTCAAAAGCCTCACGAACCATGTCGTAGGCTTCCTGTTGACTAGATGGTTCAAAGCAAGGAACCATAGCGAACTCGGCATAGAACCTGGAATCCTGTTCGTTCTGGGATGAATGCATTGAAGGGTCGTCGCAGGCAACAACCACAAGTCCTCCGCTGGCTCCGGTCATTCCGGAATTGACGAAGGCATCTGCGCACACGTTCATTCCCACGTGTTTCATGCAGACCATTGCTCTTTTGCCGGCGTAAGAAGCTCCGAGCGCTGCTTCCATAGCCGTTTTCTCGTTGCAGCTCCACTGGCAGTGGACTTTTCTCTCTCTTGCCAGAGGGCTGCCCTGGATATACTCCGTAATCTCAGTTGACGGAGTGCCGGGATAGGCATAAACGCCAGAGAGCCCCGCATGCAGGGCTCCCAGTGCCAGAGCCTCGTCTCCCAGCAATAAAGTTTTTTCAGGCATATCTGTAAATGTAAATTAATAACTCAATTACTGAGGTACGAATTTAAACATTTATCTTGAAATTTCAAAACTTTATTCTAAAAAGACAAAAGAGGCTGTTTTATGTTACAATTTGTAATTAAGACCTATTTTTCTGCAAGGGCTTCCTCGTAGATCTTTCGCTGAGAATAGAACACTCCCTCAAATTCTTCCTCAATGTCGTCTACCATCCAGTCTTCTCCGTTGTATTTGAGGATGAGTTTTACACGGTCGTAATTCTCCTGGTCGTCGAAAGCCTTAACCTTAACGTAGGCAACGGCTGTATGGGCGTTGATGTCTTCAGCCTTTTCGAAGAGGAATGATGGGTTGTGGGCGTCCTGAGCCATCAGCCAGTGGTCGTGGTCGATGTAGAGGTAGCCGGTTTGATTCTCCTTATTGTAAACTTTATCCTGAAGCTCCAAAAACTCAGGAGTGCAGTACTTCTTGTCTACATCTTCACCTGAGCCAAGGGCGTCAGTATAGATGTCATTGATACGGGCCTCAATGTATTCCTGACTCTGGACTTCAGTTGGAGCCTCTGGAACTTCAGGTTTTTCGTTATCGTTCTTGTTCTTGTCGTCTTTGCAGGATACGGCCAAAATCATAACAGCGGCACCCAGGGCAAGCAAAAATTTCTTCATGGCGCTATTCAAAATAAGTAATGGTTCTCTTTTCTATTTTCACGTCTTCTCCTTGGTTGTCAAAGACTTTCCTCTCGATCCAGTTTCCGTGGCTGTCCCAATTTGTAACGATGTATCTTTCAACTATGCAGTTGAGAATGTCCTCGTCGCAAATCATATATTCCATATTGTCCTTGTACTTCTCATCCAGCTGAGGAGTCCACACGAGTTTCGCCTGGAACTGTGCTATACGGTCTCCGTTGGCATCATATACATAATAATGAGGAGAATAAGCTGGTCCCAGATCTGATGGGTTAATCTTCTCTTCTATTATATATTTGCCATCGTATTTCAATTCGATGAAGCCCTCAATGCCGAATGAATTCAGCCTTCCCTGATCATCGATCTTGATTGTAGACTCATTATCTGTCAATTCGTTCAGTTCCAGATAATCCTTGTCTGCGTTCAGCATCTGAAGATTCATTCCCTTTTCGTCAAATTCAAGCAATTCGGAAAGGGAACCGTCAGGCAATTCAAACTGGATGGTCTTTACAGGACCGTAAACATCAAAGTAGGAACGGAATCCGACCGGGGCTTCCTGCTTCTTGACAGAAGGCGCAGCATTCTCAGAAGCGTTGTTGCAGCCCAATGCAATCAGGGATGCAGCAAAAAGCGGAAGTAATCTGAAAGCCTTCATACTTTACCAGCCAAGTATATGGGCAAACATCAGAGGAGCAACAATAGTTGCATCGCTTTCAACGATGAACTTAGGGCATTCAGGAGAGAGCTTGCCCCAGGTGATCTTCTCGTTTGGAACTGCTCCGGAATATGATCCGTATGAAGTGGTGGAGTCTGAAATCTGGCAGAAATACTGCCACAGCATTGTGCCCTTCCACTGAAGGTCCTGTTCCATCATAGGAACGCAGCAGATAGGGAAGTCGCCTGCTGTACCGCCGCCGATCTGGAAGAATCCCGTTCCACGGTCGATGCCAGGACGGTTGTTGGCCTTGTACCAGTCAACAAGATGCATCATAGTCTCGATGCCGCCCTTTACCAGATGAACGTCAAATTCTCCCCTGATGCAGTGAGCCGTGAAGATATTTCCGGTGGTGGAGTCTTCCCAGGCAGGAACTATGATAGGGATGTTCTTCTCGCAGGCTGCCAGAACCCAACTGTCCTTTGGATCTATCTCATAGTACTGCTCCAGAACGCCGCTGCGGATTACCTTGTACATGAACTCGTAAGGGAAAAGCCTCTCGCCTTTTGCGGCGGAATCTTTCCAGGCGTCAACCAGATGGTCTTCCAGCCTTCTGAAAGCCTCTTCCTCCGGTATGCAGGTGTCGGTGACACGGTTCAGGTGGTTGTCCAGCAGCTCCTGCTCGTCCTGAGGGGTGAGATCTCTGTAGTTAGGCACTCTCTTGTAATGCGAGTGGGCTACCAGATTCATAATGTCCTCTTCCAGGTTGTTGGCTGAGCAGCAAACAATTGCAAACTTGTCCTGGCGGATCATCTCTGCCAGTGAAAGTCCGAGTTCGGCCGTGCTCATTGCGCCGGCCATTGCAAGCATCATCTTTCCGCCTTCTGCCAGAAGCTGTTCGTAAGCCTTGATGGCGTCAACCATAGCGGCTGAGTTGAAATGACGATAATGATGATCAATGAACTGAGTGATAGGTCCTTTTGCCATAATTCTCTAATTTTGATAAAACTAATTAATGCACAAATTTAATGAAAAATGCTTAGATTTGCACTCATTCAAAAAAGAACTGAAATGATTACCAAACAGGCAATAGAGGCCTTCGGAAGCATCCGCACGCCTTTCTACTTTTATGACATGTCTCTGCTGAAGGAGACTCTTGACATTTACACGTCTTACACCAAGAAGTTCGGCTACAACGCCCATTACGCAATCAAGGCCAACGCTGAGCCAAAGATACTGCAGACCATCTGCAAGGCTGGCCTGGGCGCAGACTGCGTGAGCGGGAACGAGGTGAAAATCGCCCTGAAGAACGGTTTCGCCCCTTCAAAGATCGTTTACGCCGGAGTTGGAAAGAGCGATCGCGAGATCAAGACAGCCCTGAAGGCCGGAATCTTCTCGTTCAACTGCGAGAGCGTGCCTGAAATCCAGATTATCAACGATCTGGCTGCAGGAATAGGAGTGAAGGCCAGGATATCGCTGAGAGTGAACCCGGACATTGACGCCCATACCCATAAATATATCTCCACCGGAAGGAAGGAGGACAAGTTCGGAATCAGCCCTTGGGAGTTCCAGGCAGTGGCAGACCTTCTGAAAGGCCTCAAGAACGTGAAACTTATAGGACTTCACTTCCACGTTGGTAGCCAGATCCTGGACATGAGCGTTTTCCCTCTGCTTTGCAGGATGGTGGAACAGCTCCAGAGCTGGTTCATCGAGAGGAAGATAAAGATAGAGAACCTGAACCTTGGCGGCGGCCTGGGAGTGGACTACCAGAATCCTAACCAGAATCCGATTGCCAATTTCAAGGATTACTTTGAACTGATTCACAAGAACCTGATTGTTAGGCCGGGCCAGAAGGTTCACTTCGAGCCGGGAAGGGCCATTGTAGCCCAGTGCGGCCACCTTATTTCCAGGGTTCTGTACGTGAAGATCGGCCAGAAGATGAAGTTCGTGATTCTGGATGCCGGAATGAACGACCTCATCCGTCCTGCTCTCTATCAGGCTCATCACGATATTGAAAACCTGGTTTCAACCGGAAAGAAAACCAAATACGACATAGTAGGCCCTGTTTGCGAGAGCAGCGACAAGTTCGCCCACAACATCTGGCTGCCTGAAACCAAGAGGGGAGACCTGGTGGCTCTGCACACCGCCGGCGCCTACGGCCAGGTAATGGCTATGCGCTACAACCAGAAAGACCTTGCAAAGGCTTACTACTCAGACGAAATCGTAAAGTAATATGTTTGACAACCTAATAGACAGACTAGACCGGTCCTTCCGCCTGCTGAAAGGACAGGGCAGGATTACTGAAGTAAATATATCCGAAACCCTCAAAGACATCCGCAGGGCTCTGATTGAGGCTGACGTGAGCTACAAGGTAGCCAAGACTTTCTGCGATGATGTAAAGAAAGTGGCTATCGGCCAGAATGTTATCAAGAGCGTCAAGCCTGGCCAGATGATGGTCAAGATAGTCCACGACGAGCTTGCCCGCCTGATGGGAAGCAGCGCCACGGACATCAGCCTCAAGGGCAATCCGGCCATAGTTCTGGTTGCCGGTCTACAGGGTTCCGGTAAAACCACATTCTCCGGGAAACTGGCCAACCAGCTCAAGAACAAGAGGGGAAAGAGAGTGATGCTCGTTGCCGGAGACGTTTACCGTCCTGCCGCAATAGACCAGTTGAAAGTGCTGGCAGAATCCATAGATGTTCCTGTATATACAGAGGAAGGTGTAATGGATCCTGTAAGAATCGCCGAGAATGCGGTAAAGAAAGCAAGGAGCGAGCAATATGACGTGCTGATTGTGGATACCGCCGGCCGTCTGGCTGTGGACGAGCAGATGATGAAGGAGATAGGCAACCTCAAGAAAGCCCTCAATCCTAGCGAAATCCTGTTCGTGGTGGACTCCATGACCGGTCAGGATGCAGTTGAGACCGCCAAGGCCTTCAACGATGTGCTAGACTTTGACGGAGTGGTTCTGACCAAGCTCGACGGCGATACCAGAGGCGGTGCTGCCCTCAGTATCAAGGCCGTAGTGAACAAGCCTATCAAGTTCATTTCCTCTGGCGAGAAACTGGACACTCTGGATGTATTCCATCCTGAGCGTATTGCTGACCGAATCCTGGGCATGGGAGACGTTGTAACCCTGGTTGAAAAGGCTCAGGAGCAGATCAACGAGGAAGAAGCCAGGAAACTGAAGAAGAAACTCATAAAGAGCCAGTTCAATTTCAACGACTTCTACCAGCAGATCCAGCAGATAAAGAAAATGGGCAACATAAAGGATCTGGCTAGCATGCTTCCTGGCGTTGGCCGGGCAATCAAGGATGTGGACATAGACAACAGCTCTTTCAAGGGTGTGGAGGCCATAATCCAGTCTATGACGCCATTTGAAAAGGAGCATCCTGAAGTGCTGAACGGCAGCCGCAGAAACCGCATCGCAAGCGGAAGCGGCACCTCAATCGCCGAGGTAAACCGCCTTATAAAACAGTTTGAGCAGACCAAGAAGGTTATGAAAAACGTTGCAGGAGGCGGCCTGAGAAACCGTATGGCCCAGATGCGCAACATGCAGAACATGAGATAAAACCAAGACTCAATGGAATACAGGTTATTGGATGGAAAGGCGGAAAGCGCCGCAATCAGAGCCGAAATCAGGCAGGAAGTTGAAGACATTGTGAAAAACGGAGGCAGAAGGCCTTCCTTGACTGCCATTCTGGTAGGGGATGACCCTGCCAGCAAGACTTACGTGGCAAACAAGGAGAAGGCTTGTGCAGACGCCGGATTCTCTTCTGAGGTCAAGCGCCTTCCTGCTGAAACCACAGAGGAAGAGCTCCTTGAAATCATAAGAAACCTCAATGCCGACCCAAACGTGGACGGCTTCATAGTTCAGCTTCCGCTTCCAAAACATATCGACGAAAACAAGGTGATTGCAGCTATTGACCCGAGCAAGGACGTGGATGGTTTCCACCCTGTTTCAGCTGGCAAGATGATGCTCGGCCAGGACACTTTCCTCCCTGCAACTCCTATGGGAATCATGACGCTTCTGGAGCGCAACAAGATAGAGACCAAGGGCAAAAGCTGCGTGGTTCTGGGAAGAAGCAACATCGTAGGCCGCCCTATGGCCAATCTGCTCTCCAGAAAAGGCTATCCGGGAGACTGCACTGTCACTATGTGCCACAGCCGCACCAAGAATATCGAGAAATACACCAGAGAGGCCGACATTATCGTGGCCGCCATTGGAATTCCTTTCTTCGTGAAGGAAGATATGGTGAAAGAGGGTGCCGTAATCATCGATGTGGGAATCAACTCAATAGAAGACAAGACCAGAAAGAGCGGCTACCGCCTGGTAGGGGATGTGGACTTTGAAAAGGTTGCGCCTAAATGCAGCTATATCACTCCTGTTCCCGGCGGAGTTGGCCCTATGACCATTGCTTCTTTGCTCCAGAACACCCTAAAAGCTTATAAAAATCACAAATAATACAAGTTATGAAGACTATCAAATTCCTTTCTGTACTGGCTCTGAGCGCATTCATTTGCTTTGCATGCAAATCCAACAACAACGCCCAGCAGCAAGAAGAATCCGCTGAAACAGCTCAAATAGCCGAGGCAGCTCCTGCTCCTGAAGCCGTTATCATCGACTCTGCAAAGATTGCCGCAGGAGTGGCTTTCCTGGAAGATTTTTACAAAGTGTATGATCAAGACATCCTGAATTACGAGTATATAAAGAGCAAGATCACTCCTAATCTAAAGCAGTGGCTGATAGATGCATACGACTATGAATGCGATGGCGAATGCATGGCAACCTGGCTTTTCTGCTATGATGCCGGTGCAGATACAGGTCCTCTGAAGGTGCGCACCATCAAGCCAGACGGCAACGGCTATTTAGTGACCTGCATCCACGAGCAGGGAAACAACGTAGATTATCGTTATAGCATAAAACTCAATCTCATCGAGGACGGAGATTCCTTCAAGATTGATTCTCTTGAGCAAAAAGAAAATTTCAGCCCAGACGCTCCTTAGCAAATAAGGCTATATTAATTGCTGTACTTTATTTCAAAGCTGTCATCTCCTATTACCTTATTTATTTCGGTACCTCCAACAGAAACTCTCTGCTTGTAGATATACTCGTTTATCTGAGTGTTTCCTGTGTAGGTATAACGTGAATAGCCGGCCTCGAATCTGAAGGCAGCTAAACTTACAGTAATAGTGAATTCTACATGACCTATTGCTTCTTTGTCTTGAAGAAGGGGTTCGATACTTTCTTTGCAAAAAGTTTTGACAGGCGTCATCCTTCTCTCTAGTGTCTCCATTATGGCCTTGTCATATTTGGCTATATTGCTGTCGAATTCATTCTCAAAACAACTGACGTAAATGTCTTTACGAGCATCATAGTATCCTTGCTGCTCAAAATATTCATTCAAAATGGTGCTGATATTGTCAAACAGCTTGGAAATCTTAGCAGACTGCTCACTAGACAGATTATGTGGGCAAGTTATATCAAAGCCGCCACGAATTTTGTAATAAAACTCAATAGGGTACTCTTTCTCTGCTTTGGTGCATGAAAGCAGAAATGCAGAGAAAACAGACAAAACAGAAAGAAGAAGAATCTTTTTCATACTTAATTAATCTTTTTCATACTTATTACATCAGCTTCTTGTTGTTGGTCCTGTCCCAGATTTCCCATCCTTTAGGATCTTCAGGGCAGACTCTAAGGCATCTTCCACAGCCTATGCAAAGATCTTCACTGAGCTTAGGCTCTTTAAGGCCCTTGCCTCCTTTTACCTCTACCGCTGAAATGCACTTTTTAGGGCAGTCCTCTACGCAGAGGTTGCACTGCTCCGGATTCTTTGTCTTAGCGGCTATCTGCTTGTGAATCTTGCAGTTTTTTGGAACATAAACCGCCTTTCTGATTATTCTCGGTTTCTGCTGATTTTGCTCAGCGACGGCTGGAACCGCTCCCAGCTTGTTTATTATGCTCGTGCCAACAACAGCGGCCATGAACAGGCCGGCGGTCTTGAGGGCATCTCTTCTGCCTTTATTTATTTCCTTTCTCATGATTCGTTTTATTTGACACAAAGATAAATCAAAAATCAAGCCATTTTCATTTGATTTTGTTAAATTTGAAAAGTGAACATCTTCAGAAAAGTATATGAGTTTTATCGCGACGGCTTCAGGAATATGGAAGTCGGTAAGACACTTTGGATTATCATCCTGATAAAACTCGCGATTATGTTCCTGATACTGAGGGTGTTCTTTTTCCGCCCGGAACTGTCCAGCTATGACACTGATGCTGAAAAGGCGGAACACGTCCGAGAAAACCTGACAAAACAACCTTGATATGTTACTATCTTCACTAGTAGACGCCTCCAGACTGCAGTTTGCGCTTACGGCCATGTACCACTGGCTGTTTGTGCCGCTGACACTTGGGCTGGGCATTCTGATTGCCATATTTGAAACCAAGTACTATGTCAGCAAGGACGAGTCCTGGAAGAAGCTGACACAGTTCTGGAGCCGCATATTTGCGGTGAATTTCGCCTGCGGCGTTGCCACGGGCATAATACTGGAGTTCGAGTTCGGAACAAACTGGAGCAACTATTCCTGGTTTGTGGGAGACATTTTCGGAGCCCCGCTGGCCATTGAAGGAATATTTGCATTCTTCCTTGAAAGCACGTTCTTTGCCGTGATGTACTTCGGCTGGAACAAGGTAAGCAGGGGATTCCACTTGCTATCAACCTGGCTTACTGCAATTGGCGCAAACCTTTCCGCATACTGGATCCTGACCGCTAACGGCTGGATGCAGAACCCGGTAGGGGTGGCCTTCAATCCTGCAACGGCCAGAAACGAGATGGTGGACTTCTGGGGAATCGTGTTCTCCTCCACCACGCTTACCAAATTCTCTCACAGCGTATTGAGCGGATTCCTGGTTGCTTCTATAGTGGTAATTGCGATTTCCTGCTGGTATCTCAAAAAGCAGAGGAACCACGAGTTTTCCATGAGAAGCATCAAGTACGCGACGGTTTTCGGACTGTTTTCAATATTTATGCTGATGGTCACCGGCCACAGTTCTGCCGTGACGGTTGCCAAGACGCAGCCTATGAAACTGGCGGCGATGGAGGGCCTTTATCGCGGAGAAAACGGAACCCCGCTGGTTGGAATCGGCATACTGAATCCTAAGAAAGAGTATGACAACGATGAAAAGCCTTACCTTTTCCACATCTCTTTTCCAAAGGGCCTGTCGTTCCTGGCAAATATGGACTTTGACAGCTTTGTCCCTGGCATAAACGACATAATCGAAGGCGGTTACAAATATGTGGACAAGAACGGGGAGGAAAGGACCGCCATCTCCTTCCAGGAAAAGGTGGAAAGGGGAAATATGGCAAGAAGAGCTCTTGAACTCTATGGCCAGCACAAGGATAATCCAGACACAAACATCCGGAACCAGGTCCTTGCCCAGGCCCAGCAATATCTTGACGACAACTTCGAGTATTTCGGCTACGGGTTCCTGAAAGACCCTAAGGAGAGTATTCCTAACATACCGATGACATTCTACTCGTTCAGGATAATGGTTACGCTTGGAGGATATTTCATCGTATTCCTTCTTGTCTGCTTCTGGCTGTGGAAAAAGAAGATCATAGAGAAGAAGAAATGGTTCATATTCTTCGCAATTATATCAGTTCCACTAGTATACATCTGCGCAGAAGCCGGCTGGATTGTGGCTGAAGTTGGAAGACAGCCGTGGACAATTCAGGATCTGCTGCCGGTGCAGGCATCGGTTTCAGGGGTGTCTTCCGGCAACGTGTGGATCACGTTCATAATCTTTGCCGTGCTGTTCACAACCCTCCTGATTGCCGAACTGAAGATAGCCTTCAACCAGATAAAAAAAGGCCCAGAAGGCATCAAGTGGAATTAATTGTCTGACTTTAAACTGAATACATTATGACAACATATCATTTTCTGCAACTTTACTGGTGGGCCCTGGTTTCAATACTGGGAGCGGCCCTGGTGTTTCTGATGTTTGTTCAGGGCGGGCAGACTCTGCTGGGTTCGGTGGCCAAGACTGAGGACGAGAAGAAACTTCTGCTTTCACTTTTCGGCCACAAGTGGGAACTCACTTTCACAACGCTTGTAACTTTTGGAGGAGCGGCATTCGCTTCATTTCCGCTGTTCTATTCCACAAGTTTCGGCGGAGCATACTGGCTGTGGATAATAATTCTGCTGAGCTTTGTAATCCAGGCGTTCTCCTACGAGTTCCGGAGCAAGGAAAAGAACCTGCTGGGCAAAAGGACATACGAAACCTTCCTGAAACTTAACGGACTGCTTGGAACAATACTGGTGGGAGTGGCTGTTGCAACCTTCATTTCCGGAGGAAACTACGCAATGGACAAGATGAGCCTTACAGTTCCGTCTGCAAACATAGTTTCCTACTGGACAAACGATTACAGAGGCCTTGAACTGATATTCAAGCCGTTCAACCTGCTGCTTGGAATTGTTGTATTTCTTGCGGCCAGAACCCTTGGAATGCTGTATGTTTTCGGCCAGTGCTCCAAGATGGAAGGCGATACCGCTTCAGACATAGCCTCCAGATGCCAGAGCAAGCTCAAGGTCACAGCAACCGGATTCGTGCTTTTCTTCGTAGCCTTTGTGGTTTGCATGTTCCTTGCAACCGGATACAGGGTGGATACAGCCTCCGCTTCGTTCAACGGAGTGGACGGCCCGATCGTTGAGGAAAAATTCGCATATCTGCACAATATGCTGCATTTCTGGTGGATAGCCGCCATATTCTTGATAGGGGTTGTGATAGTCCTCGTAGGACTGGGCAAGACTCTTTTCAAGGGCAAGCCTTCATTCTACCTGACTGGTCTGGGAGTTTTCCTGGCCGTGCTTGGAATTCTGCTGAACATCGGCTTCGGCGATATGGCTTACTTCCATTCTCTGAACGACGTGCAGAGCTCTCTCACGCTTTACAACAGCTCTTCAAGCCTCTACACCCTCAAGACTATGGCCTGGGTATCGCTTGCCATTCCATTCGTGATACTCTACATAGGATATGTGTGGAAGAAAATGACTGCGGTTAAATAAGTTGCAATGGAACAGGAAAAGAAGAAATTCAGGCTGGGCCTTCTGCCTAAAGTCATTATCGCAATTATTCTGGGTATTGTCTGCTCCCTTTTCTTCCCGATGTGGGCGGCAAAGGCAGTGTCCACTTTCAACGCCCTTTTCAGCAATTTTCTGGGCTTTATCATCCCTCTGCTGATTCTGGGACTTGTGGCTCCGGGCATAGCCGAGATGGGGAAAGGGGCGGGGAGGCTGCTTCTGATTACGGTTGCCCTCGCATATATTTCCACGATACTTGCAGGCTATTTCTCCTATTTCACCTGCGAATTGGCTTATCCGGCAGTCCTGGAGAAAGACCCGTCATTCGCCCTGACCGCTTTGAGCGATGAGTCTTCAGTCAAGCCGTTTTTCACCATAGACATGAATCCGGTGTTCGGCGTGATGTCGGCGCTGATTCTGGCGTTTGTGCTGGGACTGGGAGCCGCATACGCCAAGTCTGAGACGCTTGTAAAGGTGCTGGGAGAATTCAGGGATATAATCAACCTGATTATCAAGAACGTAATAATCCCCCTGCTGCCTTTCTTCATCTTCGGAATCTTCCTGGTTCTGGGCATAGAAGGCCAGGTGGCTTCCGTGCTGAAGCTCTTCCTGAAAGTGATCCTTGTCATATTCGCGATGCACATTGTATGGCTGATATTCCAGTTTGTGGTGGCAGGTGCCATAAGCCATAAGAATCCGTTCAAGGCTCTGTGGACCATGCTGCCTGCCTATATGACGGCACTTGGAACCCAGTCTTCAGCGGCAACCATTCCGGTTACTCTCGCCCAGACCAGAAAGAACGGCGTGGACAACGGAGTGTCATCTTTCACCGTTCCTTTGTGCGCCACCATTCATCTTGCGGGAAGCACGCTCAAGATTGTAGCCTGCGCCTTTGCCATTATGTACATGATGAATCTTCCTACCAGCATCGGCCTATATACGGGCTTTATCTTCATGCTCGGAGTAACTATGGTTGCAGCTCCTGGAGTGCCTGGAGGGGCCATTATGGCCGCGCTTGCAGTGCTGGAGTCAGTGCTGGGATTTGACGCTACGCTTCAGGCGCTTATGATTGCCCTCTATATCACTATGGACAGCTTCGGCACCGCCTGCAACGTTACAGGTGACGGCGCTATTGCCCTTATCGTTGACAAAATCTATTCAAACAGAAACAAACAGACAGAGGTATAATAGAAGAGCAACAGATTTATCACTCGCCCTCGCTTCGCTCGTCCCGTCTTGGCAAACCAAGACACCCATTCATGAGGCCATGGGCGGCCACAGGCTCTGTGATAAACTGTTGCTCTTCTATCTATTGTACGTTCCGCTATTTTGCAAAGGCAACTGAACGAGACTCGCGGATGACGGTGATTTTCACCTGTCCAGGGTAGGTCATCTCGTTCTGGATTCTCTTTGCTATCTCGGCAGACAAAGTCTCGATGTCCTTGTCGGAAACCTGGTCGCTGCCCACGATAACTCTGAGCTCTCTTCCGGCCTGGATAGCGTAGGTCTTGGTTACGCCAGGGTAGGAGAGGGCAATGCCTTCCATATCCTTCAGGCGCTTGATGTAACTCTCGATAACCTCGCGTCTTGCGCCAGGCCTTGCACCTGAAATGGCGTCTGCAACCATAACGAGAGGGGAGATGAGGCTTGTCATCTCGATTTCCTCGTGATGGGCTCCGATGGCGTTGCAAACGTCCGGCTTCTCCTTGTACTTCTCAGCCATCCTCATGCCGAGCATTGCATGTGGAAGTTCAGGATCTTCTTCGCAGACCTTTCCAATATCGTGAAGCAGACCAGCCCTCTTGGCAACCTTGGCGTTCAGGCCGAGTTCAGAGGCCATTGTGGCGCAGATATTGGCAACTTCCCTTGAGTGCTGAAGAAGGTTCTGGCCGTAAGAAGAACGGTATTTCATTCTTCCCACCAGCTTCACAAGCTCTATGTTCAGGCCGTGAACTCCCAGGTCTATGCAGGTACGCTTTCCGGTTTCCAGAATCTCGTCTTCAAGCTGTTTCTTAACCTTGTCCACTACTTCCTCAATTCTGGCAGGGTGAATTCTGCCGTCTGCAACAAGCTGGTGGAGAGCAAGTCTTGCAACCTCTCTGCGGACAGGATCAAATGCTGAAAGAAGAATAGCCTCAGGAGTGTCGTCAACAACGATTTCCACTCCCGTGGCAGCTTCCAGGGCACGGATGTTTCGGCCTTCACGTCCGATGATGCGGCCCTTGATCTCGTCGTTGTCAATGTTGAACACGGTTACCGCATTCTCTATGGCGATTTCAGGAGCTGTCCTCTGGATGGTGTTGATGACGATTCTCTTGGCTTCCTTGGATGCACTCAGGCGAGCCTCGTCCATAACGTCATTTATATAGGACTGGGCATCTGTCCTGGCTTCGGCCTTCATAGCCTCCATAAGATGCTTCTTGGCCTCTTCTGCGCTCATTCCGGCAATGTTCTCAATCTTGATGATTTCCTGCTGGCGGAGCTTCTCGTACTCCTCGCTCTTCTTGGCAACTATGTCTGCCTGGAGGCGAAGATTGTTGCGGATAGCATCGATTTCCTTTTCTCTTCGAGCCATCTCCGAGTTCTGCTGGTTCATCTGAAGCTCTCTCTGCTTGAGCTTGTTCTCAGTTTCCCTGATTGCGTTGTTCTTGCTGTTGATGTACTGTTCGTGCTCGCTCTTGAGCTGAAGGAATTTCTCCTTTGCCTGGAATATCTTTTCCTTCTTGATGTTCTCTCCTTCTTTCTCGGCCTCTTCCAGAATCTTGGATTTCTTGTTCTTGAGAACTACAGGACGTACTATGATAAATCCTAAAAGAGCACCAAGCAGGAACGCGGCAACAATTAAGATGATTGTAGTCAAATTGATATCTTCCATAATGCTTATTTATAAAAAAGCCGTCAGGAGGGCTGTTTTCGGAAAAATCTTATGAAATAAGATTTGGGCCCTGTTTCAGACGCTGGCTTCCAACGTTCCGCGTGCGGAATCCCCCTAAAGGTAACCTAGGCCTGTCATTGTCTGTCCTTTTGGGCCCGGGATTTTTTTAGTGTTGATTTTCGCAAAGAGCCTCCTGGCGGCTAAAAATTCATTTGTTATGCTGGAGATATTCAGCAAGTTGAGTATTTATTTCCTTCAAGGAAACCAAAGAATCTTCCATTTCGCTCTCTTTCCTCAGAGCTCCCATCACAAGCTTTATCATAACTGCAATCAGGGTCTTGTTGTAATCAGAGGAGATGCTGTCTCGGTTCCTTCTGAAAGTTTCGATCTCGCTGTTGATAAGTTTCTCCGCCTTCTGGAAAAGCTCTGCCTCTGCGGGTGTACACAGGTATTTCAAAGGAATGCCGTCTATCACCACCGTAACCTGTATGTTGCTCTTAGTGAGTGCCATATCATTCGTTCAGCAGAGAAATGCACTTATCAATCTCTTTTACAATCTTCCCCAGCTGTTTCTTCGCCCTCTTGTCAGACCCCTCTCCGGAAAAGAACGCTTGCTTTAGTTCGAAATGCTCCAGTTTTTTCTCCTGTTCTGCTATCTTGTTTTTTGCGTTATACAATTCAGTTTTAGTTTTTGAAAGCTCGGCCATGAGATCTGAACGGTCCCTTGCGGCAACCTCGTACTTGCGAACCAGCTCCTGAATCAGTTTCTCCAGCTGATCCAAAGTCTTGTCCATATCTCTTCTTGTAGCCATAGCAATCGCGCAAATTTAATCAAAATTGATTAATTATCGCCCCCTCCGAAATAATTGAACCCTTTTTTAATGCCTCCTGTAACGTAATCCCACCTGAGAATAATGCCGATCAGGCAGATAATCCCGATGAGAATCAGTGCCTTCATTGAAGGGTCCAGTTTTTTCCACCAGTCCAGTATTTTTTTCATTTCCCTCTATTTTTCAATTCTTATTCTCGCGCCAATAACTGTAATGTCTCTTTCATCGCCGAATACGGGGTTAAGCTCCATCTCGGCGATTTGAGGCGCAGAAAGGCACAGAGCGGATACTCTCCTTATCAGATCGGCGAACAGAACCTGGTTGACACCCTCCTGGCCCCTGTAGCCTTCAATGATAGGGAAGGCCTTGAGGCTGGATATCATCTTTTCAGCCTCAAGGGTGGATACCGGTGCCATGCAGTAGCTTATATCGTCCATTGCATCGGCGAAAATGCCACCAAGAGAGCAGGAAATCAGCGGAGCGAAATTAGGCTCGCGTACGGCCGAAATCTGAAGCTCCGTTATATGAGAGTCTATCATCGGCTGAAGAATGAAGCCTGTGACACCTTCTATGTTGACCATCCTCTGGTATTCCGAGCGAAGAGTGTGCTCGTCTGTGATGTTCAGCGACACGCCGTCCACTTCCGTCTTGTGAAGAGGGCCTATGACTTTCATTACCACCGGATAACCTATGGAGATGGCCGCTTCCGCCGCCTCGTCTTCTGTCAGAGCCACAATCTGGCGGATGCGGTTTATGCCGCTGGCATCAAGCATCTGCTGAACCATGAAAGGCGGCATCCATCCCTCCGGGCTCTCGTTTATTGTGCGAGTGATCAAATACTTGTCTATGGCAGGAGAAGAGCCTTCCATAACAGCGGGTGGAGTAGATATCACATTTGAAAGAGCCTGGCCGAACACCACCTCGTCCGTGAAGGTCACACCGCCTTGGTTGTGGAATTCGGTTATGTACTCCTGATATGAAGATTCAGACGTGAATAGCGGATAGAGAGGTTTTTCGGCCTGCCTTACCTTCCTGAAAATCACATTGGAAACTTCAGACGAGTCGCTCATCTCCTTCTGGCCGAAAATAACAACGGTGCCGTCAATCTCAGGATTCCGGTCCAAAGAGTCTATCAGAGACGATATCTGACCAGCCGTCTTGCCGAAGCTGTAGTCTTCAAAGAAAATGGAAGGCACCTTAACGCCTCTCTGCCTGAGCACGTCGCCGAGCATTACAGCGGGCCCGCCTGCCTGAGTGAGAATTGCAATGCGGTTGCCGTCCGGACGGCCTTTGGACAGTATTGCCACTGTGTTGATCAATTCGTCTCTGCCGTAAGCCCTCACAACGCCGCATTTTTTGAAAAGCGCATCTACAACCTTGTTCGGCGATGCCAGAACGCCCACAATTCCAGCTCCTGTACTTATAAGCGAACGGCAGCAGGCCATCATTCTCACAGAGTCTGAAATCCTCTCTATGTATAAGGCAATCACTCTGTTGGCGGATCCGTAGGAAGCCCAGTTGGAGTCCATCCACTCGAGAATGTCTTCCACGGTTGTAATAGGGGAATAGCCTACGGAAAAGATGCCGGAAATATTCAGCCCGTAACGCGGAGCGGTTTCCACCATGTAGGAAATGGTTGTCCTGGATGAGGAGATAATGTCCACGCTGCCGCCTTTTTTGACGGATGCCTTGGTGTAGATGCCGCAATAACCGTCCAGGGCAATGCCTGAAGAGTTAGGGCCCACCAGAGTGGTGCCGAAGGTCTTGCAGACCTGCCTTGTCCTTTCCAGAGCCTCGTCAGGGGAGAGGAAAGGAGCGGAAATGGTATCGGGGAAAACCACAATGGCCTTGCAGCTTTTCTTCTGGCAAAGTGTTTCTATTGAAGCCAGCGTATTTCCGTTATCCTCGGCGATGAATGCCATGTCCGCATCCGGTATATCCACCAGATGCCTGTAGGCCTTGATGCCCTGGACATTGTCGGAAGTGGCAGACACGGCGAATATGTTTCCCTGATAGTTATTCATTATCAGGTTCTTGACAAGACTGCCGCCAGGTGTAAGCAAATCGTTGGACGCGCCTATGACGGCTATGGTATGGGGTGATATCAGTTCTTTTGAAATCATACTGTAAACAGTTTGCCACAAAATTAGCAAAACACTGAATATTTTCGTAAATTGTGCCCAAATAAAAGGAAATGGGAAAGATTCTGATTAAAGACATATATCTGGAAGGGAAGCAGGTTTCAGTGCTTGTAGACGGGAACCGCATATCCCGAATAGCAGACCACATTGAACTTGACGCCGAAACGGACCTCACCAAAATCATAGACGGACGGGGTAAGGCCATCATTCCGGGTTTCGCCAATATGCACACACACGCCGCAATGACCGTAATGAGGGGCAGCAAGGAGGACGAGAAACTCCATAAGTGGCTTTCAGGAATCTGGGAAATGGAAACCAGGCTGGACGACGAAATCGTCTACTGGGGCACCAAGCTGGCCTGCGTAGAGATGATAAAGACGGGCACAACCTTTTTCAACGACCAGTATTTCAATGTGGAGTCGGCCGTAAAGGCCACTTGCGAAATGGGTCTTAGAAGCGCGCATTCGTTCGTTTTCCTGGACCTGGGAGACGAGCAGAAAATGAGCCGCCAGAGAGAAAACTGCCAAATAATGTACGACAGGTCAAGGCAGTGGAACCCTCTCAACATCTTCGAGGTGGGAATCCATTCGATTTATACGGTAGGGGAAGACAACATCATCTGGGCCAGCCGGTTTGCTAAAGATCACAATCTGAAAGTGCATATCCATATCGCCGAGACGGCCCAGGAGTTGAACGACTGTCTTGACAGCCACGGCTGCACTCCGGTGGAATATTTGGACAAAATGGGGATATTCTCCCCGGATATAATGGCCGCCCACTGCATCTGGCTCAGCGAAAAAGACATAGCCACGCTCGGGGCTGCCGGAGTGAATGTAGTGCACAACATAAACTCCAACCTCAAGCTCGCCTCGGGATACAAGTTCAAGTTCCAGGAGCTCCAGGATGCCGGAGCCAATATCTGCCTGGGTACAGACGGCGTGGCCTCCAACAACAATCTGGACATGATGGAGACCATGAAGATAACCGCCCTGGTGCAGAAGGCCTGGAGGAAAGACCCTTCTGCAATTACGCTTCCTCAGCTTCTGTCCAGCGCAACCCGCAACGGCTACAAGGCTTACGGACTGGATGGCGGCGTTATCAAAGAAGGCGCCCTGGCAGATTTCTCCATAATAGACATTAACAATTACGGCTTCACGCCAAACATAAATTTTGCCGCCAACCTGGTTTACTCGGCACATTCAGACTGCATCCAGACAGTTGTCTGCAACGGCAGGATTGTGATGGAAAACAGGCAGATAGACGGGGAGGACGAAATCCTTGCCAATGTCCGCAGGCTCTACGGCAGAATGACAGGTGAAACAATTTAAAACATTGATGATATGATACCAAGAGAAGAAAAAATTTTCCAGTCGGCCGATTACCTGAAAATGAGAATCGGTGACAGAAAGCCGATTGCAGGAATCATTCTGGGCAGCGGCCTGGGATCCCTTGCAGACAAAATCGAAGATCCTTTTGTCATTCCTTACAGCGAAATTCCGAACTTCCCGGTATCGACTGCCGTAGGTCACAAGGGCAACCTGATTTTCGGCAAGCTGGGCGGAAAAGAGGTAATGTGCATGCAGGGCAGATTCCACTACTACGAGGGCTATACCATGGATCAGGTAACAATCTGCATCAGGGTTATGAAGCTCCTGGGTGTTGAGTATCTGCTTGCTTCCTGCGCCTGCGGCGGCTTGAATCCTTCTTTCAAGGTTGGCGATATCATGGCCATCGTAGACCACATCAACCTTCTTCCTAATCCTCTGATAGGCGTTAACATGGAGTCTTTCGGAACACGTTTCCCTGACATGAGCCACCCTTATGACGAGGAACTTATCGAAAGGGGAAAGAAGATTGCCCAGGAAAACGGCTTTGAGCTCAAGACCGGCGTTTATGTAGCCGGAAGCGGCCCTTCCTACGAAACCAAGGCCGAGTACAAGTACATGAGGCTCATCGGAGGAGACGCTGTGGCAATGTCAACCGTGCCTGAAGTTATCGTGGCCCGCCATTGCGGAATAAAGGTATTCGGAGTATCCATTATCACCAACGCCTCTGGCGACACTGAAAAGGCAGACTTTGTCAACGACGAGCAGGAAGTCATCAAGGCCGCAGATGCAGCCGTTGTGAAAATGACCGCCCTGTTCACCGGACTGATTGCCACCCTGTAATGATCAGTTTCCTGTCGCTTTCAAGCGGAAGCAGCGGAAACTGCTACTATTTCTCTGACGGGAAAGTGTCTTTCCTTGTAGATGCCGGAGTAGGGCCGAGAACATGCTCGAAAAAACTTTCGGAGAAAGGAATCAGGCTTCAGGACATTGATTTCATTCTGGTTACTCACGACCACTCGGACCACATAAAGGCGCTGGGGCTGATTTCGTCCAAGTACCACAAGCCGGTATTCGCCACTGATGCGGTTGCCGGAGCACTGCATTACAGCATGTACACCAAAGGGAAGCTGGGCGGAAGCCTGCACACCATCAACATCGGAGAAGAGGAAGACATCTGCTCGGTCAAGGTAACGGCTTTTGAGGTTTCTCACGATGCCACTCAGACAGTTGGCTATTTCATTGAGATGGACGGCCGGAGAATAACGCTTGTAACCGACTGCGGTAGAATGACTTCTCAAATCGCTGAGTATGCAAAGAAGGCAGACGTGCTGATACTTGAGAGCAACTATGACGAAAAGATGCTGGAGGAAGGAGACTATACATACGTACTCAAGGAAAGGATAAGAAGCGGAAGCGGCCACCTGAGCAATTCCGAGGCCGCCCAAGCACTTAAAGACATCTGGAAAAACAGGCAGGCGAGCCTGTCGAGAATTTTCCTGTGCCACCTTTCCGACAATAACAACACTCCGGAACTCGCCCTTGGATGCTCAGGCGAAGCCCTCCGGCAAATAGGGGCGGAAAGTTGCGTTCTGGAGGCTCTGCCACGGGGAAAAGCGTCTGAACTCTATTTTATTTAGGACTATTTTTTATTAAATTTGCGAAAACAACTACTAAAACCATACTGATATGAAAAAGTATTTAGCAGAAATGTTCGGCACAATGGTGCTGGTTCTAATGGGCTGCGGCGTGGCTGTCAGCCTGCCTTGCTCTCTTGACAACCCTGCAGCAGTTGTAGGAACGGCGCTGGCTTTCGGTCTGGCTGTTGTGGCTATGGCTTACACAATCGGCGGAATTAGCGGATGCCACATCAATCCTGCAATCACCCTGGGTGTATTCCTCAGCGGCAGAATGAACGCCAAGGATATGGTGCTGTACATCGTATTCCAGTGCATCGGAGCCTTCATCGGTTCAGCTCTGCTTTATCTGCTCACTACCAACTCAGGACTCGTTGGAACAGGTGCAAATGACCTTCAGCCTGGAGTAGAGATGCTTGGCGGATTGCTCGCCGAGATTATCTTCACCTGCGTATTCGTGCTTGTAGTTCTCGGCGCAACATCCAAGACAAACGGTGCAACCAACAACTTCGCAGGACTTGCAATCGGCCTCGCGCTGGTTCTGGTTCACCTGGTTTGCATCCGCTACACCGGAACTTCTGTAAACCCTGCACGTTCACTTGCACCAGCTGTGTTCCAGAGCGGAACAGCTCTGTCTAACCTGTGGATCTTCATAGTTGGCCCGTTTGCAGGAGCAATCCTGGCAGCAGGCATCTGGGGAATCCTCGGCTGCAGCTGCAAGTGCAAGAAGGAAGAGAAGTAATCTTACTCTCTGCAAAATGAAAAAGGTCTGCATCTGACTGGATGTGGACCTTTTTTATTAACTTTACGAAGATTTTTCAGACGGACTATGAATCGTTATTCAATTACAGTTTTCACTCCTACATACAATAGGGCACACACGCTGCCCAAATTGTATGAAAGCCTTTGCGCCCAGGAAAGCCGGGACTTTGAGTGGATTGTGGTGGATGACGGTTCAAATGACGGCACCAAGGAACTGACAGAGGCTTGGATCGCTGAAGATAAGATACATATCCGCTATTTCTACCAGGAGAACGCCGGAAAAATGGCAGCCCATAACTTTGCGGTTGATGCCTCCGAGTCTGACTTGTTCCTGTGCCTTGATTCCGATGATATCTTGAACGCTTCAGCAGTCGGCCAGATTCTGGAATTCTGGAAAAATCTGACCGCCCGTGGGAATAACAATGAACTCTGCGGCTTTGTATCGTATAAAGATTTCAGCCACTTATCAAGCAAAACCAGGCTGAATGAAACCCTCAAGAGAGCCAAAGCAGAGTATTCCGGAAAACTGGTACACCTGAAAGACATACAGAAAGCAGGGCTTTTCGGGGAAATGGCAATCATCATCAGAACTGACATTCTGCGTAAACACAAGTTCCCTGCATTCGAGGGGGAAACCTTTGTCACCGATGCCTATCTGTGGGAGCAGCTTGACTCTCAGTACCTTTTTGCTCTTATGCCTTGCATAACGCAGTTCTGCACCTACAATCCGGACGGCTATTCCTTCAACTACAGAAGGCTTTTGTTTTCCAATCCACAGGGATACAGAGCATTCCACAACCAGAGAATACGCCTCGCTTCGGGCAGCAAATTAAAGAGTGCAATCTGTTACGATGCAATTTCAGCTAGGATGGGGTTCAGGAAATTCCTCGCCGATGCCGCTGCTCCCGGGCTGTACATAGCAGCCCTGCCTTTGGGAATAGGCAAGTATCTTCTAGACAGTATTCACCTGAAAACCTTCAGGAACCTGGGCAAGTGACTCTACTTGCCTGAAACTTCCAGATATCTGGAGAAGTCGAAATAAACGTCTTTGACAATGCCGTCAGAATCCTTTACGGTGACCTTGTCTATGCCGTCATTCGTAAACTCTTTCTTCACCACGCTTACCGCCTTGAAATAGGTGCTAAGTATCTGGGATTCATCGGTAAGACGGTTAACTTTGATTGCGTTTTCAGCACTCAGCCCGTCTCCGCTTGACTGGATTATGGCAAGCATCAGCTTTATGTAGCGGTTCTGGTAAACCTGGCCCTCCTGAGACTTTTCAAGCACGTAAGCCATACCCATCAGGTCAAACAGAGTCTGCAAAGATGTAGGGTCATTCTGGTGCTCGCGCTGAAGTACGGCATAAGCCTGTTCATATTTCTTGGCGTCCATCAGCGATTCAGCTTCATTTGAAGTATAGTCAGGCTTGTAGGCATCTGTAAATGTATAGCCGTAATACAGAAGGGTATAGTCGTCCAAAGACAGCTCCTTGTTGGCGAAATAAGATTTGACTATCTCATCATAGTCAGCCCGGTTATCCGTCATGAAAGACTTGATTTCTGAATAGAAAGCATTGTCCTGTGCATAGATGTTGCTGCAGGCAAAAACCGCAACGGCAGCAAGCAGAAGTCTCAGTTTGTTCATATAGTCAAGTTATTAATTATCAGGTCTTTTCACATCTCCTCTTGAGGAGGCGGCCCTGTATCCGATATCGGTGAGCATCGCCTTTATCTGCTCAACGGCCTGGGCGCTTTCAAGTGAAGATGACAGTTTCCGATTGTAAAGTTCGTATTTTTTCCGAACTTTCAAAGGGGTTAGGTTAGGCATTATCACATTTGCTCCTGAAATCAGGGCTTTTTTGCGGTATTCCTCTCCGATTGTGGCAAGTGAAGTGGTGGCCGGAATAAGAGAGTGGGGGAAAAGCAGCCTAAGGACAGACACCAGCCTTACCGTAAGAAGGGCCGATCCGTTTTCAAAGTCCTTGAAAGGCGTGGACCAGTGGCTCACGAACGGGCCTATGCCTATCATGTCCGGAGAAAGCAGCTGAAGAAACCTCAGGTCCGCAACTATGTTATCCACAGTTTGATACGGAGACCCCACCATAAATCCGCTGCCCACCTGGTACCCGATTTCCTTGAGGGCAAACAGGCATTCCTTTCTCTTTTGCAAACTCATCGATTCCGGATGGAGCATCCTGTAATGCTTCTCGTCCGCCGTTTCATGCCTGAGAAGATACCTGTCTGCTCCCGCATCAAAAAACGCCTTATAGGAAGAATAGTCTCTCTCTCCAATAGACAGCGTAACGGCGCAGTCTGGATAAAGTTTCTTTATGGAAGATACCACATCGCAGATGAAACTGTCTGTGAAAGAAGGGTCTTCTCCGCCTTGCAGAACGAATGTCCTGAAGCCCAGGCCATATCCTTCCTTACATACTTCAAGTATCTCATCCTTAGACAGTCTATAACGCAAAGCGTTTGCGTTACCAGCTCTCAGCCCGCAGTAATAACAGTTGTTGCGGCAATAGGATGATATCTCTATCAGGCCCCTGAGATAGACTTCATCCGAATAGACCTCGCGTCTTTTCCTGTCTGCCAAAGAGGAGAGTTCACCGTCAAAATCTGGCGATGAAACAATGGCTGCAAGAGCCGAATCACTTGGATTCTTTCCTGCAGCCATCAATTTGATTGCTTCTGATATTTCAGAATTAGAGAACATTCTACAACTGTGGACCGGCAGCTACCAGAGCCTTGCCTTCTTCATTTGTAGTGAACTTGGTGAAGTTCTTGATGAAGCGGCTTGCAAGATCCTTTGCCTTCTCGTCCCACTGGCAAGCGCAAGCGTAGGTGTCTCTCGGATCCAGAATGTTGGTTGCCACTCCCGGAAGCTCGGTTGGAACTTCCAAGTTGAAATAAGGGATCTTCTTGGTTGGAGCCTTGTCGATGCTTCCGTCCAGGATAGCGTTGATGATTCCTCTTGTATCCTTGATGGAGATTCTCTTGCCTGTTCCGTTCCATCCGGTGTTAACCAGATAAGCCTTTGCTCCGACGCTTTCCATTCTCTTTACCAGTTCCTGGCCGTATTTGGTAGGATGGAGTGAAAGGAATGCCGCTCCGAAGCAGGCTGAGAATGTAGGAGTTGGCTCGGTGATGCCTCTTTCAGTTCCGGCCAGCTTTGCGGTAAATCCTGACAGGAAGTAGTACTTGGTCTGCTCAGGAGTGAGAATTGACACTGGAGGAAGTACTCCGAACGCATCGGCTGACAAGAAGATAACCTTCTTTGCTGCAGGAGCCTTGGAGATAGGCTTCACGATGTTGCTGATGTGGTAGATAGGGTAGGAAACTCTGGTGTTCTCGGTAACGCTCTTGTCGGAGAAGTCTATCATTCCCTTCTCGTCTACTGTAACATTCTCAAGCAGAGCGTCTCTCTTTATTGCTCCGTAGATTTCAGGCTCTGCGTTGCGGTCCAGGTTGATAACCTTTGCGTAGCAGCCGCCCTCAAAGTTGAAGATGCCGTCATCGTCCCAGCCGTGCTCGTCGTCGCCGATAAGAGCCCTTCTCTCGTCGGTTGAAAGGGTAGTCTTGCCGGTTCCTGAAAGTCCGAAGAAGATAGCGGTCTCGCCTTTCTCGTTGGTGTTGGCTGAGCAGTGCATTGCAGCAATGCCCTGAAGCGGAAGCAGATAGTTCATATATGAGAACATACCCTTCTTCATCTCGCCGCCGTACCAGGTGTTGAGGATAACCTGCATTTTCTCGGTGATGTTGAACACAACTGCTGTCTCTGAGTTCAGGCCCAGTTCCTTGTAGTTCTCGACCTTTGCCTTAGATGCTGTGAGCACTACGAAATCAGGCTCGCCGAAGTTTGCAAGTTCCTCCTCGGTAGGGCGGATGAACATATTGCGAACGAAGTGTGCCTGCCAGGCAACCTCCATAATGAATCTTACCTTGATTCTGGTGTTGGCGTTTGCTCCGCAGAATCCGTCAACTACATAAAGCTTCTTGTTGGAAAGCTCCTCTCTGGCCAGTTTCTTGAGTTCCTCCCAAGTTGCCTGGCTGCAAGGCTTGTTGTCGTTCTTGTACTCGTCTGATGTCCACCAGATAGTGTCGCGGCTCTTGTCGTCCATTACCCAGAACTTGTCCTTAGGGCTTCTTCCGGTGTAAACACCTGTCATAACGTTAACTGCTCCGAGCTCAGTGAGCTGTCCCTTATCGTAACCGGTAAGTCCAGGCTGCATCTCTTCCTTGAAAAGAACATCGTAAGGTGGATTGTAAATGATTTCCTTTACGCCGGTAATACCGTACTTGCTAAGATCAATCTGTGCCATATCTATTACTTTAAAACTTTAAAAATATATTTTCAAATTTGCCGCTGCAAAGATAAACTTTTTGCCGGATAAGCGTACATGAAATGTCTATTTATCGTAGACATAAACCGGCCTTATGCTAAAGCCATAGCAGCGGGCTATATTAGTGACTTCCACTTTATCTTTTTCAGCGACTAGGCTTTCTGCCGTGACACAATTTCCCTGGAAGACATCGGAGGACCAGATGCAGCATCTGCGGCCTTCGGTATCAAGCGTAGTTCCAGCCATATCCCCGGCAGCCGGCAGGAAAATGGCCTCTCCGTTCTTTTTGCTTTTGACCTCAAACCCATTCGCTCCATTCAAAGAAGTCCAATTCCAGGTACAATTATCTATAAGTTCCTGGATCTCTTTGCTGGTTGGCATTCTCCAGGCTCCACCCTTGCTTCTTGCCACATCATCTGAGGCATCAAGAACCAGCCGTCCGTCAATTGTGCCATAAGTCACGGAGTTCACATATTTCTTCAGCTTTACATTGCCCATATCACCACTCAACCAGAAAGCATAGTATGGCCATCTATAATCAGACTTCGGCGATGTCTCGCCCCAAGAGAAATAATTACCGTATTCCCAGGCGTTATCCGCCCCAAGATTACATTCTGCCCAATCTACAGACAGGCCAAGGTCTACCGCACCCACTACCGGTGGCTCCCTGCCGTCAGAATCATTCTTGCTGCAACCGGCAAAAAGAAATAAAATCAAAGCAACTGAAATAAATTTATTCATATCTATTCCGCCTTTATAAAGCTTTCGCCGTTCCATTTGTAGGTGTTTTTGTCCGGTCTGGCACGCATTTCATAGAACTGCTCCAGCCAGTTGTAATGGCCTGTTTCATCCGGCTCTACATCTCTGCCCCAGGAAAGAGGGTGGAGATATGCCTTGAGCTTGTATTCCTCAGGATAGAATTCATAGGCCACAAAGTCTCCCGGACGGGATTTGAACAGGTTTTCAAGGCGGGCAACCATATCTTCCTGCAGAGGGGCGTCCTTGGAATCGCTGAGCAAATCCGCAAATTCCGGAACAGGGAGAGGGTTATCAATCTTGGTCAGGACACCGTCCTTGAAGTTGTAGAAGGTGTACTCGAATTCTCCGCCCTGGCCTTCAGCCGCCTCAACGTGAGAGTGTACTGTAAAGAAGCCGCCGTCTTTGTAAGGATAGCAGGATACCTGGTCATCAATCATATAGCCTTCAGCTTCTTCATCATTCTCTGCTTCAGCGGTATATCCAACCGTGCTGTTCTCAGGGCAGATGTATTTGCCTTCCAGTCCGTGAGACTTGGCTATTTCCATCCAGGCCTGGTATGCCACAGGCTCTGTGATTTCAGGAAGTTTCACTTCTGCCTCTTGCTCCTGAGCGGCTGGGGCTGCTTCAGTTACCTCAGGAGTTTCCGTGTTAGTATTTTTGTTTTGATTCTGATTGCCGCAGCTGGCCAGAATTGCCAGTGACGCAAATAAAAGAAAGAACTGTTTCATGACTCATGTATTTTATCTTAACAAATTTAACAAAGTTTTTGTCTTGCAATAATTTTTTTGAGGGTGGGGGCATTAAATTTGCATCAGTTAACAGGCATAATCGCGATTAATATGAAAAAGATATTCAGATCTATTATAAGAAGCCTTTTGGCAGGTTTTCTGGCGATTTTGGGTATTTCATGCGGCAAGAATGAAGAAGAATTGCTGGTTATGTATGGCACCCCTAATGCAAATATCGAAGTAAAGGCCAGGATAGTGGATCAGAAAGGCCGTCCTGTAAAAGGGGCAAAGCTTTATGTACGTTATACTGAGCCCGGTTCTTATATGGGCCAGTTCAATCCGGGATATATTTCTTCTGTATGGAACCCATCTGACCACAGCATTTCTCTTTCAGATGATTCCGGAGGACTAAAAGGAATGTCTTCTTCATACAGTGTACCTAGGGACAAGTGCACATATCTGGTTTTTCATAAATCAATGAATGGCGGCAGCGACGGCCTTTCAGACAAATACGAGAATGATTCCATTTTGGTGTCTCCTAAAAAGATCGAGAGCGGAGACGGCGGATGGTATCTCGGAAAATACCTTCTCGAGGGAACACTCACCCTTAAAGAAAAATCAACTGACACTTCCGATGAATAAACATTCTCTATCGTGGATTAGATTCATTATCTTTGAATCCCGATGGAAGTGATGGAAAAATACAAGGAGATACTAAGGCAGTACTGGGGGTACGAGTCTTTTAGGAACGCGCAGGAGAAAGTGATTGAGAGCGTTGCGCAGAAGAAAGACACGCTTGCCCTTATGCCTACAGGCGGAGGAAAAAGCATCTGCTTCCAGGTGCCGGCGATGGCAGAAGAGGGGATTTGCCTTGTGGTGTCTCCTTTGATTGCGCTGATGAAAGACCAGGTGGAAACCCTCAGGGCAAAGGGAATAGGGGCGCTGGCAGTGCATTCCGCAATGGACCACAGGAGTATCGGGATAACCCTGGACAATGCCATTTACGGCAACTACAAGTTCCTTTACGTGTCTCCGGAAAGGCTCTCCACCTCGCTTTTCAAGAGCAAGGTTGCCCAGATGAAGATATCCTATCTGGTTGTGGATGAAGCTCACTGCATATCGCAGTGGGGGTATGACTTTCGTCCGGCATATTTGCAGATAAGGGAGGTAAGAGAGATTATCGGGAAGAAAGTGCCGGTGGTGGCCCTGACCGCAACCGCTACAAAGGAAGTGGCCGATGACATAATGGACAAGCTGGAATTCTCTTCTCCAAATGTAATAGCCACCGATTTCTCCAGAAAGAACATAGCCTACATAGCCAGGGAATGCGAAGACAAGCTGGGAACCCTTCTGGCAGTGTGCACATCATATAAAGAAAAACTCGGAGAAGGCTCAGGCATAGTCTATTGCAGAGAAAGAAAAAGATGCTCCGAGATAGCCTCATTCCTGAAAGCATCGGGCATTTCGGCAGACTTCTACCACGCAGGGCTGGGCAAGGAGGAGAGAAGCAGAAGGCAGGAAGAGTGGAAAAAAGGCAAGACAGACATTATAGTATCCACCAACGCCTTCGGAATGGGCATAGACAAGGCAGACGTGAGGATGGTGGTCCACGTAGACATGCCGGACTCCATAGAGGCTTACTTCCAGGAAGCCGGAAGAGCAGGAAGAGACGGCCGCCCGTCATGGGCCGTTTTGCTGTGGAACTCAACAGACGCCAAGAAGCTGCGCCAGCTGGTCAGCGTCAACTACCCGCCTATAGAGTACATGGCTCAGGTCTACCAGTACGTGTTCAACTACCTGAAGATAGCATACGGAGACGGCCTTTTCTCCACAAGGAAGTTCAACCTGGCCGAATTTGCCAGAGAATACAGGCTGAATGCCGTAAGCGCATATTATGCAATTAAATACCTGGAGCAGGAAGAATACTGGGAACTTACGGACGAGATAGACAACCCGTCCAGAATAATGTTTACCGTAGGCAGAGACGAGCTTTACTCCATCCAGCTGGAAAACAGCGTAATGGACGAGTTCGTGAAGAGCCTTATGAGAACCTATACAGGCCTGTTCTCCCAGATGGTGAGGATAGACGAGGAATACATTGCCAGAATCACGATGGACACTGTGGAGAACGTTAAGGCCAAGCTCCAGACTCTTTCAAAAAGGAAAATCATCAAGTACATACCTCAGATCCGCACTCCGATGATGATATTCAAGTGCGAAAGGCTCAAGGAGAACAACCTCTACATCAGCCCCAAGCGCTACGAGCAGCGCAAGGAACAAATGAAAAAGAGAGTGGAGGCTATGATCGGCTACGCATCCCAGAAAGACAAATGCCGCAGCCGCTACATGATCGAATACTTCTCCCAGCCGGTAGAATCTGACTGCGGAGTGTGCGATGTCTGCCTTGCCAACAAGAACAAGTCCTCAAATCAGCTTACAGACAGACAGATAGAGGAGAACATAAAGAATTTGATCAAACAGTCTAGGAATGGCAGAGCTTCTTTCTTTGACATCAAGAAATTAGCCTCTCCGCAGTATCAGGACAGATATGTAGAAGTCCTCCGCGATATGGCCGACAGGGGTGTTGTTGCAGTTGGAGACGACGGAATCAGAATTTCATAAGGGCCTTGTAGAGTTTCTGGACAGGAAGGCCGATGACAGTGTAGACGCTGCCGGTTATGGATTTGATGTTTGAAAGGCCGATCCATTCCTGGATGGCATAGCCGCCAGCCTTGTCGTATGGTTTGAAGTTGTCTATATAGTACTCGATGTCCTCATCGCTGAGGATATCGAAGGTTACCTCACAAGTGTCTGAAATTGTGACAGTTTTCCGTGTTGATCTTATACAGAGTCCGGTTACCACGTGGTGGGTTTTGCCGGAGAGTTCCCTGAGCATTATTATGGCTTCAGACTTGTCTTTGGGCTTGCCGAGGATGTCTCCGTCTATGGCAACGATAGTGTCGGAGGTAATGAGGATATCATTTGGCTTTAATTTGCCTTTATAGTGAATAGACTTCTGCTCAGCGATGTAGGCAGGAATCTGATCATAGGTTAGATTGGCAGGATAGGTCTCATCATAGTCCTTGATTTGGCCGAGAGTGAACTCAAGGCCAAGTTCCCCAAGGAGCTGCTGTCTCCTCGGGGAACCGGATGCCAGAATCAATCTTCTTCCTTCAAGACGCTTTGAAAGGGGAGACTGCATAACTATTTCTTGTAGAGTTTGTTATATTCTGCCTCAATGGCATGGCGCCAAGCCTGGTAGGCGCTTGAATCCAGAGTCCACTTGCCCTGGGCCTTCATAACCTGCTCGATAAGGTCTCTGACGCAGCCTCTGCCGCCGGGATAGGCGGATACGAAGTCGCACACGGCCTTTACCTCGGCCACTGCATCTGACGGGCAGACAGCCAGGCCGCAGTTCTGGAGCACAGGAATGTCCGGAAGGTCGTCGCCCACGTAGGCTACCTCTTCAGGCTTGAAATTGTGGCGCTTGCAGAAGTCTTCGAAGACCGGAAGCTTGTGCTGTGCGTTCTGGATGACTTCGTGGGCGAGGACCGGATAGAACCTCTTGAGAATGGAATCGCTCTGGCCGCCGGTGATGACAGCCAGAGTGTATCCGCTCATATAGGCAAGCCTCATTCCCAGGCCGTCCTTGGCGTTGAAAGTGCGGACAAGGTCACCTGTTTCAGGTATGCAAAGGATGCTGCCGTCGGTGAACACGCCGTCAACGTCAAAGGCGAATGCCTTGATATTCTTGAGTTTGACCTTGTAGTTTGTCATTAGTCCTGATATACGATGTCAAGATCGCCCTTCACGTTCTTGCAGGTGGAAAGGATGGTCTCGCTGTTGCAGTTGTAAATGTAGAAATGGCGCTCGTTGTTCCAAGCCTGGGCTCTTTCGGAGAAGATTTCGGCTGAATCAATGAACTTCTCGCAGCGGAGAGAATCCAGAAGAAGCAGGTAGCTCTCGATGATGAAAGCGGCCATCTCGCACATCTTGCGGGCCTGGAAATCGATGTATTCCTCAGGTTTGCCTTCCATCAGGGCAACAGTCTTCTCGTACTGCTCTGTCATTGCAACAAGTCTTGCCTTCACTTTCTCAAGCCTTGCCTGAGCATCCGGGCAGGCGGCAGCAACAGCATCGCTGACCTTGATTTCCTGGCTCTCGTACTCGTTTCTGATCATATCCAGATATGAGCCGTTGGTCACATAGCGGATAGCGGCAACTGTCTGGAGCTGAGAGGTTCCCTCGTAGATAGTGGTGATTCTTGCGTCGCGGTAGAGCCTTTCAACAGGATACTCCTTCATGTAACCGCTGCCGCCGTGAACCTGGATGGCATCATACGCGTTCTGGTTGCAGAACTCAGAAGAGGTCATCTTCAGAAGAGGGGTGAGCATATCGGCGTATCTGGAGTACTTCTTGTTCTCCTTTCTCTCGTCAGGAGTGAGCTTCCTATCAGGAGTTACAAGAGCGTTGAGGGCCTTGTAGATATCTACGCAACGGGCAGTCTCATAAAGAATTGCGCGGCTTGCCTGAAGCTTGGCCTTCATAACTGCCAGCATCTCGTAAACAGCAGGGAACTCGATGATCTTCTTTCCGAACTGCTCTCTCTCGTTGGCATACTTGAGAGCCTCGCGGTAAGCGGCCTCGCTGATTCCAACGCTCTGGGCGCCAACACCCAGACGGGCACCGTTCATAAGGCTCATAACGTATTTGATAAGACCCATCTTGCGGTCTCCCACAATCTTGGCAGGAGCGTTGCGGAACACCAGCTCGCAGGTAGGGGAGCCGTGGATTCCGAGCTTGTTCTCAATTCTTCTTACGGTAACTCCGCCCCATTTCTTGTCGTGAACAAAGTATGAAAGTCCGCGGGCGTCTGCAGTGCCTTCCTCGCTGCGGGCGAGAACCAGCTTCATGTCGGCGTCTCCGTTGGTAATGAAACGCTTTACGCCGTTGAGCATCCACATCTGCTTCTCCTCGTCCCAGGTAGCCTTGAGCATAACTGCCTGAAGGTCAGAACCTGCATCAGGCTCGGTGAGGTCCATAGAACAGGTTTCTCCCTTGTTGATCCTTGGCAGGAACTCGGCCTTGATTTCCTCTGAAGCAAACTCTGCGATAGTCTCGGCGCAGTCCTGAAGTCCCCAGATGTTGGCATAGCCGGCATCTGCCCTTGCTGTAAGTTCAGCGGCGATGACGTAAGGAACCATGGAGAAGTTAAGGCCATTGTACTTTCTTGGAAGAGCTATTCCGTAGACTCCGGCCTGGGTGAGAGCCTCCTGGTTCTTCTTGGTGCCCTCGGCGTAAGTCACTCTGCCGTCCTTGCATACAGGACCGTCGATGTCCACCTGCTCGGCATTTGCAGCGAGGATATCTCCGCAAATCTGGCCGATGATGTCCATCACGCGGTCATAAGAATCTATAGTGTCTGCAAAATCCTTCGGAGCATAGTCATACTTGCCGTAGTCTGCAAAATTGTTCTCTTTGAGTTCCACGATTCTCTTCATCATAGGATGAGAAAGCTGGAACTTGAGGTCTTGGTTATCTTTATAAAAATTTGCCATTTTCTGTCCTCCTATTTGCTCTGCTTCTTGTATGAAGCAATCATCTTTGGTACAACTTCGTTAAGGTCTCCGATGATGGAGTAGTCTGCGATCTTGTGGATAGGGGCCTGAGGATCATTGTTTATCGCGATGATAATCTTGCTCTGGTCCATACCGGCGGTGTGCTGGATGGCACCGCTGACTCCAACGCAGATAATCAGCTTTGGCCTTACGGTAACTCCGGTCTGGCCGATCTGCCTTGCGTTCTCCACGAATCCGGCGTCAACAGCCGCGCGGGAAGCTCCAACCTGGGCTCCGAGAGTCTTGGCAAGGTCGAAAATCAGGGAGAAGTTCTCCTTGCTGCCCACTCCGTAACCGCCATCTACGATTATCTGGGCACCCTTGATGTCTATCTTTCTCTCCTCGATTTCCCTCTTTATGATTTCAACGGCAAAGTCGCTGTCTACCAAGATGGTGGAAACGTCTATGCGGTTGATTCTGCCATCAACCGGCTGGGCGAGAGGCTCTTTCTTCATGACGCCCTCGCGAACGGTTGCCATCTGAGGCCTGTGCTCAGGATTGACAATGGTGGCGATGATATTTCCTCCGAAAGCCGGACGGATCTGGTAGAGAAGGTCGGTGTACTGCTTGCCGGTCTTGGCGTCTGTATGGTCGCCGATTTCCAGGCTGGTGCAGTCTGCTGTAAGTCCGCTCTTCAGAGCGCTGGACACTCTCGGCGCCAGGTCTCTTCCCACGGTAGTTGCCCCGAACAGCGCAATCTGAGGCTTTTCGGTATTGAAAACTCTGAGAGTGATTGCAGCGTAAGGGAGGGTGCGGAAAAACTCCAGGCAAGGGTCGTCAGCCAGATGGACAACCTTTGCTCCGTAAGCGTAAAGCTCTCCGGCAAGCTTTTCAACATTGCTGCCGATAAGGAGGGCCTCCACATCCACGCCAAGCCTTTCAGCCAGGCCTCTGGCCTTGGTCAGAAGTTCCAGTGAAACATCGCAGATCTTTCCGGAATCGGTTTCTGCATATACTATAATATTATTCATATTGCTTTCCTCCTGTTTTTAACCAATTTCGTGATTTGCCATAAGCTCGCCTATCAGAGCGTCTATGTCTGCGTCCGAGCCTGTAAGCACCTTGCTTTCCTTTGCCTTGAAAACGATGTTCTCCACCTTCTTTACCTTGGTAGGGGAGCCTGCGAAGCCGTAGCTGTTCTCGTCGCCTCCAACATCATCAACCGTCCATTCCTGGATTCTGAGGTAAGGCTTCTCATCCACGCCGATAGCATATTTGCCCTCGTTGTTAGGGTCTTTCTCCTCGTTTACTGTTCTGGCATACTTGTACTTGAGCAGCATCTTGGCGTTTCTCGGACGGCAAGGGGCGGCCGTAGCGTGAACAGTAATCAGGCATGGCAGGGTGGATGTAACCACCTCAATTCCTCTTTCAAGCCTGCGGAGAACTGTAACTTTCTTCTCGGTAATTTCCTGTATTTCCTCTGCGTATGTAACCTGAGGAATGCCCAGTTTCTCGGCAACCTGAGGGCCTACCTGTGCGGTATCGCCGTCGATCGCCTGCCTTCCGGCAACTATTATGTCTGGATTCATCTTCCTGACTGCCTGAGAGATGGCGTATGAGGTGGCCAGAGTGTCCGCGCCTGCAAAGCGGCGGTCGGTCAGAAGCACTCCGCCGTCAGTTCCGCGGAAAAGGCCTTCGCGTATTACCTCTGCTGCCCTGAAAGGACCCATCGTGAGAACATACACTTTGGATCCAGGGAACTGGTCCTTGATCCTGAGTGCCTGCTCCAGGGCATTCATGTCTTCAGGATTGAAAATTGCTGGAAGGGCGGCCCTGTTGACCGTTCCTTCCGGTGTCATAGCATCCTTGCCCACATTCCTGGTGTCAGGAACCTGCTTGGCAAGGACCACAATTGTGAATTCTTTGCTCATATCTTTAAAATCTAACTATTTACGACTTGTTTTCAGAAGGGTTGAACCCGATCGGGACAGCCGGTTCAGGATTGTGGAGCTGAATCTGTCCGAAATGAGACTCGAACTTTCCGATGTTGTCTGCAAGAGCGTCGCGGAGCCTCTTTGCATTCTCGGGAGTCATTATGATTCTTTCGGTTACAACCGCCTTTGGGAACCCGGGCAGTATCTTCAGAAAATCCAGAACAAACTCGTTGGGAGAGTGGGTGATTATGCTCAAGTTGCAGTAAGAGCCCTTTGCCACATCGCTGCTGAGTTCTATGTCCAACTGTTTATTGTCTGCCATATATTTCGCTTTTATCCAATTTGGGCAAAGATAGTGATTTTTGAGAGAAAAACGGCGATTTTTATTAACTTTGCCAGCCAAGGATTGCTGCAGACTGGTTCTGCGGCCTAAAACAAATTATATATGGATATTCCTGCAAAGTACGATCCCTCGCTTACCGAGGACAAATGGTATGCTTACTGGCTAGAACACAAGATATTTCATTCGGAACCCGACGAAAGGGAACCTTATTCCATAGTTATTCCGCCGCCTAACGTCACCGGAGTGCTTCACATGGGGCACATGATGAACAACACCATCCAGGATGTTCTGATAAGAAGGGCACGCATGACAGGCAAGAACGCCTGCTGGGTTCCGGGCACGGACCACGCGTCCATAGCCACGGAATCAAAAGTTGTGGCAAGGCTCAAGGAAAGAGGCATTGAGAAATCATCTCTTACCAGGGAACAATTCCTTGAAGAGGCCTGGAAGTGGAAGGAAGAGCACGGCGGAATCATACTCAAGCAGCTGAGGAAACTGGGCGCCTCCTGTGACTGGGACCGCACCCGCTTTACTATGGAACCGGCTCTGAGCAAGGCCGTTATCAACACATTCGTGTATTTCTACAAGAAAGGGGTGATATATCGCGGAGTGAGAATGGTCAACTGGGATCCAGTAGGAAAGACGGCCGTCAGCGACGAGGAAGTAATCCACAAGGAGACCAAGAGCAAACTCTATTACTTGAGATATTTCATCAGCGAAGAAGGCAAAGCCACCGGCAAGTACATCGTCATTGCCACCACCCGTCCTGAAACCATAATGGCGGACGCCGCGGTCTGCATTAACCCTAATGACGAAAGATACCATTGGCTCAAGGGCAAGAAGATTCTTATCCCTCTGATCAACAGAGAGATTCCTATAATAGAAGATGATTATGTCACAATGGATTTCGGAACCGGATGCCTCAAGGTTACTCCGGCTCACGACATTAACGACTATGAAATAGGACTAAGGCACAAGCTTCCTGTCATTGACATTATCAACGACGACGGATGCCTGAACGAGAAGGCCCAGATACTGGTAGGGCAGGAAAGATTCGAGGCCAGAAAGAATATCGTGAAGATGCTCGAAGAGGCCGGAAACCTGGAAAAGACAGAAGACTACATCTCTCCGGTGGGGCATTCCGAGAGAACTGACGCCGTTATCGAGCCAAAGCTCTCCCTGCAATGGTTCCTCAAAATGGAAGACCTGGCAAAGAAGGCTCTGGGGAGCGTGGAAGACGGGAAGGTTAAGCTCATTCCGGACCGCTTCACCAACACATACCGCCACTGGATGGAGACCGTAAGAGACTGGTGCATTTCCCGCCAGCTTTGGTGGGGGCAGCAGATCCCTGCTTACTATACTCCTGACGGCGAGTGCTTTGTAGCCTCCACCAAGGAAGAGGCTTACAAGGAAGCTCTTGAAAAATATCCTGACCTGAAGATTGAGGACCTGACTCAGGACGAGGACGTTCTGGACACATGGTTCTCCTCCTGGCTGTGGCCTATTTCCGTATTCGACCCTGAGAAACCGGGCTTCCCTGACAGAGAATCCAACAAGGAACTTGCATACTATTTCCCTACAAACGATCTGATTACAGCTCCTGACATCCTCTTCTTCTGGGTTGCCAGAATGATTATGGCCGCGGACGAGTTCATGGGACAGGAACCTTTCAGCAATGTTTACCTGACCGGTATCGTCAGAGACAAGCTCGGAAGGAAGATGAGCAAGACTCTCGGCAACTCGCCGGATCCTCTGGTGCTTATAAAGCAGTACGGTGCAGATGCCGTTAGAATAGGAATGCTGCTTTGCTCAAGTGCCGGAAACGACATCTTCTACGATGAGAGCCAGGTGGAGCAGGGCAGAAACTTCTGCAACAAGATCTGGAACGCATTCCGCCTTATAAAGGGCTGGGAGATAGATGAAAACGCAAAGCCTTCAGACGCCGCTTCAAAGGCTATGGAGTGGTTTGCCAGCCTGCTTTCCAAGTCTATTGAAACTATTGCCGACCACTTCTCCAAGTTCAGGATTTCAGATGCCACTATGACCATATACAAGCTGTTCTGGGACGAGTTCTGCGCCTGGTACCTGGAAGCCGTGAAACCGGCCTTCGGACAGAAGATAGACAAATGCACCTACGAAATAAGCCTGTACTTCTTCGACAGCCTTCTCAAGCTCCTTCATCCTTTCATGCCGTTTATCACCGAGGAACTCTGGCAGAACCTCTCCGAGAGAAAGGATGGGGAAACCATTATGCTCCAGCCTATGCCTAAGGCCGGAGAAATCAACGAGAAAGCCATCGCGGACTTTGAAATTGCAAGAGGCTGCGTTGTCAACATAAGGAACATCCGCCAGAGCAAGCAGATTTCTCCTAAGCAGGCCGTTGAGCTTTATGTGAAGAAACCTTTTGCATCTTCAGCCGCGCCGCTTGTGGCAAAGCTTGCAAACGTTTCAAAGATAGAGGAATGCACAGAATTCCCGGGCACAACCGGTGTCAACTTTATGGTGGGCACAACCGAGTTCTTTGTTCCTGTTCAGGTTGACACGGCAGCCGAAAGAGTGAAGATTGAGGCCGAAATCAAACGCTATGAAGGCTTCCTTGCAGGAGTGAGGAAGAAACTCTCCAACGAGAGGTTTGTCTCCAGCGCTCCGCAGGCAGTGGTTGACCTTGAAAGAAAGAAGGAAAGCGACGCTACGGAAAAACTCAAGGCCCTGAATGAACTCCTACAAAGGCTTAAATAGCAAACAAGTAGAAGAAAGCCGCCTAAAATACGGCAACAATGCTCTCACTCCACCAAAGCGGGAGCATTGGCTTATGCTGTTTCTGGGCAAATTCAAGGATCCTCTCATCATTATCCTCAGTATTGCCGCAGCCATATCGCTGACCATTACCCTGGTTTTCGGGAAAGGCTCCCTGCTGGAAAGCGCAGGCATCATTATCGCGATAATTCTTGCCACCCTGGTTTCTTTTCTCAACGAATACAAGGCAGGGAAGGAATTTGACATACTGAACAGCATCAACGACAATTCCGGCGTCAAAGTAATAAGACAAACGGAAGACGGGGAATCCTCAGTTACCATCGTGCCTAAGACGAAGGTTGTGGTAGGGGACTATGTGGTGCTGGGCAGCGGAGACGAAATTCCGGCGGACGGGAAAGTGGTCTATGCCGTCAACCTCTATGCCGACGAATCCAGCCTGAACGGGGAAAGCAAACCGTCTTCCAAGCAAAGCGAAATTGCAAAAGACTATAAGACAGCATATTCTCCGAATAATCTCTATCGCGGAACCAACATAACCGAAGGAGAAGGAGTGATGCTGGTGGAGACGGTCGGCGACCTCACCGAAATAGGCAAGACAGCCCGTGCCGCAAGCGAAAGCACCGGGGTGCAGACTCCGCTTTCCAGACAGCTCTCCAAGCTCGGGAAGCAGATCGGATGGGTGGGCATCACAATCTCGGTCCTGGTTTTCGTGGCGCTGTTCATATATGAGTGGCATCACGGCCTGGATCTTTCCACCGCAGACGGGATAAACCATCTGATTACAATGTTTATGCTGGCCGTCACTCTCATAGTGATGGCCGTGCCGGAAGGCCTTCCGATGAGCATTTCGCTGTCTTTGGCATACAGTATGCGCAAAATGACTGCGCAGAATGCTTTGGTCAGGAAAATGCACGCCTGCGAGACTATGGGAGCCGCTACAGTCATCTGTACTGACAAGACGGGAACCCTCACCAAGAACAAGATGACCGTGGCCCACTGCACGCTGGCAAATAATCCTGAAACGGTAAGAGCCATCAGCGTAAATTCCACCGCTTTTCTGGACAAGGACAAGTTCATCGGCAGCCCAACCGAAGGCTCAATGCTCCTGCATATCCGCAAACAGGGTTACGACTATCTGAAAATCAGGGAGGAGAACAAGATTCTGGAAAGAATCCCGTTTGCCTCTTTCCTTAAATATATGGCCACTCTGGTTGAAAGCGGCGGCAATTCCAAGCTGTTTGTCAAGGGTTCGCCGGAAGTAATCCTTTCTCTCTCCACTCTCGACAAGGCCTCCCAGGCAAAAGAGCTGGAGTATATCGCTTCTTTCCAGAAGAGGGGAATGCGCTGCATTTCGTTTGCCAGCAAATCCTTTGATGGAAAGCCTCAAGGAAATCTTCAGAACCTGACGGAAAACCTGGAATACAACGGTTTTGTAGCCATTGAAGACCCTGTAAGGGAAGATGTTCCTCAGGCCATAGCAAAATGCGAGACAGCAGGCATCGCGATTAAAATAGTGACAGGAGACAACTCTCTTACAGCCATTGAGATAGCACGACAGGCCACTCTCTGGAAAGAGACTGATACTGTTGAACGAAACTCTATAACCGGAGCGGAATTCGCCCTACTTTCAGATGAGGAGGCTAAGAGCCGCATACCTGACATCAAGGTAATGTCCAGAGCCAGGCCGGAAGACAAGATGAGACTTGTCAGGCTGCTGGAGGAAATGGGGGAGGTTGTGGCCGTAACCGGAGACGGAACTAACGACGCTCCGGCTCTAAACCACGCCAACGTAGGCCTGAGCATGGGAAGCGGCACCTCTGTTGCCAAGGAAAGCAGCGACATCATAATTCTGGACGATTCCATTTCCACCGTTGTAACTGCAGTGGAATGGGGCCGAAGCATTTACCATAACATACAGAGATTCATATTCTTCCAGCTTTCAGTGAACGTGGCCGCCCTGCTTACAGCCATTGCCGGACCATTGTTTCTTGGGGAGGAATATCCGCTCACAATTACCCAGATTCTCTGGATAAACCTGATTATGGACACTCTGGCCGCCATAGCCCTGGCTTCCGAGCCAAAAGACCCGGCGGTTATGATGGAAAAACCAAGAGGGATTCACGATTCCATTATCACGAAGAAAATGTGGAGCATGATAATGTTGGCAGGCATAGGAATGTTTGCCGCAGCTTTCCTGTTCATGCTCTTCGACAATCATGAACCGGGATCGGAGGGTTACAGGGTGTTCCTTTCGGCTTTCTTCACGGGATTCGTCCTGATGCAGGCCTGGAATCTGCTAAACGCCAGAGTGCTGGGAACAAAAAGGGGAGCTTTCTCCCAAATAGGATCCAACAGGAACTTCATAGGAGTGCTTGTACTGATACTGATACTTCAGTTTATCATTGTGCAGCTGGTTCCGGGAGATGTCTTCAGAACCGTCAGGCTTGACGGCAAAACCTGGTTCATGCTCGCCGCTGTCACTTCTCTTGTGCTGTGGATCGGCCAATTGCTGAAAATCAAAAGATAAAAGATATGTATACCTCAGAAATCAAACTGGATGTAAGATACTATGAATGTGACCAGATGGGTATCGTCCACCATTCCAACTACGTGAGGTTCTTCGAGTGCGGAAGAAACCAGATGATGAAAGAACTGGGCATCCCAATCGAGAAGATGGAACAGGAGAACATTATGTTCCCCGTAGTTAGCGTGGACATCCATTTCAAGCTGCCTTCCAGAATGGGGGACACTCTCAAGGTGGTTACAACACTGACAAAGAAACCTATGGCAAAGCTGCTGTTCGACCAGAAGGTTTACAACCAGAGGGATGAGCTGGTCTGCTTTGGAAACGTGGTGGTGGGATTCATCAGCGCAGACCGCAGAATGCCAGTCAGGGCCCCTCAGATCTTCCTGGAAAAAATAGAGGCATATTTCCCTGAAGATTGAGAAGTGGGAAAAAATCATTAAATTTGTTCGCCTTAGAAAATTATAAAAACATCATACCATGAACAACCTGCTATTATTCGGTTCATTCGGATGGGGAGAAATTCTCATCATCGCATTCGTTATCCTGCTTCTGTTCGGCGGAAGGAAAATTCCTGAGCTGATGAAAGGCATCGGCAAGGGAGTCAAGAGCTTCAAGGACGGAATGAAAGGCGTAGAAGACGAAATCAAGGACGACGAGGTAAAAGACACCATCAAGGATATCAAGAAAGATATCGAGAACTAAACATTCTTCCCCTTGACAGAGAAGAACATGACATTTTGGGAGCATTTGGATGAGCTGAGGAAGGTACTCTTCCGTTCAGCTCTTATCCTTTTAGGGGCTGCCATAGTGTTCTTCATCTTCAAGGATTTCATGTTCTCGATTGTATTCGCTCCCACTGACGACAACTTTGTGCTGTACAGGTTCGTGGACAAGATCCTGGCGCTTTTCCATCAGGATCCGCTTGGGCCGTTCAAGCTCAAGATCATTAACATAGACCTTCCGGCGCAGTTTTTCATCCACATCAGCACTTCTTTCTATTTTGCCTTGGTGGTCTGCACTCCGATAGTGCTTTACCAGCTATGGACTTTCGTGAGTCCGGCTCTATACCCAAAAGAAAAGAAGGCGGCCATAAGGGCATTCTCGTTTGCGGCCGTATTCTTCTACATGGGTGTGCTGATAGGATATTTCGTGCTTTTCCCGCTCACGCTCAGGTTTCTGGGAACTTATCAGGTAATGGAGGAAGTGGCAAACCAGATTTCACTTAAATCGTACATTTCCACTTTCTTTTCCCTGATCCTGATTCTGGGAGCGGTGTTTGAGCTGCCTACGGTTGCGGCTCTGCTGTCCAAGTTCGGGCTCATCTACAAGCACACTCTCAAGAAATACCGCAGGCACGCGTTTGTGGTACTGCTTATCATAGCCGCCATCATTACTCCAACAGGAGACCCATTCACGCTGATGGCTGTGGGACTTCCGCTTTACGGCCTGTATGAGGTGAGCATAATGATGTGCAGAAAAAAGCCTGAAGTATGATAACCGTCAACGACCTCACGCTTTCCTGGGGAGCATTCACTCTTCTCGATCATATCAGCATACATATCGGCGACGGCGAGAAAATAGGCTTGGTAGGCAAGAACGGGGCCGGCAAATCCACTCTGCTCAAGCTGATACTCGGCGAAGTGTCACCCACATCGGGGAACATAACCAAGACCAAAGGCGAGAGGATAGGCTACCTGCCCCAGATGATGGAGCACTCCAAGGACAAAACCGTGATGGAGGAGGCTATGAAGGCATTTGACGGCCTTTTCGCTCTTCACGGCAGAATAGACCAGATAACCGCCGAACTATCTGAAAGAACTGACTATCAGTCAAATTCCTATAACAATCTGATAGTTGAGCTGAACAATGTGCAGGACAGGGTGGCGATGCTGGAGAGCGAACCTCCCGTAAGCCAGGCGGAGAAGGTTCTGACCGGCCTGGGCTTCAAACCGGAAGAGTTCAACAGGCCTACGAGGGAACTCAGCCAGGGCTGGAATATGAGAATTGAGCTGGCGAAAATCCTGCTCTCCAAGCCGGACTGCCTGCTGCTGGACGAGCCCACCAACCACCTTGTGATTGAGTCTATACAATGGTTTGAAGATTATTTGATGGGGTTCAAAGGCTC
>JAGCVJ010000017.1 GCA_017962375.1 Bacteroidales bacterium
AAGACGGTTTTCCATGGACCAAGGCCATGCTGAACCCACGTAAGCGTGAGGGTATCAAAACCTTCTACTTTACGACCAACACCTTCTCAATACGTGTGGCTCAATACAAGGCTAACCCTAAGGCTTGCATCTATTTTTGCGATGCCAAAGGATTTAAGGGCATAATGCTCAGAGGTACTATGGAAGTGCTGACTGATGCCGCTTTGAAGGAAATGATTTGGCGTGAGGGCGATGAGCAATACTACCCTGGCGGTGTCACCGATCCTAACTACTGCGTACTGAAGTTCACCGCCACAGATGGCCGTTTCTACAGCGACTTTTATCCAAGGAGTTTCGTAATTGAGTAATAATCCCATTGAAGGCGTTTTCCTATCTCATCCTCATTTTGGGCATGTTTTGAGGATGAAACAGGCAAAAAAAACATATCAATTAGAAAAATCCGAATTTACCTCATTGGTTTATACACTTGCACCTAGTCTATAGGCCTCCTGCAGTTTGGCTTTACCGGTTATTTCCTTCGGCCCGTTGACTCCGCCACAGAAGATATGGCCTTTGAGAGTTGCCTTCTCGTAGCAGTCAATCCACCCCTGAAGGCCACTCTCTGCACGCTTCGGAGTGGATTCGTCATCTTCGGCAGCGGTAGTGAGAAGGTATATGTCACGGAAACGGTAATCCTTGGGATACATGGCGTTCATGCGGTCGATGAGAGTTTTCATCTGGCCGGACATCTCATAATAGTAGATAGGAGTCGCCCAGCAAACGACATCGGCATTCAAAACACTTTCCATTATGGCAGGAACATCATCCTTGAATACGCACGCACCGGTTTTCTGACAAGACAGACAGCCGATACAGAACTTGATTTCCTTTCCCCGGAGAGAGATTAATTCCACTTCGTTTCCTGCCGCTTTGGCGCCTTCGGCAAACTTCTCCGCCAAAGCATTGCTGTTGGAACCCGGGCGGAGGCTGGTTGATATAACAACTACTTTCTTCATATACACAAAGTTACAATATATTTCCTCAGCTGATTCTCATCGTCTTGAGGCTGGCCTGGAATTACAGATCCACTGATCTAAAAGTTTGTTTAGAGACTCGATGTCTTCTTCCACACTAGTGCACTTGTACTGCTCCGGATTGCGGTTTACAGTAACTACATGATGATTATCTGCTTTAAACTCAATCTTGTAGATACAGTATCCAGTCCAGCTGCGGTGAGCCCAAAAAGTTGATCCCTCCATATACCAGAACCACTTGTCCTCCATAGCCTGAGGAATGTTACCCCGGCGGAGGGCATCCATTTCATTATCGGTAAAAGACCTGTCAAGAAAGAAAGTCTCATGCTGATCAGGCATAGGCTCTGTTTTCCAGTCCCCGCGACGGGCAGCACGTGACTCCTTTTTCATATCTTGCCACAAAGCACTCTCTTTCAACACCTTTGTCTCGCAATCCTTCATTGCGTCAAGAGTCTTTTGAAGCAGCTCATCCAGAGGCCAGCCCAGCATCTCGGCTCCTTTCTCGATCACATCGCGTGAGCAGCCTGCGGCAAAACCCTTGGATTTGTACTTTTTCTTGAGAGACTTAAGCTCCATATCCTGAGTGCTTAATGATGGGCGCATCAGCGCGGCAGCCCATATCAAGCCTGTCAGCTCATCGGTGGCAAAGAGCACTTTCTCCATAGTGTGCTCAGGCTTGATGTCCACATGCATTCCGTAAGCGTGGCTGCAGATTGCGTGGATCATTTCTTCACCTACCCCACCCTCACGCAGCAGCTCGGGAGCCTTGATGCAATGCTCCTCAGGGTACATTTCAAAGTCAATATCGTGAAGAAGCCCTACGATTCCCCAGAAATCCTCGTCTTGAGCAAAGCCCAACTGCCTTGCATACCAGCGCATTACACCTTCCACTGTCAAGGCATGCTGAAGATGGAACGAGTCTTTGTTGTATTTTTACAGCAGCTCGACTGCCGCTTCCCTTGAAATGTGATTTTCCATAATCTGTCACTGAATGCTAGTCTATAAGACAAATTTACGAATAATCACGATTTATAAAATCGAGGCAATTAATAATTCACAACGCATCGTAATGGCTGTCGCTTACGGCTTCCAGCCACTCGTTGGATGCTCCTTCCTGCACGTCCTTATGATAGGTCAAGTGCTGGAACCAGGAATCCTTGGCAGCACCGTGCCAGTGTTTTACACCTTCAGGAATCTCGATGATGGTGCCAGGAGTCATAACTACAGGGTCCTTCCCCCATTCCTGATACCATCCCTTTCCTGCAACACAGACCAGTACCTGAACCTGCTTGTGGTGGATGTGCCAGTTGTTGCGGCAGCCAGGCTCGAAAGTCACATTGGCTATGCCGCCTGCCATCTGGGCCAGATAGCTGTTGCCGACGAAATACTTTGCGTATGCGGTATTGGGTTCACCTTTAGGCCATATATTGAAATCAACAGTCTGAACAGGATTATATGTATCGCCAAAAACAGTTGCCAGCGCTCCGCGAAGTCTCTCGGCTTCAGCCAATCCTACCTTTGCCTCCAGAATGGCCGGTATCTCCTTTAGAGCTTCGTCACTTACACCCATGTTCCTTGACCCTGAAACATGGGCAACAAGCTGCGGCTCACAGCCCGGCAGCGCAGAGATTGCAGATACTGTAACAATCTCACGGTCAGCAAAAGAAAGGTTATTCCTGGCAAAGATGTCGCCGAAAAGATGGGCTTTCAGATAGTAGTCTGTCTGAGGGGCGAAAGCATAAGTGAAAGGCTGTCCGCCGACCAACTGCGTCTGAACCTTAGTACCTTGTTTCAAGGCATCATAGTCTTTGGACAGAGGATTGGCGTCAAGGCCTTCTTCAACAACTAGCCCTGCTTCCTTACGTTCCCTGATGACCTGCTGCAAAATTCCAAGGGCATTAAGAGACCGCGGGAATCCAGTGTAGGCATAAAGCTGAGAAAGAGCCTCTTTTGCCTCGCTTACCGTCAATCCCTGTTCCAGTCCTTCGTTCAGGGAAACTTTTAGCCCTTCTAAGTTTCCCTTGGCCTCGTTGGCCGCAATAGTCACAAGTGTTCGCTGTCTGTTTGCTAGTGTCATATTCTTGTCCTGTGCCGTTATAGTTGTTGTCATTGTGGTTAATGCGGTCAAAGCCGCTATTAAAGTAAGTCTTCCCATAGTTATTACCTCCAGCCCATGAACATCTTGGCTACCTCACCATCGTGATGATCAAAGAAAAGACTCTTTCCGGTGTCGAGCGTCTTAATCAGGAACATGTCGTCTGAAGAAAGTTCAAAATCGAATATATCGATATTCTGGGCCATACGCTCTTTGTGAGTCGACTTTGGAATAATGATTACGCCACGCTGAAGCAGCCAGCGAAGGGCTACTTGAGGAACCGTCTTGCCATACTTGCGTCCAATCTCCGCGAGAGTCTCATTCTTAAAGAAATTGTTGCGTCCTTCAGCCAGAGGTCCCCAGGACATTATGCGGCAGTCAAGCTCGTCCATATACTTCTTTGCTTCTATCTGCTGGTTAAACACGTGAGTCTCAACCTGATTGACCATCGGCTTAATCTCCACGTTGGAAGCCAGGTCTATGAGGTGGTCGGGATAGAAGTTGCTCACACCGATTGCCCTTAGTTTCCCCTCGCGATAAGCGTCTATCAAGGCCCGGTAAGCACCATATCTGTCGCAGAATGGCTGATGGAGAAGCATCAGGTCAATATAATCGGTCTGCAACTTGCGCAGACTCTCGTCAATAGATGCCTTGGCCCTTTCATAGCCGTAGTTAGAAATCCAGATCTTGGAAACAAGGAACAGGTCTTCACGCCTGATACCGCTCTTTTTCCATGCATTTCCCACACCTTCTTCATTTGCATAAGCCTGGGCGGTATCAACCAGCCGGTATCCCACACTCAGGGCGTCGCTTACACAACGTTCACACTCCCCAGGTGTTACCTGATAAACTCCGTAACCAATCGGTGGCATCTTGACGCCATTGGATAATTTGATGTATTCCATATTGCTCAATTCTTTTATCAATTAATATCCAAGACCTTTCAGCCATTTCTCGACTTTGGCTTTTCCCGTACGCACCTCGTGACCGTAGATGCTGAAGCCTTTGGTGACACTGGCTCCAGGAAACGCTTTCTTGACGTCCTGCACGCAGCCTGCAAGCCCTGAACCCTCGTGAGTTGTAAACGGAATTACGGTCTTGCCATTCAGATCGTTTGCATGCTTTTTGAAAAATGTAAACATTACCTGAGGATAAGTTCCCCACCATACAGGTCCTCCAATGAAGATGGTGTCATATTGGCTAAGGTCAATATCCCCCTCGTACTCCGGAAGTTCACCGTTTTTAGCCTCTTCCTTTGCCAGATTGATAAGAGGAGTGTAAGCCATGCCGTCATACTTGTGAGTCACTATCTCAAACTGCTCTGCACCTGTAAGTTCAGTGATATAATCGGCGACAATCTTCGTATTGCCGACCTTGATGTTTCCAACTGCGTAGTTATCTCCCGCGTGAGAGAAGAACACCACCAATGCTTTTCCTTTCTGTTCCATTTTGTTCCCGTTTTTTGCTCCGCCAATGCACGATATTGATACAAGCAGTGCCATAGCGGCTGTGATTAAATTCTTTGTATTCATAATGCTTTTTTTTCCAATGCAAAATTAGGTTGACATTGGGTGCTCATTGTTTCACAAAAAGCATTACTATTTTCACTTTTTGCAGAATTTTCTGGTTTTTAAATGGAAGAATGTGCAACTTTGCGGTAAATATCTGCGATATGAAGACCGATTTCCTGTATTCCACGGATTTCTACGGAATGAATTCGAAAGAACTGAGCCACACCTGCATGCATCTTCTATGCACCTCAGGAGAAGGAAGTTTCGTGTTCAACGAGCACTGTTATCACATTATGAAGAATGACCTGGTGGTTATACCGACTCCGACCCGGGCCAGAAACCTTGCGGCCAATCCCGACATGACGGTGGAATGGTTCGCCGCCGACAACAAGTTCCTGCAAAGCCTTCTGCCATCAAACAACTACAGTATCGGCGGCAGCATTTCGCTCAATCAGGACCCTGTCATCACTCTCACCCAAGAACAGGCATCACTTCTGCTGGAGGATTTCCACAGGCTCCGCGACCGTATGGGCGACAGACATCTTCAGTTCTACCAGGAACTTATGGGCAGCCTCTGCCTGACTATGATGTATGACATCTTTGAAGTTCATTCTCAACGCGATGCGACAGAAACCCACACAGACCGCACAGCCTATATAGTGAAACAGTTGATGGCTATTCTTTCTACCGGTATCAGCCGTACCGAAAGAAAAGTAGGCTATTACGCCGACCGTCTGAACGTATCGCCCAAATACTTCTCCGCTACAGTTAAAAGAGTAACCGGGCACAGTGTCACATCGTTCATAGACCGGCATACCGTACCTATAATAAAAAACTATCTGGATGACGAACGCCTGTCGCTCACCCAGATAGCAGATTATATGAATTTCACGTCGCTGAGCTACTTCAGCCGATACTGCACAAAGCACCTTGGAATGTCACCGAGCCAGTACCGTCAAAGCCTGCAGCCGGCAACTACTTGAAGATTTCAGCCAGTTTGGCCTGCAGCTTCTCGCCGCGAAGGCCACGGGCGACGACAGTTCCTTCAGGATCTATCAGCAGGTTGTCAGGAATTGCATCGATGCCATACAGTGCACTGGCAGGATTATCCCATCCGGAAAGGTCTGAAATTATAGCCATAATAACCAGGAAGACTACAATAATTATCCTGGTCAGCCTGCCGGAAAAGGATTTAATACGTTTGCTCATGCCGTAAAGTTAATTAAAAAGCCACGAATGGCCGGATATAACCTGCTTTTTTCTTGTCATCGTCGATAATATACAGGTTCGGATAATCATAATTCAGCTCAATGCCCCAGGCCACAGAAGCATTAGATTCGTTATAACTTTCGCAACTCGTCCAATAGCGGTTTGTCGAGTAGGCGGAACCAACGTAAAAAGCATCGGGATAACCGGCTTGAACAAATGGGGCGTTCAAAGATGGAACCCCACCACTTGCATAGCCATATCCACTGCTGGAAGCCGCAACAGTGACACCGCACATGCCGGTGATATACTTTACCCACTGCGCTACAGTTCCCAAGAACCATCCACTGGTTCCCACAGGAGCCTGAACACCGAAAGAAAGAAGAACATCAACTGCAAAGTGACCAGGAGACGGGTGATCATGAGACTGGAGAATCTGTGTATTCTGTATACCGTTCATGTCTTCAATGACTTGGGTGTATGTAGTGTACTGGTTTCTAAGACAATAAATACCAGGAGCCGTGGTTGCCCAGTTACCGTAATCTGCAATCAGGGACATTGCCAGTCCCTTGAATTCCGGATTGCTGGCGTCTGCTGTTCCCGGTTCCCCGATGTAGAAGATAAGTGCCGAGGCAGTCTTTCCTGCAGCATCCACAGCGGCTTTGTTCTGGTAGACATATCCGTCAGTGGTGATTATCCAGCCAAGATGTTCGGAAGTGACGTTAAGCACAGTCAGCGGATCGGCGACAGGATAAACGTTTACGGTACCCTCGCTTGTCCAGCCGGTTATGGCTGTGGTGGCGCCAACCGCACGGAGATTCACCGTGATGTTTATCGTGTACTGGTGCCCGCCTAAAAACTCCTTGCCGGAAACGCTGTATATCGCCGTTCCCTTATCTGTAACAATGGAAAGGAAGTCACCGTCAACTACCTGGGCCGGAATGACTGCCGCGCCGTTGTTGCTCATTTCGATATCCCCGACAGCCCCGCTGACGGTTTCCACGGCACCGGTCGTCTGGTTGAAGGATACCGTAGGTTTTACATTCAGTATGGAAACACCGGTAATGCTTTCTATGCCGGAGCCGGCCGTGATGTTTACGTTTATCTTGACAAGCTTGTGCGAGAAGACCAGCTCAACCGGAGAAGTTTGCTTTGCCTGGTCTGTGACCGAGGCGAACATAAGGTCACTGGCCTTATAGTCAGAGTCAGCCGTCTGGTCTGATTTTACGGTAAAAGAAGTTCCCGCACTGGAAGGATAATAGGCTGATATATCGATATTTGTAGAACCTGCAGGATAATATGGCCCAGGGTTTGGGGCAATCATTGTCCCCGATTCTCCGGTAGTGAAGTCATAACCGGCCCAGTTGCCTTCGCCGGTCTTGCTTACCATCACCTTTACGGTTTCACCGCTGGCAAAAGTTCCGTCATTCAGATTCTGGGCCGCCTTGGTTCCGGTAATCTGGACAGTAGAATAACTAAGGGCAATTGGAACAGATTCTTCAACGGGATTATCCAAATGCGAACAGGCAGAAAGTGTCAAAGCTGACAAAGCAATGAGAAAAAAATGTGATTTCATTGGTAATTCTGATTAGCGGTTATAAATACAGATCATCTTCGGTGGTTCCTCCATCTTCCCAATCTTCGATGGAATCACTTCCAAGAACTTCAGAGGCACATATAAGCCCCTCTTGAGCCACAGCGTAAATCTTTAGATGCGGCGACTCATAGAGTTGTTTATTAATAATAACTTTAATCATATCTATTTGTTCGTCGATAATTCTTCTGACATCTGCCTGCCGCAGTCAAAGGCCTTTTTCAGGTCCTCTTCCCAATGTTCATCGCGATAATTGCGCTTTGCTTCCTCCGAAAAACCGGCAAGTTCAAAGCGGCTGTAATCCTTCACCTGATAAGTGTTGTAGGCAATAAGACGGCGTGGCTTGCCCAGAGCGCCTTCGATGCAGAACTCCATAGAGCCATAGCCCTGACTGTTATTCCCCTCCGGAGTTCCGTTCATAGTCTCAACCAGCAAGACAGGCATCTTCTTGGGAGCGGTCAAACTATAATCATTGTAAGAAAGCCACGGGAAAGCAAGCCTTTCCAGGAAAGTGCGCATCTGGCCGGTCACGTCACCAAAATATATCGGCGAGCCAAGTACCAGACCGTCAGCGTCGGCAATATCCTCCAGGACAGGAGTCAATTCATCCCTAAACTTGCAGACATTAGAAGCCCTGCCTTTCACCTTGCAGGCCATGCAAGACATACACCCCTTGTAGTCAAGGTCATACAGGCGTACAGTCTTGACTTCTACTTCACTGCCTACAGATTTTGCTCCATCTGCAAAACTCTTCAGCATCGAGGCCGTGTTGAAGGTTTTCCTCGGACCTCCGTCAATGATTATTATCTTCTTCATAAAGCACTGTTTATTGTTTTTTTGCAATTTACTCAAATTTGTTAATCCTCACGGACGTCTCCTGTAGATTTGGGGAGAAATACCCTGAAGACGGGAGAAGAATTTGCTGAATGCCGCCTGGTCCGAGAAATGAAGCCTGTCGGAAATCTGGGCAATGCTCAGATCGGAAGTCCTGAGAAGGAAAGTTGCCTCCATTACCAGGAACTGATTCACGTAATCAATTACAGTACGTCCCGTTACCTGCTTCACTACTCTGGACAGATAAGTTGTTGATATGCTCAGCGATGATGCATAAAACGAAATATCGTGATGCTCCACAAAATGATCCGGCAGAAGGCGGATGAACCCGATGAAAACATCTTCAGTGCGCTTGGGAACCTGATCGTTGACAACTGTCTGCTCCATTGCATTTTGCAGATCCAACAGAAAGATTGCGTACAGGTACTGCACAATGGCAGACTTATGGGTATTAGAAGAACTCAGATATCCGGCAATCTCCCCCATTCTGTTCTCGAAGTGAGAAGCCATCGCCGGGGAAAGGGCAATTCTGGGCTCGTGAAGGCGGACAATTGGGAGGTATGCAATCCTGACCATATCCCTGACCGTATCGGTCTCAAAGGTAAGATGCTCATCTACAAGAAGACAAATTCCCCTGTAGTCCTCCGACGCCTTGAGAATGCTGATCCCCATTCCTGACGAATAGATATAAAGATCGTTCTCGTGCAGAGTCAGTTCTTTCCCGTTATAGACAACTGTCAGCCAGCCTTCCAGCACCAGCGTAAAAGTGTAGGCAGACATAAAACCCTGCGTCCTGTTCGCCCGGAAAGTAATCTCGGCATCCGTCCGTTCGCAGTACATCCTGCCGTCCCATCCTTCAAACGGAACGGCTCCGTGCATTTTTACCCAAGCTTCCTTCAGAGTGTACATACTATACAAATTTAAATATTTGTTTCGTTTCAGACAAATTCTGTGTCATTTGAAACATCTGCAGGACTTCCTTTTGTTCATACCTTTGTATTAACACAAAAACACTCAAGACAATGGATAAAAAGAAATCGATCGAAGCATTGCAGTTCTTCGTAACCAACCTTTCAGAAGGTGCATTCGTTCACAAACTTCAGGGACAGATATTCAAATCCCAGGGATTCAACAAACTCGGCGACAAGTATATTGCCCACTATTCAGAAGAAATGGGATGGGTGGAGAAATTCACAGACCGTATTCTGGACCTTGGGGGCTGCGTAAAGGCAGAAGGACAGAAGTCAAGAGAGCTCATCTGCGACCCTATCGCCTATGTAAAGGCAGACCTTGCAATCCAGGGCCCGGGCGTAGAACTCCTGCTCAAGTGCATGGAATCAGTCAAGGACGACCCTACTACCTATGATATTTTCAAGGCCTATCTGGCTGATGAGGAGGAAGACCTCTACTGGAGCGAGGAACAGCTCGAACTGATAGAAAAAATCGGAGTCCAGAACTGGCTTGTAAAACAACTTTAGACGTATGCCAGTCTTGCGGTTGTTCTAATCTGATAATCATAAAAAAGAATCCGGGCTCAATCGCCCGGATTCTTTTTTAAACTATTTTATCCTAATCAATTATTTTTTCCTAATCAATGACTTGGACCTGACATTTTTTCTATCAGCTGAGTTAATGCTCTTTGCCTTTGGAGCTGCAGAAAGGATAGTACCTGAAGAAACTGTTTTAGGATTCTTGTCAAAAATTGCCACATCATCAAGATTCAGGTAGAACATATCTGTGCAACCGAAGTGACGGAAGCCGATATAAACAGTCTTGTTGGCAAATTGATCAGGAATGGCGATAATAAAACGTCTGTAATCGCCAGATGTCTCAATCGGAGTAGCGGCATCTATTCCGTCAATTGTTTCCTCATGCAACCTTACACAACTGGTCAAATTAGAAGCGTCAGGTGCCTGATCTGTAATATAAACAGCATAATGTTCTTCTGGATAGGAAGAATCCTGTGCAGCTACCCAGAAACTGAGATAGTTCCCCGATGTTAAGCTAATTCCAGGAGTAAATGCCCAGTTATCCGGGGTTAATGCGCCAGCGTCAAAACTATAAGATTCGCTATATAACGAGCCCGTTCCGGAATGAACAGCAATTTCTGGAGAGGAACCTGGCTGCCAATTGTAACCGTCTCCATCTGAATCTATTAATGTCCAACCGGTAAGGGTAGATTCAAAGTCCTCCAGCCAAGTCGGATCCGGTTCTGGTTCCGGTTCCGGTTCAAGTTCAGGATCGCCCTCGGTTACCATCACATCATCCATATTAATGGAGAACATGTCGGTACAATCGAAATGACGGAAACCGATATATGCAACCTTGTTATTAAAAGTAGCAGGAATATTGACGAAGTAACGATAGTAAGTTCTGCCATCTACTTCACGTTTTTGAACAGGGGTATATAACCCGTCACCAATAGTCTCTTCAAAAAGTCGAGTTTTAGACTCAGGTAAACCAGCTCCAGGATTCTCTTCTGTAATATAAACAGCATAATGTTCTGCTGCCCAATTAGGATCCTGAGCAGCCACCCAGAAACTGATGACATTGCCTTCGGTAAGCTGTATAGCCGGTGTAAATGCATAGTTATCAGGTGTCAGTGCTCCTTCATAATTTATGTAAGACGCACTCTGAAGAATTCCGGTACCGGAAATGGTATATGAAGAACTGGAATTCCAAGTCCAATTATACCCATCTCCATCGGAGTCTATGAAAAACCATTCAGATGAATTGTCAGTATCGAACTTCTCAACGTAAGGAACGCTCTTTACAACATTTCCTACGCGATAATCCGCCAGATTTACTGCGAATTTTGTAAGACCTTCGTTGATAAACTTGAGAGGTTTTGCGGAAGCGTCTATCACGCCGTGAGACGCATCGGAACCATCGCGGAGATATTTTCCGTCACTGGTAACAACCTCAATGCCAAAACTGCTCCAGTTCTCAGGAGAAAAGACACGGAACCATATTACATCGTCTCCAGTAGCGGTAACATCTCCCAATTTGAGGGTGATATCACTGTACCCCTGGTAATAATTGTCGGCTGCCTGACTGGTCACAACGTCATATTTAACATATCCGGCAACTTTTGTTGGAGCATGGATAGTAACAGTCTTGATTATTTCGCCAGCGGTGATGCCTTTCAACTGGAGACGTACTACAGTACCCAAGCGGTGGAAAGTGAACAGGCTTTCGGTGTTATTCTCAATTCTTTCAGAACCATTGTCTAATTGTTCTGAAATCAAAACGTCTGAGTCCAGGGCCATATTGCCCTTGCTCAGGTTCTGCTCATAAGGAAGGAAAACAAACCAGTCATTCACTCCGTCATCATCCAGATCTCCGTAATTACCAATGCAACTACCCGGATAAACCGCAGCATACTTGTATGATGCACCTGCAGGATCTTCTGAAGTGAGGGTGGCGGAAAAACTGGCTTTTCTGCCGGTAATGACAGCATCATTGGAATAAACGGCTTCATTATATGTTCCATCCACTACCTCAAAGAATGCTACATAATCTCCTTCTGACCAGTAGATTGTAGGGATCTCTCCATCTTGGGCATAAGTCTTGGTTCCAGCGCCGGATACTATTTTAACGGTAATGCCTTCCTTGTTTAGCAAATCTTCTTTTTCCAGATTCTCTTTCTGGCAAGAAACAAGAGAACTGAGGGCCAGCACACCTGTCAAGGCTATAAATAATTTCTTCATAACGCTTTCCTCCTTAATTAAAATTGACCACCATCAGAAATGGTTGAATCATCAAAATCGCTACCCGGTAAACCGGAGTCGTCGTCTGCGGAAGCGCACAAAATGCCTTCCCATTCCAACTCATCAGTGGAAACTAACGGTGAAAAATATTCCTCTTTTTGCATGGTTAAAAGGTTTTGAACGTACAAATGTAATTAAAAAATTCTTAAATCGGTAAAGATAGCGTCGAAATCAGGGTGATTCTCACGGAAAAGGATTTCCCCTGTGTTCCCGTCTATAAGCAGGAACATCGGGACTAAATTGACAGCATAGGTTTCCCAGACTTTACTCTTCCGGCCTCCTCCTTTGTTATCCAGCACATTTATCCACTCATTGCCGTTTTCCTTGAGGAAAGACTCCCACTTTGATTTACTGGAATCGATTGATACTGAATATATCTCAAGTCCTTTTTCGTGATATTTGGCATAAACTTCCTTCAGCTGTGGCAAATACTTGACGCAAGGACCGCACCATGTAGCCCAGAAATCCAGCAGGACATATCTGTTCTTGGGATTATCGACAACTGAACTCAAACTGACCGGATTCCCGTCAACGTCACAGAACTCCAAATCAATGTAATGAGGCTTATAATCATCTCTCGGTTCCGTCTTTACAAGTATCGAGAGTTCTTCCTTCAGTGCAGCAACAAAAGGGAGGCTGGCCAAATCAGGAGACAATCTGTCCAAAGCTTCCAACACCTTATTGCTTGGCCTGTAATAACGGTCCGCAAATAGAACAGCTAAAGGCCCCGTTTGCGCCAAAGAAAGGACAGAATCAACCATAGCATTTGCAGAGTCTTCCTGGCCACTGTCTCTCAACTTGTTGTACTTCAATAAAAAATCATTGGAAGGCGTTCCATTGGCGTTACGAGAATATTCATCACCTTCTTCCGCATTCACGTCAACGACAATTGACCCCGGTTCCAAAATGAAATCTTGCAGCTGCTGATCTCCTTGATACATATACACATGCGTAGGAGCTGTCACTTTAGGATGAAATTCAAATTTACCATCCTCGACAACTGCAGTGCCGACAACCTTGCACCTGTTCCAGCCATCCTGCAATTCAAGCCTGGTGCCATCGCTCAGACCCTTGATGTTTCCTTCTACCACACAGTAGTCAGTTTGAGTAGATTGGCATCCGCTGAATGCAACCATCAGCAGTACCAAAGATGTGCCTAAAGTAAACAATGCCCTATTCATACTAAAACAATTTAATTTGACCTCAAAAATACTAAAAAAAGACGTCCTTCCTGGATAGCAGCGAAAGTTGCCACAGCAGCCACAATTGAAAATAGCCACGTAGGAATCTCCACCACAGGCAACAAATTGATATGATATTCGGCAAATGCTTCACACATCAAAGTTATTAAAACACAAAATGACAATCATAGAAAGTGGCATAATAATTGAAATTTGCTACATTTACAAAAAGAATATTCTAAGAAAATGAAAAAGAAGATTTTATTGGTTATGGCAGCCTTCCTGTTTTTGGGTGCCATATCATCATCCGCACAGAAGAAAACTGGAATGAGGCTGGAAGTAGCCGAATCAGAGACAGACCATGGAGCTTACTCTATCTTTACCTATCGCGATGAAGACGGCACCTTGTCATACTATATGAGTCTGGCGCGTACCGGCAAATTCCTGGGAGGCGATGAGATTCTCGGCATGGAAGTCAAGAACTACAAGGAGACAATCATCCGGCTAGGAAGCACTACCGATGAAGCCTTCAAGACAATTGACTCTATACTGGATTTATTTGACAAGGATTTGGAAACCACTGCGGAATTTCAAGGAAGGGCCGCCACTTCCGGCGAAAAGCTGGGTGAGCCTATTACAACCCAATGTATTGTGGTGAAGAAAACTTTGGGCGGTAAGCGGCTGGAGTTCACATACACAGTCAACGGTCATCAGGCTCATACATTTCTGACGAAATCCACTCTCAAGGAGCTGCGCAGAGATTTCAAGTTAGACGTGAAACTGCATCCAAAGCAGCACGTCAAAAAGTGAATCAGCAAATGATTCAAGCCTTCAGATTCTACTCCGAAGGCCATACATTGCTTAGCTGCTCAAACACTTCCGGAATGGTAGCCCAGCCAATGTTGTCCTCGCCGATCCTAACCATAATCAGTCTTTTGTGCGGGTTGACATAAAGGACCTGATTACATATGCCTATTGCGTAAAAACCAGGATACTGTCCGGTTTTAAAGCCTTCAAACCTAACGTCATACCAGCTGTAATGGTAGCTAGATTTAGGATTGAAATCGGTAGTCAGGTGTATCCATTCCTCGCTCACAATGCGTTTGCCATCCCACATACCATTGTTCAGATAGAGGCGGCCGATCTTGGCCAGATCTTTCAGGGTGCAGGTGATGCCGCCGAAGGCATGGGCTGCACGATGCTTGCGGCTGTCAATATTGATCAGCGCCACGCCCGGGCCATTCAAACCGTCTGCGCAATATCCTCTTATCATTGAACACGACGACAATAAAATCCCAAACGCAACTAGAAATAAAGTACTGATTATGCGGTTACAATTCATTAGCGATTCTTTTCAACGGTAAACAACGATTTATCGAAACAAATGTACAGATATTATTTGAGACTTATGCTCGAGAAATACAGGCACACTCTTATTATTCTTCCATAAACAGTTCTCCTTTGAGATAGGCTATTCTATCGGTAGCAAATTCATAGCCTTTGGAGCCTGGCTTGGCAACAGCCAGGTACTTCTTATACCAGGCGATAGCCTGCTTGTAGTCTTTTTTCTGCTCATAGCAGTATGCTATAGTGGTAAGGGCCTGAATATACTTGGGATAATACTTGTATGCCTCTTTATAGTGCTCAATTGCCTTGTCCCAGGATCTCATTGAACGATAGTAACCCAGTCCATACTGTTGGTGGATGCGATACATTGTGGCTGAATCCGGCAGAATCATTTCCAATGCCTTGTCCAGCCAAGGCTTGACCTCCCCATCAAAAGACCGGAGCGCTTCCTGCTTCACGGCTGCGATGGAATAGGCCAGATTAAAGTCGTTGGAATCAATCCGCCAGGCAGCGGTCAGTTCCTTCTCGGCCTGGGCAATCATATTTGTATGCCAATAGCTCTGGCCCAGATAATAGTGAATCGGATAAGTGTCATTGCCGATATCCTCCTGCCTTTGGAGAACGGAAATCGTTGATTCATAATCTCCTTTGCGGTAATGTGCAAGGCCTTGAAGCGGGGCTATAACGATATTGTCAGGATCTTCAGTAAGGAAAGCCTTCGACAGGTCAATGGCCCCGTCATAGTCTTCCTCATTAATCAAGACAATCATTGCCTTGGACAGAACATTCTCATTCATCGGCTTGTAAGCCAGGGCCCGCCTGTAGTACCACAGGGCTGAATCAGGCTTTTCAATCTGGCGGAATCCGTCGCCGATTAAGCTCAGTACAGCGGGAATGGTATCCAGCTGCAATACATCCTTACCTGCCTGGATGCACTGCGGCCAGGCTTTGGTGCGGGAATGTATCTGCATCAGGCGGATCTTGTAAAGAATGTTGCCGGGAACAGCGGCGGAAAGCAGGAAGTAAGTACCCGCTGCCGTCTCATAATCACCGCTTTGGAAATGGCAGTCTGCTAGCTCCGAAAGAACCTGTTCGTCAAACTTCTCCGGATTAACCAAAAATGAAAGCTTTTCTATAGCCTCGTCTGTCTTGTATATGCTCTTGAGATAGCGGGCTTCAGCCAGCACCCCCTTCCGAACATCCAGGGAATCCGGAGTCTGAGCCTGGGAAACACAAAGACTTCCAAGCAGTAAAAGACCAGTTATAACAATTCTATTCAAAAGGAATTTTGTCATACAACAAAGTTACAAAATCCTTCACACATAGACTTTATTGGAGAAAATCTTGGAAAAATGGATATATCTGCCCATATTTGATATGTAAAACGGTATTATACAGGATGAGAACTATTTCCTATATTTCCTTGTCGCTAACCCTAGCCTGGGCTTTCTGCCTTTGGCTTCCCAATAACTTGGCTTTTGCGATTATCTGGTTTTCATCCTTTTTATTGCCATTCTTAATCGCAGGTGATGTCTTTGCAATATACTACATGTGCCGTCATTGGAAAGAAAAAGGAGTTAAAGGCCTGGCTGGATTACTTGCTGCAATTATCGTCATTGTAGCTATAGGCCTCCATTCTCCCTGGAATTCAGTATCGGACAGAACTATGTCAAGACATTTCCACAAACATGAAAATGACTTGCGAGAATTAGTAAAATACGCCGAATCCCTAACAGATTCTGTCAGCCTCTCATTTCCATCTGATCCGATTCCGCAGGAAATACAAAAAGACGAATACGATCAAGTCATTTTACTGCTTGGGAAAACCCGTTGCAAGAAAATAACAACGTTCTCATTTTGGGATAAATGCACTTTAGTCTACTTCCGTCCTGCTGGCTTCAGCAGCCATGGATATCTCTTTCTCCCTGACGGTACCGTTAAAATACTTCATTGGGATCCTCTTGGATCAGATTGGAGCGGTCTATACGACATTAATTAGCTCCGCGATGCCACATATTATACCAGCCTCGGCGAAGCCTTGCCCTGAAGCCCTGGCCCCAGAGTCCATAGTCATGATGTTTCTTGATTATCCCTTGAAACAATGCCTCCAAGTCATAGCAAACAAATTCTTCACCATCGTTGATTACTCCATAAGGTCCAATAACACTTGGCACCCAGAAATCTACACGATTTAATTTGACAAGCCTGTCAACCACTTCTTTAGACTCGCCACATTGATCATCCTTCCAGACGAATAATTTTCCTTTAGCATCAATCATCCTGTTTGGCATTAGAGTAAAGTAATCAATCTGAACATCTTCAAGCGAATACGTCGTTTCAAAATCTCCTTCGGAATAACAGGATTGAGTAACCGTCATTATAGTATCTGAAGTCTTGGACACCCAAGTCCAAATAACACAATTATCATCGGGTGAAGTCATATTCGGCTTGATGGTGGTATCCTTTGGGCTTACTATAGCACGGTAGTTATTGTGATCCCCATCATTTGCCTTTGAGCAAACACTAATTAGTTTATTCCCAATACTGATATCAAACACTTCAGAAGTAGAAAGAAAACGCTTTTCGTGGCGGATCAGGTCATTGACCACTTGTGATACCGCACGGTCAATACTATCCCGAGACTGTGCATTGCAAACCGCTGAGCACAAACACAAAAAAGACAATATGGAAAGTGCTCTTCTCAGATGTATCATAACAGGCAAAGAATTAGTGAGGCAATACTCTAATCACCAGCATAGTAAGGTCATCGCTCTGCTCAGCTTCACCGACAAATGCTTCAACTGCTTCCCTTACATGTGCGGTAACGTCTTTGGATGAAGCGCTGACTTTGAGACCGGCCAGAGAGGAAAGAACTCTATCCTCTCCGAAAAGTAAACCGTCGGAGCGAGTGGCCTCTGTAAGCCCGTCTGTATAAAGCAGAAGGACTGTTCCTGGTGAAAGCGCGGTTTCCTGAAGAGTGTATTTCCAGTCAGCGATTATACCCACTGGCACATTTGCGTCTGCCTGAAGCACTTGAGGTTTGCCATCCTTCAGCAAAATAGGAGCGTTGTGGCCTGCATTGCAGTACTTCAGCTCTCCTGTTTCCAGATTAAGCTCTCCAACAAAGAACGTTACAAACATCATGTTCTCGTTGCGAGAAGCCATGGAAGTATTAATTACTGATATCAGTTTGTCCGGGCTGTCGGCAGAGGCAGACAAAGTACGGAACATGGAACTGATTACGGCCATTACTAATGAAGCCGGAACGCCTTTGCCGGAAACGTCTCCTATGCAGAAATAAAGCTTGTTGTCACGAATGCAGAAGTCATAAAGGTCTCCACCAACGGCTTTTGCAGGAACAATGCTGCCCCAGATGTCAATATCGTTCCTGTCGGGGTAGGCCGGCCAAGTCATCGGGAGCATAGACATCTGGATATTCCTTGCAACATCCAGCTCGTTCTCCATAGAAGCCTTCTGGGCAGTGGTTTCGGTAAGATCCGCAATGTACTTGGAAAGAGAATGCTGCATATTGTCGAAGGAATCGCGGAGCAGACGTATCTCGTCCTCGCTCTTGATTGCAGGGAGCTTTGTGTCAAACTTACCGTGGGCAACTTCAGTGGCGGAACCAGCAAGCTGCACCAGCGGCTTTGTAAACCTCTTTATAGCTCTGCGGCAGATTCTTGACACGAGCAGCAACCCCAAAAGCATGAGGATGAGTATGAGGCACCCCAAGGTGATAGCAGGCCCCAGCAGACTCTTTATCGGCACTGCTATGGCCATAGACCATCCTGTATTCGAAACAGGTGCGTAAAAGACGTCATACCGGCGGCCGTCCATCTTGACCATCTCTTCACCTTTCTGTCCGGCACACATAGCTTCCCCAAGCTCCCGGTAATTGTCTGATGTGCCTTTATCTGCAAAATCTATGAAGTTATAGGCTCCAAGGTAACGCTCCATATCAGGATGTGCAATGTATTCACCATGTGGCCCTAAAATGAAGCTGTAAATGCCCTGTCCTTTCTCCCTGACCGACTTTGGCAGCACGCCAACGTTGTTTTCGCTAATGTCAATGTCGCGAAGAAGATTGGCCAGCCAATCAAGAGATATGTCAGCGCCGAAAACTCCGGCAAGCTTTCCTTGAGGATCAGTTATCGGCAAAATGTAGGTGCACAGCAAAGTGCCCGCACCGTCTTTGTCCAGGTAAGGGCTGGACCAGCTTCCACCTTTAGAAGACAAGCCCGTCTTGAACCATTCCGTATTGTGGTAGTCATGGGAAGCAGAGCCAATATCGTGAACATACGGCTTGTTATCAACGATTTGTGCATACGGTTCAAACCACCTTCCCTTGCTTGGGAAATACTCGGGAACAAACCCAATCCCGCATCCTGTAAGGTTGCGGTTCACATCTATTTCATACTCCAGCGTGCTTATTATAAGTTCAGGCGATGTAATATGCCATTTGACCTCATCGGCTATATTCAAGCCGGAGATTTCCACTTTCTCAAGATTCGCGGTAATATTGCGGCTAATGTTTCCAATTGCATCGGCAAAGTGCTCTTTATAAGAAGAATAGACGCCGGCTATTGTTAAAACGGAAGCCAACAGTGAAATGATAATCATTATAACCAGAAATATGATAATGATAGTTCTGGTCAATCTGCTGGAGAAGGATTTCAAACGTTTGCCCATAAGAATGCGTATATCACATCAAATATAGCAAATAAGTTTATTTATATGAATGCAGGCGGAATGAAAAGTTACCCTTGCTGTCGAGGTATGTTACGGCATCGTCAAGAATTGAATTCTTTCGGGCCTCTTCCATATCCGAATGGAAAAGTATGTCCACAAACGTTTCCAGAGCGTTGTCGCTGATCTTCTCTTTTTCAACAAGATACAGGACAGGATTATCTTGTTCAAGCACTTTCTCAATGCTGAATGGAAGCTCTATTTTCTCCGACTCTGCCTTGATGTCATCCAGAGTGTAATTAGGCAATGACTTGGAGAAAAGCCCAAGGCGCTGGGCTATCTTGAGCATCATCTCGCCTATTCTGTCTATCTCTCTGATTAACAAGTCTTCCATTGGTTAATTAGTTTTCTTGCTAAGGGCTTTGGGCAATGCGTTGCGGTTGAGGAAGATGTATGTGGTGTTGAGGGCAATGTAGTCGCGGGACATATACCAGATACCGCTATAGTATCCGCTCTTGCCCCAGGAGTTCTTAACCAGATAAAAAGGCTTTCCCTTTTCGTCGATAGCCTTGCCGTAAATCAGCATCACGTGGTCATAGGTGAAGCGCCAGTCGTCCCACTGCTCCTGACGGAGTTCCTGAGTAGGAATCACGCCGTCAGGCAGATCGGCAAGACCCTTGCGGGAGAAGTCTCCGGAAACGTCTCCGCCCCATGCAACCGTATATCCTTTATCCAGAGCCTTGTCCAGGACATCCATCAGCTCATCGATCGGAATGTTATAGCTTGGCCTGAGCCTCCACTTGTAAGGAGATTCTATCACAAACCACTGGTTAAAAGGATGATGCGTGAAACTGGTGAGGCTTACATAATCGTTGAGAACAAGCCCGAGGCTTTCTGCGAATGACTTAGGAGTGTAGGTCTTGCCTTCATACTCAAAGGTCTCAGGGGATTTGCCAACATATTTTTCAATGACTGCCTGGACGCTGTCCCTCCAGCCTGGAAGAGGCTCCTTAGTGCTGTATCTTACAAAACTGCGAACCTTGTTCTCCAGCTCAGGGAAAAAGACCTTGAAGTTGGCCAGCGAATCCCCTGTGAGCGAGCCAGGAGCAGGCATGGCGTCTTCAGGGCAGATGCCGTAGTTGCGGATCACTTCCAGCACGTCTTCACAGGAACCGCCCTCCGAAATCTGGCTGTAGCCGTGCATGCGCACATAATGTGTGGCGCAGTCCATATAGTCTTTATTGACCACAAACATCTCGCAAAGGTCGTATGTCTTCCCTGTTTTTCTAAGGATCTCGCTCTCAAAGAATCCCAGAGTGGCAAAGTCCCAGCAGGTACCGCTGCGGTACTGGTTCTTGACGCTTGTAATCGGGTTTTCCTTTAAAACCTTGAACGTTTTCCGGGCCTCTGTATTTGAAGCCCCTGCTATCAGGTTTTCCTGTGCCGATGCACTTGCTGAAAGCAGCAGCAATGCGGCAATAATCAATCTTCTCATAATATGTTTATTCTACCACTGTTCCCAATGGATGTTCTCCGGCTTCCACTTGTCTTTTGGCTTAGGATTTTCGGCAGGAACGCCAATCGGGATAACGCAGAGAATCTTTATGTTATCCGGAATTCCAAGTGCCTGGGCGATAGGAGCAATCCTCTCTTCTGCAGGATAGCCTGCTGTCCAAACAGCGCCGAGGCCCAAAGCGTGAACTGCCAGCAGAATATTCTCGGCAGCGGCGGAGCAGTCCTCGTACCAGAACATGTTAGGAACTTCTTTTTCAGGAGCGTCCGGCTGTCCGAATGGTCTTCTCATTACGGTTGTCTGGCCGCATACAACAATCACTGCACCGGCTGTGGTAAACATCTTACTTCTTGGGCCTGCGCCAAACACCTTTGCCATCTTGTCCTTGTCGGTGACAACAACAAAGCGCCAAGGCTGGCCGTTCATTGCGGTAGGAGCAGCCATTCCGGCTTTCAGAATGGTTTCCAGATTCTCCTTTGAAACCGGATCTCCGGTGAAACTGCGGACACTGGTCCTGGACATGATTACATCCATAGCACTCTTGTCCTGTGCCTGTGCCTGGGAGCCGCACAGAAGCATTACCGCCAAGGCTGCCATAATGCTGATTGTTCTTAAAGTTTTCATCTTATTTGATATTTGGGGTTCTGTCAAGTCTCATTATTCTTACCGGGCGTTTGTCGCCTCCATAAAGGAAATCGCAGTACTGGGTCTTCCCGGTATCCAGGAATCCGCATTTTTCCATCACTCTCCGCGATGCAGGGTTGTCTATGAAATAGTCACACCAAAGTGTTCGGAATCCTTTCTCGTTGAAGCAATAGTCAATCATCAGATTCAAGGCCTCGGAGCAGATGCCTTTGTTCCAATATGGCTTGGCCACCCAGTATCCAGCTTCAGCCTCGCCCTCATTCATTTCTATATTACTCTCACCTTTAATCATATAGCCAATGCATCCGATAATCTCGCCGGTTTCCTTGAGAACAATGGCCCAGGTGCGGTCGTTGCTGAAAAAGGAACGGATAACCTGCAGGCTGTCCTCTACGCTTTTGTGAGGCGGCCAGCCGGCACGGATGCCGATCTCAGGCTCAGAAGCGTACTTGAACAGAGCCTTAGCGTCTGATTCTTTCCATAAGCGGAGCAATATTCTTTCCGTTTCCATCTGCATATTATTATCTTTGTAAATATAGTAAAGTTTTATTTTTTAAACATGAAAAGGTTAACCCTAATTTCAATCCTCCTGACTGTTTTCACTATGGCCGTTGCACAGCCATCCAAGCAGTTTATAACAGTTTACGCAGAGCCAAATCATTCAGACTGGACATACAAATGCGGTGAAACAGCGGAGTTTACACTGTTTGCAGTAAAGGAAAACTCCCGTATGCCACTAACTGAGATAGAATACAGCTGGGGCCCGGAAAAGCTCAAGGCAGAAAAGACCGGAAAGGTTAAGACAGACAAGGACGGATTTGCCAGGATAAAGGTGCCAGGACGCAATAAGCCCGGCTTTACAACAGTGAATGTCAGCGTATTCTATGAGGGAAAGAAATACAGCGGAATGACAAATATAGGCTTTGACCCATATAAGATTGAGCCTACTACAACCCTTCCCGAAGATTTTGAAGCCTTCTGGAATGAAGCCAAAGAAAAGGCGGCAAAAGTGCCTATGCTGGTTCGCGAGAGATATGCTCCACAGGAAAGTGATGACAGGATTGATGTCTATTATGTGAGAATACAATCATACCGTCCGGGAAATTATGTCTATGGTGTGCTTTCTGTTCCAAAGACCGAAGGAAAAAAGCCTGCCATTCTGCGCCTTCCGGGGGCGGCTGTAAGAAAGTTCAGCGGCATCGATCCGCTTGCATACGAGGGCTTTACAGTGTTGAATATTGGCGTTCACGGCATTCCGGTAGACCAGGATCCTGAGATTTACCGCCAGCTGGAAAATGGGGCTATGTCGGGCTATGTTCTCAAGGGTATTGAAAATCGCGATACCTATTATTACAAGCGTTCCTATCTGGGATGCGTCAGGGCCGTGGATTACCTGTGCAGCAGAGAAGATGTAGACGCATCCAGAATAGCCTGTTACGGTGGAAGCCAAGGCGGAATGCTGTCAATTGTTACAGCGGCTCTGGACAAGAGAATCAGCGCTCTGTTTGCTTATTTCCCTGCCTTCTGCGATGTTACAGGCTACTATTACGGACGAAGCGGCGGATGGCCTCACTTGTTTTTAGACCGCAGCGACCCACTGATTGAAAAGAAGATTGAGGTTTCCAAGTATTACGATGTAGTCAACTTTGCCCGTTTTCTCTCTCAGCCTGGATTCTATGCCTGGGGCTTCAACGATATTGTTTGCTGCCCTTCTTCCACTTTCTCCGCCTACAATGTGATCAGCGCCCCCAAGACACTTCGCGTGGCCCACGACACAGGACACTGGCTGTATCCGTGGCAGAGTGCAGAGGCTCTGAAGTGGCTCAAAGCCCAATTCGGCATGTAAGGTGTTTCTTAATCGCTATTTGTAAAGATAGCGCTTGATGCTCAGCTTAGGAGTCTTCTCAAAAGGCTTGTCCACCAGTTCCACCCTATTGATTTGGCTGTACTTGGCAAGTGAAATGTTTGCCAGAGTGCAGATGGTTTCAGGAAGGTCTTTCAAAGTTTCCTCTTCCAGTTCATCCTTGTTGGCAGGATAAACCAGAGCCACGATCTTGCCGTCACGGTCAACCACCACGCTTTCTTCAACATACGGAATGCTGGAGAGCACGGCCTCTATCTCTTCAGGATAGATATTCTGGCCGGAAGAGCCCAGGATCATAGACTTGATTCTTCCACGGATAAAGATGTTGCCGTCTTTGTCCATAATGCCAAGGTCGCCTGTGCGGAACCAGCCGTCTTCCGTGAATGCCTGGGCATTGGCCTCAGGATTCTTGTAGTAGCCAATGGTCAGATTGGCGCCTTTGGCCTGGATTTCTCCAGGAATATGCTGAGGATCCGGGGAGTCTATCCTGACCTCGTGAACTGGCTTTCCGCAAGATCCCGGAACAAAGTCGGTCCACCACTCGTATGCGATGAGAGGACAGGCCTCTGTCATTCCGTAACCCACAGTGTAAGGAAGGCGAATCTGCTTCAGGCAGCGCTCAACCTCAGGCTTGAGAGGGGCTCCACCCATAATGAAGCAACCTACGTTTCCGCCGAAGGCATCCATAATCTTGTCGCGCACTTTGTTGTATATCAGCCTCCTGACCAAAGGAATGGCAAGCAGCGTCCTTAACTTTGCAAGAGCCGGCCTGATGGATGAAGCATAAATCTTCTCCATTACCAGAGGAACGGTGATAACCATATAAGGCTTCACTTCTTTCATTGCCGCCAGAAGAGTGGTCGGAGACGGAGCCTTTCCCAAGAAATACATTGTAACACCATCCACGTTAGGATGAATGAACTCAATGGCAAGGCCGTACATGTGCGCCATCGGCAGCATGGAAACCATCGTCTGGCCCGGAGTGTTCGGGAAATGGGCGTTTGAGAACTCGTCTGTGTCGCTCATTGCCCCGTAAGTGAGCATAACGCCCTTAGGGTCTCCGGAAGTGCCGGACGTATAGTTGATTATGGAAAGAGTGTCAAAGTTGTCAGTAGGATAAACTACGTTTTCAGGCTTGAATCCATCCGGGTATTTTTCGCTCAGAAGCTTCTCCTTTTGCTCCCAGGCAGAGGTGTAACCCTCGTCTCTGGACCACAGGAGAGAGAAGTCTCCCACGTTCACGGCAGCCTTCAGAAGCGGCATTGCCTCAGGATCCAGCTTACTCCAGATATCGGTATCGGTGAAAAGAAAGATGCTTTCAGAATGATTTACAAGTCTTGCAACACTGTCCGGATGGAAGTCGGCAAGAAGAGGAACCACAACAGCCTCGTAAGTGTTGACGGCATAGAAAGAAATAGCCCAATGGGCTGAATTCCTTGCACATATTGAAATGCGGTCGCCTTTCTGAATGCCTGCCTTCTCAAAGAAAAGATGCAGGGTTTCTACATAAGTGGCCAGCTGGCCGTATGTATAAGACTTTCCTCCGTAATCAGCCAGAGCCGCCAAATCCCAATGATTGTGAATTGTCTCCTCCAGCGTTTTCAGGTAATGTTTCATCGGTAACAGGTTACAGGTTTTAGTATAGTATTGCGCAAAAATAGTATCTTTATGCAACAAAACAAAAGATTTCGGTTATGCGCACCCTTGATTTCAACAAGATTCACACCCTGCAAAACTACATTGAGGAGGTTCCTTTCGAGGTAATCCGCCGTTCTCTATACGATGCAGAAGAGCTGTATGAAGGATTTGATCCGGATGACGACAAGACTCAGGACACTTGCTGTGACGCCCTGATTTACAAGCATTACCTAGAAAAAGGCAAGCAGCCGGAAGACATCTGGGAATCTTTGTGCCGCTCCATCCATGACCACGATATGCATATCAACCTGAAGAACTTCTTCAAAGACCACGACTCCAGAAAATGCATAGGAATCATGGGCGGGCACGCCAACTCCAGAAAAGACGAGATGTTCCGGGAAGTGGTGCTTCTGAGCAAGAAGCTCACCGAAAAAGGCTTTGTGATGCTTTCCGGAGGAGGCCCGGGGGCTATGGAGGCCACACACCTTGGAGCCTGGATGGCCGGAAGAAGAGTAAAAGACGTGGATGACGCGCTTCAGATACTTTCTGTTGCCCCTACTTTCAGAGACAAAGGCTGGCTTTCCTCAGCGATGAAAGTGAAGGCCAAATACCCTCAGAAAAAGTACCACAGCCTGGCCATCCCTACCTGGCTCTACGGCCACGAGCCTTCAACCCCGTTTGCCACTCACATAGCCAAGTTCTTTGAAAACAGCATCAGGGAAGACAGCATACTCACCTACGCTTTCGGCGGAATCGTATATACTCCGGGCAGCGCAGGAACCATGCAGGAAATCTTCCAGGACGCCGTCCAGAACCACTATCTTTCCTACGGCTTTGCCAGCCCTATGATTTTTATGGGAAAGGATTTCTGGACAAAGGAAATGCCAGCCTATCCGCTTCTGGAAGAGCTTGTTGCAAGGGGCAAATACAAGAACATGATAATGGCCCTTACAGACAGCATCAAGGAAGTTGTGGACAAGCTGACAGAATTCCAGCAGAACTTCAAGCAATAGCCTATTTCATCTGCTCGGCGAGGACTTTTTCAAGATCCTGACGGTTAATGTTGCCGTCGATGCAGATAAAAGTGGTCTCTTCCTGGTCAATGGCGTACATCACGAAACTGTTCACGGTCTTCCGGTCTCCCACCGTGTACATCTTCATTGTCTGCCCGTTATCCTTTGCTTCCATCAGAAGCTCGTATTTCTTGGACGAGACAAACTTCTTCACGTCATTTGCCAGTGCTTCCCTTATGGCAGGATTCTCGCTGCTGAGGATGTACATCCCGGTAAGGGTCCTGACCACTGGAGCCAGGTCTACGGTTCCGTCCTCCACATCTGCCTTTATTTCAGGGAGTTTCCCGATAAGGCGGAACATTGCCGGAGAAATGTAGACGGCACTCACGCCATCGTTGTCAGAATACTTCTCATAGATGTTCCTTCCTGTCTGTGCGAAGGAGGTGATTGTTACAAGCAGCAGTGCTGCAACTGTCAATATGCGTTTCATTTTTCGTTGATTTTTCTGATTATTTCAATTGGTTTTTCCATTTTACTGGCTGCCTTGGCAGTCTTGTCAGCAGCCTTGGACATTTCGCCTGAAATACGGCTGAATGCCTTTTCCACTTCCGCATAAGCGAGATAAGGATCGTCGAAAGTGTCCTTGAGCTCCCCGTCTTTGGACGGAAGCAGAACAAATGCGGCAATAACCGCGGCGGCAGCCATGCTAAGTCCGGCTATCCGTCTGGACCTTGGAGACAGAACACCAGCCTCCCTGTGGATTTCCTCTGAAACAGCCTGGGCTGACAGCATTTCCTCCAGAGTTTCCCTAAGGCCCTGAGGAACCGGCACAGATTCATCCATAGCTATCTTTTCCAGCTCATCGTCTGCCATCATCTCTATGTCTTCTGTTTTTTTCATATCCTGTTCTTCAACGATTTTCTTGCTTTCGAAAGCATTACTCTTATTGTCAGATAATTAAGCTTTGTAATCTCCGCAATCTGGGAGTAGGATTTCCCTTCTACAAGGCGGAGCCTGAGAATCTGCCCCTGCCTTTCAGGAAGAGACTTGATGGCGGCGAGAACTTTCTGGAGCCTCTCCCTGGAATCAATCCTCTCGTCCTGCGGACGGTCATCCTCAACTTCCGGGACCGTTTCGGTCAGCACAGTCTTCCGTGCGATGCGGATCCGGTCTATGCAGATGTTTTTCAGAAGCCTTATGCTGTAGGCCTGCGGATTGAGGACATTGTCCAGGAAATCCTTGCCCTTCCACAGTTTCAGGTACAGTTCCTGAAGAGCGTCCTGGGCATCGGCCTCATTTTCCAGGATGTAGTATGCCACCCTGTAAAGCCTCTGGTACAAAGACAGATAATCCTCTTTAAAACGGACAGCATCCATTATTTTGCCGCTATCTTTGCAATGTCATCCATACTGAAAGTGCCGCTCAGGAACACAAACGCCCCATCCTTGGGCGCAAAGATCGCGACATCGCTGACGGTACCCCTCTTTTCATCCACGGAGCCGTAAATCCTCAAATTCTCGCCTTCATCTTTAACCTCCATAAACAGTTCAGCATCCTTTAGCGCGCTCTCCAGACGGGAACTGATCTGAGCCTTGAGAGATGGGTCGCTGTCTTCATACGACATAACGGATATGCCCTTGAGGCCTTTCATCATCATAAGAGCCTCTTTTGTATCCTTGTCATTTCCGTCGGCAACCCTCATAACGCCTTTAAGGAGAGAAGTTCCAAGCCAGCCAAGGTCAATGACCTCAACTCCGGTCTTGTTCTTGTACTGAGAAATAACGGAAGTCACCTTCCTCTTTGACACTTTTCCGCCCGGAACTTCCGCCAGACATACTACCGGCAGCATAATCACCGCCACTATTATCAATAACTTTTTCATCACTACTTAAATTTAACAGGAAGGGTGCGCGCAACCCTGTCCGATATATAGACGGACAGAAAAGAAAAATGTTATCGCCTGTTGCAAAAATTATTTCACTCTGAGCTTGCGGCCGGCTCTGAGAGTGGTCTTCTTGGTAATGCCGTTCAGCTGGCAAAGCTTGTCTATGGTGGTCTTGTAGCGCTTGGCTATGCCATATAGAGTATCGCCTGCCTTGATGGTATGATACTTGGCCCCGGACTGGCTTCTAGGCTCTTCTGCCGGCTGCTTTACAGCTGAAGGCTGGTTGGCCTCGGTGAGTACCGGAATCATGCTGCCCTCATTGCTTACTGTGCGCCAATGGCCGTTGCCGTCCAGAATAACGGTGACGGAGGAATCAGGCTTTGTCAACCTGCCGCTCTCGTCAAGATAGAACCATCTTCCGCCTTCAAGCAGAACAACCTGCCTGTCCTGAGCAGATGCCTGAACATACACAGTATCCTGGAAATCAGACTCTGCAGGGGTTGCCGTCTCCGGCGATGGGATTATATCGGGGATGATTCTCCTGGCTCCCAGAAAACGTTCCCTGTAATAGGTTTCGCTGTAATTGGATATGGTAATACCTTTCTTGGTAGAGGCGTGGATGAACCTGAAATCCCTTCCAGTGCTGTCCACCAGTTCGATGAATATGCCCGCATGGCCTATGGTTCGTTTGCTGTGGCGAGAGCCGAAAATCAGGATGTCGCCTTTCTGGAGATTGCGGAAACTGCCCTCGATAGCCCTGCCGTCTCTGGCCTGGTCCTTGGAGCTTCTGGAGAGCTTGTAGCCGAACTTGGCGTACACATAGCCGGTAAAGCCGGTGCAGTCAAACTTGTTAGGCCCGGTAGCACCGTATTTGTATTTCACTCCCAGATGCCTGTAGGCCTCCTCGATAATCTTGTCCGCCAGTTCAGACGTGGTCATGTAAAGGCTGTCGTGATGCACGTCCTGTGCATAAATCGCTGAAGAAAAGATGGATAGAACTAGTATATATAATAATCTCTTCATAATCACTTGTATTCTACTTCAAATATGTCAACCGCGTTGCCGCCTCCGTTTGCCCTGCCCTGGGATGTGGTGAAAAGGTATTTGCCGTCGTCGGAAATGTCCAGGCCAACAGGATAGGAGTCGGCTTGAAGAGTGCCCAGCAGCTTCATTGCAACCGCATCCACTATAGAGAGGCAGCTGCTTGAATTGCAAGCCACAAATATGAAGTCTCCCTTAGGAGATATGTTGATGGTTCTGGCACCGGCAGGCACCTTGCAGCTCTGCCAGCCGTCAACCGTAGCTGTCTTTGTCTTTGCTCCGTCCAGGGTGCGCACCTTTGAAAGGAAGGTTTCCATAGGCATCCTCAGTATGATTCCGAACTTGTTGATGCTGGCGTACAGAACCCCGTCTTTAATGAGCAGATGCCTCAGGTTTGAGAGGTTTCCAGTGGCCCTGCCCAGATACTTCATGTTCTCAAGGTCTATTACGGCAATTCCGCCGCTTCCGCCCATGCAGCTCACCAGCAGCACCTTGCCGTCTTCGGAAAAGACTGTGCCCCTGAGGCAGTAGCCGCTGTTCACGTCACGGTCCACCTTGCGGGTCTGGCTGAAATTCAGGTTCAGCTTGTAGTCAACAACTACGCAAGAGACATACTTCCAGGCTTCAGGATTCTGGGAAGAAATGTCCATTATACCAACGGTATTGTCGCCCCAGTGGGTTACGGCCAGATATTTCCCGTCCGGAGAAGTGGCCACCATCTTAGGCAGCGGCCCGGTCTCGAAAAGGCGTATTATGCTGTCTTTCTGGGTGTCTATCACTGCCATAGCAGACGGTTCCTGGGCGTTCAGGTCATAGCTTCTCCTGTAATAAGGAATCCAGAGGTATCTTCCGCGATGGGAGAATGTGCTCTCCACCGGCTTTCCGGTAAAGGAGTCCGGGGTTTTATATTCGTGGCGGAAGGAGTAAAGGCCGCTGGATGGAGCCCAGAGACTCTTGTGAGCTGAAGTGAATGTATGGTCTATTACCTTGATTTTCTTGCCTGTAGCAAAATCATACACTACCGTCTTTCCTCCCTCCAGGGAGTTTACATAGTATTTGGTTCCGTTGGGATGGATGTTCACCGACTTTGGAGACAGAATGTCTGTATCCAGAGTTGCCGTATCGCGATAGTTGAACTGCTGCTTCCTGTTTACAAAAGTGACCTTGATCCTGTCGTTTGAAAATGAAGCGCCTATCTTAGGGTGCACAATGCCCTGCGAAAAAGCCATCTCCGCTGACAGGATTACTGAAACCGCAATGGTGGTAAAGTATGACAATAATTTCCTCATATTGGCCCGCCGGTTTTAAAGATTCAAATTTAGAAAATATTCTCTTATATTTGACGATTGGAAATCCGTATCGCTGCGCCATGGAACATCTGGGAGAGCTTCTGAGCCTGTTTGTAGCCGTCCTGTGGACCGCTACCGCCTTGTTTGCCGATGTGGCAAGCCACAGGCTGGGAGCAATGACTGTCAACATAATAAGGCTTACCCTGGCCACTGTTTTCATCGCGATTACCCTTATGTTCACCATTGGAGCCCCCTATCCGATCTATGCAGGACGAGAGGCCTGGTTCTGGCTGGGGCTTTCCGCTCTGGTGGGCTACACCTTCGGCGACTTCTGCCTTTTCAACTCCTATCTGGTAATGGGCGCCCGCTTCGGCCAGCTGTTCATGACATTGGCTCCACCGGCTGCTGCCATTGCCGGATGGCTGCTGCTAGGAGAAAAGATGGAAGGCAAGTCGTGGCTGGCTATGGCGGTAACCCTCAGCGGCATTGCCATATCCATTCTCAGCCGCTCCACAGGAGAAACCACAAAAGAGAAAAAACTGGAATTCACCGTGCCCGTAAAGGGAATCCTGCTGGGGCTTGGAGCAGGCATCGGCCAGGGTGTAGGTCTGGTTTTGAGCAAGATAGGAATGGGCCACTATAGCCAGGATATACCTTCAGACGCTCCCCAGATGATGGGCAATATGATGCCTTTTGCCGCCACCATGATGAGAGCAATGGTGGGAGCCTTGGGATTCATCGCGATAATGGCTATGCAGAAAAACCTCCGAAAACTGATCCAGGCTCCAAAAGACAGGAAGGGATTCGCCTTTGCAATGCTCACCACTTTCTTCGGTCCGTTCCTTGGAGTGGGATTCTCGCTGATGGCCGTACAGTACACCAATGCCGGAATTGCACAGACTCTGATGGCTCTTACGCCGGTTCTGATCATACTTCCTTACTGCCTGATCTACAAGCAGAAAGTAAAATTCAGGGAAATTGTGGGAGTAACCCTCTCCATGGCAGGAGTGGCTATGTTCTTCCTGCTATAGATAAGCGGCAGTAACAGAATCTCCGCATTCTTTCATCAGCAGCGGCTTGCCGTAATATGTAACGCATCCGCCGTCCTCTCCCGCTCCAGGCCCCATCTCAATCACGTAATCGGCAGACTTGATTACATCTATATTATGCTCTATGACATAGATTGAATTGCCCTGGTCCACCATATTCTCAAACAGCATCACCAAGTTGTGGACATCCTTTGGATGCAGGCCGTCGGTAGGCTCGTCGATGATGAAGATCTTGCCCTTTTCCTTCAGATAGGAAGCAATCTTGAGCCTTTGCAGTTCTCCACCAGAAAGCGTGGAAAGCGCCTGGTTAAGATGCAGATAGCCAAGCCCTACGTCCATCATCGGGCGAAGCCGCTCCTCTATCTGGGTTCCCTTGAAGAAAAGGCTGGCCTTCCTGACGGAAAGGTCCATCACCTGGGCTATATTCAAAACCTGATGAGTTTCCTGGCTTTCCAGATGATACTCAAGGGCTTCGGGCGAATATCTTAGGCCTTTGCAGGCTTCGCAGACTGTCTCTATGCTGTCCATAAACGCCATCTCGGCAATCACCACACCTTTGCCACCGCAGACAGGGCAGGCTCCCTTGCCGTTGAAGGCGAAATAGGTCTCCTGCTTCTTGTTGGCCTTGGCAAACATCTTGCGGATCAGATCCGCCACATCCATATAGGTTGCGGGGGTGCTCCTTAGGCTAATGCCAATGCTTTTCTGGCTCACATATATCATATCGCCGCCGCCACGTGCGTTCATAAAGGCTTCCATAAGAGAGCTTTTTCCGCTTCCGGCAACTCCTGCCACAACGCAGAACACGTTCAATGGCAGATCAATAGACACATTCTTCAGGTTATGTAGCGTGGCGTTTTCCAGGGCAAAGAAATTCTGCGGTATCCTGGCCTCAGGCTTAAAATCCGTAGAAGCCTTGAGCATTCTTCCAGTATCGGTTCCGCTTTCCAGAAGTTCATTGTAAGATCCCTCGAATATAATCCTGCCGCCGTCGGAGCCCGGGCCCGGGCCCAAATCCACTATGTGGTCCGCTATGCCTATCATCTCGCGGTGATGCTCTACCAGAAGCACAGTGTTTCCGGCATCGCGGAGCCTTCTGACGGAGTGCTTCATCCTCTCTATATCCTTGTTGTGCAGGCCAATGCTCGGCTCGTCAAGAATGTACATCACATCGGAAAGCGATGAGTTTATGTACTTTGCAATCTTGCATCTCTGGGCTTCTCCGCCGGAAAGAGTGCCTATCGGGCGGTCCAGTGCAATATACCCCAGACCTATCTCCTCCAGTGCCGTGAGACGTGCCCCTATCGCCGCCTTGAGGTCCTCGGCCAGAGAATCGCTGAGGCCCTTTATCCACTCGTTCAGTTTCCTTATAGACATTGAGGTAACCTCGGCGATGTTCTTCCCCTCAATCTTGCAGGAGAGTATCTTCTGGTTCAGGCGGGTACCGCCGCAGTCCGGGCAGACTCCCATCCTGAGCATAGGATTGAGAACCGCGCTGTGAAGAAGCCCCTCCTCGGAGTTGATTATGCTTCGGTACATCCTGGGAATCAGGCCATCGTACTTGGCCGTCCTCGGCCAGTTGGACGGCGGGTTCTTCAGTTTAATCTGCGGAGAGTTAAGGAACAGGTCCAGTTCCTCAGGGCTATAGTCCTTTATCTTCTTGTCCAGGTCAAACAGCCCGCTGTGGGCATATCTGATCCACCTCCAGCCACCCTTGTGGAAGGCTATGTAATGGATTGTGTCCTCGTCGTTGAGGCTCTTGTCAAAGTCCACCAGCTTGTGGATGTCCAGCTCACGTATCTCGCCGAGGCCTGCGCAGCGGGGGCAGCTGCCGTCCGGATGGTTGAAAGAGAAACTCTCAGCATATCCCACAAACGGCTTTCCCACCCTTGAGAACAACAGCCTCAAAAGTGAATAGATATCGGTGTAAGTGCCTACTGTGGAGCGGGAATTGGAGGCAGGCTTCTTCTGGTCTATCACTATGGCAATAGGCAGATTCTCAATGGAATCCACGTGAGGACGGCCGTATTTGGGCAGGTATTTCTGCACGAATGTGGGGAAAGTGTCGTTGAGTTCCCTGCGGCTCTTTGCTGCAATCGTGTCCAGCACCAGCGAGCTCTTGCCGGATCCGGAAACACCCGTAAATACCGTTATCTTGTGCTTTGGGATGCTCAGCGATATGTCTTTGAGGTTATTCTCCCTGGCTCCCCTTATTACTATATTGTCAAACATACACTCAAATTAAGGCAGACAAATTTATTAAATTTGCGCCTGTTATGGAAGCGAAGGATAAACTCTGGAACAAGAACTACAGGAAGACTATGGCGGTGAATTTCTGCCTTAGCTTTGCATTCTATCTGATTACTCCTCTGCTTCCGGTGTATCTGAGCGACACTTTCCACTCTCCAAAGGACACCATAGGCTTTGTGCTCAGCGGCTACGCTCTTCTGGCCATTGCCGCCAGACCGTTTTCCGGCTACATAGCAGACACTTTCCACCGCAAGAAGGTGCTGGTGATATTCGTCCTGGCCAACTTCATTATGTTCGGCAGCTACCTGGCTGCCAGCTCATTGCTCCTGTTTGCCATTGCCAGGACCCTGCACGGAGCGCCTTTCGGGGCGGCTACCGTTGCCAACAACACCATGGCCATAGATGTTCTCCCGTCTTCCAGAAGAACTGAAGGCATAGGCCTTTACGGCATCAGCAACAACCTGGGAACGGCCATAGCCCCTACCGTGGCCATCTTCCTTTTCAAATGGACTGAGAGCTACAAGCTTCTGTTCTGGCTGGCCTTTGCCGTTGCCGGAATCGCCTTTCTGCTGGCCAGCAGCATAAATGCCCCAAGCAAGCACAAGAAGCAAGAAAAGAGGAAGATTTCCCTGGACAGGTTCTTCCTTGTAAAAGGCTGGGCAATAGCTGTCAACATATTCATGTTCGGCTACTGCTACGGAGTTTTGAGCAACTATCTGGCTATCTACGGCAAGGAAAAACTGGGCATAACTTCCGGCACAGGAACATATTTCATGCTCCTGGCGGCCGGCCTGATGCTCTCGCGTTTAATCGGGGCAAAATCGCTGAGGAAAGGCCGCCTCATAGAAAACGTTGCGGGCGGTATTCTCATATCTACAGTGGGTTACGCCATCTTCGCCCTCTGGCCTTCCAGCATAGCCTACTATGGCTCTGCGGTTTTGATAGGCCTCGGCAACGGCCACATGTGGCCCGGGATGCAGAACATGATAATCAACCTGGCCCCTAACAGCCGCAGGGCCACTGCCAACTCCACCATCCTCACTTCCTGGGACATAGGTATGGGCATAGGCATTCTGCTTGGAGGAGTGGTTGCCGAGTATATGGGTTATTTCGCCACCTTCCTCACTACGGTTGCAGCTCATATAATCGGAGTGTCTCTGTTCTTCCTTCTGACCAAAAAACATTACCTGAAGCACGCCCTAAGGTGATGATTGCTTAAATTTGCAGTAATGAAAACCCTGAAAATCGTCATAAGGCTTATTCTGGTTCTCTTCCTTCTGTTCATCTTCAACGGACTGGACTGCAGGATGAAGGTCAGAAAATACACTATTGGCTCCACTAAGATTACCCAGCCGCTGAAGATTGTTCTGATCACGGACCTTCACTCCTGCCGCTACGGCAAGGGTGAAAGGCGGATAATCAAGAAGATAGACCAGTTCCGCCCGGACATAATAATGCTTGGCGGAGACATTTTCGACGACAATATGCCTTTTGACCGCTCCACCCAGCTGCTCAACAACATAGGCCCGAGATACAGGTGCTACTACACTACCGGCAACCACGAGGTTTGGAGCGGCAAGGTAGACAGCATCAAAAATATTGTAAGGCAATCCGGAGTGAGGCTTCTTGACGGAGAAAAAGAAACTCTAAAGCACGGCAATGACACTCTGAACATCTGCGGCTGGCCGGACGTAACGGAACATGCAAGATGGTACGTTGTCTGGAATGGAGTGGACTCTCTGTCAAAGATATGCAACCCCAGATACTACAACATTCTCCTTCATCACCGCCCTGAATTCGTGGAAAAGTTCATGGACTACGGCTTTGACCTGATGCTTGCCGGCCACTACCACGGGGGCCAGTTTCGCCTGCCATGGATGAAGGAAGGCGTTTACGCTCCAGACCATGCCGGCACTCTCAAATACACCGGAGGAGACTATCCTTTCGGAAACCGCCACGCCATCATCAGCCGTGGCCTTGCCAGGGAAAGCACCCTTGTCCCTCGCTTTTACATCAGGCCTGAGCTTGTGGAAATTACAATTTACCCTGAAGCCGAACCTCAAATCAGAAAGACAATCAAATGAGCAAAAGCATCGCGATAATCGGAGGCGGAGCCGCTGGATGTTTCTGCGCAATAGAGCTCAAAAGACTCAACCCGAACTGCAGGGTCACCATCTACGAGTCTCAGGACAGGCTGCTTGCAAAGGTCTCTGTCACAGGCGGCGGCAGATGCAACCTCACCAACTCTTTCAAGGATTTCAGAGACTCTGACGGGAAAATAGAACGACTGGAATATGTCTATCCCAGAGGCCACAGGCTGATGAAGCGGCTCTTCAACACTTTCTCTCCCGACGATACAATAAAATGGTTTGAAAGCCACGGAGTAAGGCTTGTAACCCAGGAAGATGGCTGTATTTTCCCCAAGTCCCAAGACGCTATGGAGATTGTCCATACTCTTGAAAATCTGATAAAACAGGAAGGTATAGAAGTCAAAACAGGCCACAAGATAACAGACATAACCGCCCTCAAAGAAGACATCAAGGTCATAACCACCGGCGGCAAGAAAACGGACAAAGGTTACGAGTTTCTCTCCAAACTGAACATAGAAACGGAAAAGCCGATACCTTCCCTTTTCACTTTCGAGATAAAGGACAGCAACCTCAACTCCCTGAGCGGCACGGTAGTAGAGAACACTACCATATCCATTCCCGCCACCAAATTCAAGAGCCAAGGCATCCTGCTCCTCACCGACTGGGGAACAAGCGGCCCTGCCACTTTAAAGCTCTCATCCTACGCTGCCAGATTCCTCAGCGACAACAATTACAACGCCCCTGTAACCATCAACTGGCTCTCCAAGACTCAGGAGGAAACACTCATCATCCTAAAAGAAATAATCGCTGAGAACAAGCAGAAGAAACTCTCTTCCATCAACATCCCAACTCTGACATCCAGACTCTGGAGCCACCTTATAGCCAGAGCCCAGATAAGGGAAGACATCCGCTGCAGCGAAATAGGTCCAAAGCAGCTGAACAGGCTTTCAGCCACAATAGTATCTGACACATATCAAATCACGGCAAAGGGAAAGTTCAAGGAAGAGTTCGTCACCTGCGGCGGCGTAAGTCTCAAGGAAATAGACCAGAACACCCTCCTGTGCAAAAAACACCCCGGCATTTACTTTGCCGGGGAAGTTCTCGATATCGACGCCATAACCGGAGGCTTCAACCTCCAGGCCGCCTGGACCACAGCTTACGCTGTTGCAAATGCGATAATTAGATAGCCTTGAAATCGCTCTTGGCTGCTCCGCAAAGCGGGCAAACCCAAGTGTCAGGTATTTCCTCGAAAGGTGTTCCTGGAGCAATTCCTCCATCTGGATCGCCCTCTGCAGGGTCATAGATGTAGCCGCATGGCTCGCACTCGTACTTTTTCATAATAGTGTTTGTTTTAGTTGTTATTGGTTTTATATCAGATTGTCTGAAAGTATCTTCATTGCCTTTTCAAGATAATCCTTGTCTGTATTGTCAAAGGTAGCAATTTCTTTGCTGTCTATGTCAAGAACCCCTATTATTTTGTTTTCCTTGAAGATGGGGACAACTATCTCGCTTCTGGAGAGGCTGCTGCAGGCAATGTGCCCTGGGAATTCCTCCACGTCTTTAACAACAAGAGTTTTGCCTTCCCTCCAGGAAGTGCCGCAGACGCCTTTGCCGTAAGGAATTGTGTAGCAGGCCACAGGGCCCTGGAAAGGGCCGAGGTGCAGGATGTTGTCCTTCACAAGATAGAAGCCTGTCCAGAAAAATCCCATAGTCTCGTGGATAAGGGCGGCGGCATTGGCAAGGGCTCCGGTGTTGTTGTTCACGCCTTCAGTCAGAGCCTTGAGCTGAGGCAGCATCTGCTCGTATTTGTCTTTCTTTTCCATTTTAGAGGATATTTGTCAGATTCACGAAGTGTTCAAGGCGGATCAGGTTCGGATGGTCATACTCCTCCACCCTCTCGTGCTCCCATATGGTCTTGAAAGGAATGTGAACAGCAATGGCGCCCATTTCAAGGACCGGGGCAATGTCGCTCTTGAAAGAGTTGCCCACCATCACGAACTGCTTTTCACTTACCCCGTTATGAGCGCATAACTTCTTGTATTCCAGGACTGTCTTGCCGGAAACGGTCTCAATGTCGTCAAAGTATTTTCCCAGACCAGAACGCTCGATCTTGCCTTCCTGCTCCAGAGGATCGCCCTTGGTGAAGATGACCATGCGGTACTGTCCCCTGTCCTGGAGAGCCTTCAAGGTTTCAGCTACGCCAGGAAGCGGGGTAGCGGGGTTGTTGAGAATCCTTCTGCCTATGTTTATCGCCTTGATAATCTGGTCCTCTGGAATGGTGCCGTCGCTGACCCTGATGGCGTTCTCAACCAAAGAAATGATGAAAGCCTTGGTGCCATAGCCCAGGGAATCCATGTTGCCGCACTCGGTCTTGTAGAGGGCGGCATACATCTCGTCTCTGGTGCCGTATGGCGACATCAGGGCGCAATAGTCTTCTACTGCAGTGTCAAACAAAGACTGGTTGTCCCAGAGCGTGTCGTCCGCGTCAAAGGCAACCAGTCTGATGTCTCTGTCCTTGGGGTTGAACATTAATTACTGGTTCTTGAACAGTTCCTTGATTGTTCCAATTGAACCCAGCAGGTTGGAGGCCTCGTATGGCAGGTAAACGGTCTTGTTGTCCTTGCCGGAAACCATCTCCTTGAGTGTTGCAATGTACTTGTCTGCAAGCATATAACTGGCCGGAGACATATTGCTCTCCTTTACAGCCTCCGTTATTCTGTGGATTGCCTCGGCCTCTGCGTTAGCCTGGAGAATCTTTGCCTCGGCGATACCCTGGGCCTGGAGAATCTTGGTCTGCTTTTCAGCCTCGGCGCGGTTGATCTGGGCGGCTTTCAGACCCTCGGACTCGAGGATAGCCTTCTCCTTGTCTCCTGAAGCCTTGAGCACCTTTGCACGCCTTTCACGCTCGGCCTGCATCTGCTGCTCCATAGCGTCACGCACGCTGATTGGAGGAGTAATATCCTGAAGCTCAACGCGGTTCACCTTAACGCCCCACTTGTTGGTAGCATCGTCCAGCACAGCACGCAGCTTGGAGTTGATGGTGTCTCTGGAAGTCAGAGTCTGGTCAAGCTCCAGCTCGCCGATAACGTTACGCAGAGTGGTCTGAGTCAGCTTCTCAATAGCGTAAGGCAGGTTGTCAATCTCATACACAGACTTCATAGGGTCAGTGATCTGGAAGTAAAGCAGCGCATTGATGGTGGTTGTTACGTTATCCTTGGTAATAACGCTCTGCTTAGGGAAGTCGAACACCTGCTCGCGGAGGTCGATCTTGTCGCTCTGGCGAAGGATCACGTGAGCCGTGCCGTCATAGCCCTCAATCACCTTGCGGATGTAAACCTTCCTAGGCTTGTCGATTATAGGCCAGATGATGTTGATTCCTGAAGGAAGAGTGGCGTGGTATTTTCCGAGCCTCTCCACAATCTTGGTCTCAGACTGCTGGATAACCTTGATTCCAGACAGCACAATCAACACTACAATCACGATAATCGCGATGAGGATGACTGTCATAGGTTGCATTCCTAATATATCCATATTTCAAATCATTAAATGTTATACAATCTTTTTAACGGTTACTATCACGCTGTCAAGCTTGAGAATTTCAACTCTGGCACCCAGCTCAATCGGCTGGTCATCTGCGGATACAGCCTTCCAGTCGTCTCCGTCCACCTTCACCCTGCCCTCTCCCGTTGCAGGATCTATAGCCTCTGAAACAATGCCTATACGGCCGGTCAGGGCTTCATAGTTGGTCTTGACCTCATTCTTGCCCTTCTTGTAGAAAAGCTTGATGAGCATAGGACGGATGAAGATGAAACTCAGCAGGGTAACTAACGCGAAGATGATCACCTGCCAGGTAAGGTTTGCCCCGCACAGGGCAGCTATGCAGGAACCTATCGCTCCGAAAGAGAAGCAGATAACTGCAATACCGGTTGTGAATATCTCAAGAATCAAAAATACCAAGGCTACGATGAGCCAAATATGCCACATTGCCATATCGTGAATATTTAAAGGTTTCAGCCAATAAATATACGAAAAATATACAAGAAAATAACAGCTGCCCGTCTGGACAGCTGTTATTGTTTTCAGAAGGAACTTTCAGGCCTAGCCTACAAGCTCCATTCCTTTCTTGATGGCCTCCTCGTTCTGAGGAATCAGGCCGTGATGCCTTTCAGGAAGAGTCTTCTTCAGAGCCTTCAGAACGCTCTCTATCTGAACGATAGGATGAAGCTTCAGGTAGCTTCCTAGAAGGATCATGTTGAAGATCTTGATAAGGTTCATCTTGGCTGCAACATCCATAGCGTCAACACGGTAGATATTGATATCGGTACGTGTCGGAGGAATGCTGATTCCGTAACCGTCGTAGATGAGGGTTCCGCCAGGCTTAACAGTCTTCTCGAATTTCTCCATGGAAGGCTGGTTGAGGATGATGGCAGTGTCGTAGGTGGAGAGAATCGGTGAAGATATCTCCTCGTCACTTACAATAACTGTCACGTTTGCGGTACCGCCTCTCTGCTCAGGACCGTAAGCTGGCATCCAAGTAACTTCCTTGCCCTCGATAAGTCCGGAATATGCAAGGATCTTTCCCATGGACAGAACACCCTGTCCACCGAATCCGGCAATGATTATTTCCTGTTTCATCTTACAATCCTTTTATTGGTTAATGTCTTTCAGGTCACCGATGTTGTAGAACGGGAACATGTTCTCTTCCATCCACTTGTTGGCGTTTGCAGGAGTCTTCTTCCATCCTGAGTTACAGGTTGAAACCATCTCCACCAGGCAGGAGCCCTTGCCGGCCATGTTGTACTCGAAGGCCTTGCGGATAGCTCTCTTTGCCTTGTTGATGGCGGCAACTGTATGGACGCTCTGCCTTGTTACATAGCAGGTTCCTTCCAGCTGTGCTGCAATGTCCGCGATCTTGAGAGGATAACCGTGAAGCTTTGCATCCCTACCGTAAGGGCAGGTAGCGGTCTTCATTCCGAGCAGGGTGGTAGGAGCCATCTGTCCGCCGGTCATACCGTAGATAGCGTTGTTGATGAAGATGATGGTGATGTTCTCGCCACGGTTCAGGGCGTGGATAGTCTCTGCGGTACCGATGCAGGCCAGGTCACCGTCTCCCTGGTATGTGAACACCAGGCGGTCAGGCCACAGCCTCTTGATGGCGGTTGCCAGTGCAGGAGCCCTTCCGTGAGCGGCCTCCTCCCAGTCTATATCTATATACTTGTATGCGAATACGGCGCATCCCACAGGAGAAACTCCGATGGTCTTGTCTGCCATACCCATATCTGCAATCACCTCTGAAATAAGCTTGTGCACAACTCCGTGGCTGCAGCCAGGGCAATAGTGCATAGGTGTATCGTTCAAAAGCTCAGGCTTCTGGTACACCAGGTTCTCGGGTTGTATTATTTCTTTGATATCCATAACGCATCCTCCTTATTTCATCATTTTCTTGAGTTCTCTTACAACCTCGTCCGGAGCAGGAATGATTCCGCCAAGACGTCCGTAGTGGTTTACAGGAATCTTGCCATTTACAGCAAGGCGGATGTCCTCCACCATCTGGCCGGCGTTGATTTCAAGAGAAAGGATACCCTTTACCTTGTTGGAAAGAGCCTCGATTTCCTTGTATGGGAACGGCCAAAGGGTGATTGGACGAAGCAGTCCGACCTTTATGCCTTCCTTTCTTGCATCCTCGATAGCCTTCTTGGCGATTCTGGCAGCGGAACCGAATGCGCAGATAGCGTATTCAGCATCTTCGAGCATGAATTCCTCGAACCTTACTTCCTTTTCCTGGATTTCAGCGTATTTCTTCTGGATGCGGATGTTGATCTCCTCCATCTTTGCAGGGTCCAGCTCAAGGGAAGTGATTACGTTAGGCTTTCTTGTCTTTGGTCTTCCGGTAGCAGCCCAAGGGCACTCCTTGATAATCTGCTCCTCGGTCCTTCTCGGCTTGAAAGGAGGAAGTACAACCTTCTCCATCATCTGGCCGATAACACCGTCTGAAAGAATCATTGCAGGGTTTCTGTACTTGAATGCAAGTTCAAATGCAAGATCCACGAAATCAGCGGTCTCCTGAACTGAAGAAGGAGCCAGTACTATCAGGTGATAGTCTCCGTGTCCACCTCCCTTGCAGCTCTGGAAGTAGTCTGCCTGGCTAGGCTGGATGGTTCCCAGACCTGGGCCGCCGCGGCTTACGTTAACAACAAGACAAGGAATCTCGCAGCCGGCCATATATGACAGGCCTTCCTGCATAAGGCTGATACCAGGGCTGGAAGAAGAGGTCATAACCTTCTTTCCGCAGCCTGCTCCGCCGTAAACCATGTTGATAGAAGAAGTCTCACTCTCAGCCTGGACAACTACCATACCGGTGGTTTCCCAAGGTTTCTGCTCGGCAAGGGTCTCGAGCACTTCGCTCTGAGGAGTGATTGGATACCCGAAGTATCCGTCACAGCCGCAACGGATTGCCGCATGGGCAATGGCCTCGTTGCCTTTCATCAAAGTAATTTCCTGATCTGCCATAATTTATTCCTCCTTTTTACGGTAGACGGTGATACATCCGTCAGGACAAACTACAGCACAAGAGGTACAGCCGGTGCAAGTGTCTTCCTTGACGGTGACGGCATAGTTGTACCCCTTACGGTTAACGCTCTTGTCGCTCAGAGCGAGAACCTGGAATGGACACGCAACCACACACAAGCCGCATCCCTTGCAGCGTTCGGTGTTGATTACGGTCGCACCTTTCATCTTAGCCATAGTGTTATAATTAGTATTGGTTTGAATTTCTATTGGTTATACATATCCTTGTTGAAGAAGTCCAGTATGTCGTTTGCCATCTGGTAAGCCTGCTTTGCGGGGGAGTCCGGGTTTATCGCCATAGCCTGAAGGTAGTTGTTTATGGCTCCCTGCCAGTCCCCTTTCTTGCGGTAGGCGTTGCCCAGGATGTAATAGGCGAAGTCAAGTTCCTCCGTCTGGGTGGAAATGTATCTTTCCGCCTCAGCGATGGCCTTGTCGGCGCCTTCCTCGTAGAGTATGGTCTCCAGTTCCAGGGCAGTCATCTGTCTTCTTCCCAGAGGATTAGCAATCAACAAACATAACCCAGCCGAAGCGGTCTTCCAGGGTACCTTTCTGGATACCGATGATCTGGTCGTACAGGGCACGGGACTTCACGCCGCACTCCTGAGTGAAGTTGTAAACGTGGCAAGGATTCTCGTCTTCCAGGCGTACCTTGTCGTCGATTCTGCAGATAGGAGTGATAACCACTGCGGTTCCGCAAGAGTTTACCTCGTCAACCTCAGCCAGTTCCGTTACAGGAATCTGCCTCATCTCAACGTTCATTCCAAGATCCTTTGCAACGGTCCTCAGGCTGGCGTTGGTGATGGATGGAAGCACGCTGTCACTGTCAGGAGTGATGTAGGTGTTGCCTTTTATCGCGAAGAAGTTGGAAGATCCGAACTCCTCGATATACTTGTGAGTCAAAGCATCGGTGAACAGAAGCTCACGGTAACCCTGCCTGTGGGCCAGGTTGTAAGGATGGAGGCTCTGGGCGTAGTTTGCGCCGATCTTGTAGCTTCCGGATCCGTTAGGAGCGGCACGGTCGTGGTTCCTTGCAATTACTGCGGTACCCGGAACAAGGATCTTGTCTCCGGAGTAAGTTCCTACAGGAGAAGCCATTACAATGAATGTAGACTCTGCTGAAGAACGGATACCGAGCTGAGGGTTGCTTCCAATGAGAAGAGGCCTCAGATAAAGCGATGCTGTTGATTCATATGGCGGGATGTACTCCGCATTTTTCTCTACAGCCATTACGCACATTTCCACGAACTGCTCTATGGAAGGAGCGGCCAGATCCAGGAACTTGGCGCTGCGGATCATTCTCTTTGCGTTCTCTTCCGGGCGGAACAGACGAACCTTTCCGTCCACTCCCCTGAAGGCCTTCATACCCTCGAAGCAGGATGATCCATAGTGCAGAACGCCTGCATAAGCGCTCAGTGCAATGTTAAAATCAGATGATATAACCGGGGCGGACCATGCTCCGTCCTTGAATGTGCTGTAGACAATGTAATCTGTCTTAGTGTAAGAGAAAGACATCTTTCCCCATTCTAGATTCTTCATATTCTATTCTAAAAATAAAATTTGCTATTGGTTTATAGTAGTCACAAATATAACAAATTTTCAACTCAACGCAAAAAAATCGAAATAATTTTTAAGCAAAAATCAAGAAATCAACAAATTTTTCCACAAAGAACACATTTCCCCTTTTTAAGTATCTTTGCGGGCATAAAATAAAGTCCTATGTTTCAGAGAATAATCAACTCCTGTGTAAAACTGGTCCAGAAATACCTCCCGGATCCGTTCATTTTTGCGGTAATCCTTACCCTTATTGCAGCCTGCATCGCGATGCCTGTCTGCCACCAGAGCCCGATAGAAGTCATAGAGCACTGGGGCAACGGCGTGTGGAGCCTTCTGGCCTTTGCAATGCAGATGGCTTTGGTTCTGGTCTGCGGCTCGACCCTGGCTTCTGCACCAATAATAAAGAAAGGTATCAGCGCCCTGGCTTCCCTGCCAAAGTCCCCTGCCGGAGCAATCGCTTTGGTTACAGGCATATCTGCAGTGGCCTGCTGGCTCAACTGGGGCTTCGGCCTTATCGTGGGAGTGATTTTCGCCAAGGAGATTGCCAAGAAACTCCGCGGAGTTGACTATCGTCTTCTGATAGCTTCCGCCTACAGCGGCTTCGTAGTATGGCATGCCGGCCTTTCCGGAAGTATTCCTTTGACTATGGCCACTCCTGGCGCCGGCCTGAAGGAAATCACCCGTGGAGCCGTTGAGAACCCCGTCCCTATCTCCAGCACCATCCTTGACCCTCACAACCTGATCATTGTTGCCATCGTGATAGTGGCCCTGATACTTGTCAACTCCCTGATGCACCCTAAAGGAGAGAATGTCATCGCGATAGATCCTGCCCTCCTGAAAGAAGAAGGGCCTGCTCCTAAGGCAAAGGCCACATCCCCTGCCGAGCATCTGGAAAACAGCAGGATACTGAGCTGGATCATCTCGATTATGGGATTCGCCTTCCTGATAATCAAACTCGCCAAGGGTGGCAGCATAGACCTTAACTTCGTTATTATGCTCTTCCTGTTTGCCGGTATCATCCTTCACGGAAACCCTCTGTCTTACGTAAGAGCATTCGGGAAAAGCGCCACTGGAGCCGCAGGAATCCTGCTCCAGTTCCCGTTCTACGCCGGTATCATGGGTATTATAATGGGTACGGGAGAAAGCGGCATCTGCCTTGGAACCGAGGTCAGCAACGCCTGCATCTCCATCTCCAACCATACCACCTATCCCCTTTTGACCTTCCTTTGCGCAGCAGTCCTGAACATGTTCGTTCCGTCAGGCGGCGGCCACTGGGCAATCCAGGCCCCTATTATGTTCACTGCAGGCGCCCAGCTTGACGTTGACCCTGGCCTTACGGGAATGGCCATCAGCTGGGGAGACGCCTGGACAAACCTGATTCAGCCGTTCTGGGCTCTGCCTGCACTGGCAATAGCAAAGCTCAACGCAAGGGATATAATGGGATTCTGCCTGATTGACCTGGTAGTAACCGGCGCTATCATCTGCACCGGTCTTCTGGTCTGGGCCTAGACTATCTGGTTTCCGGTAAAAAGTTCGTAATACTTGCCTTTTAGGGCAAGGAGTTCGTTGTGCTTGCCACGTTCAATGATACGGCCGTGGTCCATTACCATAATGTAGTCGGCATTGAGGATGGTTGAAAGGCGGTGGGCGATGACAAATGTTGTCCTTCCTTTCATAAGTTCATCCATTCCCTGCTGGATAAGTTTTTCGGTTCGGGTATCTATTGATGAAGTTGCCTCGTCAAGAATCAGCACAGGAGGAGCGGCAACGGCTGCCCTGGCTATTGCAAGGAGCTGTCTTTCACCCTGTGAGAGGTTGCCGCCGTCAGCGTCAATTATAGTGTCGTAGCCGAATGGAAGACGCCTTATGAAGTTATGGGCGCAGACAAGCTTGGCGGCCTCTATGCACTCGGTGTCTGTGGCGTCAAGCCTTCCGTAACGGATGTTGTCAATCACCCTGCCGGTGAAAAGATGGGTTTCCTGAAGCACAATGCCAAGGCTCCTTCTCAGCGAGTCTTTTTCTATATCCCTGACATCCAGGCCGTCATAGACAATCTTTCCGTCCTGGATTTCATAGAAGCGGTTGATAAGGTTGGTGATAGTGGTCTTTCCGGCACCGGTTCCGCCCACGAAAGCGATCTTCTGGCCAGGATATGCGGTAAGGTTGATGTCGTAAAGAACCTGCTTGCCCTCCACATAGGAGAAGTCCACATCGGTGAGGCTGACCTGGCCCTTGAGAGGAATTGATTCGCCTTCAGGGGTTTTCCAGCACCACTGGCAGTCTCCGGTCTTCTCCAGGGTAACCTTGCCCTCGTTCACCTCCACCTTCTGGTCCATAAGGTCATAGACTCTGTCAGAACCAACGCTGGCCATAACAATGCTGTTGATTTCGTTGCTGATTTGGGTTACAGGCCTTGTAAAGTTCTTGTGCAGAGTAAGGAAGGCCACCAGAGTTCCAAGAGTGAGAACGGAGCCGTTAAGGCCGCAGAAGAACCATCCGCTGAGAGCGGAAAGGGCTATGGCAGCTCCGGCAGTGGCTATGAACACATATCCAAGGTTGCCGAGGTTTCCGTTTACAGGCATAACTATGTTGCCGATCTTGTTGGCGTTATAGACGCTGCTGCGGAGTTCCTCGTTCAAGGCGGAGAACTGGTCGATGGCCTTCTGCTCGTGGCAGTAAACCTTCACAACCCTCTGGCCGGAAACCATTTCCTCGATGAAGCCGTTAACCTTGCCAAGCATCTCCTGCCTCTTCTTGAAATATCTCTTGGAGAGGGTTCCCAGCTTTCTTGTCACGATATACATTATGACAGCCATCACAATCGATATCACGCTCAGCGGGATGCTAAGGACAATCATGCTCACGAAGGTGGAGATGACGGTAACCAGGCTCTGGAACAGCCTCGGGATGGTCTGGCCTATTACCTGGCGGAGAGTGTCAACATCGTTGGTATAGACGCTCATTATGTCTCCGTGGCTGCGGGAGTCGAAGTAACTCAGAGGCAGCCTTTCCATGTGCTCGAACAGGTTGTGCCTTAGTGTCTTGAGAGTTCCCTGGCTGATATATACGGTCATAATGCTGTGCAGATACGAGGCTCCCATTCCTATAATCAGCACAGCGGCCAGCTTTACCAGTGCAACAGCCAGCGGAGAGTAGTCCGGAGCAGCCTGCCCTATCATAGGCACAACATAGTCGTCCAGCAAGGTCTTGGTGAACAGTGTGGAGGCCAGGGTGGCAAGGGTGGATACGAGTATGCACAGCAAGACTATGGCGATCCTCCATTTGTTGTCCTTGAGAATCAGCCCGAAAAGCCTTGCCACGGTAGACAGCTTAAGCTTGCCTGCCGGCGGTGTGAATCCAGGTCCTCGTCCTTGTCCAGGTACTCTCATTTGGTTTCGTCAAAGTCTCCTTCGCCTCCGGATGTCTGCATAGTGTAGATATCCTTGTATATATCGTTGTTCTTCAATAAGTTGTCGTGAGAATCAAATCCCTTCACGCGGCCATCGTCCATCACCAGTATCTTGTCCGCGTGCTGGATGCTCAGTATCCTGTGGGATATGATGATCTTGGTGGTGCCAGGAATCCTCTCGGCAAAAGTCTGGCGGATCTTGCCGTCCGTTGCGGTATCCACAGCAGAGGTGGAATCATCCAGAATCAGCACCTTCGGCGACTTGAGAAGAGCCCTTGCAATGCAGAGCCTCTGCTTCTGGCCGCCGGAGAAATTGGCTCCGCCCTGCTCCACGACGGTGTTGTAGCCGTCCGGAAGAGCCGATATGAATTCATCTGCGCAGGCGGAGACGCAAGCCTGGCGGCATTCCTCTTCCGTAGCGTCTTCCTTGCCCCAGCGCAAGTTGTCCAGAATGGTTCCGCTGAAAAGCGTATTGTTCTGAAGCACAACGGCTACATCGTTTCTCAGCCTTTGGATATTGTACCTGCGGACATCCACTCCACCTACCCTCACAGCGCCCTTGCTCACGTCATACAGGCGGCTGACCAGAGATCCCAGAGTACTTTTTCCGCTGCCCGTTCCGCCGATGATTCCGATAGTCTGCCCCGCTTCAATCTTGAGGTCTATGTCTATAAGGGAATAATCTCCGCCCTCCTTGTAGGAGAAACAAACGTGGTCAAACTCAATGCTGCCGTCCCTTACTGTCTCGACAGGAGACTCATCCTCAGTCATATCCGGCTCCTCGTCAATAACCTGGGCAACTCTCTTTACGCTGGCCGCGCTCTGGGTCAGCTGAACGAATATCATAGAGAGCATCATCAGAGACTGAAGCACCATCATAACGTACGAGAACAGAGATGTCAGCTGGCCGGTGGTGAGACTGCCTTCCACTATGTAATGCGCTCCAAACCAGCTCAGTGAGATTATACAGCCGTAAACCACCAGATTCATCACCGGCCCGTTGAGAGCCATAATGGCCTCGGCCTTCACGTTCAGCCGGAACAGACTCAAAGCAGCCTTGTCCAGCTTAGATAGTTCGTGATGCTCCCTCACGTAGGCCTTCACCACCCTTATCGCGGAGACATTTTCCTGCACAACAGCATTCAGGCTGTCGTACTTGCGGAAAATCTGCTGGAACAGCCGGCTGGCCCTCACTATGATAAGACTGAGGAGAGTGGCCAGTATCACGATGGCCACAAGGAAGATAACGCTCAGTCTGGAGTTTATGAAAAAACACATCACCACGCTGGAAATCAGGTTCAAAGGAGCGCGGAAAGATACCCTGAGAAGCATCTGGATAGCTCCCTGGATATTGGACACGTCCGTTGTCATCCTGGTGACCAGGCCGGCAGTGGAATACTTGTCTATGTCGGAGAAGGAAAACCTCTGGATGTTTTTGTACATGGCATCACGGAGATTGGCTGCTATACCGGTTGAGGAATATGCGGCAAACCTTCCCGCCAGAATGCCGAACAGAAGGCTAAGAAACGCCATGCCCACCATATACATCCCGTACTTGTACACGTTCGGCATGCTTCCGGCATTGATACCCTTGTCTATGATTGAGGCAGTTACATACGGAATCAGCACTCCCAGGACAACCTCGGCCGCCGTCCACACCGGAGTGAGGAAAGCGGCAGTCTTGTACTGCTTGAACTGTCTGTAGATGGTTCTGTACATAACACATCAAATTTACTAAAAAAAACGTTTCGGCGATGGTGCTTTATAACACACAGAAAATCAGCACTCCCTAAAACAAGACCCTGCAGACAGGACGTCTTATTCTGGGGAGTGCTTACAGTCAATCAATTACGAGGCACCATAGCCGTCAGGAAACCTCAGTAAGCTCTATCTTCCTCACATAATCATAAGGGATATACTTATATAGCTCGGCGAATTTCTTTCCTGAAGAATTGCTGTACACATCCAGCCTGACAATTATGGCCTTGTCTTCGTCACTGTAGTCTGTGATCATCCTTCCAGCGTTGATCTCTGAATAGATGACATCGTACTTGCTGTCCGGAAAGTAGTGCTCCTTTTTCTTGAACACCCCCTCCTCTCCTTCTATCCTGTATCCGCTCCTTAGAACGAATAACAAGGCAATTCCAGTAAAAATCAGCATTCCGCCCAGAATCATCATTCCGGTGGATCTGAACGCAAAACATGCCGCTCCCAAAACCAGCAGCGCTATTGTTATAATTATATCTTTGGCCGTACGGACCTTTGTGATTTTCTTTTCCATATATATGATTGAATAAGTGTTTATAATAAAGAAGATTGCAGCAAAACACATTTGCCTTGCAGTCAATGCACCACTTGCCAAAAAGGCATATAAGGAATACCTTTCAGGCTAATGAAGCGCTAAATTCAGCTGTTAAAGAATACCCTGAAATCAGATTCGGAGAACCCTTAGAAGAAGTTGCCTCTTTCCGGCGTCTGAAGGAACAGGCAGCCTCTGTCTAATGCACCGGAACACCTTGCCCTGCCCTTCAGAAAGGTAATCTGAAGCCTCGGCGATTCCGGAGCTGGAAGGTGCATCCATAGAAGCGGCCGCTGGAACAGCCACTATGTAAGATGACTGGGCATCGGCGACAGGTCTGCTTCCACAGACAAAATAAGAAGAAGTGTCATCCAGATTGCCGGCCAATGGCTCGGGCTGAGGACATTTATCGCCCCATAGAGCAGCCAGCAAACTGAATATCAGCAATATTCCGAATATGTTCCTTCTTTTTACCATAATGAAAACCACTTCAAATATAAAGAACTTTTCCATTCGGTGATCCCGGATGTCTGACAAGACTTGTCAAAGTGAGTCCTTATTGTTAAATTTGTAGGAACTAAGACTAACGGATTATGGCAGACAATTATCTGGGAAAGAAAATGGAAGACCTCGCTTCCAGAAAAAAGGTTGTAAAAAGAGTCTCGGCGACCAAGAGTCTGGACACACTTCTGCTCAAAAACCGCAGCTGCAGGACCTGGGATCCGTCGTATGTGGTTACAGAAGAACAGCTTAAGAAGATCGTTGAGGTAAACACCAAGATTCCTTGCGCCAAGAACCAGCAGGTGCTCAGGTTCAAGCTGCTGACGGGAAAACAGGCGGCGGAGTTCTGCCCGTTCATAAAGCTCGGGGCACTTCTTCCGGACATGAAATTCCCGCCGGAAGGCTGTGAGCCGTCTGCCTTCATAATTGTATGCTCCACTATTCCTGAGAACAAGTGGGTGGACATGGACCTGGGGATATCGGCCCAGAGCATGCTGCTCAAGGCTACGGAGATGGGGCTTTCCGGCATCTGTATCGGGGCTTTCAACAAGGAGAAAGCCAAGAGCCTGGTTCCTGATGGACTCGATCCGGTTCTGGCCATTGCCCTGGGCAAGGGAGCCGAGAAGTACCAGATCCTCCACATCGCTGAGGATGAAAGCCATAACTACTTCAGAGAAAACGGAATACACTATATTCCAAAAGTACGCACAGAAGATTTGATCATTAAATAAAGATATTATGGATCAGCCCAAAGTAGAGAGAATGCTGCGCCTGATGATGCTTCTGGCAGGAAGCCGCAACTACACCGTGAATGAACTTGCAGACAAGCTGGAGACTTCCTACAGGTCTATCTACCGCTATATAGATACTTTCAAGGAGGCGGGCTTTGTCGTTCACAAAAGCGGTGACTGCTACCACATTGCAAAGGAAAGCCCCTTCTTCAAGGACATTTCCCAGCTGGTGCACTTCACCGATGAGGAAGCCTATATGGTCAACCGCCTGATAGACGGCATAGACGACACCAATGTCATCAAGCAGAACCTGAGAAGAAAGCTCGCCACCATCTACAGCATATCTTCCGTGGCCGACGTGGTGGTCAAGACCGAGAACGCGGGCAATGTAAACTCCCTGATTGAGGCCATCCAGGAAAAGAAGCAGGTTGTACTGAAAGACTACGCAAGTTCCCATACCGGAAAGGTGGCAGACCGCAAGGTGGAGCCTTACAAGTTCACTACCAACTACATATCAGTATGGTGCTACGACCTTGCAGACGGCCGCAACAAACTATTCAAGACGGAAAGGATGGGCTCGGTGAAGGTTACGGAGAAAGACTGGACTAACGAAAAAGACCACAAGGCGGAGTTCATGGACATATTCCGTTACAGCAGCTCCGAAACCGAGGAAATTGAACTCAGGCTCAGCCTCCGGGCAAAAAACCTCATAGAAGAGGAATATCCCCTGAGCGGCAAGTACATAACACGGGAAGACGACGCTCACTGGATACTCAAGACCCAGATATGCTCCCCTTTCGGCGCGGCCCGTTTCATAGCCGGACTTGCCAATGACATAGAAATCATCAAGGGCGGCAAAATCCGCCGGTACCTGCATAAATACGCTAAGGACCTGTCCAGAATCTGATGAGAAGCAGGCTGACATTCATACTGAGGTATTATGCGATCCTGGTGGCTGTATTCATCCTCCAGAAACCCCTCTTCATGCTCTTTGCCGGCAAAGGTCACAGTTTCTCCCTTGCTGATTGTCTGAGCGTAATGTACCACGGGGCGGGTATGGACCTGTCCACTGCCGCTTATGTTTCCATCATTCCGTGGGTTGTCGTACTGGCAAGCATTTTCATCCGGAAACTCAATCCCAGAAAGGTTCTGAGGCTGTACCACATTATTGCCGCACTGGCCCTCAGCCTGATCTTTGTCGCCGACATATCCCTTTACCCATTCTGGCAGTTCAAGCTGGACGCTTCGGTGTTTCTCTATCTCGACAGTCCCGGGGAAGCCACTGCCAGTGCTTCCACCGGTTATCTGATTATCAGAATACTGGCCATATTGGCCTATGCCATCATAATCTATGCCCTGCTTAACCGGACAACACCTAAATCCTTCGATTACTCATCTGAAAAGCGCTCCGGCAAATCCCTGGCGTTTTTTGCCCTTATCATTGCAGGAGGTCTTCTCTTCCTTGCCATAAGGGGTGGAGTCAAGGAATCCGTTATGAATGTCGGAAGGGCCTATTTCAGTCAGGACCAGTTCCTTAACCACAGCGCCGTAAACCCTGCATTCAGCCTGTTTTCATCCATCGGCAAAACCAAGGACCTTTCAAGGCAATACCGCTTCATGGATGAGGATAAGGCAAAGCGGCTGTTCAACGACTTCTACACCCAGGGAAGAGATACATCGCTGAGCATAAGGCTACTGAATACATAAAAGCCCAATATCCTCGTAATCGAGATGGAGAGTTTCGGCTCCACTTACACCAACCCGACTGATCCTGAGTACACGTCCCAGAGCGTCACACCTAACTGGTGGAAGATTGCAAAGGAAGGCATTCTGTTCAACAATCTCTGGTGCAACAGCTACCGCACGGACAGGGGCACTGTCTCCATTTTCAGCGGATTTCCGGCTTTCCCAAAGACATCGCTGATGAAGCAGCCGAAGGTTGTGGAAAAGCTCCCGAGGCTTGCAGAGGCCTTTATAGTCAAGGGCTACCAAACCTATTTCCTTTACGGCGGAGACATCAATTTCACAAACACCAAAGGCTACCTGATTACCAATGGATTCCGCAACTTTGTCTCCGATACGGATTTCTCTGCAAAAGAGCAGAGAACCAACAAGTGGGGAGTGGATGACGCCATAACCTTTAAATTCCTGGAAAAACAGCTCCGGAGCCTGGAAAGCCCGTGGTTCTACGGCTTCCTCACCCTGTCCAGCCACGAGCCGTTCGACGTCCCTGACAAGATTCTGGAAGACAAGGTCTACAATTCCGCCGCCTACACAGACAGATGTCTGGGAGAATTCATCCGGAGCCTGAAGGAAAGTTCCCTCTGGGAGGATCTGCTGATAATCATCCTCCCCGACCACAACATGCTCTACAGGCGCTCCTACTCCCCTGATTATTTCAAATGCCGTATGATCTGGACCGGAGGAGCCATAACAGAGCCAGGAATAGAAATTAACACGATCCTTAACCAGAGTGATGTTGCCGCCACTCTTCTGGCCCAGCTTGGAATGGATATAAAAGACTTCCCTCTGAGCCGCAACATTCTCTCCCCATCATACATAAATCCAGGCGCTTTCTGCTGCTACAACAACGGCTTTGTCATCGCCGACAGCCTTTCTTCAATTATCTATGACCTTGATAAGGAAAGTGTTAAGGAAAGCGGTTCTGACAAAGCCGAGACCGGCAAGGCTCTACTCCAACGCATTAAAATTGCGTATTAGTGGTGTAAAGTTGTAAATATTAGAGATTTTTTATACTTTTGCGCAAAGAAGATGCAAACGTGTTTGCGTTAAGTATTTGATATGTCTGTTACCTCAAACGCCCTGCTAAGGCACATAACCATAGATGCCTGCCTGAGAGATACCGCCCACAAGTATACCCTCCAGGATCTTATTGCCGCCTGTACCAGAGCAGTTAAGGAGAACAGCAAAGGCAAGCTGAAGGACAATTTTGCAGTGTCTACCAGGACGGTCCAGCTTGACCTTCAGATGATGAGAGACAAGAAAAAGGGCTATAACGCCCCTATCGTGGTTTACGAGCAGAAATACTACAAATATTCGGATCCGGACTATTCAATAGGCAACGCAAACGTCAAGCAGACAACCCTTACCCCGCTTTCAGAGATAGCGGAAACGCTGGAAAGATACTCAAGGATGGCCGGAATGGAATCTTTGGAAGGAGCTGTGGACCTTATCCGGGAATGCCTGGAGGTTAAGGTAAGCGGTGCTTTCCAGAAGATACGCAGGCAGAAAGCCGCAAAGCCGTCCGGAGGAGCGTTCCTGGACATTATAAAGGATGCGTTGATTCATCGCAGAGTATTGAGCCTTAGCTTTATAGATGAAAGAGGAAATGCTCGGGAGGTAATATTCTACCCTCTTCACCTGACCACTTGGAAAGACAAATGGTTCTGCCTGGGATATGTAGACGGAAAGGAAGGGATCCAGGCTGTGCAGACTGATTGCGTTACAAGTTATTCCTATGCGATACTTCCATTCCCGCCAAACTACAGGTTCAACGCAGACGAGTATTTCGCGGACATTATCGGAATAAGCAGGCCTGCGGAAAAGAAGGAAGACATTGTATTCAAAGCAGATGGATGCATATCCAGATACCTGATACAGAATCCTCTGCACCAGTCTCAGAAATTAACCGGCAAGGACGAGGACGGAAGTTGTACGTTCAGGGTTTCCCTGATTCCTAACGAAGAATTCTTCAGATGGATTTACGAGATGCATCCTTGCGTGACAATCCAGTCTCCAAAGCATCTGGAAAACAGGTCGTGGGACTTTATACGCAATGTGGTTTCAGACCTGCCTAGCCCTGTTCCGGCAACCGAAGCCAAATCCAGGAAGGATAAGGACAACAAGAAAAAGAAGAAACAGCAGGACAAGCCGGAGGAAGATCTTTTCTCATCGCTGTTCTGATTTGATTCGTTTGACCTGTTTACAATGAACAAGAAAGGCAACAAGCCCATAGTGGCTCTGATATACGACTTTGACGGGACATTAGCCCCGGGCAACATGCAGGAATACTCCTTCATTAACGCCGTGGGAAGAAACAAGGAAGAATTCTGGGGGGAAACCCACGTCATGGCGCAAAGGCAGGATGCTGACGGGGTCCTGATCTACATGCTGTTGATGCTTGAGGAAGCCAGGAGAAAAGGAATTCGCCTGACTCGCAAACGCCTGCGCTCATTTGGAAGGGCCATCACCTACTTCAAAGGTGTTGAAACCTGGTTTTCAAGAATAAAGGAAATTGGAAGGAGAGAAGGAGTCATCGTTGAACATTATATCAATTCCTCTGGCCTTCTGGAAATTATGCAGGGCACCAGCATTGCCCGGGAATTCAAGGCAATCTTTGCCAGTTCTTTCTACTACGACAAGGAGGGATGCGCAATCTGGCCGGCCTCAGCCGTCAACTACACCAACAAGACGCAGTTCCTGTTCAAGATAAACAAGGGAATCCTCAACATCCACGACAGCGAAAAGATCAATTCCTCTGTGCCTGAGGAAGAAAAGAGAGTCTCATTCTCCAATATGATTTATTTCGGCGATGGGGAGACGGACGTGCCGTGCATGAAACTCACCCGCCAGCTGGGAGGCACTTCCATTGCCGTCTACAACAACTCCGAAGCTTCAAAAGAGGTGGCCCAGAGGCTTTACGAACAACACAGGGTAAGCTTTACCTGCCCTGCTGATTACAGCAAGGGAAGCCTCGTGGAGGAAATCGTGACCAAGTTGATCAGGAAGATTAAAGCAGACAGCGATTTATCGTCTCTTCGATGAGATCGGCGCAGCCATCTATTCCCAGAAAACTGGAATTCAAGCACATATCATAACTCTCAGCAGCTCCCCAGGTCTTGAAGGAGTAGTCACCGTAATATGAAGCCCTCTTGCGGTCCCCCCTCTGGAGAAGGTCCGAGAGTTTCTCGTCCGAAATGCCTTCGGAATCCCCGTATTTGTTTACGGTGCGCACTCTTTTTATGCGGTCCTTCATAGATGCGGTGATAAAGACATTGAAGCATCCAGGGACATCCCTGAGGATATAATCGGCACACCTTCCTACAAAAATCGTCGAGCCTTCAGAGGCAAGTTTTCTGATGACCTCACTCTGGATGGTGAAAATGGTATTGCTGTTGTAGACGCTTGGCTTGAAGGTGTTTGAAATGACCTCGGCGAAAGAGGAAAGGCTGAATCCCGTGTTCAGGGAAAGATTGTCCTTCTCGTCCTCCTTGGCGAAAACCGAATGGTCCAGACCGCTCTCCTTGGCGGCAAGGGTCAGAAGCTCCTTGTCATAGACCTTGATGTTGAAGCGTTTCCCCAGTTCACGGGCCACGTCGAGCCCTCCGGCTCCTATCTGTCTTCCGATGTTTATGTGAATATGCTTTTCCATACTATGACTGGATTTGGGATGTCTGTAATTCCTGTTCCTTGAGTTTCATCTTGAATTCCTTCCTCTGCCTTAGCAGCAGCCAGAGAGTCAGGATGCTGGCAACGACGTCTGAGATCGGGAGGCTCCACCAGACTCCGTCCACACCCATAATTGGCGGAAGAACCAGTAGCAGCGGAAGCAGGCAGATCGCCTGGCGGCTCAGGCTCAGGAAAATGGCTTTCTTGGCCTTGCCGATGCTCTGGAAAAAGTTGGTCGTAACCATCTGGAAACCGATTATCGCAAAGGCTACGAAGTTGATTCTCATGCCTCTTACGGTGTGCGCCAGCAGTTCCTCGTCATCGGTGAATATCTCTGCAAGTTGCCTCGGGAAGAGTTCCGTTACTATAAAGAAAAGGGTTGTCACGACGCTGGCCCAGAATATGGATATGTTCAGGACCTTGGAAACCCTGTCGTGCTTCTGGGCCCCGTAATTGTATCCGGCTATAGGCTGCATGCCCTGGTTGATTCCCATCACGATCATCACGGCAATGAATCCCAGCCTGTTCTGGATGCCGTAGGCCCCTATCGCCATATCCCCGCCGTAGATGTTCAGCTGCTTGTTAATGACTATCACGATGATGCATGCGCAGGCGTTCATCAGGAAAGGAGCCATTCCGATGGAGAAAGTCTGTGAAATGATCTTCCTCTTCAGGCGATAGATACCCTTCTGCAGATGTATCACACGGCTCTTGTCGGAGACCAGGCTGAATACGTAGATCATCGCCAGGAACTGGGACAGAACCGTAGCTATGGCCGCTCCCCGGATACCCCACTTGAACACCATAATAAACAGATAGTCAAGCACAAAGTTTATGGCAACGGTAAAAATTGTGGCTCCCATAGCCTTCTTGGGAAGGCCCATGACCCTCACCACGGCATTAAGGCCGAAATACAGGTGCGTAACCACATTGCCAAGAAGAATGATGAACATATATTCCCTGGCATAGATTATCGTGTTCTCGCTGGCACCGAAGAAATAGAGTATCGGATCAAGAAATGCAATTATAACCGCCATAAAGACCAGGCCGGTTATTAAGTTCAGCACTACCGAGTTGCCGAGAACCTTGTTGGCCGTGTCGTAGTTTTTCTGCCCCAGGAGAACGCTGATAAGGGTGGCGGCTCCCACTCCCACGAGAGTTCCCACGGCGGCGCTGAGGTTCATTATCGGGAACGTCAGGGCAAGACCCGCCAGAGCCAGGGAACCAACTCCCTGACCGATGAATATGCTGTCGCACATGTTGTAGAGCGACGATGCCGTCATTGCAATTATCGCCGGCACAGCATATTGTCTTAAGAGCTTGGATATTTTTTCAGTACCAAGTTCGGTAGGGATTATAACAGCCATAAATTTTTTATTACTTTTGCACCCGCAAACGCCATCTTAGCTCAGTCGGTAGAGCAACGCATTCGTAACGCGTAGGTCTGGAGTTCGAACCTCCAAGATGGCTCTTCTTTTTTTACTACCAGTTCAAGATTTTCTTGAAGTCGTAGGTCTCAGGATCCGGCACGTATTTCTTGGCCGCCTCGTAATCCTTAGGAGTGATGTAGTGCATGATGTACTCGAAGATCATGTTCACCTTGTCCTGATGGATATTCACGCCTCTTGGCGGAATCTTTCCGGTTGCAGGATCCTGCATATCCTTCAGGTACAGGCTCTTGATATTTCCGTTCAGGTCGAGGTAAACCATACATCCGGTAATGCCCTGCTTGAAGAGCTTGTAAACTCCCATACCCAGCTCAGTGCAGTAAACCAGGTCGTAAGCATGAGGGGTGATGCAGCGGATTTCGTATCCGATCTCCACCGGACGGATCTTGACCTTGATTCCGAGCTGCTTAAGCTTGACGTCAAGGATATCGTTGAACATCTGAGCCTTGGATATCTTTCCAAGTTCAGGATGACCGTGCTCGTCGTAAGAGAATCTCACTCCATATTTCTCGAGTTCCTCAGGAGAGAAGCCCTCGAAAACGCCCTCTGAGATGATAATAGCACCGTAGTCTATTCCCAGGATCTTTCTCTTGATGATGGCTGAAACCGCCATGTTGAGAATCTTCTCCACGGAAATGTCGCTCTTGTTGAACATTTCCGGAATCACGATCATAGGGAAATGGTTGGTGTAGCCGATTGCCAGAGCAAGGTGTCCGGCGCTTCTTCCCATAGCGGAAATCACGAACCAGTTGTGGCTGGTGCGGGCATCCTCATAGACTGTAGCCGCAATCCTGGAACCCTCTCCCTTTGCGCTCTGATATCCGAACGTAGGGATGTTCTGTGGCAGAGGAAGGTCGTTGTCTATAGTCTTTGGAACGTGTATGTTGGATATAGGGAAATTCTTTGCTTTCAGGAACTTGGCAATGCGGTTTGCAGTGGATGCGGTATCGTCTCCTCCAATCGTAACCAGCAGTTCTATATTGTTGTCCTGGAAGAATTTAAGGTTGAAGTTCTTGTCAAAATCCTCCTGTGTAGGTTTGAAGCGGCTCATCACCAGGTAAGATCCTCCGCGATTGAAGATATCATCCGCCTTGAAGAAATCCAGTTCCACATAGTTCGGGTCCGGGGAGAAAAGCCCCTTGTAGCCGCCGTGAAGGCCGAGTACACGGTATCCGTTGCTTATGAAAGTCTTTGTTATACTGCCTACTACAGTATTCATTCCAGGGGCGGGACCGCCGCCTGTAAGTATCACGATAGATTTTTGCATATTACGATAACTCTAAATCGGATGCAAATGTACCATTTTTCTGAAGACCACACCTATTTTTATTAGAAAATTTGCGTATTTTTAGTTAAATTTGGCATCTTGTACAAGCCGTATGGACGCAAACGAAGCAAGACATAGGATAGACGCCCTCAGGGAGGAAATCAATGCCCACAACAGGCATTATTACCTGGAGAACGCGCCGGTGATTTCGGACTACGAGTTCGACCTTCTGCTGAAGGAACTCATTCAGCTGGAAGAACTCTATCCGCAATTCAAGAGCGCGGATTCCCCTACCGCCAAGGTGGGAAGCGACCTGGAAACCCAGAACGCTCCATTCAAGCAATATGCCCATCTCCATCCTATGCTCTCTCTTGCAAACACTTACAGCATAGAGGAACTCCGCGATTTTGACTCTCGAGTGCGCAAAGGCGTGATTTCTCAGTTCACCTACAACTGCGAGCTCAAGTTCGACGGCAGGGGAATCAACCTGCTCTACAGGAACGGGATCCTGGTAAGGGCTTTGACAAGAGGAGACGGCACAACCGGAGACGATGTCACACGCAATATAAAGACAATCAAGTCTATACCCCTGCAGCTGAAAGACGGCTCGGGATATCCTTCCGAATTCGAGATAAGAGGAGAGGTCTATATGCCTTTCGACTCGTTCAACAAGCTCAACACCCAGAGGGAGCTGGACGAGGAGCCGCTTTTCGCCAATCCGAGAAACGCGGCGGCCGGATCGCTGAAGATGCTCTCCAGCAAAGCCGTTTCCGGCAGAGGGCTGGACTGCGTGCTATACCACCTGATTGCCCCCGGCTATGAAGATTCCCTGCACAGCAAATCGCTTGAAGACGCCGCTTCTTGGGGCCTGCCAATTAGCTCGCACTCAAGAAAATGCTCTACCATAGACGAGGTTGTGGAATATATCAGGGAATGGGACGACAGACGGCACGCCCTGCCTTTCCCTACAGACGGAGTGGTGGTGAAAGTTGACCAGTACTCTCTGCAGCGCGAGCTTGGTTTCACGGCCAAGACTCCAAGGTGGGCCGTAGCCTACAAGTTCAAGCCGGAAGAAGCTCTCACAAAAATAGAATCCATTGACTACCAGGTTGGAAGAACAGGAGCTGTAACCCCTGTGGCAAACCTTTCCCCTGTGCTTTTGAGCGGAACCACCGTTAAGAGAGCCACTCTCCACAACGCGGACCAGATGGATCTTCTGGACGTGAGGGTTGGAGACTTTGTTTACGTGGAAAAAGGCGGAGAGATTATCCCAAAGATAACCCGCGTGGAGCTTTCAAGAAGACCGGCCGACAGCCGTCCTGAAGTATTTCCGGCAGTATGCCCTGCCTGCGGCACGGCTCTAGTCAGAGATCCGGAACAGGCTAAATTCTTCTGCCCGAACTCAGACGGATGCCCTCCTCAGATAGAAGGCAAGTTCCTCCATTTCTCGTCCCGCAAAGCAATGGACATAAACATCGGCGAAGTGGCCGTCCACCAGCTTTGCGAAAGAGAGTTCGTCAAGGAACTCCAGGATCTTTACAGCCTGGATGACTTCCAGCTGCTGAGCCTGGACAAATGGAAGGGAAAGAGCGTGGAGAACTTCCGCGCATCGCTGGAAAAATCCAAGCAAGTGCCGTTCCATAGAGTGTTGTACGCTCTGGGAATCAAGAATATAGGAGAAACCACCGCAAAGACTCTGGCATCGCATTTCAAGAATATAGACGTTATCAAAGATGCTTCAAGGGAAGAACTTCTCACTGTTGAGGACGTAGGCGGCACGCTTGCAGATTCTATCATAAACTGGTTTGCCGAGCCACGCCACCTGAACACAGTGGAAGAGCTGAAAAAGGCAGGCCTTAAGTTCAGCCTGGAGGAAAAAGCATCTGTTTCAGACACTCTGAAGGGCATGACCATAATGATAACCGGCAACTATTCCATCCCGAGAGACACAATGAAATACTACATAGAGGCGCATAGCGGAAAGGTAGGAAGCAGCGTAACAGCCTCTACCACATACCTTGTGGCAGGAGCCAAGGCCGGCGGCGCCAAGCTGGAGAAGGCAAGAAAACTCGGCATCCCGATAATCACCGAGGAAGAGTTCTACAAGATTGCCGCGCCGGGAGAGGAAGAATCTCCAGCACCTGACAATGAATTAACTTTATTTTAGTCGCGATAAATAAAAACAATCTATAAAACACTGAATCAATGAGAATTGCAAAAGTAACAGACAGAATCAGCTACATCGGCGTCAATGACCGCCGGACTGCTCTCTTTGAGAACAACTGGCCGATTCCTTACGGAGTATCCTATAATTCATACATCATCAAAGACGAAAAGAACGTGCTCATAGACACCGTGGAATACGGCTCTGACGGAGATTTCCTCTGCAAGATAGAGTGCGCTCTGCAGGGCGGAAACCTGGACTATCTGGTTGTAAACCACATGGAACCAGACCATTCCGGAATGATCCGCAGCGTCCTGGCCAAATACCCTCAGATGAAGATAATCGGCAACGCCAAGACCTTTGAACTGATGCAGAAATACTACGGCATTGCTGAAGATAATGTCATGCTTGTGACTGACGGACAGGAGCTTAATATCGGAAGCGGAGTGCTGAAGTTTGTCTTTGTGCCTTGGGTGCACTGGCCTGAAACTATGGTTACCCTGGACGTGAAGGATTCCGTGCTGTTCAGCTGCGACGCTTTCGGCGGCTACGGCAGCCTTGACGGCGGCATCTTCGATTCCGACTATAACATGGACGAGATGTTCCTGCCTGAGATGAGGCGCTACTATTCCAACATAGTTGCCAAATACAACCAGATGGTTACCAGGGCAATAGCTAAGCTAGCCGGAGTTCCGGTGAAGATAATCGCTCCTTCTCACGGAGTTGTGTGGAAGGAGAATCCGGCCAAAGTCATCGGCCTTTACGCAGACTGGGCCGCTTCCAAGGCTGAAGAAGGAGTGGTAATTGCCTACGCCTCAATGTACGGCAACACCGCAAACTTGGCAGACCAGATCGGGGCAAAGCTCGCCGAGAAAGGCGTCAAGAATATCCGCACCTGCGATGTTTCCAGAACCAATGTATCCTATATCCTCAGCGACATTATGCGCTACAAGGGATTCATCCTGGGAACCTGCGCCTACAATACCTTCATGCACCCTATGATGGAGCATCTTTGCAACGAGCTCAGAATCATGGGCCCTAAGGGCAAGGTGATGGGTATATTCGGAACCAGCGGATGGAACGGTGCAGGAGCCAAGGCCCTGGCCAAATTCGCCGAGGAGGCCAGGCTAAGTGTTGTGGGCCCTGTTGTGGAGGCCTTCGGAGCCCCTACTTCAGACAAGGTGAACCCTTCTCTGGAAGAATTTGCAGAGGCATTCACCCAGGCTTTAAAAGCATAAGGATATGGCAGAAGAACTGAAAATCGGGATGAGCAATATTGCCCGCAGTATGGTCACAGACCAGAATACAGCCGCCGCTTACGGAACCGGAGCGATGGCGGTTTTCTCCACTCCGGCCATGATCTCAATGATGGAGGAAGCGTCTTTTCTGCTACTGAAGAAACTGGGCTATGCCAGCGTGGGCACGGGCGTGAATATCAAGCACCTGAGAGCCTGTCTGCCAGGCACCGAGGTCTGGGCTGAAGCCGTGGTGGAAGACATAGACCGCAGAGCCGTCGTGTTCAGCGTCACGGCTTACGACAGCAAGGGAGAGATCGGCAAAGGCACACATTCCAGATTCATCATCGACCCTGAGAAATTTATGAACAAACTATTGGAGGCTAAATAGATATGGCATATAAAATGGACAGGACGCTAAGCAATGGAGCATTTGACTTCATAGACGCCCAAAAGATAGAAAGCCTTCTTTCTTCCACGAAGGAAGACAAGGTCCGCTATCGCGAACTGTTTGCCAAGTCACTGGAAAAGAACCCTCTGAGTCTGGAAGAAACGGCAGCTCTGCTCTCAATAAAGTCAGAAGAAGGCCGCCAGGAGCTTTTCCAGGCGGCAAGAGACCTCAAGAAAATCGTTTACGGTAACAGGATTGTCCTTTTCGCCCCGCTTTACATAGGAAACCTCTGCATCAACGACTGCGCCTACTGCGGATTCAAGAAATCCCTCAAGACGACTATCAGGAAAACCCTCAGCCGCGAGGAAATCATACAGGAAGTGACCGCCCTGGAAGACGAGGGGCAGAAGAGGCTCATACTCGTGTTCGGCGAGTCTCCGCTCTACAGCCCTGAGTTTATCGCAAACTGCGTCAGGACAGTCTATTCCGTACATTCAAAGAACGGTTCCATCCGCAGGGTGAACATCAACGCCGCTCCGCTGGACGTGGCCGGATACAAGACAATCAAGGCAGAAGGAATCGGCACATACCAGATATTCCAGGAGACCTACCACAGGCGTTCATACGCAAAATACCATCCGGCAAATACCGTAAAGGGAGACTTCCTGTGGAGGCTGGACGGCCTTGACCGCGCATTCGAAGGCGGCATAGACGACCTGGGCATAGGAGCTCTCATAGGCCTGTATGACTGGAGGTTTGAGGTTATGGGACTGGTCAGCCACGCCATCCACCTGAAAGACAGGTTCGGCGTAGGCCCGCATACCATAAGCTTCCCGAGAATCCAGCCGGCAAACGGGCTGGAGGAACTGGACCTTCCTTATAGATGCGGCGACGAGGACTTCAAGCAGCTGGTGGCAACCCTCAGGCTCGCGGTACCGTATACCGGAATGATAATGACAGCCAGAGAGAACCCGGCCGTAAGAAATGAGGTCATTCACTTCGGAGTCAGCCAGATAGATGCCGGAACACATCTGGAAATTGGAGGCTATTCGGAGAAAAAAGACGGCCAGAATCTGGAAAGGGAGCAGTTCCAGGTGGGAGACACCAGAGGCCTGGACGAAGCCGCCAAATGGCTTATGTCTGAAGGCTTCATACCGAGTTTCTGCACCTCCTGCTACCGCAGCGGCAGAACGGGAGAGCATTTCATGGAGTTTGCTATACCCGGGTTTATCAAGAAATTCTGCACCCCTAACGCTTTGCTCACGCTTGCCGAGTTCCTCCAGGACTACGCTTCAGAAGAGACCAGAGCGCTGGGCAACAAGCTGATTGACAAAGAGCTGGAAGAAATTGAAGAAGGCCCGTGGAAAGAGAAGATAAAAGAAAGACTCAAGAAAATTTCTGAGGGAGAAAGAGACCTCAGGCTATAAGCTGAAAAGGATGAGTGAATTTACCAGAGAAGACAACGAACTGATTGAACGAGAGTTTGAGCAACTGAGGCTGGCGGCCCTGAGAAGATGCGCCTCGCAGGAGGAGTATGAGGGCGTGCTGAAGGCGTTCGAGTTTGCCAACGAGGCCCACAAGGGCGTCAGAAGGCGCTCGGGAGAGCCTTACATCCTCCACCCTATTGCCGTGGCAAAGATTGTGGTGCAGGAGATTGGCCTGGGCTACAAGTCCATTGCCGCAGCCCTCCTTCACGACGTGGTGGAAGACACCGAATACACCACAGAAGATATAGAAAGGCTTTTCGGCAGCAAGATAGCCTCTCTGGTAGACGGACTTACGAAAATCAAGTCTGCCATGGACAGCAAGATCGAGGGAGAAATCTCTGAGAAGTCTATCCAGGCAGAGAATTTCAAGAGAATTCTTCTAACTCTCAACGATGACGTTAGAGTCATACTCATCAAACTGGCTGACAGGCTCCACAACCTGCGCACCATAGACTCCATGCCGGAGAGGAAGCAGGACAAGATCCTCAGCGAAACAATGTACATCTTCATTCCTCTGGCTCACAGGCTCGGACTTTACAGCATCAAGAGCGAAATGGAGAATATCTGGCTGAAATTCCGTCAGCCGGAAGAGTACAGCCAGATAAGCCGGCGAATCCAGGAATATTCCCAGGCCAAGGGCGGTTCCATAGACAACTTCATTGAGCCGATCTCCAAGCTTCTGGAGCAGGCCCGCTACAAGTTCACCATAACCAAGCGAATCAAGACCCCTTACTCCATCTGGAACAAGATGAGAACAAAGGGCATTCCTTTCGAAGAAATCTATGACCTGTTTGCCGTGAGGATAGTATTCACGCCTAAGAAAGGCAGCAGCGAAAGAAAGCAGTGCTGGGATATATACTCCTTGATTTCAGAGGATTACCTGTCCAACACAGACCGTATCCGCGACTGGGTGAGCACCCCTAAGTCAAATGGCTACGAGGCTCTACACTGCACGCTTATGAGCCCTCAGGGAGGCTGGGTGGAGGTCCAGATCAGGACTGTGAGGATGAACGCCATCGCTGAGAAGGGAGTGGCTGCCCACTGGAACTACAAGGGCGAGAAAATCTCCACCTCCACCGAAAACGACATGGATAACTGGCTGAATATGGTCAGGGAGGTGCTTGAGAATCCTGACGTGAATGCCCTGGAATTTCTGGATAGTTTCCATACGGGGCTGATGTCTAAGGAGATATATGCTTTCACCCCGGCCGGCGAGGCCAAGAGGCTGGAGAAGGGTTCCACCGTTCTGGACTTTGCATACGCCATCCACTCCGAGATCGGCAACCAGGCCATAGCCGCCAAGGTGAACCTGAAGCTTGTCCCTATTTCATACGTTCTCAGAAACGGAGACCAGGTGGAAATCATCACGGCCGACAGCCAGAAGCCGCAGAGGGAGTGGCTGGAATTCGCCAAGACCACAAAGGCCCGCAACATGATCCGAGACAGCATCAAGGGCGAGATCAAGGATACTATCAAGAAAGGCCAGGAAAAACTGGAGGCTGAGCTCGACAAGCTGGGCGTAAGGCTGCATATAAGGGTACTGAAAAAACTGATCGCCGAGTTCAATGTCAGCAACAAAGACGAGCTGTACAGCAAGATAGGCTCCGGCCTGATAGACCTGACAAATCTTGAGGAGATACTCAAGAAGAACAAGGAGAACAAGCTGGTGCAGTTCTGGAACCTCCAGTTCTTCAGCGGAAAGGACAAGAACGAAGACGGAGCCCAAGACTCTGTGCCTAACGGCAAGATAGACAAGCACAAAGACTATCTGCTGAAGGAAAACCCTATAGACAAGACATTGAGCTACAAGGTGGCAGACTGCTGCTGCCCTATTCCGGGCGATCCAATCATCGGGTTCATAGACGAAGACGGCCAGGTGGTTATCCACAAGAAAGTCTGCCCTAAGGCCATATCCCTGGCTTCCACAAACGGAGGAAACATTATCAACGCCAAGTGGACCAAGCATACCGTTCTTTCTTTCCTGGCCAGGATCGAACTCAAGGGAATAGACCGCCTTGGAATTGTCAACGACATCACCAAGTATATAACACTGATTCTTTCCGTGAATATCCGAAAGCTTTTCTTCGAGGTTCACGACGGAGTGTTCCACGGATACATAGACCTTTATGTCCACAACACCAACGACCTGGAGGAAATGATCAAGAATATCGAGAACATCAAGGGAATAGAAACTGCATCTAGAGTAGACATCAAAGAGGAGGATCTAGCATGACAAACAGCAGGAACATAATCAGGACCAGCATAGTAATTGCAGCTATAATTACCTATATCGCTGCATCTTACAGTTGCGCCAACACATCAAAGGGCCCTACGGGAGGGCCTAAGGACACCATTCCGCCGGTGGTTGTGGGTATAGCTCCCGAAATGCCTATGACGTCTTTTCCTGTGGAAAAAGGAAAGGTGGCCATAACCTTCAACGAATATGTCCAGCTGAAGAACCAGTACCAGGAAGTGCTTCTCTCTCCTCCAAGCAAGAAAAGGCCAGTAGCCAAAATCAAGAAAAAGAGCGTGGTTGTTACTTTCGAAGACACTCTCAAGCCAGACCAGACCTACACCCTGCTTTTCGGCCAGGCCATATCCGACGTGAACGAGGGCAATCCTTTCTACAACTATGCCGTCACATTCTCTACCGGCGAATCCATAGACTCTATGATAATCAGCGGAACCGTAATGGATTACGCAACTCTTCTGCCACAGAAGGGCATGGTTGTCTGCCTTTACCGTAACCCTACCGACTCCTGCCTGATAAACACCTTGCCGGACGCGGTTGCCAGAACCGACGACTGGGGCTATTTCTGCGTCAGAGGCCTCAAAGGCGTGCCTTATTACCTCTTTGCACTGGAAGACAAGAACAACAACCAGCTCTATGACAGAGGCGGCGAAAAAGCCGGTTTCTGCGACTCAGTCATCACCCCTTCCGTGGTTGCCAGAAACGGAATGCCCCAGATCCAGATGATGGATATGAAAGACACTCTGGCCTGCCTGTCAAGACCAAGCCAGACAGACATTTACATCTTCAAGGAGAACTTGAGCAACCAGTATATCGAAAGCTCGGGAAGAATTTCCGAAAGAGAGTGCTATATCAAGTTCCGGTCTCCAGAGCCTCAGATAGACACGTTCAGGATAAAGGGAGTATTCGACGACCGCATAATCCGCCAGTTCGATTCCGACGGCGACTCCCTCTCTTTCTGGATCAATGACCAGAGGCCGGTTGACGACACTTTGTTCCTCAGAATCAACTACATGAAGACCGATTCTACCGGAAACCTGGTTCCGTCCGGAGAAAACATAAAGCTCGTAAAGCCGTTTGACAAGAGTACCATCAAGGACAAAGACAAGACAGACCCGAACAAGTCCGGCCTTACCAACGACTATCTCCAGAACCTGGGCAATACCAGAAACGACCGCAAGGATCCTTTCGGAAACAACAACCGCAAAGACGGCAAGGGAGAGGTTGCAAAGACAGACAACATGAAAAAAGAAGAGCGCAAAGACCTTCTGAAGATGAAGCTTTCGGTTGACGGCAAGACAGTGGAAAACAGGGGCATAGAGCTCGAGTTCCCTACTCCTCTGATAGAGGCTCACATAGATTCCATTGCCTTTACATCCAAAACGCCAAGAGGAATTGTCTCCGACGTGAAGTTCCGCCTGGTGAAAGATTCGCTGAACATGCTCAAGTACACCATAAAGTCCGAAGAACCTTACAAGGTTGGTAATGAATACAAGATTTTTATAAAGACAGCCACCTTCAAAGATATAAACTCCTTCACCAACGACTCCACCTTCCGCACTTTCTCCTTGCCTACGGATGACAAGCTAAGCAGCATCACGCTGGACATCAAGGGAGCAGGCGGAGAAGAATACATAGTTGAACTGGTGAACGAGAAACGAGACAAGGTATTCCTCAAGCACGAAATCACCTCAGACTGCTCTCTTGTGTTCCCTTACCTGAACGCCGGAGTTTACTCGTTCAGGATTACTCAGGATGTCAACCGGAACGGAAAGCTGGACGTGGGCGACATCGTGAAAAGAATACCGCCTGAAAAGGCCAGGCTGTTCAAGTTTCCTGACGGGAAGGTGATAATAAACCTCAAGGAACAGACCGACCTCACTCAGGACGTGGACCTGAAAAAACTGTTCGAATGATGAAAAGACTCTCTATCATATTGGTTCTGGGATGCCTGCTTCCTATATCGGCGCAGGCCCAAATTGTTGACACTGTAGATATTATGAAGGAGTTTGACGAATTCTCCTTCAGAGACGCCAACATAACCGGAAAGGTGAAAGACTCAACAAGAATCAGAGAACACCTGTTCGGAGTAAAATGGGGCATGTCTGTCAACAACCTCACCTTGAGCATAGACTACGACAAGAAACCAGTGCTCTCTCCCAAGAATTTCGGAGTGTACTACACCTACTACCACTCCTTGTGGAACGCTATCTCGCTGTTCGGCATAGAAACGGGCGTGCAGTTCAACGAGGAAGGATACAAGACCCAGATATTTGACGAAAGCGACAAGCTTGTGGACGAGGGCAAGGAAACATTCCAGAATATCACCGTTCCGCTTGTTTCACAGTTCAGGTTCGACTTCTGGAGAATGAGGATTCTGGCCAACCTGGGCTGCTTTGTCTCCTATAGGACCGGGGCGCAGTTCTCTCACATAATTCCCGAAACAGTGAAAGACTCGTGGAAGAAAAAAGGCTACGGAATCATCGGCGGCGGCGGACTGGCATACGTGTTCCGCCCGTTTGAAATCCACGTGGAGGCCAACTACAAGTACAATTTGGCAGACCTATACGACAAGACCTCCTTTTACGGCGAAGAGTACTGGGTATCAACTCATACCAGCCAGATAATCATATTTGTAGGCCTCCATTACCGCTTCGGAGGAAGTTCCTACAAGATCAAGTCTAACGCCCCTTCCGGAAGATAATCGCGATGAAAAGAATACAGGCAGACATAGCCGGACTCAAGCTGGGAAACGGCGCACCTATCGCCGTTCAGACAATGTGCAACACCCATACCCAGGATGTGGACAAAAGCGTTGCCCAGTGCCTGGAAATGGCCGCTGCGGGAGCCAGGCTGATAAGGCTCACCACCCAGGGAATGAAGGAAGTGGAAGCCCTTGCCAAAATCAAGGACATCCTCAGAAGCCAGGGCGTGAAAACCCCTCTTGTGGCAGACGTTCACTTCAATTCCGAAGTGGCAATAGCGGCCGCCAAAGTAGCCGACAAGGTCAGGATCAATCCCGGCAATTTCTCACAAGTGCACAAGGACGCGCAAACCCAGTTCGGAAGATTCATAGAAGAGTGCCGCAAATATGGTACTGCCGTGCGTATCGGCTTGAACCACGGCTCATTGGGAGAAGACATAGTAAACCGCTACGGCAACACTCCCGAGGGCATGATGAGAGCCGCCACGCAGTGGCTGGACATGTGCAAAACGGAAAATTTCGAGAAGGTTGTGGTATCGCTCAAGGCCAGCAACACCATCGTCATGAGCCAGGCCTATATGCTGCTCTACAAGGCTATGCAGGAAAGCGGACTGGTCTATCCTGTGCATCTGGGAGTTACCGAAGCCGGCAACGGCGACCAGGGCAGAATCAAGTCTGCCATCGGAATAGGCGCCCTCCTTAGCAAAGGCATCGGCGATACAGTCAGAGTCTCCCTGACCGAAAACCCGGTAAACGAGATTCCTGCCGGAGAGCAGATTGTCCAGTTCTTCGAGAGCAAAGACGCCCAGAGGCTATACGAGGCAGTCAGAAACCAGAACAGCCGCACCCCTATCCTCAGATTCACCGATCTGGGATGCGGAAAAGATGACTGGAACCGCTTCATTATCAGGGCGGCCGCCTTGTTCGGCGTAATGCTTCTGGAAAAGGAGATAGACGATTTCACCATCGCTGAGGCGCCTTATTCTGAAAAGAAAATGAAGGCGCTCAAGGAGAACATCCAGCAAGGTGCCAGAAGAGTTTTCTATCATCCTGAGTACATTGCCTGCCCGGGCTGCGGACGCACCCAGTACAACCTGGAGGAAACTTTCAACAAGGTAAAAGAACGCACTTCACATCTCAAGGGCGTGAGAATCGCCGTAATGGGCTGTATAGTCAACGGCCCGGGCGAAATGGCTGACGCAGACTACGGCTACGTGGGCCAGGGAGGCGGAATGGTCACCATCTACAAAGGAAAACAGCCTGTCCTGAAGGGCATTCCTGATTCGGAAGCCATAGACAAGCTGCTTCAAATCATTGAAAAAGACCAGAAATAGGCTTATTTCTTGCGTCTGAACACCATTTTGGCGTCACACATGCTGTTGAACTTGCGTGCTGCCGTCTTGTACTCGGCATAGCTCTCTTTCGGATACAGTCCAGCCTTGAAATCCGCCCTGACAACAACGGTCACTATACCGTTCTTTTCAGCGAAAGAAGAGGAGAGGCGGGCAAAGGCGCACTCGATGTTCACGCTCTTTGGCAGGCCCTCCAGCTCGAATGTGGACGGAATCACCAGAGTTATGGTATCGAGATAAGTGTAGCCGCTTCTAATCCAGATATCGTTCTTCCTCTCTCCCCTCTGCCAGTCAAATCCCCTTCTCAATGGCGTAAGAGGAACAAAGAGCCTGTCAGACGAAGACTCGGCGTAGTCCTTGCAGCTGAATGAATATGAGATAGATATCTTAGGAACATAAGACTTCCCGAATAACGGATAATCGCCGAAATTGTTGGTGATTCCATCTACCTTTAGTGAATTTGCAGCAACAATAATGTCGGAGGACAGCCTGTCTGACTGTTCCTTGGGACTCTTGGAGGCAAAGCTCAGCATTGGTTCCACATAATCCAGATACCTGTTCTGGACTACCGAAATGTCTGCATCTCCGGTAGAACTGAGGAGTATCTTCACATTGTTCTCCTTGCGGCTGAGAGAGTCGGGATAAGATGAACACCGCACCACCTCTCCTCCGTCTTTCTTCACGAGAACCACCTGGTGGCCTGCAATGTCTTCGTGCCTGTATCCCAACGGAAGAATAGGATTGGTGCATTCCACCCACAGCGTATCGCCCTTGAATGGTCCCTCATCCGTCATAGGCACGGCCAGCATAGCGTGGTTCATCTGCCCCACAGATGAAAAGCCCTCGATCAGATCAGCACTGTAGGTATTCACTATATAGTAGTCGCTTTCCACTCCGCAAACCTTCAGCAAAGCCTTCAGATAGTTGGAAAGGGCCTTGCAGTCTCCGAAACCCGTGCGGACCACCGTAGATACCGGGAAAGGCTTGTATCCACCAATTCCAAGCTGAATGCTCACATATCTGGTGGTATTTCTCAGATAATCGTAGAGAACCTTCACTTTTTCAAAGGAATTCTTGCAGGAAGAGGTCATGGACAGCACCTTCTCCCTGTCCTGGCTTGAGAGGTCCCAAGTGTCGGCCTGAAGATCGTACAGCCAGGAACCTATTTCCTTCCAGCTGCCCTGCTGGCCTTCAACCTTCGAATACATGAAATCTACAGGGGCCGCATAAACGTTCGGAACAATGCTAATCAGACGGGGCATCATCTTCTCGGATGTAAACCCTTTGTAATCATAGCATTTCCAAGTATATACATCGCGAGTCCCCTGCTTGTCTATATTCACTTCCAGGTTGGAGCTGTACTGAATGCCGGTTCCGGAGGGAACACTGATGCTGTACTCTCCCTTTGTCAGGACAACGTCTTCATCTGTAACAGGAACGAAAGAAGGAAAAGTTGTGATTCCCCTTTTGTAGTTGATTGTGTACTCATACTCCAGAATGAAAGGAAACGGAGCAACCGCCTGGAAGTAATACAGATACGAGTCATCTGCAAGATTCTCGGCCAGAGCCCTGGACTCCAGGTCCTGTTTCTTGACCTTGCGAATGACCTTGCCGCCGGAAGAGGAAATGGTGGCGGAGAAAGACACGAGACTCCTGTCGTTGTCGGTGAAAATGGCTATGTTCGACTGGGAGGAGGCAGACTGCTTGAGCACCAGAACCTTCTTGTACACTGTATAGGTGCCGGATGAAATGCTTTTCATGTCAAAACTCTCCCTGGTTTCCAGGATATTGGCCCCGTAAATACTGACCTCCTGGCAGAAAGCGTCTAAACATAGAAGCAGAAGCGGTATCAGCAAAAATCTTCTCATTTCTTCTTAAGTACTACGGTTTCGTTTTCGGCCTTGATGATCTGCAGCCAGTAACGGCGGAAATCAGAATAGTCGTGAGGATCTACATACATGTCATTCATCACATAAGTGTAGAACACTTCCAGAGCGCGGCCATCGCCGCTCAGTTTGTACTCTATTACTGTCTTGCTGTCTGACTTGAGAGGCCCGCAGGTAACATTGGATGGCATCTGCTCAACCTCATAACCATCTGGCAACTCAACTTTTATATGATAAGTTGTAGTTTCGCGATAAGGGAAATCAACAGGAACCCTCCTGGTCTCGGACTTGAAGCGGCTCTCGCTGTGAATAGTCTCAATGATCGGCTTGAGATAAATCCTGTCCTCGGTGGTCTGCATCTGCTTTTCCGCCTCGATAGTCATTGAGCAGTCCGGCGAATAAGTGTTCATGTTTTCCGTGCTCAGGTCCACTACAGTGTATGAGTTGTTGTTTTCCCACTTGGAGTAGAAGTCTTCTTTCTTGTCAAAGGAATTGTAGTATTCTTTCAGGTACATAGACTCCTCTCCGGAGGATGAAACCTTGATGGTTGCGGTCAGAAGACCCTCAGAATCAAGCTTTGCAGCAGCATCATAGGAGGTTTCGTTCTTGGTCAGACCCGTAATGTCCAGCCAAGGTCTAGAGCTCTTGTCCTTGGAAATCTGGCGGGCCTTAGGCACGAGGAACATAACCGGGAATATGTTTGCATACCCGTTGGAAGAAGCCGCGTCCAGCATCAGCACATCCCCTTTTTCCGACGCCACTTTCAGGATGAAGGTGTCAAAGGCGTCCGTAGAAACATGGTCGTCATAAAGTTCTCCATTGCTTCGCAGCTTGATCACAACCGGAGTAACTGTGAACCCGGCGTACTTCAATGCGTTGCCTACAAGAGCGTTAATATCCGCATTGCTGCCAGAAGCCTCTTTCAGCACAGTGGATGCAGACCTAGGAATGAGCCTTACAGACTTGTCCCATTTGACTTTGTCGGCAACCAGATTGCGTATTGCAATAACCTTGTCAGTGAAAGATTTGTCCGAATCCTTGATCGGGTCCACTTCCTTTTTGAATTTGCAGCCGGCGTTTATTTCAGTGAATATATCGCTGTCAAACAGCTGCTTGTCCACGTCGGTCCACTGAGATGCAAAGTTCTTCGGGATCTGGCCCGGAATCTGGATGGAACGCAATTCATAGGAAACGGTGCTGAAAAACTGGCTTATGCAGTAAATGTTGCCCTCTTCCTTGAGCGCCGGCACGTTCACAGCCTTGTAATTGGCAACCACTGCACTGTAATCCAATGTAGCCCCGTGCCCGGTTACAACGGACTTTGTCTCATAAGACTGGTTCATCGAAATCAGTTTGGCACCCCTGCTCAAGGCGTTGTATTTCAGCCATTCAGGATAAATCACCTTGGCTTCCATGCAATTAGTTGGAATGGTCCCCTGGCAAGTTATGTCGCCGATATCCCAGAAATGCTTGTTCAGTCTTTCATAAGTAACCTCTATCACAGATCCCACCTTGACATTCTGGGCAGAAAAACTGATTCTCTTGGCGTGGTCGGAATACTTCTGGTCAAATATAAACTCCTTGCCCATCTTGGTTTTCACCACCTTGCCGTTCTCCCAGTTATAGGTTGTCACCTTGATTTCGTGGATTTTCTCGCTCATCTCACCATCTGTGCGGTAAAGCAGCTCAAAATCTCCGATATCCTTGGCAGACTCTTTCAGAACCTTGAAACGATAGCGGTTGACTTTCTTCAGGTAGAAATCTCCGGAAGGCGCCAGATAGACATTGCGCTCCAGATATTTGTAGATAATCACCGCCTCGGCAGATGTGTCCGGAGCGTAGGTGGTCATCTTCACCTCCTCGTCAGAAACAGCGTCGAACTTGGGGTTGAACTTGATTGTCTGGGAATAGGACACTGAAGATCCCAGCAGCATCAAAAAAGCCAGAATTGGTGCAAGACATTTCATAACACTATAGTTTTTAAATCAATACTTTATCTATAAACGGAGTGTGGTGGAAGTAAGGGATGAACCCCAGTTCCATCACTTTATTTGTCACGATGAAGCCAGCTTTCTTCCCTACGGTGATGCTGCCGGCAACATCCTCGGCGCCCATAGCGCAGGCGGCGTTGATGGTGCAGGCGTTGAAGCTCTGCTGGGGAGTAAGCCTCATCTTTATGCAGCCGAGAGCCATCACGAATCTCATATCGCAAGACGGGGAAGAGCCTGGGTTGCAGTCAGATGCAAGGGCAACCGGGAGACCTGCGGCTACATAGTCTTTGGCTCTGCCGTAAGGCATTCCGAGGAAGAAGGAAGCACCCGGTAGCATCAGCGGCATAGTATCTGAATTACGGAGAACTTCCATCTCCACGTCTGTAGTCCTTTCCAGATGGTCCACGGAAACCGCATTGTAATTCACCCCTACCTGCACTCCGCCACTTACGGCCAGCTCGTTGGCGTGGATCTTGGGCCTCAGTCCATATTGCATTCCTGCCTTCAAAATACGGTCTGTCTGCTCCACGGTGAAGAAACCCTCATCGCAGAATACATCCACGAAATCTGCCAGGTTTTCTGAGGCTACAGCAGGTATCATCTCCTTGCAGACAAGATCTACATATTCATCCTGTCTTCCCCTGTACTCCCTGCCTACGGCGTGAGCGCCCAGGAAAGTGGACTTGATGTCAACAGGATAGTTTTCCTTCAGGCGTCTGATCACGCGGAGCATCTTCAGCTCGTCCTCAGTCCTAAGGCCGTAGCCGCTCTTGATCTCCATTGTGAGAGTGCCCTTGGAAATCATCTCCTCCAGTCGCTGAGCAGCCTGTTCATATAAAGAATCTTCGCTCGTATTGTGCAGAAGATCAGCGGAATTGAGTATTCCGCCTCCCCTTGCCGCAATCTCCTCGTAGCTCAAGCCGTTGATCTTGTCCACAAACTCCTGCTGGCGGTCTCCTGCATACACGATATGGGTATGGGCATCGCAGAAGGCAGGAAGCAGCATCTTGCCGCTCAGGTCCATAACTTCCACATCCGAAGGCCTCTCTCCCAGAGAATCCATCGGACCGAAGGAGTCTATCTTTCCCGAGCGAACAAGCAGCCAGGCGTTGTCCAGAGTCTGGACGGTATCCATCTCCTTTCCGCAGAGCTTCCGGACTCCTTCCGGCAGTATTCCGACTATCCTCCCGATATTTACCAGCAGCGTATCTTTCATTGTACTAGTTTCTTATGAATTCAACAGACTTTTCTATCAGCGGATGCATATAGGTATCTTTCTCCAGGAAAGGAACCTCTTTCCTGTAATCCGCCAATATGCCTTCAATAACAGGAGAAGAAACCTCTCCAGAAATCTTGTGCCTCAGGTCCAGAGCCTGGGCAGCATTGAAGAGTTCTATGGCAAGTACCCTTTCGGTATTCTCCACAACGCGGACAAGTTTGGTGGCGGCATTGGCTCCCATGCTCACGTGGTCCTCCTGTCCCTGTGAAGACGGTATCGAATCAGCGGAAGCAGGCCAGCAAAGCCCCTTGTTCTGGCTCACGATGGAAGCAGCGGTATATTGCGGAATCATGAATCCGCTGTTCAAGCCGCTCTCCGGAGCCAGGAACTGAGGAAGCCCCCTCTTTCCCGATATAAGACGGAAAGTCCTTCTTTCAGAGATATTTGCAAGTTCACTCATAGCGATTGCAAGTGTATCCATGGGAATTGCGATAGGCTCACCATGGAAGTTGCCGGCGGAGATAATCATATCCTCATCCGGGAATACGTTAGGATTATCAGTAGCGCTGTTAATCTCGTTGTCAATTACGCTTTCAACATAGCGGATATTGTCCTTAACCGCTCCGTGAACCTGAGGTATGCACCTGAAAGAATAAGGGTCTTGAACATGCTCCTTGTTCTGTTTGATGAGCTTGCTTCCTTCCAGCAGAGACATAAACCTTTCAGCGGTATCTATTTGTCCCCGATGACGCCTCAGCCTGTGTGTAAGAGGATAGAACGGTTCGATCCTGCCGTCGTAAGCCTCCAGGCTCATGGCCCCTATCCTGTCTGCCCACAGGCTGAGCCTATGGCACTGGATCAAAGACCACACCGCGTGAGCGCTCATGAACTGGGTTCCGTTCAGAAGAGCCAGCCCTTCCTTGCTCTGGAGCCGGATCGGCTCCCATCCCATAATGCCCATAACTTCAGCGCTCTGTAGAGTCTTTCCCTTATAAACCACTTCGCCCAGGCCAAGCAGCGGCAGAGCCAGATGAGCCAGAGGAGCCAGGTCTCCGGATGCTCCAAGCGAACCCTGCTGATAGACAACCGGCAGGATATCGTTGTTAAACATGTCTATAAGCCTCTGGACTGTAACCAGCTGGGCTCCTGAATGCCCGTATGACAAGCACTGGACTTTCAGAAGCAGCATCAGCTTCACTATTTCCGGCCTTACCTTCTCGCCAATTCCGCAGGCGTGGCTTACAACCAGATTGTACTGAAGCTGAGATAGCTGATCTTCCGGAATGGTGACATTGCAAAGCGACCCGAATCCGGTTGTTACTCCATACACCGGGCGGCCTATGTCTTCCATCTTGCTGTCCAGATACTTGCGGCATTTGATTATCGCTTCTTCCGCCTCTTTAGACAGAGAAAGCGTCATTTTCTTGTTTATTATTTCCTCTATCCTCTCCAGGGAGAGATGGTCAGATGATATTTTGTGTTCCATAGACTAAATGTTTTTCAAAGCCTCGTCCAATATTGAGTCATCAGCATGGTTAGGGAGTGTAACTTTCAGGCTAGGTGTACGTTGCATCTCCCTGCGGACAGCGTCTTCAGCTCCTTTGTTCCTGGCCCAGCTGCGCCTTGCAATGCCGTTGTTCACGTCCCAGTGGAGCATTTCCCTGATGTGCCTTGCAGAATCATCAGTTCCGTCCACAACCATTCCGAAGCCGCCGTTGATCACTTCTCCCCAGCCAACTCCGCCTCCATTGTGGATTGAAACCCAGGTAGCTCCGCGGAAGCCATCGCCAATCACGTTCTGCACTGCCATATCGGCTGTGAACTGGCTGCCGTCATAGATGTTGGAAGTCTCGCGGAAAGGAGAATCTGTTCCGGAAACGTCGTGATGGTCTCTTCCAAGAACTATCGGAGCCTTGATTTCTCCCTTTCTTATTGCATCGTTGAACTTGAGGGCGATTGTGGTTCTGCCGATTGCGTCTGCATACAGGATACGGGCCTGAGAGCCAACCACCAGGTGGTTTCTTCCGGCCTCTTCAATCCAGTGGATATTGTCCAGCATCTGCATCTTTATGTCGTCCGTTGCGGTCTTGGACTCTTCCATAAGAGCCTCAACAGCAAGGGCATCGCTCTTTGCCAGGTCTTCCGGATCCTCGCTCATGCAAACCCAGCGGAACGGGCCGAATCCGTAGTCGAAATACAAAGGGCCCATAATATCCTGAACGTATGATGGATAGCGAAATGTGCCGTCGGCCTTCATCACGTCTGCGCCTGCCCTTGAAGACTCAAGCAGGAAGGCGTTGCCGTAGTCGAAGAAATACATTCCCCTGTCGCTGAGGCGGTTAATGGCAGCTATCTGTCTTCTCAGCGATGCCTGGACTGCCTCCTTGAACCTCTGAGGCTCTTCCGCCATCATCCTCTGGCTTTCTTCAAGAGAGTAGCCTACAGGATAATATCCACCTGCCCAAGGGTTGTGGAGAGATGTCTGGTCAGAACCGATGTCCACCTTGATTCCGTCATCGGCAAGCCTTTCCCACAAGTCCACCACATTGCCGACGAACGCAAGAGAAACGGTCTCACGGCCTTCAGTGGCCTTCTTTATTCTTACAATCAGTTCATCCAGATTGTCGTGAAGCTCATCTACCCAGCCCTGCTCGTAGCGCTTTCTGGCGGCTTTAGGGTTGATTTCCGCGGTAACGCTCACCACGCCTGCAATGTTTCCTGCCTTAGGCTGGGCGCCGCTCATTCCGCCAAGTCCTGCGGTTACGAACAGCATTCCCGCCATATTCTCTCTTGTGCCTTCTATTCCCCTCTTTTTCAGCTGCATCCTAGCGGCGTTCATAACGGTGATGGTGGTTCCGTGAACGATTCCCTGAGGACCAATGTACATATAGGAACCTGCGGTCATCTGGCCGTACTGGCTCACTCCCAGGGCGTTGAACCTCTCCCAGTCGTCCGGCTTGGAGTAGTTCGGAATAACCATTCCATTGGTAACCACCACTCTCGGAGCGTCCTTGTGGCTTGGGAAAAGCCCCATTGGATGGCCGGAATACATGCTAAGAGTCTGCTCCTCGGTCATTGTTGCAAGATACTGCATAGCAAGCCTGTACTGAGCCCAGTTCTGGAAAATGGCTCCATTTCCGCCGTAGATTATCAGCTCGTGCGGATGCTGAGCCACCCTCTCGTCCAGGTTGTTCTGGATCATAGCCATAATAGCCGCAGCCTGCCTGCATTTGCAAGGATACTCGTCTATAGGCCTTGCATATATCTTGTAGTCAGGACGGAAGCGGTACATGTAGATTCTTCCGTAATCTTTAAGCTCCTTTGCAAACTCGGGCGCCAGCGTGGCGTGGAACTCTTTCGGGAAATACCTCAGGGCATTCCTCAGAGCCAGCTTCTTCTGCTGTGGAGTGAGTATGTCTTTGCGTTTTGGAGCATGGTTGATATTTGTGTCGTATGGCTTCGGCTCCGGCAATGTGGCCGGTATTCCTGCCAGTATCTCTTCCCTGAATGTCATAGCATTAAGTATTTTATCCTCTAATTTTGTCTTCAACGATTTCCAGAATCCTCTTTTCCTCAGCCACAGCCTGAGCCGTGAGCCTGTCTGCCTCGTTCATCAGGCCCTCTGCCATCTGCCTGTCTTTCAGGCCTTCCGCATTGATATGAACGTTGAGCCTTGCTCCCAGAACGGCGCCTCTTGCAGCAATGGCAGCCACTCCGGCATCCGAAACGGAATTAGGATTGCCTTCGGACGCCATCGCCGAGGCAACCTCAAATACCTTGAATGCGGTACGCAGTGTCTTCAGAGGCACCTGGGTAGCATACAGTGTAGCCTCTTCCATAGCGGCGGCCCTGGCGGCCTTCTCCTCGTCCGTGCCCTTAGGCATAGAGAACACGTCCATTATCTTGTTGAAAGCGGCTGTGTCTTCATCTACAAGGGCTATAAGCTCGTTCATCAGCGCATTGCCCTTCTCGGCCCAGTCTGAGAACTCTTTCCAGCGGTCGTCCCAGCCCCTCTTGTGAGAAGAAAGGTTAGCCACCATAGTGGAAAGGGCGGCCCCCAGAGCTCCCATATAGGCGGAGATGCTTCCGCCTCCAGGAGCCGGAGACTCGGATGCCGTCTCTATTGCAAAGCCCTTGCAAGTCATTCTTACAAGCCTCTCTTTCACAGCCATTTCCTTAGGGTCTTCCATCAGGAACTCTATCACCTTCTCGTGCGGGTTGAACGGCTTGAGATCATCCAGGCTCATGCTCTTGACAGCAATTTTCAGTATCTCGTCCTCGGAGATTCCGAGAGATCTCTGCTGCCTTTCCAGATAGAACTTTCCGGCATCAATCAAAACACGCTTCGGCACCAGTCCCACAATCTCGGTTCCGGTAACCTTCAGCCCTCTTGCAGCGGCTGCGCGGCAAACCTCCTCATATGCCTTATGGAGCGGAGTAGCATCTATATCCGTAATATTCATCGATACCTGGGCAATGCCGTATTCATCTATGTACCAGCCGATAGCCTTGCATCCCTTGAGGGTTCCGGGCTGCCACATCTCTTTTCCGTTCTCATCGCGGAGCACCTTGCCCGTCAGGCTGCCGCCCTCTCTCATCTTCCTTCCCTTCTCCCTCACGTCAAACGCCACGGCCATAGCCCTGCGGGTAGATGTTGTATTGAGGTTGTAGTTTACCGCTACCAGGAAGTTGCGGGCTCCAACGTTGATTGCTCCGGCCTTGGCAACTACATCTGTATATTCTCCGGGACCGAAATCCGGCTTTCTCTCAGGATCCACAACCTTCTCAGGCAGAGCCTCATACTCGCCGGCACGGCAAACGGCCAGGTTCTTCCTCTCAGGCTTGAAAGCAGCTGCCTCATAGCAGTAGCAAGGTATCTGCTGCTCGTCAAAGATCCTCTTTGCCAGGGCCCTTGCCAGGTCTGCGCACTCTTCCAGGGTAATTCCGGAAACCGGAATCAGAGGCAAAACGTCTGTTGCTCCAGAACGCGGATGAGCTCCCTTGTGCTTGCGCATGTCTATAAGTTCAGCAGCCTTCTTAACGCCCTGGAAAGCAGCCTCAACCACCGCCTCCGGACTGCCCACGAAAGTCACCACCGTACGGTTGGTGGCCTCTCCCGGATCCACGTCCAGCACCTTCACTCCCTCCTGCTTTCCGTCCACGTTAACCTTTGTAGCGGCAATCGCCGCAACTATCTTGTCAATAACATCACGATTGCGCCCTTCGCTGAAATTGGGCACACATTCAATTATTCTTTTCATATAAATCAGTTAAGTATAATCTGTAAAAACTGTTATTCCGTAGCAAAAACTATTTAATCGGTTAAAGTTACGAATATTTTGCGAGAATAACACAGCATTTCTTGCCTATATCAGCAAGTTTTACATCATAAAGAAGGCAAGCAGGAAAGGAACGGCAATGTTTATCACGATGCCGAAATACAGGACTGCAGGCATAATTTCGTTGCCCTCAGCCTTGAGGATTATAGGCAGACTTGTGTCAGTTACGGTGGCTCCTCCGCTGGATGTGGAGGCGAATCTTCCGAAGATTTTGCCCAGCGGCTTGGCGCAGAGAATGGTAAACAGCTCTCTGAGAAGATTTGTCAGAAGGCAGATTGAGCCAATGGTCGCTCCCCAGGCCTTTGTTGTCAATATCGATGAAAGAGAATAGTAACCCATTGCAGTATTGATGGTTGCGCTCTGCTGCAAAGACAGGTCATAGCCCAAAGATTTTATAACCAGAAACGCCAAAACAGAGCCTATCCAGGTTCCTGCAAGCGCTACCAGCGGAAGCCACAATACTCTGCGGGGCAGCTTCTTCACAAGAGCAAGAATGCTGTCCCCCATTCCTATGCTGATTCCCACAAACAGCAGCATTGCATACAGTACCCAGTCTGCATACGACTCAAAGTCAAGGGCATAGAACGCATCCGGCAAAATCCTTGTCAAAGAGAGCACAAGCCCCAGTACAAAACAGCCGAGTATGATCAGGCTGTCTTTGAACCCGCTGCTTCCGCCCGAGGCCTCAACACTGCCCGTATCAGCAGCCTCAGCAACGACAGCCTCTCTTCTGCGGTCTATTACATATTTGGTAAACAGCCAGGTCAGGATGATGCAAGTTCCCGTTCCAAACACAAAAAGAATCGCGGAGATTACTCCTGTGGATTTGATCGCCCCTATTATCTCCTCATTCAACCCTACTCTCACGCCCATGACAAACAGCAAGATACACACGGTTGCCATCACAACGGCAGAAACCCATTTGCCGTTATGCCCCCTGAGGAACATCCCCAAAACAATACCAAGTATCAGCAGTCCAAGCGTAATCCACATAACTCTACAAATATAATAAAAGGAGACATTCGGCGGAAAATACATACCTTTATAGAAAATATCATCGTTATGAAACGTTCTTTCTCCTTGCTTCTGATTGCAACCGCATTAGTCATATTTTCTTTCTGCAAACAGGATATTCTGTTCACTGAAGGCTCCGGATCTGTGGATTATTCCTGCTCAGGCCCTTTTGCAGGCAAGACCGTCAAGATCTACTATCATATCCCAGAGGGCAAGATTTCCTCTATGCCAGTGCTTTTTGTAATGCACGGAATGGACCGCAACGGGGATGATTATCGCGACCAGTGGATAGCCCAGTCTGACAAATACGGATTCATAGTGCTGGTGCCCACCTTCTCTTCCGACCAGTTCCCGGATGATTTCTACCAGAGAGGAAACGTGACCTCTGAAGACGGCTCATACAACCCTGAGAACGAGAGGGTTTATGTCCTTATAGAAGAGGTCTTCAACTACTTTACAGCCCACAGCGCCTCCAAGGCCAAGACCTTCAGTATTTACGGGCATTCCGCAGGGGGCCAGTTCGTGCACCGCTTTCTGCTTTTCAACCCTACACCTCACCTTGACAGGGCAGTAGCCGCCAATGCAGGATGGTATACATACCCTTCTGACACAGTGTCCTATCCATACGGCACCAAAGGCAGCGGAGCCGACATCAAGGCTTATTACAGCAAGAAAATGATCATTTTGCTCGGCGACGCAGACACTCTCCGCACTTCAGACCTCAGGCAGACTCCTGAAACTGACGCTCAGGGCCTTACAAGGCTTGAGAGAGGCAACTCCTTCTTCCGCTTCTGCGGCCAGGACGCAAACAAGAAGGGTTATCCGTTCAACTGGAGGAAGGAATACGTCAAGAACGTAGGCCACTCCAACACCAAGATGGCCCCGTCAGCCGCCAAGCTCCTGTTCGGTGACAACCAGAACTAGATTGAACGCTATTCCGCTTTTTCAACGGTAAGTTCCACTGAGTTATCTTCCAGCGAATTATACTCGTCCAAATGGAAATGGACCCCAGGCTCTTCCTCAGCCAGAGCTTTTAAATGATTTGCCAAAGACAGCAATCCTTCCCTGTTTGCTGATACAACTACCTGCCCGCACTCAATCCGGACAGATATCTTAAAACCGTTTTCCCATTTGAATTCCATAAACAACTTGATTTGTCTCAAAGATAATAATTATTTAGCAGGGTTGCCTTTATCGCTGATTATTGCTACTTTTATTGTGTTAAACTGATTTGATATGAAAAAGTGTTTCTCTTTCTCGGCGATTTTATTTGCCTTGTTGTTAGGCGGGGCTTTTATTTGTTCATCTGCATTTGCGCAGGCAGTGCCTTATCTTCCTGAAGATGAGCCTGCAAAGGAAAGCTGCACCTCTATTGTGGTGGGCAGGCTGGCATCTGACGACGGGTCTGTGATGACGGCCCATACATGTGACGCCAACTACAGGACCTGGGTTACGATGGAGCCAAGGAAGGTGTTTGAAGCAGGAAGCTTTGATGTGATACGCTGGGGGCTGCTGCATACTGAAGAGCCTTACGATCTGAGGAATACAACCGTTAAGGGGCAGATTCCGGCACCGGAGGGCGAGACGTTCCGTTACCTGAATGTAGCCTACCCTTGCATGAACGAGAAGCAGCTGGCTATGGGAGAGACCACCACCGATGGAAAGCGGGAGCTGGTGAACAAAGACGGATTGTTCCAGATAGAGGAGCTGGAGAGAATAGCCCTTCAAAGATGCTCTACGGCACGTCAGGCAATTGCGCTGATGGGAAGCCTGGCAGAAGAGTACGGCTATGGAGACTGGGGAGAGAGCCTTACGGTTATAGACAAGAAAGAAGCCTGGCTGTTTGAGATTTACGGCACCGGAAAGAGCGGCAGCAAGCCAGGAGCGCTGTGGGCGGCTCAGAGAATACCGGACGACCATGTGTGCATAAGCGCCAACATACCGAGAATAGAGGTGATAGATTTCAAGAATCCTGACAAGTTCATGTATGCATCAGACCTGAAGGAAAGATGCAAGGAACTGGGGCTGTGGGACGGAAAGTCACCGTTCAAGTTCTGGCCGATGGTCAGTTCAGAAAAGAAGAACTTCAGCTACAGGGAGTTCTTTGTGCTGAGCACGCTGGCTCCGGATCTGGGGCTCAAGCTTGAAGACGACGAAATGCCGTTCTCAGTAAAGCCTAAGGAGAAAGTGTCTGCACAGAAGATGTTTGAGCTGTATAGGCAGACATACGACGGAACTGATCTTGACCAGGTTAAGGATCTTAAAGTAGCAGTCAAAAGAAGAGTCAGGGGAGAAGACGGAGGAATGAAGACAGTCACCGATACCACCGCCCCTATCAGCACATTTATGACAAACGACACCAGGGAGCTGCTGAACATGCTCAAGCCTGGCTGCGCTCCTAGAAGGAGAACAATAGCAGTAATCCAGTGCTCATATTCAGAGATTGTCAAGCTGAGAGACTGGCTTCCGGATGAAGTGGGCGGAGTGGCCTATTTTGCCTTTGACAACCCTGCACAGACTCCAAGAGTTCCTATCTACGCCGGACAGACAAAACTGCCGGCAGGTTTTGACGTATGCGGCCAGCACCGCTACCGCAAAGACGCCGCGATATGGAAATTCAGGGAGACTAACCGCGTGGCCACAATCGGCTGGGACAGAACCAAAGACCGCGTGAGAAAAGCCCTCTCCGAGTATGACCAGATGCTGTTTGAAGACACAAAGGCTCTGGAAGAAAAGGCAGCCAGACTGATCAAGGAAGGCAAGAAGGAAGAGGCCGTGGAGCTTCTGAACAGCTATTGCAGCCGCCTTAGCGCATCAGAGCAGAGAACCTGGGAAGAAATGAGAGAAGAGTTCTGGAGCATCTTTGCCCGCAGCATGTAATTAGAAATGAGGAAATTAATTATTTCATCGGCGATACTGGCTCTCCTTGCGTTTATGCCGGGCTTGGCTGCAGCGCAATGCACCTCTATTGTAGTGGGGAAAAACGCATCAGATGACGGTTCTGTGATGACAGCCCATACCTGCGACTCCAATTTCAGGACCTGGCTTACCATGGAACCGAGAAAGGTGTTTGCGCCCGGAAACGTTGACGAGATACGCTGGGGCCTGATGCACACTGAAGAGCCGTATGACACCAGAGGAGTTGAAGTAAAGGGCAGCATCCCCGCCCCCGCAGAGGAGACTTTCCGCTTTATGAACGTGGCCTATCCGTGCATGAACGAAAAGCAGCTGGCCATTGGAGAAACTACTACCGAAGGCCGTCAGGACCTGCGCCGCGGCGACGCTTTGTTCCTTATAGAAGAGCTTGAAAGAGTGGCGCTTCAAAGATGCTCAACCGCCAGAGACGCCATCCGCCTGATGGGAAGCCTGGCAGAAGAATACGGCTTTGCGGACAATGGGGAATGTCTCACTGTGATAGACAAGAACGAGGCTTGGTTTTTTGAGATATACGGAACCGGAAAGAGCGAAAAGAAGCCCGGAGCGCTGTGGGTTGCACAGAGAATTCCGGATGACCATGTGAGCATAAGCGCCAATGTTCCAAGAATAGGAACAGTGGATTTTTCCGATCCTGAAAGGTTTATGTACGCCTCAGACTTGAAGGAAAGATGCAAGGAACTCGGGCTGTGGGACGGAAAGAGCGAGTTCAAGTTCTACAAGATGGTGTCTGAAGACGGGCAGAAAGGCAAGAACTTCTCTCACAGGGAAGTGTTTGTCTTCAATACCCTGGCTCCAGCACTGGGGCTGAAGATGACAGATGAGGAGATTCCGTTCAGCATAAAGCCGGAAAAGAAAGTGTCTGCACGCCAGATGTTTGAGCTTTACCGTTCTACATACGAAGGCACTGAGTTTGATATGCTCAAAAACCTCAATACAGAAGTCAAACGTTGGATAAGGAATGAGAACGGAGAATTGGTTACGGTATCGGACACAACCTGCCCGGTTAGCCCTTATATGACCAACGCCACCCGGTCTCTGTTGAACACCCTGAAGCCCGGAACGGTTTCATGGGCCTACACCATATCTGTCATACAATGCTCATATTCAGAGATTATCAAACTCCGTTCCTGGCTTCCTGACGAGGTGGGAGGAGTGGCTTATTTTGCATTTGACATACCTGCCCTCACGCCTAGAGTTCCAATTTACGCCGGACAGACAAAGCTCCCTGCGGGCTTTGAAGTCTGCGGCCAGAAACGCTACAGAAAAGACGCGGCCATCTGGAGATTCAGGGAAACCAACCGCCTGGCGGCATTCGGATGGGACAGGACCAAAGACATGATGAAAAAGGCTCTGGAGTATTACGACAACACCATTTTCGGCGATGCTCCGGCTCTTGAAGAAAAGCGGCCAGACTGATAAGGGAAGGCAAGAAAGAAGAGGCCATGGAGCTTCTGAACAGCTACTGCAGCCGCCTGAGCGCATCAGAGCAGAGAACCTGGGAAGAACTTAGAGAAGAAATCTGGAATATTTTCGCAAGAAGTTTGTAAATTGCACCTCGATATTGAACCTTTGAAGATGCAATCACCGAAAAACATAAAACTAGTTTTAGAGAATGGCCTTGAATTTCAGGGCTATTCTTTTGGGTATCAGAAGAGTGCAGACGGAGAGGTAGTGTTCAACACCGCAATGGTGGGCTACCCTGAAAGCCTGACGGACCCGTCTTATTCAGGCCAGATACTCTGCATAACCTACCCTATCATAGGAAACTACGGAGTTCCGGATGACAGTGTAGACGAAAACGGGATTTCCAGAGTGTTTGAATCAGACAAGATTCACGTAAGAGCCCTGGTCATTTCCTGCTATTCAGAAAACTACAGCCACTGGGATTCTGCCAGAAGCCTGGACCAGTGGCTCAAAAGCCAGAAGATTCCGGGAATCTACGGAGTTGACACAAGGGAGCTTACAAAGGTTCTCCGCGATAATGGCGCCATGCTCGGAAGAATTGTTCCGCTGAGCAGCAAGAAGCACGGCCCTATCGCTGACCCGAACCTGGACAACCAGGTGGACATAGTTTCCTGCAAGAAGACCGTAACCTACGGAAAAGGCAGCAAAAGAGTGGTGCTGGTAGACTGCGGCGTAAAGAACAATATTCTCAGATGCTTGATAAACAGAAATGTGGAAGTTGTCAGAGTGCCGTGGGACTATGACTTCAACTCTATGGAATGGGACGGGCTTTTCATCTCCAACGGCCCGGGAAACCCGGAACTTTGCACAAAGGCGGTGGAGCATCTTCGCACAGCGATGAAAGGCAAAAAGCCGATTTTCGGCATCTGCATGGGCAACCAGCTGATGGCCAGGGCTGCCGGAGCAAAGACCTACAAGCTAAAGTACGGCCACCGCAGCCACAACCAGCCGGTGAGGATGCTGGGAACCAACCTCTGCTTTGTAACCAGCCAGAACCACGGATTTGCCGTGGATACATCCACCCTTGACAAAGACTGGGAGCCGCTGTTCGTGAACATGAACGACGGCACAAACGAGGGAATAAGGCACAAGAAAAAGCCGTTCTTCTCAGCCCAGTTCCACCCGGAGGCCACCAGCGGCCCTACCGATACGGAATTTCTGTTTGACGAATTCATAGAAAGACTCTAGATGAAAACTGCAAAATCCATAAAGAAAGTTTTGATACTGGGTTCCGGCGCGCTGAAAATCGGCGAGGCCGGAGAATTCGACTATTCTGGTTCCCAGGCTCTTAAGGCAATGAAGGAAGAGCACATCAAAACCGTGCTCATAAACCCTAACATTGCCACCGTGCAGACATCCGAGGGAATTGCGGACAAGATCTATTTCCTGCCGGTAACCCCCTATTTCGTGGAGAAAGTCATCCAGAAAGAAAAGCCGCAGGGAATTCTGCTTTCGTTCGGAGGCCAGACGGCCCTGAACTGCGGAGTGGAACTCTACCGTAAGGGAGTGCTGGAAAAGTATGGCGTACAGGTGCTTGGAACACCTGTCCAGGCCATTATGGACACGGAAGACAGAGAGCTTTTCGTAAAGAAACTGGACGAGATCGAAATCAAGACCATCAAGAGCCACGCGGTAGAAAACATAGAAGACGCTCTGAAGGCGGCCAATGAACTGGGCTATCCGGTAATTGTGAGGGCAGCATACGCTCTGGGAGGACTGGGCAGCGGATTCTGCAACAACGACTCCGAACTGAAGAAGCTCACCGCCAAGGCATTCACCTTCTCCCCTCAGGTGCTGGTGGAAAAATCGCTGAAGGGCTGGAAAGAAATAGAATATGAAGTGGTCCGCGACAAGTATGACAACTGCATCACTGTCTGCAACATGGAGAACTTCGACCCGCTGGGAATCCATACGGGAGAAAGCATAGTTGTAGCCCCTTCACAGACTCTGACAAACCACGAGTATCATTGGCTCAGAGAGCTGTCTATCAAGATAGTAAGGCATATCGGCATAGTGGGAGAATGCAACGTGCAGTATGCCTTTGACCCAAAGAGCGAAGACTATAGAGTTATAGAAGTGAACGCCCGCCTTAGCCGCTCTTCCGCCCTGGCGTCCAAGGCTACCGGCTATCCGCTGGCTTTCGTGGCGGCAAAGCTCGGCCTGGGATACGGGCTGTTTGAGCTGAAAAACTCCGTAACCAAGACCACTCCGGCCTTCTTTGAGCCGGCACTGGATTACATAGTCTGCAAGATTCCTCGCTGGGACCTGAGCAAATTCCACGGAGTGAGCCGCCTGATAGGCAGCAGCATGAAATCCGTGGGAGAAGTGATGGCCATAGGAAGAAGCTTTGAGGAAGTGATCCAGAAAGGCCTCCGCATGATAGGCCGCGGAGCGCACGGGTTTGTGGCCAACAAGGAGATGCAGGTGGACGACATCGAGAAAGAACTCAAGGAGCCTACAGACAGCCGTATATTCGTGATAGCCAAGGCATACGAGGCCGGCTACACCGTTGATCAGGTTCACGATGCCACCCAGATAGACAAGTGGTTCCTCCAGAAGCTTTACAACATTTACCTCATAGGAAAGGATCTTTCCAAGTTCAACGATCTGAGGCAGCTGGATGCCGAAACAATGCGCCTGGCCAAGGCCAGCGGCTTCTCCGACTTCCAGATTGGAAGGCTGGTGCTCAAGAGAAAAATGGATCCGGACAGCTATGCGGTAAAAGTTAGAGAATACCGCAAGGCTCTGGGAATCACCCCTGTAGTAAAGCAGATAGACACTCTGGCCGCGGAATTTCCGGCAAAGACCAACTATCTGTACCTGACTTACAACGGCAATTATCACGACATAGACTACGAGAAAGACCACAAGTCCATTATAGTGCTGGGAAGCGGGGCCTACCGCATAGGAAGCTCCGTGGAGTTCGACTGGTGCAGCGTCAACTGCCTGTCCACCATACGCAAATGCGGATGGAGAGGAGTTATGATAAACTACAACCCGGAAACCGTATCCACAGACTATGACATGTGCGACCGCCTCTACTTTGATGAGCTCACCTACGAGAGAGTGATGGACATCTACGAGCTTGAGGCCCCTCACGGAGTTGTGGTAAGCATGGGGGGCCAGATTCCAAACAACCTGGCAATGAGGCTCAACGATGCCAACGTGAGGATTCTGGGCACATCCGCCAAAAGCATAGACAATGCTGAAGACCGCCACAAGTTCTCCGCGATGCTGGACCGCCTGGGCGTAAACCAGCCGAGGTGGAGCGAGCTGACCACGCTGGACGACATCCACAAGTTCGTGGACAAGGTGGGCTATCCGGTGCTTGTCAGGCCGTCTTACGTGCTCAGCGGAGCGGCTATGAACGTATGCTCCAACAATCACGAGCTCAAGCAGTTCCTGCAGATGGCCGCGGAGGTTTCCAAGAAGCATCCGGTGGTGGTGAGCGAGTTCATTCAGCATGCCAAGGAAATTGAGTTCGACGCTGTGGCCAAAGACGGAGAGATTGTGGCCTACGCCATCGGCGAGCACATAGAATTTGCCGGAGTGCACTCTGGAGACGCCACCATACAGTTCCCGCCTCAAAAGCTTTATGTGGAAACCGTAAGAAGGCTCAAGAAAATTTCCAGGACCATTGCCAAGGAGCTAAGAATCAGCGGCCCGTTCAACATCCAGTATATGGCAAAGGAGAACGACATACTGGTGATAGAATGCAACCTCAGGGCTTCAAGAAGTTTCCCGTTTGTTTCCAAGGTACTTAAGATCAACCTCATAGACCTTGCTACCCGAATCATGACCGGAGAGAGGTTCAAGGCCCCTGACAAGAGCGCGTTCGACCTTGACTATGTGGGCATCAAGGCCTCCCAGTTCTCGTTCTCCAGACTTCTGAAGGCCGATCCGGTTCTCGGAGTGGACATGGCTTCCACAGGAGAAGTGGGCTGCATCGGCGACGACACTCACGAGGCCGTGTTAAAGTCTATGCTCAGCGTGGGATACAGCGTTCCGTCCAAGGGCATCCTGCTTTCCACCGGAGACGGAAAGCAGAAAGCCGAAATGCTGGGCGCCTGCATTCAGCTCAGCCGCAAGGGATACAGGCTCTACGCTACGGGCGGAACATACAGATATCTCAAAGACAATAACATACAGACAACTCAGGTATTCTGGCCTAACGAGAAGAACAAGACTCCTCAGGCTCTGGACCTGATAATGAAAAAGAGCATAGACATGGTGGTCAACATACCTAAAAACCTCTCCAAGACAGAGCTGGACAACAGCTACAAGGTAAGAAGAGCCGCTGTTGACTTCAACATACAGCTGCTTACAAACACACGTCTGGCAAGCGCGTTCATAAACGCGTTCTGCAACCTCGACCTGGAGCAGATCCAGATTAAGAGCTGGGACGAATACTAAAACAGGAATTAAAGATTTTGATTATGACAATACCTATTTTGCTTCTGATACTTGGGCTTGCAGTCATTATTGCAGGCGCTCATTTTATGGTTGAAGGCTCATCCAGGATAGCTTCAAAGTTTGGCATCTCCGAACTGGTTATCGGAATGACGGTTGTGGCTATCGGCACTTCCGCTCCTGAACTTGTGGTCAGCCTTCTTGGCGCGATCAAGGGAAGCGTGGGAATCGCTGTCGGTAACGTGGTTGGTTCCAACATCTGCAACCTACTGCTTATCATAGGATTGAGCACGCTTATCTATCCTATGGCCGTGTCCAGGGAAATCGTGAACAGAGATATGCAGTTTATGCTCCTGTCCACTTTGGCGCTTCTTGTGATCGCCTTTGACAGGCAGATAGACACCCTTACCATAGACGATGACATGACATCCAACTTTGTGTCCAGAAGCGAAGGAATCCTGCTCGTATTCTTCTTCCTCATATTCATCGTCTACTCGGTGGCCAGCGCCAAGAGAGGAGAAAGAAATGTGGAGAAAGTCACTGATTCAGAAGAGAAACCGCAGAAAAAATACAGCTTGGGACTTGCCCTGTTGATGGTGGCAGGCGGTCTTGCCGGCCTTATCTGGGGAGGTAACCTGCTGGTAGACAACGCCACCCTTATTGCAAAGGCTAAAGGAGTGTCCGATGTTGTAATTGGTTCAACGATTGTCGCGATAGGAACCAGTCTTCCTGAACTTGCCACCAGCGTTGTAGCCGCAATCAGAAAGAAAGTGGGGCTCGCGCTCGGCAATGTTGTGGGCAGCAACATCTTCAACATTTTCCTGATTCTGGGAGGCTGTGCAACCATAACCCCTCTTCCGCTGACAAGTATCAACCACATTCACTTTGTGTTCCTGCTTCTGGCCACTTTGCTGCTTCTGCTTTCCGCCAGGACAAGCTTCAAGATCCGCAGGGCCGAAGGTGCCCTTCTGCTGGCGTTCTACGTCCTTTACATTGTAGTTAACATTTCTGTATAGCATCAGGACAACGGCACAGATTATTTGCTAAATTTGTGCTGTTCAATTACAGTAAAACATTATACTATAATATATGATACTGAACAAGCAAGTCGGACTGTTCCTTAATCTGGTCCACAACAGGTTCAAGCAGTATGTTACTGTCATCTTTGAAGAACACGGTTTCAACATCACTCCTGAGCAGTTTCTGGTTATGGACACTCTTTGGGACGAGGGTGTGCTCACCCAGCAGCAGATTGCCGACTATCTGCTCAAAGACAAGAACTCTGTCGTGAAGCTCGTGGACGGGCTGGAAGACAGGAAACTGGTGCGCAGGGTCAGCAACCCTAAGGACCGCCGCCAGAACCTCATCGAGGTAACAGAATACGCAATCGAAATAAAGGACAAGGTAACTACGGCCGCGATGGAAGCCGTGGACAAGATAATCAACGGCATCACCAAGGAAGATATGCTCACCTTCATCAAGGTTCTCAGCAAGATGGCCGAGAACATGAACAACGACATTGACCTTTTGGATCTTGCTGCCAAATACCCTACTAACAAGAAATAACAATGGGAAAACTATGTGATAAGCTAATGCAGGACTACAGGATCCGCGAAGGCCTGAACGCCTGCATCAACTGCGGTACCTGCACCGCCATTTGCCCAGCGGCGGAGTTCTACCGCTACGATCCTAGACGAATAGTCGATATCGTTCAGCATCAAGACGATGAACAGATAGAAGAGCTTCTCAAGAGCGACACTATCTGGTATTGCGGAGAATGTATGAGTTGCGTTACTCGCTGCCCGAGGAAAAATGCAGCCGGATTAGTTATTATGGCTCTTAGAAACCTTGCCATTGAAACAGGCCTGTTCATGGAGTCCGAGAAAGGCCGGCAAATGTATCTCCTTTGCAAAGATCTCAACCACAATGTACTGAACTATGGTTACTGTGTCTACCCAAGGCTTTTCGGCTACAAGGAACACCAGGAAGCCGGCTTGGTATGGGAATGGGTACACAATAACATCGACGACGTATTTGACCGTCTTGGGGCCAACCTGGACAAGGATGGCCCTGGAGCTATGAGAAAGATTCCTCAGAAAGATCTGGATGAACTGAAGAGAATTTACGATATCACCGGTGCGACCCAGAGGCTGGAGAACGTACGCCAGGCAGGCCTTAAAAAGGCTGAGGAACTGGGACTTACAGAAGAAGAATATTGCCAGAAGATATACACCGAGTGCAGTCCAAAACATTTCAACCACTAGAAGATGATTTACGAAGGAAAGAAAAAAATCTGGGCGGATTACCAGAAAGAGATACCGGAAGACCACTATTTTTATGTAAGAAGCTGTATCAGGCAGTCTTTCTTCCCCGCTTCTGAGGTAACATTCCTGGACATAACCAGAAACAAACTGGGAAAGGATATATTCGGAACTGAGCACCACACCACTTGCGGAGGCATCGCATATCATTCAGACACCATTCCGCAGGAAACAGTTATGACCATAATAGCCAGGCAGTTTGCCCTGATGAAAAAATACGGCTACGAGAACTATGTATGCTCCTGCATAACCTCGTTCGGCCTGTACTGCGAAACTCTTGAAACATGGAGGGAATTCCCTGAGCTCCAGCAGAAAATCGCCGATAACCTCTGGAAAGCCTGCCGCCTGGAGTTTGCCAAGCCAAAGTTCCTGGTACACGCCAGCGACCTTATATTCAAGTACAGGATGCAGATTGCGGCCAAGAGCAAGTTCAAGCTGGTCAACCAGAAAACCGGAGAACCGCTCAGAGTCGTTGAGCACATCGGATGCCACTATTCCAAGATGTTCCCTTCCAAGGGCGTGGGCGGCGCCGAATATCCTTATGTCCTGGTCGGAATGATTGAAGCCTGGGGCGGCCAGATAATCGACTATCCCGAGAGAAGGCACTGCTGCGGATTCGGGTTCCGCCAGTATCTGATAAAGGGCAACAGAGGCTATTCTGTCTCCAACACTCACAAGAAATTCGAGAGCATGGAGCCTTACAAGCCGGACATGATAATAACCAACTGCCCGGGCTGCCCTTATTTCCTCGACAGATGGCAGTATGTAATAGCCGAAACACAAGGAAAGACATACGGGCAGGACGGCCACGGAATACCTGTATTCACATACGAGGAGGTGGCAGGTCTGGTAATGGGCTATGACCCTTGGGATCTGGGGCTCCAGACACATCAGGTAAGCGTGGAACCGCTCCTTGACAAGATGGGCATCCCTTACGACCCGGCAAAGAAATTTCTGGGCAAGAACGGAAAGTTTATCGGTGAACCGCAAAAGCCTCACTGCCTTAAATAGAAAATATGAAAAAGAATATACTAGTAATCGGAGGAGGCCCTGCCGGACTGGAAGCCTCGGCTAACCTCAAAAGACTGGGATACAACGTTATCCTCATAGAAAAAGACAAGCAGCTGGGAGGCCATCTGGCAAAATGGGACCGCCTGTTCCCCGACGGAGTTTCCGCAAAGCAAACGCTGAACGCCCTGCTGGATGAAGTTTCTGGAGTCAACTGCTTTACCGAAACCGAAGTTCAGCAGCTGAACGTGCTGGAAAAATCCTATAACGCCATCCTTTCCAACGGAATCACGATTCTGGCAGACGCAGTGCTTCTGGCCAGCGGATTCGACCTTTTCAAGGCGGAAAAGAAAGAGGAATACGGCTACGGCATCTACGAAGGTGTTATCACCAACGCAGACCTTGAAGAGGCTTTCAGGGAGAAGAAACTTCCGGCCAAGCATCCTCAGGCAATAGGATTTGTACATTGCGTGGGCTCCAGAGACGAGAAAGCCGGCAACCCTGCCTGCTCCAAAGTCTGCTGCGCAACTGCCGTAAAGCAGGCCTGCGAGGTGAAGGAAGTTTATCCCGATGCAGATGTCTACTGCTTCTACATGGATCTCAGAATGTTCGGCCGCCACTATGAAGACCTTTACCTGAAAGCCCAGAAAGAGTTCGGTATCAGGTTTATACGCGGAAGAGTGTCGGAGGTTGCAGAAACCACCGACGGAAGGTTGCAGGTTAAGGCGGAAGACACACTGTCCAGCAAGCCGCTCAAAGTGACTCTGGATATGCTGGTGCTTATGGCAGGCATGAGGCCTTCTGAATCGGGCAAGAGTGTGGGCCGCCAGCTCAACCTTACAACAGAAGAAGACGGTTTCTTCTCCTCTGCCGACAACCTGCTCTCAATCCAGAGAAGCAAGCTTCCGGGATTCTTCTACGCAGGAGCCTGCACAGGGGCCAAGACACTTCCGGACACTCTGCACGAGGCCCGCAGCGCAGCCATCGAGATAGACAGATACATTAAAGAAAAATTCAGCGAGAAATGATAGATTTCGGTTTTACAGTCAGCCCCAGCTCCAGAATCAACCTGGACAAATGTGACAAGAAATCTTTCTCTGCTCTTGCCGCACTGGAGCCCGACGTGTTAAAGTGCATGGCATGCGGAAGCTGCTCAGCCAGCTGCACTGCCGCCCATTTCGAGCCTACAAGCGTCAGAAGGGCCATCCTCTCTTTGCAGAACGGCCAGGTGGAACAGGCTCTGGACCTTCTGAAAAGCTGCATGCTCTGCGGAAAATGCACAATGGTTTGCCCTAGAGGCATCAACACCCGCCACCTTATCATTTCAATCCAAAAAATCTACGGAAAATGACCAGACTTCTCATAGCGGCGGGGCAGCATGTTACTCCGGAGGGCATAATTGACAGATACCCGAACAGCTACAACCATTTTGTGCTGCCATTCGTCATAGGCATTTCCTTCATCCTGGTCTATCTTCTTATAGGCCTGATAAGAGTGCTATATCATCTGACCGGCGAGGACAGGATCAAGCTCCTCAAATCGCTGTTCATACCAAAGACCGCACTCAAGAATCTCAAGGACATCTTCTGCGACTGCCTGATTCACACTAAGATATGGGAGAGAAAGCCTCTTCTGGGATATATGCACTCGGCCATAGCCTTCGGATGGTTCATGCTCATAGTTCTAGGCCATCTGGAAGTTGCCCTGTTTGCTCCAAGACATCTTGAAGGCATTTCCGAAGGCTCTCTCTACTACCCTATTTTCTACAGGTTCTTCATCTGGATAAACCCTGAACACGAGACTCTGAGAGGCACGGTGTTCTTCTTCCTGATGGACTTTTTCCTGCTTTATGTACTAAGCGGTATAGGCTTGGCTATGTTCAAGAGAGTCAGGTCTATAGCCCTGGGAATGAGGCATACCACAAAGCCTTCCCTGGCAGACCGCGTGGCTCTCTATTGCCTTTGGGCAATCTTCCCTTTAAGGCTTCTGGCAGAAAGCTTTACAGCAGACCTTAGCGGCGGATCCTTCCTCACCAAGCCTGTGAACTGGATGTTCAGGGCCTTCTTCGGCAACGAGCTTAACTTCATGCCTACCTGGTGGGCTTACTCCATCTGCCTGGGACTTTTCTTCCTGGCGATGCCGTTCTCTAGGTATATGCATATCCTCACCGAGCCTCTGCTCATTCTCATGAGGAATGCCGGGCTGAAAGTCAGAAAGCCGAGAAAAGGCTTTGCCGAGGCTGAAATCTATGCCTGCTCGAGCTGCGGACTTTGCATAGACGCCTGCCCTATGAACACCCAGAAGAAGAACCTCAAATACTCTTCGGTTTACTTCATACGTTTCCTGCGCAGGCACAATAACCGCAAAATCAACGAGATAGCAGATAAGTGCCTGATGTGCGGCAAATGCGCCGCCATCTGCCCTGTGGGCGTCAACTCTCCTGAAATCAGAAGAGTTCAGAGAGAAACCCTGAACAATTCCATCAGTTACGATTATTCTTATCTCGACAATATCGCTGAAGAAAAACTCACTTCAGAGGCTTCGGCAAAAGGCAAGGTGCTGTATTTTGCAGGCTGCATGAGCCATCTTACCCCTAAGATTATCAAGTCTGTAGAAAGCCTTCTGAAGGCCTCGGGAACTGAATACGAGTTCATGGATAAAGACAGCGGCATCTGCTGCGGAAGGCCTCTGATGCTCGCCGGCAAGACGGAAGCAGCAAGAAAGACCATCCAGGCCAACAAGGCCCTTATAGAGGCCTCCGGATGCAAGACTCTGCTGCTGTCCTGCCCTATCTGCCTGAAAGTGTTCAAGGAAGAATACGGCCTTAAAGGCATCGAGATACTCCACTATACCCAATTGGTGGACAAGCTTGTCAAAGAAGGCAAGATTGCTCCACAGAAAGGCTCTGTTTCAATGGTTTATCACGATCCATGCGAGCTTGGAAGAGGATGCGGAATCTACAATGAGCCAAGGAACGTGCTCTCTGCCATCGGCGATTTGAAGAAAGCCCCTAAGGAAAAAGACGAGAGCATCTGCTGCGGCTACAGCCTGGGCAGCATGACTCTGGAGGAGAAAGACCGCAGCAAGATTGCCGAGAGCTCCGTGGACAATCTGATGGCAGGCAACCCGGAATGCATAGTTACAGCCTGCCCTATGTGCTACAGGGCCATAAGAAGCAAGTCTCCGGTTCCGGTCAAGGACTTTGCCGAGATTGTAGCGGAAAACATGAAACAATAGCAAAAACTAACAGATATGGAAATCAAACCAACAAGTTACCGACTGGAAAGCTGCCTAACTCACAGGGTGTTCGACGATACCGGATGGATGATTGCAGATCCTCAGGACAGCAGCCCTTCACTTGTCAGAGCAGTTTACGACAAGAAGCAGATAGAATTCAAGGGGCCGGAATACGGCATCTACAGGTTTGCAGACTGGCTGCCTGTCAGCCGCATGCTCAAAGGCAGCTGCGCCCCTGTAACCTACAAGAGCGAAGGCCTGGCCAAGAAGCTGGGGCTGAGCAACCTGTATATTACTTTCAGCGGCTGGTGGCCGGAGAAAGGAGCCAAGATGAGCACCTGCTCCTTCAAGGAGACAGAAGCTTATTCGGTGTGCGGAAGACTTGCCGCTGACAACAAGAGAGTGCTCGTGGTGGCTTCAGCCGGAAACACCGCCAGAGCGTTCTCCCAGGTGTGCTCAGACAACAACATTCCGCTTGTTATCGCGATTCCTGAAGACAATCTCAACGCCTTGTGGTTCAAGGAGAACCTCAACAGCTGCGTAAAGGTGATCTGCTCTCCTAAGGGCAGCGACTATTTCGACGCCATAGCCTTGGCTGCAAAGCTGAACGCCTCCCCTATGTTCATGGAGGAAGGCGGAGCCAAGAACGTGGCAAGAAGAGACGGAATGGGCACTACAGTGCTTTCAGCCGCTCAGGTTATAGGAAGGATTCCTGACGTTTACTTCCAGGCCGTGGGCAGCGGAACCGGAACCATCGCCGCATACGAGGCCAATCTCCGCCTCAAGGAAGACGGAAGGTTCGGCAGCCACATAATGAAGCTCATTCCTTCCCAGAACGTGCCGTTTACGCCTATGTACGACGCCTGGAAGGCAGACAGCCGCGCCCTGCTCCCTATGGACGAAAACGAAGGCAGAATCAAGGCTCTCCAGATCAAGGCTCCTGTGCTGAGCAACCGCAAGCCGCCTTATTCAATAGCCGGAGGTCTTTACGATGTTCTGAAATGGAGCAACGGTGATTTCCAGAAAGTTACCAACGGAGAGCTTACAGAGGCCTGCGAGATGTTCGAGGAGCTGGAAGGCATAGACATCTACTCAGCTGCCGGAGTTGCACTGATGAGTATGATCAAGGCCCTCAAGGAAGGCCAGATAACCCCGGACCAGACCATAATGCTCAACATCACGGGCGGCGGAGAAAAGCGCTTCAAGAAAGAATCCGGCTTTGTGAACGCCAAGGCAGACTTGATTCTCTCTCCGGAGTGCAGCCCTGCCGAGGTTATAGAAAAGGTTACGGCGCTGTTCTAGCGCAAACGCCTAAAAACAAAAAAAACTCCTGCCGTTAATGGCAGGAGTTTTTCGTTATACGCAGAAAGATTATTTCTTGCTGCTATCAGACTTCTGGCTGTCTTTCTTGTTAGCCTCCTTGGTGTTCTTGTCCTTGCTGCTGTCCTTCTTGGTGTCAGCCTTCTTGTTAGCAGTAGTAGTCTTCTCGCCTGACCTATCTTTCTTCTTTGATTTCTCAAGGGTCTGAGGCTCTGAGAATGAAGTTGAAGCAAGTGCATAAGTTCCGCCGAACAGGAAGAGAGCTGCACACATCATAGCAATGATCTTTTTCATAATCGTGAAGTATTAAAGGGTTAATAATAAATTTCAATGTCAAATATAGTACAATTATTTTTTACAGCAAATTTTATGCCTTGGGAGAAAGGGCAAAAAAAACGGATGGCAAGCCATCCGTTCTTCTTTAAGGTCAAAAAGCAATTACTTCTTAACTGCGTCTACTGCACCCTTTACAGCGTCAGCAGCACCCTTAACAGCCTCAACAGTCTGCTTTGCGTCGTTGGCAGCGTTCTCTACCTTCTCAGCAGCCTTCTCAACCTCGTTCTTAGCCTCCTCAGTTGCCTCAGCGGCAGCCTCAGTAGCCTCAGCAGCAGCCTCTTCAGTTGCCTCAACAGCAGCCTCAGCGTCAGCCTTTACCTCTTCTACAACCTCAGTAGCGGCCTCAGTTGCCTCAGCGGCAGCCTCAGCTGGCTTGTTGTTGTTGCAAGCTACGAATGCAAGAGCTGCAACAGCGATGAAAAATACCTTCTTCATGATCTTGATCTTTTAGTTATTAATAATAAAAATGTTTGTCCTTTTTTCTTTAGGCACCGCAAAAGTAAAATGATAAATGGACCCGCGTATTCAGGCAGGTCCATTTTCAGCTGTTCGTAACAAAAATTTAGCAACCTGGAATTCAGGCACTAATCTTCTTCAGATACGTCAGGCAGTATGCCCTCTTCCATTGTAAGGTTGAAATCTTCGTCGGAAGGATAGCATACAGAGAGTTTTCTCTGCAGGTTTTCCCAAGACTTGAAATCGAAGTTATAGTAGCCGTAATTGCCGATATAGAGCGCTATCCACCTGTTTTCTGGCTGAGACTGCTGTCTTACAAAGTCAAAGCCTGAATTGAGCTGAATCTGCATAGAAGGCAGCTTGTCTGTAGCCTCTGTGGTGAAATACCAGTCATAGCCCTCCGAATAGACTGTCTCGTAGTCTGAAAGCGGAATAATCTTCAGCTCTACGCTTTCATTGCCGTTTGAAAGTGTGAAGGTGCGGTCCTTGATCACAAGTTTTTTGGCGTTGCGCACAATCTTAGGAACGGATGTGGTGTCTATTCCGTATGCGAAAACAAAGTCTGCGTTCTCCATAACCAGCTCAGGATAAGGCTGTGACTCAGGATAGCTGGCAAAAATCTTTTTGCCCAGCGATATTTCGTTCTTAACGGTATAGGTGTCAGCGCCCTTGCCGTCATTCTTCCAGAACAGGACATCATCCCTGTCCCAGTTACCCTTCTCTCCAAATATGTCCGTCATGAACTTTTTGACGGCTATCTTGGTAAATGGCTGTGCCTGAGGATCTGCAGCATTTACCGCATAGTTCCAGATGTAATAGCGGGGCTCTATTTCCTCATAGCTGTTTTCTTTGTCTATGGCGTAGGCATAATTCACTCCGCCGTTGGTTACTACAAGACTGTCGGGATAGACAGCAAGGGATGTGATCTGCAGGGTGTCGCCGTACACGAATTCCAGGTCAAGAACAGCAGGCTGTCCTTCAGCCGGAGCTTTTTCAGGCTGCTTCTGCTGGTCTGAATTTTTGCAGGAGGCAAGAGCCAGAACGGCTATAACTGCCAGTGATACAAACTTTTTCATATAGTTATAGTTATTCGTTGGTTAGCATGGTAAATATCCTCTCTTCATTTGAAAGGCTTCTGCGTTTGTCCACAAGCTTTCCATCACGATAATCAAGAATCATATCTGGCATGTCCTGGAAAGTGATGAAAAGCATGCCCTTCTTGAACTTGTAGGTGCCGGAATAGGTATTGTCCGAGCTCCAGCCCGGATCCCTGTCCACGGTGCCGTCGGGGTTCATATACATTTTAGGGAATGGAGGCATGTGGTATCCAATCTTGTATTCCACATCCTTGTCTGTCTTGAATTCCAGAATATAGGTATTGGTCTGTGTTCCGGCGTCGGCCACAAACATTTTCTCAACATACTGCCATACAGTGCCTTTCAGCTTAGGTTTCTTATGGTCCATACTCATAAATATTAAGCCTGCCGCTACCAGTAGCACAGCAGACACAATCAATAATCCTTTTTTCATAGCGTACTGTTTTTTTTGTTTTTTATCTTTTCCTTAAGCTTTTCTTTTTTGTCTTTGACCTTCTCCTTCGTGTCTTTTACCTTTTCAAAGATAGCATTTTTTTTCTCCTTGATTTCATTTCCCTTTGATTTGAGCTTTTCGGCTTCCTTGTAAGTCAGCTCTCTCAGGCAGGTTTTCTCCATACCGTCCAGAAGAACGGAAACCAGGTAGCCTCCAAAGTTCTTCATAGGATCCCTGGTGGCTGAAACCTCACAGGAATATGGCTCTTCCTGATGTTTCCTCGGGTTCTGCTTGTGAATGGCCGCACCGGCGAGCTTGTTCACAAGCCCCACCTTGTTAGAGAACCTCTTGCCGAGAATGGCGGGGTCTTCTACAGTTACCTTGAGGTTTTCGTACAGCATGCAGAAACTGCCTGAGGCTGAATGTCTGTCGGCTGAAACTGAGGAGTTCAAAGACTTTATGTCTGCGCTCACCGACACCCCGAACATAGGCTTGAGAAGACTCTCAAAGTCAGAACCTTTGACATTGTTTACCAAGGCCTTGACGCTGAACGAGCAGTTATTGTCGTTTTTAAGGTTCAAATGCAGATCTCCCCTGCCCTTTCCCAGGCGAGGGCGTATGCGGGCCTCCATAGTGTTTTCCGGGGCATTGGATATCTTGCGGACAACAGCGCTCACATCGTGAAGATGAAGCGCTCCGGTCTTTCCCTTCTGCGGCAGAATCTCCATTGTCAGGTACGGCATAGAAAGGTCAACATATCCAATATGAAGAGGAGTTGAAATGGATGTCAGGCTCTCCTGAAGCATCTTGAAGGCCTTCTTGGGAGCATAGCGGTTATCGCGGAAGACAGTCAGCTGTTCACCTGTGACAAATATGCTGTCTATAGATATCTTGCGAGAGCAAACCATGCGTGCCAGATTTATGGCGGAAGTACGCAAATGCTTGATGCGCAGATCTGTCCAGCTTGCGGGGATCTTACCTTTTATAGCGGAGAGTTCCCTCTTTCCCACGGTGTTGCGGCCATGAAGGCTGCTTATGGCTATACTGCCTGAATTCTTTGTGGCAAGGGTGTCGGCAGACAGGGCGTAAAGCCCGTCGGCAGAGATGAAAGCAAGATTATTCACTCTAAGGTCATAGAGCGAGTCGCAGTAAGAAAACTTTCCGGAAGAAATGCCGTAGCCAAAATCGCCCAGGCCCAGGATTATATCCCCAACGCCCAAAGCCAGATGGCTGCCTAGGCGGCGGAAAGAGAAATCGCCGCCGTTTAAAATCACTTTTTCAACCCCTATTGTATCCAGATAGTTCTGCAGCCCGGACAGCTTGACCCCTTCTGGCTTCTTGGCAGTATCCTTTGCAATGGACTTTGTATTAGGCGTTTGCACGTAACTCACCTTTACCCCATCTGCTTTTATGTAATCCAGCAGAAGCTCTCGGGTTTTCCACACCTTACGGAGATCTATATTGCCCGTCTCTATTTTCTTCGCGATAGCCTTGAGGCTGTCCTTTGAAAAAGACACGTCGCTCAGGCTTACGGTACCCTTTGCAAGATTCAAGTCCAGACGGGAGTAGCTCATGTCAAATGAATCGGACTTGGCCAGAGCCTCTCTTAACTTATAGTCTGCATAGCCTGTCAGAAGCCTGTCCGCATTCATCAATAAAACATTCACAGCCAAAGCCAGGCAGCCAAGAAAAACCGCCAGGATAATAAGGAACCTGAACTTGTGTCTAGAATGATTACTCACATTACAAAGATACAAAATCGGCGAGATTCATCTTCTCGCGGATTTTATCCAATGCAAGATTGCCTATACTACCCAAATGGGTATGCCCCAGAGAAGAGGCGCCAATAGGCCCATGGAACTGGGGCTTGAACTGGCCAGATGCAATCTCCTTTGCCACTGTCCTGTAGGCTTGACGGAACGGCACTCCGCTCTCTACCAGGCGATTGACCTTCTCTACCGAGAAAATCGGAGAGTACTTGGGATCGGATAATATGTCTTCCTTCACCTCAATGTTCTGCATCATGTAGTCTGCCATCTCAAGGCAGGAATGCATCTTGTCCAGTGCCGGCATAATGATTTCTTTAAGAAGCTGATAATCGCGATGATAACCGTGCGGAAGATTCTCTGTAAGCATACATATCTGGCTGTGGGCGGAGCTGATGAGGTTGCAGTTTCCCCTTATCATCTCCCACACGTCAGGGTTTTTCTTGTGCGGCATTATGCTGCTGCCTGTGGCAAGGCTGTCGGGAAAAGAGATGAAAGAATAATTTTGGCAAAGGAATAGGCAGCAGTCGTAAGACAGACGGTTGAGAGTTCCTGCTATCTGGCTCAAGGCGGCGGCCACGGCTTTTTCTGTGCGCCCCCTTCCAAGCTGCGCCGCTATTGAGTTGTATGTCAGGCTGCTGAAGCCCAACTGCCTGGTAGTCATCTCCCTGTCCAGAGGAAAAGAGCTTCCGTAGCCGGCGGCGCTGCCCAGAGGATTGTTGTCGGCAATAGTGTAAGCCGCCTTGAGCATAGCCACATCTTCCGCAAGGCATTCCGCATATCCGCTCAGCCACAGCCCAAAGGAAGACGGCATAGCTATCTGGAAATGAGTGTATCCGGGCATCAGCGCCTCCTTGTGCTTGTCTGCCAGGCTCATAAGAGTGTCAAACAGTTTGCGTACCTCTTCCTTGACCTTGAGGCACTCGTCCTTGAGATACAGCTTGATATCCACCAGAATCTGGTCGTTGCGGCTCCTTCCGGAATGGATTCTTCCTCCCGCCTCCCCCAGCATTTGAGTAAGGGTTATCTCAATCTGGGAATGGATATCTTCCACATCGTCTGCTAGGCGGAAGGTGCCGTTTTTCACACTATCCAGTATCTTATCCAGGCCTTTGCGCAGTTTCTTTTCTTCATCCCCGGAAAGCAGGCCCACCTTTGCGAGCATTGCTATATGAGCCTTTGAGCCTATAATGTCGTACTTGGCCAGACGGAGATCTAATTCCCTGTCTTTTCCTACGGTGAACTGTTCAACTTTGCTGTCTGGTTTGCCGCCTTTGGTCCATAATGTTGCCATGTCTATTTCTTTAGTTTAGAGTCTATTGCCTGAATTATTGCCGTATACCCCTCTATTCCCGATCTAACTTCCTTTCTTGTTACATACTCGTCCGCCTTGTGGCTTCTTGAGCTATCGCCGGGGCCTATCTTTATTGCCGGAATGTCCAGAAGGCTCCAGTCAGAACTGGTGGCAGAGGCGTATGTTTTCAGTCCAAGGCATTCCACAGCCTTCATCAAAACGCTGCCCTCGGGAGTCACTCGAGAGACGTGGTCCAGGCTCCTGGCTTTCAGAGTGCCGCCCACCCTGGATTTGAGCTTTTCCAGAATCTCCTCGTTGGTGTACCTGTCATTGGGCCTGATGTCTATCACATACTCGCATTTTGCGGGCTGGGCATTGTGGCATTTTCCGGCATTAATCTGAGTTACAACAAGATGCGTTGGACCCAGCAGAGCCGATTTTCTTGTGAATCTGGTTTTGAGGATTGCCTCTATGTCTTTGAACGCATTGTAAATTGCGTTGTCCTTTCCTCCCGTAGCGGCATGGCAGGCCTGTCCATAGGCCACTCCGTCAACCACCAGCAATCCTTTCTCAGCGATAGCGGCCTTCATTCCCGTCGGCTCCCCCACTATAGCAAAGTCCGGATAAGGAATTGAAGTACAGGTCTTTAGATAGTTCATCACCGCTTTCATCCCATCCTTTCCGCTTTTCTCCTCCTGGGTGGAAATGCACAGCAGCAGAGAAAGGTTTTTAGTCTTGACCGCCATCGCGGAGAAAACAACAGCCATGCAAGCGAGGGAAGCCCCGTCATCATTCACTCCCAGGCCGATCAGCCTGCCTTCTTTTTGCGTAAGGGCGTATGGCTCAAAAGTATAGCCATCCGCTGGTGGAACCGTGTCTATATGGGCGCACAGCATAAGCGTCTTGCAGTTTTTCTTGGGGCTGCAGATCAGTATGTTGTCTTTTACCTTGATAATTTTCACACTCTCACTTGCCCCCGTTTGCCGCAGCATACGCTCTAAATAACCCGCCAGAAACCGGCTTCTTTCCGCCTCCTTGAATGTGACGGAAGGTATGGGAATCATTTCTTTGAGGAGCAGCTCTGCTGCCTCTGTCTGTTTTTTGAAATCCATCTTCAGATTATTGTCCTTTTGTCTTTTGGGCTACATTGTAGTATATCCTTAACGGATTGGCTATCACCTTGGTAAAGCCTATCACGTCCTGTGCCGTATAGGACTTGTTGTCTTCTCCGTATTTTGCAAAGGAGTTGGCCATAAGGTCGAAATCCGACTTGCATCCCAGAACCTGGAAGGAGTACGGCCTCAGTCTTACATACACCGTTCCTGTAACTTTCCTCTGGGTGCTTTCCAGAAAAGCCTCCATGTCTCTTGCCGTAGGGTCCAGATATCTGGCCTCGTGCACCATCTGGCCGTAGAAAGAGGAAATATGGTCTTTCCAGTTGAGCTGGTCCTTCACAAGCGTATGTTTTTCAAGCAGATGATGGGCCTTGATGATAATCATTGCAGCCGCGGCCTCAAAGCCTACCCTTCCCTTGATTCCGATAATCGTGTCCCCCACGTGCATGTCTCGTCCCACGCCGTAACCCTGGGCCAGTTTCTCAACAGCCCTGATAGCCTCTACCGGCTTCATCTTGGTTCCGTTCACTCCAACTGGCTCCCCTTTAAGGAAGTCTATCGCGATAATGCTCTCTTTCTTCTTGGTGACCTTGTGCGGATAGGCTTCTTCCGGGAGATATCCGTCTGAGGAAAGAGTCTCCACGCCTCCGATGCTTGTGCCCCAAATGCCCTGGTTTATGGAATAGCGGCTCTTTTTCCAGGAATAGTTGAACCCTCTCTGTTTCAGATACTCTATCTCGTATTTGCGCTGGAAATTATGATCTCTGACAGGAGCAATTATTTTGACTTCCGGAGCCAGAACGTCAAACACAATGTCAAAGCGGACCTGGTCGTTCCCGGCACCGGTGCTGCCGTGAGCCACATAGCCGGCCTTCACCTTTTTCACGTATTCAAGCACCTTGAGCGCCTGGAAGATCCTCTCGCTGCTCACGCTCAGCGGATAAGTGGAATTCTTGAGGACATTTCCGTAAATGAGAAATCTTATGCCCTTTTTATAGTACTCGTCAACAGCGTCAATGCATTTATGTACAGAGGCTCCCAGCATCAGGGCCCTGTTTTTGACGGCCTCTTCCTCCTCGGCAGAAAAGCCTCCTGTATTTACAAAAACCGTATGAACGTCAAATCCCTTTTCCTTCAGAAAGGGTACGCAGAAAGAGGTATCCAAACCTCCGCTGAACGCCAAAACTATTTTCTTTTTCATTCCGCTATGATTTATTTAATTTGTTTTCAGCGATATGCTCCTTGGGATCGTATAGCAGAGCCGTGCAAAGGCATATCTTGTAATTGTTGTTTTGAAGAAAATCGTAGTACTGGCAGCCTTTGCATCCCTCCCAGAACTCCTTGTCGTCAGTAAGGCAGGCCAGTGTTACAGGACGGAATCCCAGCTCCGAATTGATTTTCATCACGGCCAGGCCCGTGGTTATGCTGAAGATCTTGGCATAAGGATACATTTCACGTGAAAGTGCGAATATCCGCTGCTTTATCTGGCGGGCAAGGCCTTCTCCCCTGTATTTCGGGGCCACTATCAAGCCGGAATTTGCCACAAACTTGGTATGGCTCCAAGTCTCTATGTACGAGAACCCTGCAAGCTCGCCTCCCTCAGCCAGGGCAATCACGGCCTTGTGGTTTGCCATTTTGTCAATTATGTAATCCGCGCTTCTTACGGCAATTACCGTCCCTTTTTCCTTGGATGATGAATTCATCAGATCTATTATCGGCTGAGCATACTTGTAGTGGCTTTCGTCAGCTACGATTACATCTATTTTCATTTTATCGCAGATGAGGTTATAGTTTCCCCGCTAATTGGAAACCAATTGGTTTATTAATTGTATTTCAGTGATTTAAGATGGAGAAAAACTCCCGATTGTTTGAAAATGCAACTCACCCGGCCTTATCGGAAAAGGCCTCCCGGAGCGCATTTAGGATCGGACACGCCTGATAGAAATAACAGATTGAAATATAAAAGCCATATCAAACATCGGTGCAAATATATAAAAATTATTTGTATCGATGCAAAACCTGCTTTTTTACTTCTTAAAAACTATAAGTTCAGCGATGGAAAAGACGCCTGATCAGGTAAACCAGGGCCATAAAGGTTGAGCCCAGCATCGCCAGGGCCATGTCTTTCTGCGCATCGAACATATCCCCCTGCTGTCCGTTGTAATTCTCGGCGTCTTGAGGATCCATTATATTTGAAAGCATCCACTCGAAAAGCTCGTACAACAGGCTGCCCGCCTGAATTATCAGCCACGCCATGAATATCGCCAGAATAGCCTTCTGGCCCAGCCAGTTTTGGCAAATGTACTTCACGTATGGGAACAGCAGCAATCCGAAACAAAGATGAACGAAGCGGTCATAGTGATTTCTCGGATCCTGGAAATAGCCCGAGTCCACTATTCCCAATGACGTAAACCACTCCTTGTAAGGCACATACGAGTATATATAACGCGCGCCTATCACGTGCAGCACTCCAAACAACACCAACCCAATATAGGCAGACATAGGCATTCCGCCCCTGAACAGGTCATATACCAGAGGAACCAGCAAGAGAAGCGTTCCCGCATGCTGCAGCATCTGCTCTTGAGGGTAAATCGGATGGATGGAGGTGATAGCCGTAATCACCAGAAATGCCGCCAGAAGCGCTGTCTTGGCCTTTTTCATAACAAATGTTTTTCGCTTGATAAAGATAACACTTTTCGGCAAAACGATAGCTAGAAGCGGTAGCCTACGCCCACTGTGAAGTCGAGGTACTTAAAAGAGATTGTGCCGGCCTTGGCGGAAAGGCAGAAAGATCCCCTGAGACCTAACGTGAACAGCATTCCGGCTTCTGCGGCTATGCCTGAATACGAGCAGTCTGTCACTCTCATCCATTTTCCGCCCGTGTCTTCCCAGAAGAGTTTGCGTGTGCCGTAACCGGCTCCTGCCAAGAGGCTTACGTTGTCTGATACGCGCAATATGCCGCCTGCAGTAAATACCATTTTGGTCTTTTCCTGACGGCCGGAAACCCAGACCGGATCTCCGCCGATGGTGCCATCGCTAAGAACCTCCATGTCTGCGCTCCTGGACTTGAAATTGCTGACGAAAGACGCGTATGCTCCGGCTTTGCGCTTTAGATATCCAAGGCTCACGCCGAATGACATATCAGGGGCCGGAGATAGCTGCGCAAGGGCCAGGAAGCCGGTTTTTCCCTCGTCAAAATAGCGTCTTCCGGGGAGAATGTAACGGTCATAGTTGATGCGTTCAAGTTCCTGCCGCCCGTCCTTCTTCCGGCAGGTTGCAGGGGCTGAAACCGCAGCCGCCTTTGTCACAGGGAGTTCCTCCAGCTCATAGCCGTAATTGTAGCGGCGGCGAATACGGTTGAACCTCTTTGTCTGCTCTGGCGTCAGGCCTTCCGGGCTCTTCTGGAGGTTGGAGCGTATGGTCTTGACTTCCGTCCTGAGTGCAGACAGCTCCTGGGAAGATATTGTCTCTCCTCGGCGAAGGGCATCGCGGAGTTCTATAAGCCTGTTGCATACCGCCTCGTAGCGGTCCAGAGCCTTGTCTCTGGCATCGCGCCGCTGGCTATAGGCTGTGCAGCAAAGCATTACAAGGCATAAAGCCAGAAGATATCTTGCCCATCGCATCATTTGCCGCCCTCCTTTTCTTCAAACAGTTCGGTAACGGAATCGAACAGGTCGTCCAGGTCCGTCTCGTCTTCAATCTTCTCAATCTTCCCGGCCTTTTCTTCAGTCTTTGCCTTTTCCGCCTGGCTGGATGGGTCCTGCTTCTTTTGGGAGCTTGCTTCAGGAGTCTGATGCAAAGGTTCTTCTTTGTCCCTTACAACTACCGTTTCCACTGCCTCAGCGGTAGGTTTAACAGGATCCTCGGCGATCGCGGATGGTTCTTTCATACCCCTAAGGTTATACAGCATCAAAACCAGAATCACCGCTGCCGCAGCAATAGCTACAGGCAGAATCCAAGACCTTTCCCCGCCATTTTTGAGAACTGCTTCTTTTACGTCTTTTACAGACATATACCTCTCCTTCGGATCCAGACGGCAGCACTTTTTGACCACCTTTCCATATCGCGGAGTAATCTGTTCGATAACCTTGCCCAGAGAATATATATCGCTGAGGACATCTGCCATCTTGCCCTCACTCAGTTCCGGTGCTGCATAGGACTTTGTCCCTCCCGATATCTTGAGTTCACTCTGGCAATCCTGCAATGAAAGTCCGAAGTCTATGATTTTCACATTATTGCCATTATGGGTCACTAGTATGTTGGAAGGCTTCAGATCCTGATGCACCATCTGATGGGAATGGATGCAAATCAGTGCATCGCATATTTCCAGTATTATTTTGCGGGCAAGTTCAGGATCCTTTCGGCTATCGGTGCTTATCTCTTCCAGACTCCTGCCGTCCACCCACTCCATTTCTATGCAGTTTCCCAGTTCAGGATGATTGATGAATGCGTATGTCCGGCAAATATTGCTGTGCTCAATTGATGAGCCTATGTCATATTCCTTCTTAAGGAGCCTCTCATAGAGTGGAAGCCCTCTATAGTTGGGTTTCAGCGATTTAAGCACACGGAACTTCCCGTCACTTTCCACCAGCCACACCTCGGACCATCCGGTTAGGGAACCACCTATCCTTTCAGGTGTTCCCACTCCCCACGTCTCTTTAACGGAAGACACAAACAAAAATCCGGATTCGTCCACCATAGTCCTACTCCTTTACTAATACCTCCGTTCCGTAATCTGCAGGATTAATCTCCTGGCCGGATTCATTGAAATAATGATACTCCCCGCTTCCGATCCATAGCCTGGAGAAGGTGTCTTTCTGCGGCCAGGCCTTAAGGTTCAGCTTACTCTGAGAACTGACATCCAGCTCATGCAAGTAATTCTCATAGCATTCAATATCGGTCAATGCCGTACATCCGCCCACATACAGTTCATCAACTAAACGGCCGTTGCATTTGACAGATTTAAGATTTTTGCAATCGGTAACATCGATATAGAATGTAGATTCACCATTACAGATATCCAAAGATGTCAGTTTGTTGCACCCTCTCAACTTAATACTCCAAAACTCGTTGCCGGTAAATATGCTCGGGTCAAATACCAGATTTTCGCAACCGCTAGCATCAAACTCATTGATTAACCCGATTCCCTCACACTTGAGAGTCGTCAATTTCTTCAGCCCAGATATATTCAAACCAGGAGCCATTCCCGGACAATAGCTACAGTCAATGTATTCAATGGAGGTACAATATCCCACATAGTTAAAGCCGACTGTATAACTGCAGTCCAGGTATTTGAGGGCTGTGTTATACATAAGCCATACAAGCAGACCGTCATTTGAATGGCAGTCCAGATACTCCAGGCCTGTGAGCTGGCTGAAATCAGGACGGTGGTCGGGCAGGTTCACATTCAGAAGATAATTTGAACTGCAGTCCACATACTTGAGACTGCTGCTGTTTCCCAAATCCATGAATTCCAGCTTGTTGAAACTGCAGTACAAGGTCTCCAGCTTAGTGTTTTTCGACAGGTCAAGCCTTGCCACCTCCCCTCGCTGAGAATCACCGTGTCCTACCGCCTTCAGGTATTCAAGATTCACAAAATACTCTATGCCTTCAAGCGACTTTATCTTCAGGTCAAATGTATTGATTTCCAGCCGGGTGATCTTCTCGGCCTCTTCCATTCCGAGCTTTCCGTTCTTGTCAAGGTCAAACTTGTCCAGAAGATAGGCCTTGAATGCCGCATCGGGAATAGGAATGGAAGCCATTTTGCCAGTCCGAGCCTTTTCCGCAGAAGACTTCACCTCTGTCTGCCCGCTCAGCAGATATGCCTGGTAATCATACTCTTTGTCATATTCCAGGTTCTTTATAGTCAGCGAAAACGCACCATTTGAACGGGTATCCGCCGCCATCTTTACTCCCCCGAAATAGAACCCGCACTCTTCCACGTCTACGCCCACTCCTTCTTCATACGTGCAATGCAGAATCAAGACATTCTCGTCTGCCGTAAAGGACACGCCCACAATCTTAGGAGCCACTACTGGCTTCTTCTCGGTCCTAGCCTTTTCTGTATTTGAATGGATTTCTGCCGACCCGTTTGATATCCAGGCATAGAAAGTGTATTCCTTGTCATATTCCAGCCCGCTGACAGTCAATGAGAAAGACCCGTCTGCCCGTTCACTAGCCTCCTGCTTTTTGACCACTGATCCATCTGCCGTAACCACAAATCCGCACATTCCCGCCCTGCCTTTATATGTGCAGGTCATAGCAATGGAATTCTTGTTCGCCTGGCCGCTAAGACTCAAAAACTCAGGCATTCCAAGCCCTTCCATACTGGGATCTCCCGCGCAGCCACCAGCAAAAAGCGCCACAGCCAGCAAAGCGACTCCAGCTCCCAAAACAGCTATGAAAACCCTCAGTGTCCTATACATTTCAACTATAAAAATACAAAACACTTTTAGAAAATTCACTTTTCCAGAACAGAGAGCCCGTGCACCCTTCCTGCCACGTATGCAGGCAGGATCTTTCCATCGCGATAAATTGCTGATATATAAAGCGGAAATCCCAGCAGAAACGCGTCTGCCTCAAATTCATCTCCTTCCTTCAGCTTTGACTTGCCGCTGGATGTCACTCTAAACCTGTCCCCGCCCAGATACAACACACGCACCAGCCTGTCCGGAGCCCATCCCAGTGAAAGCTTGTCTCCGGCAGACAGATCACTGGTTCTAATAAACCTCGATGAAATAAACTCCGAGTCCACTCCGCTCTCCTCCACCAGCCATGCGCAGAACTCCTTGAAATCTTTCTTCCCGCAATACTTTGACAGTATATCCAGCGTATCTCCTCTCGGGGTTCTCCTGTCTCCCACATACCCCCACAGCCTCTTCAGCGTGGATGCCGACAGCAGCTCCCCTATCTCATGCTCTATCACCACACTCAGCGACTCAAAGTCTGTTGTTGTGGCCACTCTTCTCCCATACACCTTCTCCACTTCTTTCAGCAAAAAGCTCAGCTCTGGGATCTCCTTCCCCGCTTTTCCAGCATTCCCCACATTCCCCGCCGAAACCTTCTTCTCAGCAACCTTCTTAACCTCCTTCTCTTCAGCCTTATTCTCTACAATATTTTCAGTTTTCTTGTTCATATCTCATTCCCTATTACACAGTTACTACCTTTTGTTCATCCTGTGATTCAAATAATAGACAGTATTCCCTTTTATACTCCCTACCCTCATAGGCTGCTCAAACCTGCTCTTAGGCTTCGTATACAAGGTTCCTCCTGATATTGTCCCCGATGAATGTGTTTCTCCATTCAGCCCGTCTATTGTTGACTTCCACGTATTCCCTGATATATGAAGCTTTACGCTGCCTACAGCTGTAGATACTGTATAATCTCCATTGACACTTGATCTTGATCCCGACCCTGATCCACAGCCATAAATCAAACCGAACAATGCAATAAATGTAAATACAGCAAAAAACTTTAAAAACCTTTTCATATTAAAACAAAACTCAAAGCCATAAAAGAATACTCAAATTCAGCCATTATCAATCATAAAGATACATAGAATACTTATCCTTTCCTAAACTTATCCTCAATATGAACACACCTCCCAGTTAAGGTTGGTGTGTTCATAAATAAGACTGCTGTATATAGCAACTATTGCTTGGGGATAAGGCTATTTCCGCTATTGAAAAGAAATGCTTCAAGATGACCTGCCGTAGGAAGACCTAGTTCCTTGCTGAGAATACTCATTCTAGAACAAAACTCAACGTAGTGTTTCCTAGACTGACGAGCTTTTCCTTTTGTATTTGTATCACGATATAGCCTGTTAAGTATTTGAACACTTTTGGTATCAAAGATTAAAGGCCTTATGTTGCACTTAATTGATGCCCCAAGGAAATAAAGAATCTTTGTAAAGAAACTAACCCCCAATCCATCAATTCTATTCTCACCTCCATTGCACATCGAATCAAATGCCTGACCTATTTCACCATTTAATAATTTTTGTTCAAGCCTCAGTACAATACTTCGTAATTTCTGAGGAGTAATAGAAAAAGCATTATTGAAATGTTCTCTACCCCGATTAAAGGTTCCTATATTCCCCCAGACTAAAGCGCACAGATATCCGTAAAAATACCTCTTTTCTGCAAAAAGGTCAATTATTTGCTGCCTGGTTGTAACTCTGTTGCCTCTTGTCCCATATATACTCTTTACCCTTCTAAAAAATGGGTTTTCTTGATACATAGGTCTTTCCCAAAGATCATGACAACGATTAAAGTCACATTTTGCTAACTCCTTGTAATTTGGAAATCTTGATTTGATCTCATCAACAAGACTTTTACCCATACTTCTAATAGTGTTAGTATATGTTGATTAGTCCCAACCATTTACTCCCGGATCAATTGAGATTTCTATCATCTCCTGATCCGGAGAGGTATTCAGGGTTACATTGATTGTGTGAACATATCCTGCCCTGAAACTCAGCGATGTTTCCAGAAGGTAAGCTATGCCACCCATTGACAGCTCAATGAGAGGTGTCCTCTTTTCAAGGTTCTGAGGCACTACAATGGCCTCAAATCTCTCGTTGCTTATCTTCTTCATGGTGATGACATTCTTATCGGCGAAAATGTCCTTTTCTATTGATCCTGATGTCATATTCACATAGCAGTCAGTTATCGTGCTGTAAACATGTGCCACAACATCATTTGGAATCTCTCCGTCAAATTCCGGCCCTTTTATCAGGTTTACGGCCACCTTTGACATTATGTGCCCGAACTGCATCGCTACAGGTCCATCTGTCCTGGTTTTATTCTCCGCATAAGCATACAGCAGGTCTGAATTCTCATACCCCTCTCCTGTCTGATCCAAAGCTACCGAGAACGGCTGCCTCTCAATGGACGCAAAGCTTGCCTGATATGGATACAAGGCATAGAAATCACATGGATTATCGCTCCAATAAAGAGTCCTTTGGCTTGTCCACGCACTACCATTGTATGTTATCTTCTCATTGTTGAGATAGTTTCCTGATACCTGGATCGGCATCTGTTCGCTTCCGCTCCATTCTACGGCATACAGACTAACGGCATCTCCGCTTTCAAAGGCCGTCGAAGTTACCTTGGTAGCACCATTACCAATGGAAAACATAAACTCCATCTGATTGTTCTCGGGTCCTTGGTTCTTGCTGCATGATAAGGTTACCAAACAAACTAAGATTATATAGATAAACTTTTTCATATCTCTTTTATTTTCATAGTTATATGTTATGTTATCTGACATTTGGATGCTTACCCATGTATATCGGCCCATGGCCTGTAGCTCTGTTGAACTTAGGATCTACTCCAAATGACCATCCTGGCACACCAGATCTTGAAGCAGCCTTTGACGTAGGACCAAAATCATCTTTATCCAGAGCATAGAAGCTTTCAAGCGTAAACTCCTCTCCAGCATACTCCTTTATCCTCTCTACAATTGCCTGACGGCTTATAGCAGAGAAATAAGGAATATTGTTATTCATACAGCTTGTTGCCTCTGAGCGGTACATTCCTCTGGTATGCATATAACCGCCTTCGAACATATCTACATAATCTGAATACTTATTGTTATATATCAGGTGTGCCCAGGGAACCTGGTGTGCATCTGCAGTCATAGAAAGATTCTTATACCAACCCAATGCTTTAAAGGCTCCAAAAGAACTCTTTGTATCATTGTCGGACTTAGGATGGTCATGAGGACCTCCACAGTTCTGAATAAACGCATTGGCATAAATATATTCGTCTCCCAGTTTTCCGAAGCCGTGTCCGCCTGCTTCATGTTGAACAATTCCTCTGAAATCATATGGATAGGCTTCTGTACTCACCGGACAGCAGGCTATTGAAGAACCATCACCATACATATAAGTAACTCCTTCATATGTGTTTGTATTCTGCAAAAGAACCACAAGACTCTTTGTAAGATCCATACTAGCATTAGCCTTCTTTGACCACTGGAATACTTCATCTTGTTTTTCAAGCAAGATTCTGTTTTGGGTAAATGTGCTTCCAAACTTAGTATCTACAATTGTATTTACTGTGCCTATTCCGGTCTCATCTGACATTGCAGTAACCGCATAAACATTGAAGTAATTCTTATATGTTTTATAAGGTTCTACATCAAATAAATGTCCGTAGCCAGCAACCGCATTATCATGAAATATTCCTTTAGCAATATCCTTTGCATCATATCCATCTCCGACAAATACTATATCTATACCAGGTCCAGAGGTTGCTGTTTGCAAGGTTTCAACCATACCATCTGGATAGTTGGAATGATACTGCTCTACGTCAACAGAATATGTATAGTCTTTATCATCCAATTTGAACACAACAACCCCACTTCTTCCTGAATAGTTTTTATAACTTGGTCGATTAACGGTTCCTTCGTTTACTTCAAAAGTACTAACTTCAGAAGCCTGCATTTCTGCAATTGTAATAGTTACATCAGTTCTACCTGTTCCAAAAGCAGGAGATACTGTTACCCAATCTGGTTTTTCATCTATACTCCACGCCATTCCCGAAGGAACCCTAAGTACATAAGTCTTAGAGAATTCACCATCCAAGGCTCGAATTAGGCTCCGACTTAATGAAAAATCATAATAAGCTCCTATTCGTTTGAAATCGCTCCATCCATTTTCGGCTTGATAACGCTTAATAGAAGATGCTGGAACTTCTACTGTGAAGTTATTTTTTGCTACGCTATTAAATGTCGCATTTTGAACCGTAGGAGGCTCTATTGCTTTGCTAGTAATAGACGAGATATTTGAGCATCCCTCGAAAACAGAATTTCCGAGGCTTTGCAAAGTAGATGGAAACTCTAAAGAAGTGAGAGAGCCACAACCACTAAAAGCATTTTGTTCAATTGACAATAATCCTTCATTGAAAACTAATGGCTCTGAGATAGAATTGTTCGTAAATGCAGATTCCTTAATTACCCTTAAAGTTGAAGGAAAATGTACTGAATTAAATCTATTATTTGAAAAGAACCAACCTGGTATAGATACTACACCTTCAGGAATAATTAAATCTCCAATAAAGTTACCTTCCCAAAAGGCTCCAGACATAAATTCCTCTTCAAAAGTAGTCACATTATTCAAATCTAATGGTCCTGAAAAATGAGCATACTGAAATGCACCTGCTCTGATTATTCTAATCTTATCAGGGATTCTAAGTCCTCCAGTATATGTTCCACTTGAACCGAACGCTCCTCTTCCTATTTCTTCAAGATTCGAAGGTAGTTCAAGACGTCCTGTAAACCTGCAACCGCTAAAAGCACTTTCCGAGATAATTACTAACGATTCTGGTAAGAGTAAAGAGCCCGATAATGAGGAACATCCTCCAAAAGCGGTATTTCCTATTGTTTTCAAAACTGAAGAAAACTGCACACTGGTTATTAAAGTATTATTAAATGCTCTATCACCTATAGAAATAACATTACTAGGAATTATCAATGCCCCACTAAGTTTTGATCTCTCAAAAGCATCCATACCTATAATTTGTACATTATCTGGGAAAACAAAATTAGTTAGGGTAGTTTTACTCTGAAAAGCAGCTTCTGGGATTTCTGGCGTTTCTCCCTGATACTCAGTTTCCTTCATATTTACTGCCTCAAGTATTGCCATATGATCACGCATATAGTAATAGTCATTGGCATTTACCTTACCAGTGATTTTGAGGTTGCGGATCTTATCGGGGTTCTTATTAGCTGCTGCCAAGGCACTTTCAAGAGTTCCTGCTTCTGAGAGGTTAACTACAAAGTATTGTCTTGCTTCACCTCCGTGAGAATTGAGGTCTTCCCTCCAGTCTGAAATCTGGGCATCAGCAAGCTGAAGCTCATATGTGCCGGTTGGGGTCTTTTTGTTCAGGTTGATGGAGAAACTGAGTTGTTTACCTTTTTGGTAGGAAATATCCGCATCACTCTTCTTGAAAGAATATGTAACACCATCCAAAGTAATAGCAAAGAGCTGAGTACCAGCAGTCACTGTCTGAGGAATAACAATGGCGCGGAATGAACCATCGGTCTGAGGACACATCACGATACCATCTTTCTGAGGAGAGCCGAGAGCTGTTGGAGTGCCTGTTGAGTAATCCAGGGTAGCCTTGCGGGTTGTGTTGGTAAGGATGACACTCTTGGAGATAGATTCAAACTCACCCTCTGAGAAGCCAGTTCCCTCGTTCAAAGTAACCTGAACGGCAGAAAGGCAGTGGTTCATCATAATCTGTACACTGGATTCCTGAGGGGTGATATTGGTTGCCTTACCCCACATCCAGTCAGATGCCTCATATCCGGAAAGGGCTGTTGATGTAGCGGCAGTGCTCTGGTCTTTCTGAACCTCAAAGTTTGCATTGTTTACATCAGTAATGGAAGACTGGAATGGATAATACAAGTAAAGGTCAACATTGGTGTTGATGTTCTTGTAATAAACAGGACGTACTGGAACCCATTTGTGGTTGGATTCGTCAAAGTTATAACGAACGTTGTCTGCCTGGTTTCCGCTGTTGTGGAGAGTTCCTGCAACAGTGTTGTTGCTCTCATAATTGACAGCAAACAGACCAACTGCATCGTTGTTTACAAAGCCCTCAGATGTAACCTTGGTATGCACCTGATTAACGGCTCCGCTGATATTCAGCGGAATAAGATCTTCATCCTGTGGCTTAGGGACATTACTGTCATCCTTTGTACAGGAGAATAGCATAACGGCAGACAATGCTGCCAATGTGAGTGTTTTAAAAGCTCTCATGATATGTTATTTGATTTATAATTCAGATTATGTTATCAGCTTTCTATTCGATTGCTCGCTTTCTATTCAGCATCACCTCCGATAGTTCCCCCATCATCCCAATCGCCAACGATAAGGCCCATAGATTGAGGAACTTCTGTAAATGCCGCACAGTTAAAAGTATACTGATTCCCCGCTTCATACACATACGAAGTAGTCTTCTTTTGCTGGTATTCTTTCTTTTGGGAATTAAGTACACTTATTGTTAGCTCAACGCCATGGACATCCACAGGAGCTAACAATAAATAAACCATGAACATAGATTGCTCTGTCAAAGTAATACCCTCAAGATCAACAACAATCTGATTGCTATGTCCTGTGGAAACTACAGCCGGGCTTGAAGAAAGAAGGCTAAAATAACCTGTTGTAGTAAAGACCTCAGATGGAGCCGTAACAGCAAGCTTGGTATATGTTCCAGCTGGAAGAGTAGCCTTTATAGTAAGCAACGTACTAAGATGGTGATAACTGAAATTCAGTTTGCCGGAAGCTGAAGATGTGGCACCTGTATACATAAAGTCAAAGGGGCCGATATGACTTGTGCTAGATGTCCCTATTTGTTTTTGGCCCAAATAAGAAACAGGAATATGGTCTCTTTTTAGATAGATATCACCTATAAAAGGATAATAACTATAATAAACAGCTGATGGCTTGAAATCCCAACCTCCTCCATCAAATTCGGCACTTGAAGCACCAGCTCCTTCCGTCATTGCAAAGTAAACTTGAGATCCGGAATTTGGATAAATACCTACTGTATCGTTTTCACTCCACTGGAAAGAAGAATTGGGTCCTATCTGTGTCTTTGTTTCTATTCCATCAATAATCTTAAAATTAGGAACAATGAAAGAGACAGATTTTACGACATCTGCTTCTATTGGATCTTCCTGATTACAAACAGGATTTGATTTGCTGCAAGAAATAAGAAATAAGGGTATGCAGAAAAGACTAATTAACGATGTGTATCTATTCATTTCAAAAACATTAATTATCAAGACTATTCCTCATCGTGAGGATTCCAATCATCTCCACTACCTGTCAACACAGTCATTGACATGTTGATTTCTAATATTTCCGATTCCGGGGCATTGTAAGCCTCTTTGATAGTAAACCCAGAGGAGCCATAGCGCAGTTCTGGGTCTTGCTTAATTGTATTCATATCGTGATTATTTGATTGTATTTGTGTTCGTTGGCACAAATTTCTCAAATATGCAAAAGAGCATCAAGTTCACTTTGGTTCATTTAATTTGCCAATTTGGATTGTGCGGGTTTGTCTAATGATTTTGTTTTATTTCCATAATTCATTATATTTGCATAGTTTTGGAAATGGAATAAAGAAAATAGTGGCTAATATATCCTATATAGTATTTAGAGAACAGTTTGTAAAGTATGGCTGTTTCAGCATCAACCAGGTCAGAATATGGCAGAGCGGGTTTGAAGAAAACAACTTTACACGCTGGTGCAGGCAAGGGTTGTTAATTCGCTTGAGAAGAGGGTGGTATGCATTTCCTGAGTGCCGCAAGATTCCTGATTTTGGCAGATATATAGCAGGAAGGATCTACAAGCCGTCCTATATCAGCCTGCATACAGCCCTGTCTTTTTATGGGATGATTCCGGAATCGGTTGTAAGCATCAACAGTGTATCCACATTGAAGACCACATCATTCAGCAATGATTTTGGCGAATACACTTACCAGAGTATCAAGCCTTCCCTGTTTTTTGGATTTGAACTGAAGAAAACAAGTGACGGGAGGTCTATACCCTTTGCAACTCCGGAGAAAGCCCTGCTGGATTTGCTGTACCTTTACCCGATGTACAAAACCGAGGATGATATGGCGGATTTGAGACTGGACGAAGATTTCCTCACGGAAAACCTGAATGCTGACAGGTTGCACGAGTATTTAAGCCAGTATAACAGTAAAGCCCTGGAAACAAGAGTAAAAACAATGTTTAAAGCATACGGAATATGATTGAAATGGAGATGATAAGAGGCTTTTTCCCTGCCTCGATAAGAGACAATGCTGCTTTTGACAAGCTTATGCTGAAAGAATATGTCCAGCTTATGATTCTGGACTATTTGTCATCGTCGGAATATGCAAGCAAGCTGTGCTTCATAGGCGGAACCAATCTTAGGCTGGTCCTGGGGATTGACAGATTCTCCGAGGATCTGGACTTTGACTGCAAGAATATGAGCAAAGAGGAATTTATGCAGATGACAGACGGTATTCTGGCATTTCTCAAGGCCAATGACCTTAATGTAGAGCCAAGGGATAAGGCAAATCCCAAGTTAACTGCGTTCAGGCGCAATTTGTTTTTCCCGGGACTTCTGTTTGAAATGAACCTTACCGGCCATCGCGATGAAAGGTTCCTGATAAAAGTTGAAGCACAGGATCAAGGAGTGGCATATACTCCTGTTATCGCCGATGTGAAGGGCTGTGGCTTTTTCTTCCCCTTCCAGGTGCCACCAAGGCCAGTTCTGTGCGCTATGAAGCTTTCTGCCCTCCTAACCAGATCCAAAGGAAGAGATTTCTATGACTCGATGTTCCTGCTTTCCCAGACAGAACCTGATTACAGCTTCCTAAAAGCAAGAAATGGGGTTTCAGACAAGAAAGAACTCAAGGCAAAGGTCAAGGAATTGCTGGGAAGAATAGACATTGCAAAGAAGGCAGAAGATTTCAAGCATATTCTTTTCAATTCTTCCGGAAGCGAGAAGATTCTGAGATTCGGGGAGTTTGTTGAAGGTTTGTAGACATTTGGTCAAAGTTTTTATGTAAGTTTGAAGTATGAAACTAATTATTGCTGCTATTTGTTTTATGTCGATGATGATTGGTCGAGATAATAAGACTGTGGAAGAGCTGTCTACACTGCCCAAAGAAGTTAAACAGGTGATACTGGTACAGGATCACAAGCTGAGCCTGTGGAACAGGACTGATGGTGAAGAGTGTGGCTGTGATGATGTTTCAGGCTGGGAGATGGCCTTTGAAGTGCCGTGCCATTACGGGAAGAACGGGCTGAGTGCAGACCGGCATGATGGAGACGGGACAACCCCTATCGGGCTGTTCAAGGTGCTGTATTGCTTTGGAAATGCGCCAGATCCAGGAGCGGGAATGACCTACAGGCAGATACAAAGGACATCCTACTGGTCGGGAGAAAAAGAAGACTACAACACCTGGGTGGAGATGGAACCTGGTACCAGGGAAATGGGAAGAAGCGAATATCTGTTCAGGTTCAAGATATCTTATAAATACGCAATGGCCATAGATTTCAACACCAATCCTGTGGTGTGGGGCAAAGGCTTTGCCATATTTATTCACTGCGATTATCTTGACGACCAGACAACAGCAGGATGCGTGGCTATAGAGGAACAGTATATGCTGCGCCTAGTTAAGGAGTGCAAGGAAGGAACATATCTGTGGGTTAGACAGTAGTTCCTGCTTTCCAGGTGGCAGATATACATCTGATTGACAAACAATTAAAGAATTACCCTCCTGTCTTTCGGCAGGAGGGTAATTTTACAAGTAGTTAGCTATTAGGTATTTATGCGTCACTACTTCTTAGTAACCATCTTGGAGAGCTTTTCGGTGAGCATAGGGATGATCTTGTGAACATCCCCTACTATACCTACATCAGCAACGCCAAAGATAGGAGCGAACTTGTCCTTGTTGATGGCGATGATGAAGTCACTCTCCTCCATACCTGCAAGGTGCTGGATGGCGCCAGAGATACCGCAAGCCATGTAAAGGGAAGGACGGACGGTCTTGCCGGTCTGGCCAACCTGAACCTCGTGAGGCATAACGCCGGCGTCAACCATGGCACGTGATGAAGAAACCTGGGCGCCGATAACGTCTGCCAGAGCCTGAAGCTTGGCAAATCCCTCAGGATTACCCACTCCACGGCCTCCAGAAACCAGGATCTTGGCCTCGGTGATATCAACCTTGCCCTTGTTCTCCTTAACGCATTCTACGAGCTTTACCTTGAACTTGGAAGGATCGAAAGATGGGGTGAATACCTCAACCTCTCCCTTGCGGTTCTCGTCTCTTGTGCCCTTCTGCATAACGCCAGGACGTACAGTAGACATCTGAGGCCTGTGCTCGGTACACATAATGGTAGCCATAAGGTTACCGCCGAATGCAGGACGAGTCATCAGGAGTTCTCTTTCCTCAGAGATGTCCAGAGCGGTGCAGTCTGCAGTCAGACCGGTGCCAAGCCTTGAAGCCAGCCTTGGACCGAGGTCTCTTCCGATGGTGGTTGCACCAAGAAGCACGATGCTTGGTTTGTATTTGTCAATAGCCTGGCTCATGGCCTGAGAGTACTGCTCGGTCAGATAGTGCTCAAGTTCAGGAGCATCCATAACGATAACCTTGTCGGCTCCCCATGCCACGAGTTCCTTTGCGCTTTCAGTATTCTTATATCCAGGGAAGAAAGCCACAACTTCCTCGCCCAGCTTGTCTGCAAGCACTCTTGCCTTTCCTAAAAGTTCGAGAGCAACAGACTGGATCTTTCCGTCTCTTTGTTCGGCGAAAACATATACGCCTTTATAGTCTGATTTATTCATATCTTTCAGTATTAGGCAATTAGATAATAAATTTCTCTTTCATCTTGGTGATGATAACATCAACAGCCTGCTCTGGCTCGAGTTCGTAAACCTGACCTGCAGCCTTGGTCTGCTTAGGGAATGCCTGCTTAACCTTGGTAGGAGAACCCTTCAGACCGAGCTTGGAAGCGTCAACGTCTATGTTCTGCTCTGTCCAGATCTCAACTTCACGCTCAAAAGCCTCTACGATGCCTCTAACGTTCATGTAGCGGGCCTTGTAGCCGGAAGCCAGAACGGTGAACACTGCTGGACCCTCAACCTCGAGAATCTCATAGCCGTCTTCTGTTTCCTTCTTTACGCGGTAGTTGTTACCACCCTTGTACTCGCAGTCAACAACGTATGATACCTGAGGCAGATGAAGATGCTCTGCCATCTCAGGGCCTACCTGAGCGGTATCACCATCGATAGCCTGGCGGCCGGTGATGATCAGATCGTAAGGGATAGCCCTCATTGCACCTGCCAAAGCGTTGGAGGTTGCAAGAGTGTCGGCTCCTGCGAATGCCCTACTGGTCAGAAGGATAGCCCTGTCTGCACCCATAGCGAAAGCCTCTCTGAGCACCAGGTCTGCCTGAGGAGGACCCATAGTGATGACAGTAACGTTTGCACCGCACTTCTCCTTGAGCTGAAGAGCCAGTTCAAGACCGCCCTTGTCGTCTGGGTTCATGATGGAAGGAACGCCCTCTCTGATAAGAGTGTTCTTTACCGGATCAATTTTTACAACGGTTGTATCCGGAACTTGTTTTACACAAACTACTATATTCATAATCTGATGTTTTTACTTTTTGAACAATTTTCCGGCAATAACCATTCTCTGAACTTCTGAGGTACCCTCGTAGATCTCGGTGATCTTGGCGTCTCTCATCATTCTCTCGACAGGATATTCCCTTGTGTAACCATAACCTCCGTGGAACTGCACTGCCTTGGTAGTCATCTCCATAGCAGTCTCAGCGGCAAAGAGCTTGGCCATTGCGGCGTCTGCGCTGAAAGGCATTCCGTGGTCTTTCTTCCAGGCGGCTGCCCTAACCAGATACCTTGAGGCCTCGATCTTGGTCTGCAGGTCTGCAAGCTGGAACTGAGTGTTCTGGAACTGGCTCAGCGATTTGCCGAACTGCTTCCTTTCCTTGCAGTACTTCACGGTCTCGTCCATAGCGCCCTGGGCAATACCCAGAGCCTGGGCTGCGATACCAATACGGCCGCCGTCCAGAGTCTTCATTGCAACAGCAAATCCTCCTCCGAGCTTGCCGAGCATGTTAGCCTTAGGAACTCTGCAGTTCTCGAATATCAGCTCGCAGGTTGCGCTGCCTCTGATACCCATCTTGTGCTCCTTCTTTCCGATTGAGAAACCAGGAGTGGTAGCCTCAACGATGAAGGTTGTAATACCCTTATTGCCCTTGGACTTGTCTGTCATTGTGGCAATTACGTAAACATCTGCCTCACCTGCGTTGGTGATGAAGATCTTGGTTCCGTTGAGGATGTAGTCGTCTCCGTCCTCAACTGCCATGGTCTGCTGGGCGGAAGCGTCAGTTCCGGCGTTAGGCTCGGTAAGACCGAAAGCGCCAATCCACTCGCCGCTGGCCAGTTTAGGCAGATACTTCTGCTTCTGCTCCTCGGTTCCGTTGTCAAGGATAGCGTCCTCGCAGAGGGAAGTGTGAGCGGAAACAATAACTCCGGTAGTTGCGCAGACTCTTGAAAGCTCCTCAACGGCAACGGTGTACATAACGTGGTCACCACCTGCTCCGCCGTAGTTCTTAGGAGTCGGGATTCCTAGAACGCCGAGCTTTCCGAGCTTCTTGATATTCTCCGTAGGGAATTTTTCCTCCTCGTCAACTTCTGCAGCGATAGGTTTCACCTCTTTCTCGGCGAACTCCCTTATCATCTGCTGAAACAGTTTCTGAGATTTAGTAAGTTCGAAATCCATATCAGTAATTTTAAAGTTCTATCTTCTTCAAATCCGGTGAAATGATGAGGGTAGCCTCGGTTGCGGCCTGAACCTGCTCTGGAGTGAACTCAGGGTTGATTTCGCTCAGAACAATTCCCTCAGGAGTGATGTTCATCACGCCCATTTCGGTGATAATCATATTTACCTGGCCAGCTGCGGTAAGAGGCAAGTGGCACTTTTTCAGGATCTTAGGGTTGCCCTTTGCAGTGTGCTCCATAGTGAGGATAACTCTGTTGGCGCCAACCAGCAGGTCCATTGCTCCACCCATTCCAGGAGCTCTCTTTCCAGGGATGATCCAGTTAGCAAGGTCGCCCTTCTCGTCAACTTCCAGAGCGCCGAGGAAAGTCACGTTAACGTGGCCTCCGCGAACCATTCCGAAACTTGTTGCAGAGTCGAAGGAAGCAGCTCCGGCCTCGTGAGAAATGTATCCGCCGCCGGCATCGATCCAGTGAGGATCCCTTGTGCCGCCAGTCAGTGCAGGATCGGCAGCCATTCCCAGGCAACCGTTCTCAGACTGGATGGTAACAGTCACTCCCTCAGGGAGATAGTTAGGAATAAGGGTTGGAAGTCCAATACCCAGATTCACAACGTCGCCGTCCTTAACCTCCAGGGCAGCACGCTTGGCAATAAACTCTCTAATTTGCTGTTTATCCATAATCGTGATGTTTAATGAATTAATATTGTTAGTTATTTATTATGTCTCTTAACATATTCCTCAGCGATGAAGCTGGCAACGTCGTCGGCGTAGGTGTTGGTGCCGAAACCGGCGTCATAGCCCAGCTCCTTGGCCAGCTCATGGCTGATTCGGGCGCCGCCGCAAACCACAATCATCTTGTCTCTGAGGCCCTCGGCATCCATCAGCTCAATCAGGTTGGTCAGGTTGATGATGTGCACGTCTTTCTGCGTAACCGTCTGGCTTACAAGCAGAGCGTCTGCCTTCAGCTCTATGGCCCTGGCCAGGAACTCCTCGTTCGGAACCTGGCTTCCCAGATTGTATGCCTCTATCATCTTGTATCTTTCCAGGCCGTAGTGTCCGGCATAGCCCTTCATGTTCATGATGGCGTCGATTCCCACGGTATGGGCGTCGGTTCCGGTGCTGGCTCCAACCACCACCAGAGGACGTCCGATCTTCTCCTGGATGAACTCGTCTGTAGCCTCCATGCTCATTACCTTGGACTCTACCTTAGGAACGTAGATGTCTGCGTAATTCACTGTCATGGTGCTGCTTCCGTAGCAGTTAAAGAACGTGAACCCAGGGGTAAGCTCCTGAGAGAACACTACCAGAGGATTCTCAAATCCCATCTTCTTCATTAGCTGCTTTGCGGCCTCGATGGCCTCAGGGCCGGCCGGAACAGGGAGAGTAAAGCTCAGCTGCACCTTGCCGTCGTTCATTGTGTCGCCGTACGGCTTAACTTTCTTCAGGTCAAGAGTCTTGTCGTAATTCTTGGCCTCCATTGAATATAGACCTTCACTCATATCTATTTCCTCCCTTTCATAAGTTCAACAAACGGGTTCATGTAATTGGCTCCCTTTTCAGATACTCCGTCCAGGCCCTTGCCTCCGTTCTTAGGACGCTTCACATCGCCGAACTTGCCCTGTTCCAGGGTGTTGAAAAGACCTTCGCTGGTCATTTCCTGGAGCAGGCTGATGGCGTTGTCCAGAACTTCCTTGGCGCGGCTGCGGATGATTCCGCCCTCCTTGAATTCAACTTCGTCTCCTATGTCGTGAAGATTATTGAAGATGTAGTTGGCGTTCTCAATGGAGAGGAAACGGTCGCTCATGAAAGGAGTGTGGATAGCCTCCGTAGGCATACCCAGAAGCTGCAGGCCCTGGTGAGTCCAGATACCTATTATATTAAAGAGAGCATCCTGGATATGGCCCCTGAAGATATTGCCCGTCATGAACTTTGTAGGCGGCATATACTTCAGAGGAGCCTTAGGGAAAATCTCCCTTGTCATCTGAGCCTGAGCCAGTTCCAGAAGGAATCCGTTCTTGTGCATAGGATCCATCTCAAATGCGTGGCCAAGACCCATCTGCTCTTCAGGCAGGCCGGCAAACAGAGCCAGCTGCTCGTTGATAAGGTCTGAAGCCAGCACCGTATGAGCCGCCTCTATTGCGTCTGCGGTGGTCAGGTAGTTGTCTTCTCCCGTGTTTATGATTACTCCGGCAAAGCCGTTGATTATCCTTGAGAAATACTGGTCGATCAGGGTGCGCTGCATATTGATGTCGCGGAAAAGAATTCCGTAAAGGGCATCGTTGAGCATTACATCCAGGCCTTCCAGGGCACCCATAATTGCAATCTCAGGCATGCAAAGTCCTGAGCAGTAGTTGCAAAGGCGGATATATCGGTGAAGCTCCTCGCCTACCTCGTCTAGGGCCTTTCTCATTATGCGGAAATTCTCCTGGGTGGCGAAGGTGCCGCCGAAGCCCTCGGTGGTTGCACCGTAAGGCACATAGTCCAGAAGGCTCTGGCCGGTGGTTCGGATAACGGCTATGATGTCCGCTCCCTGCCTTGCAGCAGCCTGAGCCTGAACCACATCCTCGTAGATGTTACCCGTGGCCACAATAACGTAGATGTAAGGGCGGGCGCGGTCTTCGCCGTACTCAGCCACATACTTTTCACGGCGGAGGCGGTTCTTTCTGATCCTCTCGATGGTAGCGTCTATTACAGGCTGCACAACCGCCTGAAGCTTAACGGGATCAGTAACCTTGGCCTCCTTTGTGACATCGAAGCCCTCATTTGCAATCTTTTCAGCAATCTGCTGTGGAGAAAGCCCGGTGCTCAGCATAGCGTTTGCGATGTAGAACATCACTCCCTGCGAAAGCACTCCTTTCTCCTTGAGCTGCTCTACCAGTACGTTAGGAAGCGGGACGGCACTCTCGTCCACGCCGTCTATGCCCAGGGCGCGGGCGATGGTCCTTTCCGTAGCCACAGTAGTATAGCGCTCCACAAAAGCCTGAACCTCAACCGCAACCTTCTCTGCCAAGGATTTGGCGAGGCGGACTTTTTCAAAATCTAAACCTACTTTACTCTGCATATTTGTTAGTTATTACCAATATCTTCTTTTGCCAAAATTTTCTCTGCATCGTCCAGCCACTGGGCGTCTATGTCCAGGCTGCGGGCCACGTTAATGGCCTCGTGCGGAATCTCCCCTTCCACGGTCTCCATCAGCGAATAATCCATCTTGCCCTCTACAAGCCCGCGGACCTTCAGCCTTCTGAAGAAGTCTCCCGGAACATTGTAGTGAGTGGTCATAAGCACGGATATCTTCCTGTCTTTCAATATGTCCAGAAGAGCCTGCACAAGGGCCGTGCCCTCTATCGGGTTGGTGGTTCGGGCCGGCTCGTCTATCAGGGCCAGCATCCGGCTTCCCGTGCGCATTCCCCTGAGAACATTGTCTATGGCCTTCACTTCTCCCGCAAAGGAGGAAAGGCCTGAAGACAAGTCCTGGTCATCGCCGATGCAAACTCTTATGTCTTCCTTTATATCTATTCTAGCCTCCTGAGCAGCCACTCCGAAGCCGAACTGGAACAGCAGCTGGTTCAGGGCCGCCATCTTCAGCACCACGCTCTTTCCGCCCATATTGGCTCCTATTATCGTAACGCTCTCCAGGCCGAACTTCAAATCCACCGGCTGGAACTGCTTCTTCTTTCCGCCCAGGGCCGCCTGATTCTCGTACACGTGCACGATGAACGGATGGAACATTCCCTTGTACTCGGTTTCTGAATCCTCTGAAACAGCCGGGATGCAAAGCCCCATCATCTTCATCTGCAGGCACTTGGCAAGGAGAACGTCCAAATCTCCCATTGCGTCTATGGCCTGCCTTATCTCGGCGATGTGGTTCTTCAGCAAATGGCTCAGGTTCTCCCTGATGTCTCTTTCCAGCAGCCTTTCCTTCTCTATGAGTTCCAGCAGCCTGTCGGAGGTTACGGAAACGTCCGGAGAAAGCCCCTGAAGCTTCTTAATGTCTGCCCTTATCCTTCCAAGTTCCTTGGAGTAAATGTCATACACGTAGAAACTCTCTATCCTCATCCCCTCCGGATCCAGTATGGAAACCACTTTTTCCATATCCGGAATCTCAACTCCTTCCAGGCCCAGAGCCTTCACTCCCTCGCTCACGTGGCCGGCGAGCAGCCCCACATACTTAATTTCAAACAGATCCACGTCATCCAGCACCACGTCTCTGGAGAGCCTGTCCAGCGTTCCGGTTATGTCTCTAAGGCACATAAGCCTATGCTTGAGGGCCGCCAGAGAAGACGAAACCTGTGGAGTGGTGTTGCTGTAAAGAGTTCTGTAGCAATCCCCCAGCGTCTTATACGCTTTCTCCACCTCCTCTCTTGTCTTCATCATAGGAGAATGCAGCAGACGGGTGCGGCCGCAGGCAGACTGCAGCTGCAGGTCGTCGAACATGAACCTTATTCCGCACGGTATGTCCAGGCACTCTCTAAACAGCATATCAAATATCTTCTCCGTTTTTGACTATATCATATACAGGCACTCCTACGGCCTGTCTCATTTTCTCGCACAGCACATCCGAATCAAGCACAAATCCTCTCGGGCTTGTCGGGTTTACGCAAACTGCTATCAGCTTGCTCTTTCTGAGAACCTTCAGGCGCCCTCCCTTCTTCAGGAAAACCCTGTAGGCTTCTTCAGAGACGAATATCTTGGTGAAGTCTGTCACCACAAGGTCAATCTCCTTCACCCTCTTGGAATCGGAGATCATCCCCAGGAACCTGTCCGTCAAAGCTCCTGCCGCAAATACCGCCACGCTACGCCCCGTCACATCGTCTTTTATCTTGTCGATTGCCAGGGAAGACTCCACGTGGAAATCAATCAGATTACCCTCGGAATCTATTCCCCACACTCCTTTCTCCAGCCCCTCAAACTTCTGGCAGACCGCTTCGTCCGCCCTTTCCAGCCGCACCAGTTCCACTATGAACTTTGTTCTTCTGACCAGCGTTGCCATATCAACCGAGTAGGCAGCGCCGGTTGTAAGTATCAGGCTTTCACTGATTACGGGAGACGCGCTGCTCAATCTGGAAAGCGCCCCGTCCACAATTGTCAGGTCCGGGCTGAACTTTTCCACGCTGCTGGCCCATCTTGCCAGAGACTGCGCGGATGAAGGTCCGCTCAGCAGCACCTTTCCCCCTCTCAATACCCGGGCAGAAACTATCCTGCCCAATGAACTTCTCTCGGAAGTGATCTCCAGAAGCTCGCTCAGAACCCGCCTGCGGGCATAAAAGACTTCTGAAGTTGAGAATATGGTACCTTCCTTGAGTATTATCTCAGGCTTGGCCGTTCCGGTCACCTGATCCTTGCTCTCCCCGTCTATCCCGATCGAGGTTACCGCCACACGGCACGTGGACGGTAACCTGTCCAGGATAAAATTCAGGCACACGGTCTTTCCAGTGTTTTTCTCCAGCCCAACTATAGAGAGGCTCTTGAATTTGAGTATATCACTGATGAAAGACATTTTCCGGAGCCTTACTTCTTCTTTGCAACTTTCTTTGCTGCAGGCTTTTTGGCAGGAGTCTTCTTAGCCTTTGCGGCCATCTTGGCGCGGTACTTTACAGCCCTGTCTTCTCTTGCCAGGTGAGCAGGCTGGATGGTCATGGCCTTGCCCTCGAGCAGTGAAACCACGCCCTCGCATTCCTTGTTCTCCTTGCAGAACTTGCAGTTGCACTTGTCAAACTTGTAGTCCTCAGGCTCTGAGTAAGTTGTAATAACGCCCTCATAGTTTCTCAGAACTACCTTTCCAGGAGCCTGGGAAATAACATAGTTAGGCATTACAGGAGTCTTTCCGCCTCCGCCAGGAGCGTCCACAACAAAGGTTGGAACAGCATATCCGCTGGTGTGGCCTCTCAGGCCCTCGATAATCTCGATGCCCTTGGAAACCGGGGTACGGAAGTGCTCCAGACCGAGTGAAAGGTCGCACTGGTAGATGTAGTAAGGCCTTACCCTCATCTTCACCAGCTCGTGAACCAGCTTCTTCATAATGTTCACGCAGTCGTTTACTCCGCGAAGCAGAACAGACTGGTTGCCCAGAGGAACGCCGGCGTCTGCAAGTCTTGCGCAGGCTGCTGCACTTTCTGCCGTAACTTCCTGAGGATGATTGAAGTGGGTGTTGAGCCAGATTGGATGGTACTTCTTGAGCATGTTGCAAAGCTCAGGAGTGATTCTCTGAGGGCATACAACAGGGGTGCGGGTACCGATTCTGATAATCTCCACGTGCTTGATCTTGCGGAGCTTGCTGATTATGTACTCGAGCCTCTCGTCTGGAACCATCAGGGCATCGCCACCGGAAAGCAGCACGTCTCTTACCTGAGGGGTGTTCTTAACGTACTCGATGGCCTTCTCCACGTTGTCCATAGAGGTGGCGGCGTCTGTCTGGCCGGCGAACCTTCTTCTGGTGCAGTGGCGGCAATACATTGAGCACATGTCAGTTATAAGCAAGAGCACTCTGTCCGGATAACGGTGGGTAAGCCCCGGAACCGGAGAGTCCGTATCCTCGTGCAGAGGGTCCAGAAGGTCTGCCTCGGCACGGTGAGTCTCGTGAATCGTAGGGATGCACTGCTTTCTTACAGGATCCTCAGGATTGTCAGGATCAATCAGGCTCAGATAGTAAGGAGTGATGGCCATGCGGATGGTCTTCAGCGATTCGCGAATACCGGCCTCTTCCTCCTTGGAAAGCTTGATGTATTTCTTGAGCTTGTCAAGAGTCTCAATCCTGTTTCTTACCTGCCACTTCCAGTCGTTCCACTGGGCGTCGGTAACTTCAGGAAAGAGCTGTTTTCTTCTTGAAACTGCCATAAAATTAACAGATTAAGCGTAAAGTTCTTCAAATATCTTTCTCAGTTTAGGGCACTCGCGGAGTTCCTGCAGAGTGATTTCAGCGTGGCCCTTGGTGTAGCCGTTGCCGATGATCATGTTCACGTCTGCGCCAATTCCCTCTGCTCCCAGAGCTGCCTTGGTAAAGCTGGTAGCCATAGAGAAGAAGTAAACAACGCCGTCGTCCTTGGTGCAGAGAACTGCTGTCATTTCCTGGTCAGGAACGTTCACGCAGTTGATGGTAACGTCTGCCATCTTGCCGTCAGTGAGCTTGTAAACGAGCTCGTAAACCTGAACAGGAGTCATACCCCTGACGCTCTCCACAACATCGCAGAAGCCCAGATCCTTGATTCTGTTGGTTGACTTAGGGCTGTTGGCAAGACCGATAACCTTTCCGGTAACGCCTACCCTCTTCTTGGCCTCGTAGCAGCAGAGCATGCCGCTCTTTCCGCCTGCGCCCAGGATAACTACGGTCTGGCCGCTCTGGCAGAGCTTTGCAGTCTGGGCAGGTGCGCCGGCAACGTCCAATGCGCTCAAAGCCAGCTTCTCAGGCATATCGTCTGGAATCTTTGCGTAGATGCCGCTCTCGAACAGGATGGCCTTTCCTTTGATGTCTACCTGGTCTACGTCTGCCTTGATCTTGAGGATCTCGTCAATTCTCAGAGGAGTGAGAGACAGAGAAACCAGAGTGGCGATGCGGTCGCCTTCCTTGAGGTCTATCTTTCCCTTGAGGGCGTCACCGATCTTCTCTACAGTTCCCAGAAGCATGCCTCCGGAACCAGTACGGCGGTTGCGGTGCTTTCCCTGAAGCTCAACGTTCAGGAGCATCTCCTTCTTGATTTCCTCCATAACCTCGGCCTCGTCGTTAGGGTTCTTGGCCTGGCTCTTGGCATAGTTGTGAATATCGGTAAAAGAAGCGGAGTCTATGTTGAGTGTCTGGACATCGATGAGTATCTCGTTGTCGTAGATCTCGTCCATGTTGTTGTCCAATTTGTTGGCTGGCTGCGGCAGAACGCCTACAGGCTCAATTACACGGTGTGTACCGTAGCGATTTCCATGTTTCTGCATAAAAGTATTGTTTGTAATTTATTGTTGTTCAATAATTTGATTAATTATTTGCGGGGTTTGAGGCCCAATATCTCGCGGGCTTCGTCTGAGTTGGCTATAGGCCTGCCGAGTTCATTGGCAAGGCGAACCACCTTCTCTACCAGGGCGCCGTTGGAAGGTGCCAGAACGCCTCTGGACAGATAGAGGTTGTCCTCAAAGCCCACTCTTACGTTTCCGCCCATAGCAATGGCTGCTGCAGCCATCGGGAAGGCGTGGCGGCCTACTCCGGTAACGGTCCATGTGCTGCCTGCAGGAATGCCGTTAACCAGCCAGCAGAGGTTGGCTACGGTTGCAGGAGTACAGCCGGGAACGCCCAGCACGAAATTGAACTGCATAGGAGCTCCAGGAGCCTGGCCCTTGCGAGCCATGTTGAGGATGGTATCCAGATGGCCCATCTCAAAGCACTCGTACTCAGGCTTTATTCCCCTTTCCATCATTCTTGCCCCGAATGCCCTCATAGTAGGCATTGTGTTGTCAAAAATCTCGTCTCCGAAGTTGCAGGTTCCGCAGTCCAGCGTAGCCATTTCAGGCAGCGGATCTGTGTCTGTGCTCTGGAGCCTCTCGTCCGGAGTCATTCCCACTGCGCCTCCCGTGGAAGGAATCAGTATGACGTTAGGGCAAACCTTTAGGATTGCCTCTTCACACTCCTGGAAACGGTCTCTGGACTGGGTTGGAGTACCGTCGTCCCACCTTACGTGCAGGTGAACGATGGCGGCGCCTGCGTCAACGGCGCTCTTTGCCTCTCTAACTATTTCCTCTACGGTGTAAGGAACGGCAGGATTCTGCTCCTTGGTTACCTCGGCGCCGCAGATAGCAGCTGTGATTATCAGTTTATCCATAGCACAACTATTTCTTTCTCTGGCACTTGGCAGGAACTACGCAAGTTCCGCTTGCACGGCATACTACTATTGGTTCCTCCAGCACGTCGGCTGCCGAGTCTGAAACGTCAGGACGCGGAACTATCACCTTGCGGGCCTCGAACACCATCTTGCGGGAAGTGTTTCCCACGTGGGTGATCTCGCCTGTAGCCTCGATATAGTCGCCTGCAAACACAGGAGCTATGAATTCCACGTTGTCGTAAGCCTTGAAAAGGCCCTCGTCGCCGTCGTTGATGATGAGAAGCTCGGTAGCCACATCGCCGAAGAGCTTGAGCATGTGAGCTCCGTCAACAAGGCCTCCGCCGTAATGAGCGTCTTCTCCGCCCATTCTTACTCTGATAAGTGATTTTGCTCCCATACTATTCCCTTACTTTCTGGAGGTTGTTGGTTGACTGGTACAAGTGAGTTACAAATACGTGAGGAGTGATAACTGCCTCAGGCTTAATCTCTCCAGCAGGCACAATCTTCTCAGCCTCAACGATTACCACGTCAGCTGCAGTTGCCATCAGAGGGTTGAAGTTCTGGGATGTTCCAACATAGATGCAGTTTCCTCTCTCGTCTGCAACGGTAGCGCCAATAAGGGCGATGTCAGCGTGCAGAGGCTTCTCGAGAAGATAAGTCTTGCCGTCAACCTCAACTGTAGGCTTTCCTTCAGCGATTACTGTTCCCATTCCGGTTGTGGTCAGAACGCCGCCAAGGCCTGCTCCGCCGCAGCGGATTCTCTCTGCCAGGGTTCCCTGAGGGCAGAATTCGATTTCCAGCTCGCCAGCGTTCATCTGGGCTGCAGTGTCAGGATTAGTTCCGATGTGGGAAACATAAAGCTTCTTGATCTTATGGGCTCCGATAAGATTTCCTACTCCAATTCCCTGATATGCTGTGTCGTTGGAGATGAGGGTGAGATCCTTTACATCACTCTTTGCAAGAGCGTCGAGGATGTCCAGTGGAGAACCGGCTGAGAGGAAACCTCCCACCATGATTGTCATGCCGTCTTTAATCATAGAAACGGCTTCCTGTAATGAAATTCTTTTATCCATAAGAAAACGTTTTTGAATTTATTTGTATTTCAATTATTTATATGCTTTTATAAAAAACTTTTGCCAAAGGTGAATCCGGAAAGAACCTAACGGTCTCCGAATTCATACAAATATAAAGAAAATAATCGAGAAAAAATAACAAAGTTGTTATATTTTTATTTCAAAGATTTTTTAGTAACTTCGCAAGATAGCAGACGAGTTTGTCTGAACAGGATTTTAATTGATCTCAAATATGGAATTCAAAAATCTCATCATCCAGAAAGAAGAAAACATCTGCATTGTGAAAATCAACAATCCGCAGAGCATGAACGCCCTCAACTCCACCGTACTGTCAGAGCTTGACGCGGCTTTTTCTTCAATAGAGCAAGACCCTGAAATAGACGCAGTTATTCTTACCGGTGAAGGCCGCGCCTTTGTAGCCGGAGCAGACATTTCGCAAATGAGCACCATGAATGCCGCCCAGGGAAAAGAGTTCGGCGTTCAGGGTTCAAAGGTTTTCCGCAAGATTGAACTGCTTCCTAATCCGGTAATTGCAGCCATCAACGGCTTCGCCCTGGGAGGCGGATGCGAGCTTGCTCTTTCCTGCGACATCAGGATAGCCTCCTCCAAGGCCAAGATCGGCCAGCCGGAAGTTGGACTGGGCATCACCCCTGGCTTCTCCGGAACCCAGAGGCTCCCTAGAATCGTGGGAGAAGGCAGAGCCAAGGAACTGATTTACACCGCAAAAGCCATCAACGCTGAAGAGGCTTACAGAATCGGCCTGGTTAACAAGGTGGTTGAGCCGGAAGAGCTTATGGATGCCGCTATGGCAATGGCCAAGACCATAGCCAAGAACGCTCCGGTTGCCGTAAGGCTCAGCAAGGAGGCCATCGGAAGAGGAATGCAGACAGACATAGACTCCGCCATAGCCATCGAGAACAGCCTGTTCGGCATCTGCTTCGCCACCGAAGACCAGAAGGAGGGAATGAAGGCTTTCTTCGAGAAAAGGCCTGCCGAGTGGAAAAAGAAATAGACAAATCACACTATAACATTAACAATTAAATTCTTCAAAACATGAAAGTTGCAGTTGTTGGTAACGGAACAATGGGCCACGGCATAGCACAGGCATTTGCCACCGCCGGCCACGATGTTCTCCTCAAGGGACGCAGCGAAGCATCTCTGGGAAGAGCCCACAAAGCCATCGAGAAATTCCTCAACAGAAGCGTTGAGAAAGGCAAGATGGAAGCTCAGGTAAAAGACGAGATTATCGCCAGAATCAAAGACACCCTCAACTATGAAGACCTCAAGGACGCTGATCTGGTAATAGAGGTTGTAGCCGAGGATATGGCTGTAAAGAAAGAAATATGGGAGACTCTCGACAAAGTCTGCAAGCCTGAGGCTATTCTGGCTTCCAATACTTCATCGCTGAGCATCACCGCTATAGCAGCATTCACCTCCCGTCCTCAGAACGTGATCGGAATGCACTTCTTCAACCCGGTTCCTCTGATGAAGCTCGTGGAGGTTATCAAGGGACAGCTCACCTCTCCTGAGGTTCACGACAAGGTTGTAGAGATTGCAAAGGCTATCGGAAAGAGCCCTGTATCAGTTAACGAGGCTCCTGGCTTTGTTGTTAACAGAATCCTCATTCCTCTTGTAAACGAGGGAGTTGGAATTCTGGCAGACGGTATCGCAACCAAGGAGGAGATAGACGCCGCCATGATGATGGGCGCCAACCATCCTATGGGCCCTCTGGCTCTGGGAGACCTCATCGGCCTGGATGTTTGCCTTGCCATTATGGAAGTTCTCTACAATGAGTTCGGCGACAGCAAGTACCGTCCACATCCACTTCTGAGGAAGATGGTAAGAGCCGGCCTTCTCGGAAGAAAGACTGGCAAGGGCTTCTACGACTACACTAAGTAGAGTCAGCTAACGCAACAAAAATAAGGGGCTGTAAACCAGCCCCTTATTTTTATGCTCCGCTTTAGGGTCAAAACCTGTATCCCACCGACAATCTGAGATTCCGGCTCTTGGCATTTTCCGGATAGCAGCCTCTTGTCAGGTTGATAAGTCCGAAATCCATTCCAGCCCTGATGGTATACTTGTTCTGGATCTCTACTCCCAGGCTGGCGTTCATGGCGGCGTCTATACGCTTGAAGCCGCATTCAGTTGCCCTGTCATAATACTGGCCATCTGACTTCTGGCCTTCATTTCCACTGTAGTACCAAGTCCTTTTCCATTTTCCGAAAAGGCCGAAAGAAGGAGTCGGCCCGCCCTCTATCAAAACGGCAACATCCGGAGTCACAGGCACATACACGCCGAAATGAACCGGCACGTCCAAGCTGTATCCGCGGCCTTCAAGTTTAATGCCTGAAAAATCGTAGTACTTGCTTTTGTACTTGTCCAGGCTGTAGCCCTTTCCGTTGAACTCAAGTCCCACAATGCCATAGATAATCGGGCTTCTGGACCGTATGTTCAGGTTGAAATATGCCCTGACTCCCGTATGGAAAGTGGCGGCAACATCAGATTTCCCGCTGTGCTGGCTCTTGGTTTCCGGAAATGCAATTGAAGGCAACGACAAGCCGCCAAATACCTCATATTGCTGCGCCTGCAGCAAAGACAAGCCGAAAAGCAGTGCAAATACCGATAGATAAAGTCTTTTCATGATGTCTATTCCATAGGTGCCGATGACTCGAACCAGTAGCCGTTCCACTTCCAGAACAGGCTAGGATCTGCCCCGTCTTCAAAGTCAAGGTTGTCGTTGTCTTTCTTGAACACTACAATGCCCCTTTGAGGAGTGTAAACAGGCAGGAAACATTCCGTTGTGTCCACAGGATGAAGAATATGCTCATTAATGGCGTCATAGGTCCAGAACATCAGATTCTGGTAAACCCCTACTCCGTCATCTCCGTCATATAGATAGTTGTAAACAAAACCAATCATCCATTTGTTTTCTGCCATCATTTCCCAGGCTTTCAGGGCAAAATTGTTGCCGTAATCCGGATCTTCCCATTTGCCTGAGATATAGTTCTTTTCCTCGTCATATTCAAATGTGCCTAAGGAGTTATGTCCGCTGGTCTGATCTATGGCATACCAGCCCTCCAGAACCTGACGTATAGGATAAACTTCTACTATCGCGGTGAAAATATCCAGAATATTGAGCTCGGTTCCCTTCTGGTTTACATAGATGCTCTGTTTAGGCCAAATAGTTGGCAACTTATGCTCAAGAGCGTCTCCGTAGATTCCATCTTCAAGATTTGGGATAACTCCCTTAGGTTTAATCAGAATGTTGCCGTTGTCAGTTTTAATAGTGTCAGCATTCTATACCGCCTGGGCTGTGGCAGCAGTGGCAGTAGCGGCAGTAGTGTCGGGATTTGCTTCCCCTTCACTCTTGCTTTCACCGTTTTTGCAGGAAATCATTGACAAGCAGCCTGCAACTGCAATCAGATACAATAGTTTCTTCATAGCGTTATTTGTTTGTTGTTTCTGTCTTTTTTTCAGGATTTGGGTTGGAAGACATATTCTTTGTCAAGTACATTATCACGCACAAAATCACGAACAGAATCAGAGATCCCGTTAGCAGAGAGTAAACCTGCATCTGCATCATCACATAGCTGCACATCAGGAATATGAATGTGAGAATACCGAGAAGGTATGCAGACTTGTGCTTGAGAATGCCCTTGAAATAAGCCGTAAGAGCCAAGGTGGTCATCAGCGAGGCTATCAGATAGGCTTTTCCGAATGAGAGGAAATCGGAGAACGAAAGCAGAAGCAGATAGAACAGAACCAGTGAAAGGCCCACCACCGCATACTGCAAAGCGTTGATTTTCCTCTTGGTGAACAGCTCTACAATAATGGCGGCAAGGAACACCAGAAGGATTACAAACACTCCGTACTTGATGCTCCGCGATGTCATCTGGTACTGTGTCACAGGCTGGATCAGATCCACTCCGAAACTGACGCTGTACGGGTTAGCCCTGTTGATCTGCAGAACCTTCCACACGGCCGAGAAGCCGTTCTCGTCCACAGTCCGGTCTATAGGAAGGAAATCTCCCTTGAAACTAGGGTTGTTGTAGGAAGACTTGGCTTCCACGGTTGTAGCGTTGCCCACCGGATAAAAACCGAGAGAATTGGATCCCTTGATGGCCAGATCAACCTTGAAAGGAATTTCGGCTTTGCCCTTGGCCAGATTAACCGGCGATTCCAACACTTCCGTTTTCAGTTTCCTGGATTTCTTTTTCTTGTCATTCGAGCTCAGATAAGTACTGAGCGCATCCTCCACGTATTCATCAAATTCATCGCTGTTTTTGCTGCTGGAGAGGTTGATGTCGGGATTCAGCTGATACTTGACAGAATCGAGATACAAGTTAACCTGCTCATAAATACCTTTAAGGTCGGACACGGTCATCCTGATGCGGATATTCTTCACAGACGGGTCGAACAAAACCTGAGGAATCTTGAAATACCCTGAAAATTCGGCCTTTGTGCTATAAACGCTCACATCATAAATAGCCCTGTGAAGCTTTTTGCTGTCTATGTCACATTTAACGGACAGTTCCTCCGGCTCCAGACGGCACTTGGTGACCACTTCCTTCAGCCCGTTGTTCTCCTTGGTCTTGTCCGGCTTGCCCTCGTAGGTAATCTTGTCATAAAAGATGACAGGGCCGCCCAGAATCTGGTCTGAAGACCAGGTCTTGCCCACTTCCTCCATAGTCTCGTTCATGTAAGACTCGCGGTCATCTGCCTGTAGGTCAACAATCTGAAGCACTGCCCAAAGTATAAAGAACAGGCAGGCCACAATCAGATACTTCAAGAACATCTTGTTCTCTTGCTTCTCTTTCTCGAGAGCTGTCATATTGTTGTTTTCCATAACTATTGGATATTATTTGTTTTCAGAGATTTCGAATATTCTGTTGCCGTTTTCCTGACGGATGAATGCCTCGGCGAATTTGCACCTGTTCTCTATGCCGCGGAACACTTCCATAGGAGAATGCCAGCCCTCGAACACAGGCTCCAGGTTCTGGCTCTTGTGGCAGTAGCAGGCCTTGTGCTTTTCTTCCACTACCGATGTAATGTCCACATAATCTGTAGGATGGAAGTTCTGCGTCTGGGTTCCGGTCATAACCTCGAAATAGTAGAGGTCAAACGTTCTGCCGGTTCTTCTCCAGCTGTCGTAAACCAGGATCGAGCAGATGCGGTGGTCTCTGTGGCCGTCTATAGGCCAGTGAGTGAATACGATGTCAGGGTCTTCATTCTGGATGAGCTTGAGCATCTCGTCGTAGCGGGCCTTGTTTATCTCAGTCTGGCCGTCTATCTGGGTCAGGAACACGTGATCCGCTCCCGTAACCGCGCAGGCGTTCTTCACCTCCTCGCTTCTTATCTTGGCGGCTTCATCTCCCTTGACTCCTTCTATACCGGCCTCGCCTCTTGTAAGATAGACGCACTTGACGTCATAGCCGGCACGTTTCATCAGAATCATTGTTCCTCCGCAGCCGGTTTCAGGATCATCCGGATGGGCCCCTATCACCAGCACTTTCTTTGGCAGAGTGCCGTCTATAATCTGCTGGGCCAGAACAGGATAATTGGTGGTTATCTGGTCCACACCCAGGGCGGCCATGCGCTTTATATCCCTTTTCTTGTCCACGGTCCAGACATTTACCTCCATGCCCAGGTCGTGAGCCCTCTTCACCCATTCAGGATGCTTGTCAAATACCGAGTAATGGTAATCCAGGCCCTTGATGCCCAGAGCGTTGAGCTCGTCCGGAGATTTCTCTCCGCCCAGGTACTGGACCATGGTCTTTGGATATTTCTTGGCAGCGGCCTTGCACACTTCCAGGCTGAAAGAGATTATGGTCAGGTTGTCCATGTCAATCCTGTGCTTCTTGAGTGCCTGCGCAACTTTGTCAAAGCAAGGAACATAGCCTTCTTTATCGCGATAATCTTCCTTAACTTCCAGTATCGGGCGGATCTTGCTTTTCTTTATCAGCTGGAGCAGTTCATCCAGCGATGGCACGGCCTCGCCATTGGAAAGATGCTCTCCCCTGACGGTGGCGAAGGTCTCTTTCTGAACATCGGCCAGAGACACAATCTTAGGACCGTGGCAGACCACCAGCTGACCGTCTGAAGTCATGTTCACGTCGAATTCTGAGCCCCAGGCTCCCAGATCGTCAGCGGCCTTGTAGGAGGCCAGGGAATTCTGAGGAGTGGCCGTATTGCCGCTTCCGGTGGCGTTAATGTTCCAGTGGCCGCGATGGGCTATGACCTTGATCTGGGCCGTGGAAACGCTGTAAACCGATAATAATGAAATTAGAAAAACCGTGAGAAATTTTGTGCTACGCATATCAGAACGCTTTATTTCTCCAAATTTAAGAAATATCTTTCTTACTTTTGCAAAGTACTACAAATGATGTCATGAAAGAAATCTATCTGGCAGGAGGCTGTTTCTGGGGCGTGGAACACTTTTTCTCGCTCATAGACGGCGTTGTAAAAGCCGAGGCGGGATATGCCAACGGCAACGGATCCACTAGCCCGTCATACGAGGAAGTTTACACTGATAAAACGGGTTTTGCCGAGACAGTAAAAGTAACCTATAACCCGGACAAGATTGGCCTTGATTCTCTGATCAGGCTGTATTTCAAGATTATAGATCCGGTATCGTTAAACCGCCAGGGGCACGATGAAGGAACCAGGTACCGCACCGGCATATTCTACTCCACGGCTGAGGACTATCCGGTTATAAAGGCGGTTTATGACGAGGTGGAAAACAAAAGCGGACAGAAGTTCGTAGTTGAACTCTGCCCGCTCGAGAATTTCTTCAAGGCCGAGGAATATCACCAGGAATATCTGGTCAAGAACCCTTCAGGATACTGCCATCTTCCGCTGGAGGTGTTCCGCTGGGCCCGCCATTACAAGGCCGGTAACCCTATTGAATAAACCCTGCAAAATAGCCTGAAAATACAGTTGTGGTCAGCAGGTAACCAATTATGGTTGAAACTGCTACGGAAATCAGCCCCGGTATCATGAAACTGTGGTTGAGCAGGTATTTGCCAATTACTGTGGTGCCGCTTCGGTCGAAGTTCACGGTTGCAATGTCTGAAGGATAGTTCGGAATGAAGAAATATCCGTACACGCTCGGCAGTATTCCCAGCAGAACCGGGCCTGCTATTCCCAGCTCGTAGGCCAGAGGCAGCATAGCCACAACCACCGCTCCCTG
>JAGCVJ010000018.1 GCA_017962375.1 Bacteroidales bacterium
GATGTGGATGAGTAGGAGCAGGAGAAGGAGAAGGAGAAGGAACAGATGATTCTAGCTTCCCCAAAGGATATAACCGCTATGGTAACCCCTCAGGATTTTGTGGAGAAGGCTATTAAGATGGCCAAGACAAATCCAGTACCTGAAAGTATAGATATCAATGCCCCATATTTTATAAGGTATTCTTTTGAGCTTCAGGATTCACGTATGGATCATAACCGTCCAGAGGGAAGAAATTTGAGCATTCAGGACCTTGAAGCATTTAGGTCTGCGGAAAAAAAGTACGCTAGTCTCTTCTTAAAGAGAAAGATTGTGATTTCGACGGAAGACTGCCTTGTATATAACTGGGGGGATGATTCAGAGATTATTGTAACATTGTATCATTTCCCTGATAATAACAATAATGCCATAAAACAGCCTGAAACAGACTGCACCAGAACTGAAGAGGAGATGAAAACAATAAAGAATAAGCTCAATTATTTGAAGAGAGCTATGATGCAAGCAAATGAATTATCTTTTTCTGATGGGGCTGATGTTAATACGCCGTTTTATGACAGATATACCTTCAGGACTCTTGGGGCTAGATTAATAGAACCTAAAACCAATGCCAGATTCTACGAAGATACTGCTACGCTTTCTGAAATTATGCCCGCTTTTGATACATATACAAAGTTCTTTAATGAAAGATATGTAACGCTCTCAAAAGGTAATTGTGTTGCCACAATGAGTGAAGAGACCATATGGGTAGTACTCTTCAATATCCCCGGGCAGAGTAAGAAATCCAATCCTAAGCCAAAGAGAAGGAGAACTGTCAAAAAGAAGACAGAGGCCGTTACTAAAGACAACACAACTCCAACTCCAGAGGTAAATCCTCTTATTGCGAAGGCGGTTGAGATGACAAAAGCCTTGCCAGTAGGCAATGGGACAGATATCAATGCTCCTTATTTTATACAGTGTGAGCTATCTGTTATAGGAGAGGGGGAGCTCATTCAGAAGGGAAAACCTTTTAGCAAGAACATAATTGGAGACGAAGAGCTGGCAAAGCTCAGGAAGAATCACCAGAGATTTGCCAAGACAATGAAAGCTATCAATCCTGTTTCTACTGATACCTACACAGCATATATCTGGAATGAGGGGAAGAACGTCAGCGTGTTCTACTATAATACCAAAGACATAGTTAAAACTGCTGCATAGCCTGTAAAATGTGGTCAAATTGTGGCCAAATTTGGTGGATAAAAGAAATAAGACTTTGTAAAATGCCTGAAAATTAGCAGATTACAAAGTCTTTCTTGTACCCGGAGCCGGGATCGAACCGGCACAGGTTTTACCCCACTGGTGTTTGAGACCAGCGCGTCTACCAATTCCGCCATCCGGGCATCAATCGTTAGATTGTCTCAAAGGACTGCAAAGATATGTAAAAAAAACTACCAATTAAAATTGATGGTTTTCTTAAGGTCTGGATGAAGGCTGTTGGCAACAGGGCAGGTCTTGGCGGCAGACTCGATGATGCGCTTCTGCTGAGGAGTGAAGTTGCTGCCTTCAGGGAAGTGGAAGTCTATCTTTATTTCAACAACACGCCTTGGGTCTGTTCCCATGATTTTTTCTGTTTCCACAGTGGTGCCTTCAAGGGTGAAGCCGTAGCTCTGGGCGGAGATGCCCATAATGGTGAGCATGCAGCAGCCCAAGGAACTGGCCAGCAGGTCTGTAGGGGAGAAGCTCTCGCCCTTGCCGTGGTTGTCCAGAGGGGCATCGGTGAGTATAGTTGTTCCGCTCTGGAGGTGGGTTACCTCGTTTCTAAGGTTACCCACATATTTTGTAAGCATCTTTGTCATATCGCGATTACTGTTTCTTTTCTTCTTTATTTCTTTCTTCCTTTTTTGTTTGATCCGCGGTTTTTGCGTTTGCGTCCGATGATGGTGTTCTTGATTTCAGTGAGGCCTTCTACTAAGGTTTCGCCGATGTTTTCCTCGGCTTCCTCAATTTTTTCAAGGAAGGATTTTTTCTGCTCAACGATTTCTCCCATAAGAGTGGCGCTGGTGCAGGAAAGGATCTTTACATAGACAAAGTCTCCAGGCTTGGAATCCTGGGCGTCAAACACGCAGAACTTGTTGTGAGGAGTACGGCCGGTCATCTGGGCTTCAGAGCGCTTGGAAGGGCCTTCCACGAGAACCTGGTAGGTCTGGCCGATGCACTTCTGGTTGGATCTGAGGCTGAGCTCGTTCTGAAGAGCGATGATCTGGTTGAGGCGCTCCGTCTTGACTTCTTCAGGAACGTCATCCGGATATCTTCTTGCAGCCAGGGTGCCAGGCCTCTGGGAATACTGGAACATGAAAGCCCCGTCGTACTGGATTTCATTCATTAGGCTCAAGGTCTGCTGGTGGTCTTCTTCGGTTTCTGTGCAGAAGCCGGCTATGATGTCTGTGGTGATGGCGCAGTCAGGGATGATTTCCCTGATTGCAGCAATCTTTTCCAGATAGTTTTCCCTGGTGTACTTGCGGTTCATCTTCTGGAGCATGCGGGAGCTTCCGCTCTGAACCGGAAGATGGATGTGAGGGCAGATGTTAGGGTACATTGCCATGGTGTAGAGCACGCCTCGCCTGATATCCTTTGGATGAGAGGTCTGGAAGCGGACTCTGAGGTCCGGGCTGACCAGAGCCACCAGCTCCAGAAGCTGGGAGAAGTTGACGGTGTCGGTAGGGTTGTCGGGGTTGGTCCACAGGTAGGAGTCCACGTTCTGCCCCAGGAGGGTGACTTCCTTGTAGCCGTCTTTTACAAGCTTCTCTGCCTCAGACACAATGCTCTTTGGATTACGGCTTCTTTCTCTGCCTCTGGTGAAAGGAACAATGCAGTAGGAGCACATGTTGTTGCAGCCTCTCATAATGGAAATGAAGGCGGAAACTCCGTTGGAGTCTGTGCGGACAGGATCTATGTCCGAGTAGGTTTCGGTGGAAGAGAGGTTGGTTTCAGTCATCTTGCCGCCTTTGTCTCTGATGTAGGAGATTACGGCTGGAAGACTGCGGTAGGAATCAGGGCCTATGGTAAAGTCCACGCTGCCGTTTTTCAGCAGCTCGTCTTTGAGCCTCTGGGCCATGCAGCCCAGAACGCCGACAATAACGCCCTCTCTTTTTTTCTTCTCCAGGCGGAAAACTTCCAGGCGGCCCAGAACACGTTTTTCTGCGTTGTCTCTTACCGAGCAGGTGTTGACAAGGATAACATCGGCCAGTGAAATGTCATCTGTAATGGAGCAGCCTGCCTTCTCAAGTATAGCGGCGGCTACCTGAGAATCGTTCACGTTCATCTGGCAGCCGTAGGTTTCTATGTAGATCTTGAGGTTCATTTTTGTGGTCTATAGTTATACAAAGATAATGCAAATCGAGAATAAATAAGTTTTTTTAACTTTGCAGTGGAAGGGATTGCTTCCCGTTCCCCTTTTTTATGCGATACTTCAGGTTTTCATTCAGGTTTTTTATGGCTTTTGCGGCAATATTCACTGCCGCTGCGCTTGCCGTTTCTTGCTCCAAGAGTTACAAGGATATTGAGGTCAAAGATTTCAAGATAGAAGACCTGCACATCTCATCCATGCGCAGCGTGGATGCCGTTGTGGAGCTGGAGATAGATAACCCGGCCATCCAGAAATTCAGGGCAGAGTATATCAGAGGCGTTATTTACCACAAAGGCAGCCAGGTAGCCACTTTCAGCTCAGACGATGTGATTGTGCTCCCTCCCAAGCAGATTACCCGGAGCAGGATTAAAGTCAGGCTGACTCTGGACAGCCCGCTGAGCTTTCTGGGCAAATTGGCTGACAGCGGCGGAGTCAAGTTCAAGGACTATACGGTGGATATATCAGCCGACATCAAGAGCGGCGTTATCAAGTTCCCTTACTCGAAGAAAGGTATGGAAGTTGCTGAACTTGTGAAAAAGGTGGACGTCGATTTTTAGAGAACTGGTTCTATGAAAAAGATTCTTTGCATACTGACATTGGTCTTGGCCTCTTCTTTCGCGATGAAGGCTCAGGATACCACCAAGGTGGACATTCCTTACGAGGGAGCGGTAGACTCGTCGCTGATCAACAAGTCTGTGTTCTCGCTCCTGTCTTCTGCCGCAGGAGGCAGCGCTGTGATAGACCAGTCAGACGAGGTAAGGTCTTCTTTTGACAGATACATGGCTTCTCGCAGCGGCAAGAAGAGCTACGGATACAAGATTCTGGTGTATTCTTCCAATTCTAAAGAGGCCAGGGGAGCTTCCTCGGCCATAGCAGGATCGCTGAAGAGCAAATATCCGCACCTGAACGTGTACAGGTCTTTCAAGACCCCGTTCTTTATGGTTCACATAGGGGATTTCCGCACAAAGGCGGATGCCATGAAAATTATTCACGACCTGCAGTCTAACTACCGCCAGGCCAAGGTGATAAAGTCTCCTATCGGCTGGTACGCTTTTTAAATCTTTTCCACCATTTGTTCTTGGTGTCGAGCGCCCATTGGCGTATCGGCTTTACGTGGCGGTCTATCTTCTCAGGGTAGATGTCGGAGATTTTTATCAGTATTCCCGTTTCCTCAACTCCGCCGAAGAAATCGTTGATGGCGGTGTCGAATACCTTCATTGAAGGCGAGAGATTCATGTAGGAATGAATCAGCGGCGGAATGTTCTCTCCGTTGGCTTTCAGCTCTTTCTGCAGCACCTTGAGGGCGTCTTTGTACTCCAGCCCCTGGAAGAGGGAGTTTATGTAAGGGTCTTTCTCGGAGAAGTCCAGCGGATGGCTGGCCGTAACCAGGCGGTCCGGATCCGGGAAGTAGATGTGGAGGAAGTTGAGCAGGATGTTTCTGGCCCTGGTGTTGTAGGCCACGTACATTGTAACCTTGCCGAAAAAGAACTTTATGTTCTCGTATTTAGCCACCAGCGCTCCCAGCCCGTCCCAGAGATTGTCCAGGGCGTAGATGCTCTTTCTCCTGAGGTTGGCGCTCTGGTAGTTGGGCTGTATGAAAGACCTTCCGAGCTCGATTGTCCACGGCAGATATTCAGTCTGGAATTTCTCGGAGAAAGTAAGGATTTCCGTAGTGGCCATCTTCTCAGGAGGCAGGGCGCTGCACACGATGTACCTGTATCCGCCGATAATCTCCTGGGCGTCTTTGTCCCACACTATCAGCTGCTTGTAGGCGTCTCGGGGGTCGGTGTCGAATTCGTCTATGTCACATGCCTTTCCCGTTCCGCCGCCGCCGAGCCTGAAAGAGATTTCCCTGAGCCTTCCTATTTCTCTCATGGTGAAAGGAGAGTCTTCGGCAGTCACCTCAAAGATCAGGTTGTCACCCTTGCGTGTTTTGCCTATGAACTTGTCGGGAGTAAGCTCTCTTTTGATAAGATCTCTATCTACGGCTTGAATTACTGTCTCCATAACTGTAAACGGTTTGTCTTATTTTGTCGCACCAATTCTGCATACTTTCTCCGGAAGCGGTTATTTCTTCAGGAGAAATAGGATCGCCGATGGTAAGGGTAAAGGTCTTGTTTCTCTGCCTGAACATCTCGTGAGGCAGGAGTATCATCTCGATGAAGGACTTGATGCCCAGGCCCTTCCTGATTTTTGAAGACCAGTAGAAAAGGCCGGAGTTCTTGCCCTTGAAATGCATCGGCACAATGTATCTTCCGCTGTTGACAGCCTGGCGGACAAAGCTTCTTTTCCACGGAAGATCCTGGATCTTGCCCTTGATGAGCCTGGAGCAGGCGCCGGCCGGGAAGTTGAGAACGTGATAGTCCGAGCTGTAAAGGTCCATCACTCCGTGAACCTGCTTGCCTTTGGCGGTGCCCAGGTTGTTTACGGGAACAAAGATGTCTTCCAGAGGAGTGACGTTCATAAGAATGTCATTGACAAGGAATTTGGACGGGCCGAACTTGTGGGTAAGCTCGGTTGTTATTATAAGGCCGTCCAAGCCGCCGAGCGGATGGTTGGAAACGAAGACGTATTTGTTTCCCTGCTCAAACTTTTCGGGATTGAGGATGTTTACTTTATCGGTGACATTCAGGTCTTTGAGAACTGCCTCGGCAAATTCCACGCCCTTGAGGTTGCCATACTGGATGAGTATCCTGTTGATTTCTTTCAGATGCAATATCTTTCCCAGAATCCAGACGGCGAAGCCAGGCAGCCATTTGGCCAGCTTGGGATTCTTTTTCTTGATGACTTCTTTGAGGTTGATAGGTTCCATATCGGGGAACAAATTTACAAATTCCTGCCCTCAAATAAAAACCGCGAATTTTCACTATCTTTGTTCTGCAATGGCAAATGAAAACAAGAAAACGGGATTAGGGCTCGGGACCACCATAACCCAGACCCAGAAGCTGACTCCGATACAGATTCAGACCATCAAGCTTCTGGAGCTGCCTCTTATTGATCTAGAGCAGAGGATCCAGAAAGAGATAGAGGAAAATCCCGTGCTCGAAGATCCAGTTGAGACCGAGAACGAGGAGACGGGGCAGGAAAGAAAGAAACTGTCTCTGGAAGAGGTGAAAGATGAGAACACCCCGGCCTACAAGCTGTATGTGAACAACCGCGGAAGGGAAGAGAAGCCGCAGTACAACACATTTGCCGTGAAGGAGAGTTTCTACCAGTCGCTGCTGGACCAGCTGGGCTACAGGAAGATGGGCGAGAGAAGGAGCAAGCTTGCGGCGTTCATAGTTTGCAGCCTGGACTCTACCGGCTATCTTACCAGACCTCTGGAGAGCCTGGCCAACGATATTTATCTGCGCATTGGCATAGAGACAGACGCGCAGGAGCTGGAAGACATTCTGGTGAATGAAATCCAGCATCTGGACCCTGTGGGCGTGGGAGCTCGCAGCGTGCAGGAATGCCTTGTCCTTCAGCTGAAAGCCAAGGAGAACCGCACGGAAGCCGTGGAAAATGCCCAGAAGATACTCCAGACTCAGTACGAGGAGTTCACCAAGAAACATTTCGAGAAGATAATGTCCAAGCTGGGCATTACCGAAGACCAGGTAAAGGAGGCCTACGAGGTGATTCGCCGCCTGAATCTGCATCCGGGCGGTCAGGTGGATGATTCCTATACCGACCAGACTCAGCAGATTACCCCGGATTTCATCCTGGAAAATGAAAACGGAAAACTTGTGGTCAGTCTGCCGAAATTCCATATTCCTCAGATAAAGGTCAGCCGCGACTACGAGAAATACATGGAGAAGAAGCCGGACAGCAGCAAGGAAGAGAAAGAGGCGTCTTCTTTCGTGAAGACCAAGCTGGACAGCGCCAAGTGGTTCATAGAGGCTATCCGCCGCCGCCAGGACACCATGCAGCGCACAATGGACGCTATAGTGAAGTTCCAGACAGAGTATTTTCTGGATGGAGACGACACCAAGCTTAAGCCTATGGTGCTCAAGAATATCGCTGAGGTAACCGGCCTTGACATCTCCACAATTTCAAGAGTGGTGAACAGCAAATACGTTCAGACTCCTTTCGGCATCTATCCTCTCAAGCATTTCTTCTCCGAGGGCATGGTCACCGATTCCGGAGAGGAAGTTTCCACCAGGGAAATCAAGAAGATTCTCAAAGACAGCGTGGACAATGAGGACAAGTCCAAGCCGCTCACAGACGAGGAGCTTGTGGATCTGCTCACCTCCAAGGGCTATGTGATTTCAAGGCGCACCATCGCCAAGTACCGCAGCCAGCTGAACATACCTATAGCCCGAATGAGAAGGGAAATATGAAAACTTTGAAATATGTTGCCTCCGCCATTCTGCTGGGGGCTTTTTTACAATCTTGCACAATGAAGACAGATGTTGACCTGATAGGATACAACGGAGTGGTTTACACCGTTGATTCTGCTTTTTCCATGGCTGAGGCCTTTGCCGTAAAAGACGGGAAGTTTGTGTCTGTAGGCACAACTGATGATGTTCTTGGCAAATACAAGTCTGAGAATATGATTGACTTTAAGGGCGGGGCGGTGTATCCCGGGCTTATAGACGCTCACTGCCACCTGCTGGAACTGGGCCAGAACCTTATGAGCGCAGACCTGAAAGGATGCAAGAGCCTTGAAGAAGTGGTGGAAAGGTTGAAGGATTTCCATCAGAAGCATCCTAAGCTGAAAATTCTTTGCGGGGCCGGCTGGGACCAGAACCTTTGGCCGGACAAAAGCCTTCCGGACAACACGCTTCTCAATCAGGCCTTCAAGGATATTCCGGTTTGCCTGACAAGAATTGATGGGCATGCAGTATTGGCAAATGATGCTGCAATCAAGGCTATGGGGATGGATATTTCCAACAAGAAGTATGACAAAGGCGAGTGCTTTGTCAAGAACGGCAGGTTCACCGGCATCTTTATGGAGAATACGGCGGTAAGGTTCAAGACAGACTTGTCTCCGGTGGCCCTGGACAGCCTCAACGACGCTCTTCTGGCAGCCCAGGATGAATGTTTCCGCTACGGCCTTACGTCTGTATGCGATGCGGAGCTGGAGTACGCCACGCTTCAGGCCTTGCTGTCTTTGGCCGAACATGACTCTCTGAAGCTGAGAGTTGACGCATGGCCGCTTCCAACCGAAGAGAACTTTGAGAAAGTGGACAAGCCTTTCACTTTCAAGAGGGTGAAAGTGGATACCTACAAGCTTTATCGCGATGGAGCTCTGGGATCCAGAGGCGCGTTGCTCAAGGAAGACTATTCCGACATGCCGGGCAGAAAGGGCCTCGATTTCTATGAATTTGAGAGGTTCAAGAAATATTGCCTGTGGTGCTATGAGCACGGGTTCAGGGTGGCCACTCACTGCATCGGTGACCAGGCCAACGCCTCCGCTCTGGACGTGTACGGAGAAATTCTCAAGGGAGAGAACGATTTGGGCTGGAGGATAGAGCACGCCCAGATTGTCGCTGATGAAGATATAGACAAGTTCAGGCAATTTTCTGTGATTCCTTCCGTTCAGCCTACTCACTGCACTTCGGACATGTTCTGGGCCAGGGAAAGGTTAGGGGACAGAATCCGCGCCGGCTACCGCTACAAGGAATTGTTGGCTCAGCTGGGGTGGCTGCCGAGCGGAACGGATTTCCCGATTGAGAGCGTGAACCCGATTTATACTTTCTTTGCCGCAGTCTTCCGCAAGAATCTAGAATTCAAGCCGGAAGAAGGCTTCCAGATGGATAATGCCCTTTCCAAAGAAGAGGCTCTTCGCTCAATGACAGTCTGGGCCGCAAGGTCTACGGGCGAGGAATCGCTCAAGGGCAGCATTGAGGCCGGCAAGGTTGCGGACTTCATTACAACGGACATAGATTTCTTCACCGCCGAAGAAAAGAAAGTGCCGGAGACTCGCGTCACCGGCACCTGGATTGGCGGATTAAGAGTTTTCTAGAATCCTAGATTTTCTCTCCGTAAGCCAAATCTCCTGCATCTCCCAGGCCTGGGATGATGTAGGCCTTGTTCGTAAGCTCCTCGTCCACAGCTCCGATCCATAGGGTAACCCTCTTGTGCGGCAGCTGCTTTGAAAGATATTTCAGGGCGGCTTCGCTGCAGATGGAGGCTATGATGTGGGTGTGGATAGGCTCGCCTTCGTCAATGAGCTTGTTGTAAGCCAGCATAAGAGAGCTGCCGGTTGCAATCATGCAGTCTGTGATGATGAGCACCTTGCCCTCGATAGGCGGCTTGCTTATGTATTCCATCTGGATGAGGAACTTGTTGTCGTTGCCGTACTTGCGGTAGGCAGCTATGAAGGAGTTCTCGGCTTTGTCGAACACCTCCAGCACCCCGTTGTGAAGGGTAAGCCCGGCTCTCATGATTGAAGATATGACAATCTTGTCCTGGAGAGTCTTGCACTGGGCAATGCCGAGCGGAGTTGCAATTTCCTCGTCTTTGTAGGAGAGTGTCTTGCTGATTTCCATTGCGGCACACATTCCGATTCTTTCCATGTTGCGCCTGAAGCGCATGCTGTCTTTCTGGATCTTTTTGTCTCTGAGTTCAGCCAGGTACTGGCAGACGATGGAGTTCTTCTCGCAGAGGTTGACGATTTTCATAATATGTTGCTTTTATGTATTCCTCGGCGGAGTTGCCGGGTGAACATATACAAAGGTATGAAAAAAACTGAAGATCTATATGGCTCCGTCGTCCGCAAACGAATAATAGCTGTTTCCGGCAATGATTATGTGGTCCATAAGGCTGATGTCACACATTCTGGCGGCCTCTACAAGCTGCTTGGTCTGCTGTATGTCGGCCTTGCCCGGATTGCGGTTGCCGCTCGGGTGGTTGTGGACCAGGATAATTGCGCTGGCAAGCTTGGCCAGGGCCCGCTTGAGTATCATCTTCACGTCCAGCACGGTAGCGGTTACTCCTCCGCTTGTCACCCTTTCCTTTGAAATGAGGCGATTGCCCCGGTTAAGATACATAACCCAGCATTCTTCGTGGCTGAGGTCTTTCAGAAACGGCGCGATTGTCTTTACGGCCGATGCCGACGAATAGATCTGCGGCAGAGGAGGCGCCATCTGCGCCTGATACCTTCTGGAGATCTCGAACACGGCCATCAGACTCGCGGCCTTGCAGCTTCCTACTCCGTCAAATTTCTTGAAGTCTTCGTCTGAAAACCTGGCGAGAGTGCCCAGGTCATTGTTTGCAGCGGCAAGTATCTCTCTTGCCAGCTCTATTGCGTTCTTGTCTTTTGTCCCGCTCCCAATAATTATCGCGATGAGCTCTTCAGTACTTAACGCTTGCGCTCCTCTGAGGAGGAACTTTTCTCTCGGCCTCTGGCTTTCTTCCCAGCTGCGGATAGTAGTAAGATTCTTTTTCATGGCAGTATAAATAAAAAAAACTTCCCGAAAGTTCGGGAAGTTCAGCTGCTCTGCCATGCAAAGGCGTAAATAAATCGCTGTAAAATCGTAGAATAGTAAAAAAACTAGGACTTTTTTACTTTGCAGGGGCTGCCTCTAATTTAGCGACGTGCTTTGTAAGACCGCTCTTGAGGTTTGCTGCCTTGTTCTTGTGGATAATGCCCTTGTTAGCGAGCTTGTCCAGCATTGCTGCCATCTGAGGAAGCTTCTCCTCTGCCTCTTTCTTGTCTGTAGTCTCCCTCAAAGCCTTGATGGCGTTGCGGGCAGTCTTTGCATAATAGTGATTATGCTCTTTGCGCTTTGCGGTCTGGCGTACGCGCTTGTCTGCACTCTTATGATTTGCCATAAATAACGTTTTTGTTTTTAAAATCTGTAGTCGGTAGGAGAATCGAACTCCTATTACAAGAATGAAAATCTTGTGTCCTAACCGTTAGACGAACCGACCTTTGGGGCGGCAAAGATATAAAAAATTATTTATTCTGAAAATTTTCTGCCCATTCAAATGAATACACTATAGATTCCACCTGGCGGACATAGTTTCTCTTCTTATACTTTGGCGCATATACAAAGCCCTGGACTACAAGGAGTTTGTTAGGGTCTTTGGAGTACAGCACATGCTCTACGAAAGGCCCTCCCATAAAGTCGTTTTCCACCTCCCAGAGGCCTCTTATTTCTACAAAAGACTCGCCTTTGTACTTGTATGGAGTCATTATCGGCTCAACTGCAGTGGAGGTTATCATATATGTGTTAGGGAACATTCCAGGCACGTTTTCCTTGAGCACCTTGTTCTGCTCTTCAATCACTTTTTCCATTGGCGGGAACTCTTTGCCGTCGAAAGGAATGGTGTAGATGAGGATTCCCAGATTGTTGTGGGTGGTTTCCATAGAAGCCCAGAAGAATTCGCCGGCAACCTTCTTGATTGAATAGCCTTTAGGGAAATAAGGAGAGCCGCCGAACCTTTCGGTGACAACCGAGCGGATGGAGCTTTCCTCGTAGCGTCGTGAAGCCTTGGCTATCCTTTCCTTTTCTATCTGGTCTATGGCGTTGAAAATCTTGTCCGAGTTTTCCTCCACCAGCTGCTTTGCCTGCTCAGGAGTCTTGGCTTCCACCGTAATCAGTATCTGAGGCTGGGCCCAGGCGTCTCTTCTGATGAACACACCCGGATTTGCCACATTGTCTGATATATTGAAAAACAGTAGGTTGCGGTGAACCTTGAAAAGGTCTGAAAAGGCAGCCTTGTTTATGTTGATCAAGGTGAAAGAGGCTTCTTTCTGAGGCAGCATCGGGTAGTCTTTAGCAAGCACGTCTCTTACGGCGGAGCCTACTTCACCGTCCCAGTTGGCCTTGTCCAGAATTACGATAACCTCGCCGGCCTTTCCGGTTACGGTCTTCATGTATGAAGACTTGTCTTCGTTGCAGGAAGAAAGCAAAGGCATCAAAACAGCCAGCAGAAAAAGGATTTTTTTCATAATCGTCAATTGTTTTGTGCAAAGATATCATTTGTGAAGGTACTATTTCCTTCACGCATATCAATAAAATATCAAAATGAAAGCACCCCGCTCTATTTCAGGAGGCGGAAGATATCGTTTCCGAACGCCAGGATCATAAGCCCGATCAGCAGGATCATGCCAACGGTCTGGGCCGCCATAAGGAACTTGTCGCTCGGCTTTCTGCCCGTAATCATCTCGTACAGAGTGAACAGTATATGTCCTCCGTCAAGAGCCGGAATCGGCAGGATATTCAAAACCGCCAGCATTATAGACAGGAACGCGGTTATGCTCCAGAAGGCGTGCCAGTTCCAGTATCCGGGGAAGATCTGTCCTATCGCGATGAAGCTTCCCACAGACTTGTAGGCCTTGGTCTTAGGCGTGAAGATGAGCTTGAGCTGCTTCCAGTAGTTGCTGATCTGTTCTCCGGCTCTCTTAATGCCGGCAGGAATGGCCTCAAGGAAGGAGTATTTTTTCTCGGTGATCTTGTAATACTTGGAAAGGTCTGCTTCTATGGTTATGCCCATAAAGCCGTCTTCTCCCACTTTAAGAGGGATCTGCAGAGCCTGAAGACTGTCTTTGTCTCTGAGAATGGTGGCTGTTATCTCCTTTCCGGGATGGGCTGACACAAACTCTCTCACTTCCGAGAACATCAGAGCCCTGCCGCCGTCTGCGGAAAAGAGGGTGTCGGTAGCGGTGCTGTCCTTTGCAGGAATGCACAGGGAGAGGATCTTGTCACCTTGCAGCAGCCCGGAGCTGGCATTGATTGAGGTGTCCGGCACTTCAGAAACTACGAACGGGATTCCGTACTCGAACAAGTCCGCGCTTTCCAGAATGGCCGGCATATAGACCGGATCTATGCTCACTTCGATGTTCTTGCCGTCTCTTTCTACGGTGGCCTGCTTTGCCTGCTCCTGAATGAGCTGAAGGCGGAGCTCGTCGAACTTCTCCACCGGCTTTCCGTCAAAGGAGAGGATCTTGTCGGCGTTGCGGAATCCGATTTCCTGGCCCAGGCTGTTGGTGGCTATACCGGTATCAACGTCGGAGTTCTTGATGTACTGCTCTCCCCACACGCCCATCAGGCAGGCATAGAGAATTATCGCGAGTATGACATTGAAGAACACTCCGCCGAAAAGCACGAAAAACCTCTGCCAGGCAGGGTGAGAACGGAATTCCCACGGCTGAGGCTCGGCCTTGATCTGCTCCTTGTCCATGCTTTCGTCTATCATTCCGGCTATCTTGCAGTAGCCTCCCAGCGGGAGCCAGCCAATGCCGTATTCGGTTTCGGACTTCTTAGGCTTCCATCTGAAAAGGGCAAAGCCGGCGTCAAAGAACAGGTAGAACTTCTCCACCTTGATCTTGAAAAGCCTTGCAAAGAAATAATGCCCGAACTCGTGGACCAGAATCAGGAGGCTGAGGGCCAGCACTACCTGCAATATCTTCATCAAAACTGCCATAACTTCTATCTAATCTGCCTTGTGATCTCCTCTGCCTGAATCTTTGCCTGCGTGTCTGTGGCAAAGATGTCTTCTATTGAAGGAGAGGCTGCAAAATTACATTTTTCTATTGTCTTTTCTATAACAAACGGAATCTGGGTGAACCTGATTTCTCCGCGAAGGAAGGCTGCTACGGCCACCTCATTGGCGGCGTTCATTGCGCAAGGGATGTTTCCTCCCTTCTTGAATGAATCGTACGCTATTCTCAGGCAAGGGAACTTCTCCAGATCGGGAGCAAAGAAAGTGAGCTCCCTAAGGTCCGCAAAGCTCAGCCTCTTGGTATCCAGATCTATGCGGTAAGGGTAGGAGAGGGCGTACTGGATAGGCACTCTCATATCCGGATGTCCTATCTGGGCCTTCACGCTGCCGTCCGAGAACTGCACCATCGAGTGGATTATGCTCTGCGGATGCACCACCACCTCAATCTTCTCTGCCGGTATGTTGAACAGCCAGGCCGCTTCCATTATCTCCAGCCCCTTGTTCATCATCGATGCGGAGTCTATGGTCACCTTGCTGCCCATTTTCCAGTTCGGGTGGTTGAGTGCCTGCTCTACTGTTATATCGTTGAACTTTTCAGCCGGAAGATTGAAGAAAGGCCCTCCGCTTGCTGTCAGCAGCAGCTTTTCTACCTGAGCCCTTTCTCCCTGAAGGCACTGGAAGATGGCCGAGTGCTCGCTGTCTACCGGAAGGATGGGGCTGCCGCTCTCTTTTGCCAGGCGGGTTACTATGCTGCCTGCCGCAACCAGTGTTTCCTTGTTGGCCAGGGCTATGACCTTGCCTTTCTTGATGGCCGAGATAGTAGGGGCCAGACCGGAAAAGCCCACCATGGAGGCCAGAACTATGTCCACGTTGCTTCCGCCTGCAAGTTCTCCGGCCGATTCCACTCCCGCAAACACTTTTATGTCCAGCGGATCCAGCGCTGCCTTAACCTCTGCATACTTGTCTTTGTTGCAGATTACCACGGCATTAGGGTTGAACTTCCTGGCCTGGTCAATCAGCAGGGAGGCATTGCTGCCTGCGGAAAGCATCTCCACCTGGAACAGGTCCGGATGACGAGAAATCACATCCAGCGCCTGTGTGCCAATGGAACCTGTGGAACCGAGTATGGCTATCCTTCTTTTGTTTTCTTCCATAAAAAACGATTAACTTTGCAGCCGCAGGATGGAGAGAATAATTGGCATAGATTACGGAAGAAAAAGGGTTGGTGTAGCTGTCAGCGACCCTCTCGGAATCTTTGCCTCTCCGCTGGACTGCATATCAGGTGCAAAGATAATTGATTATCTGAAAACATACGCCCAGAAAGAGACCATCAAGCTGTTTGTGGTGGGTTATCCCAAGAATCTTGACAATACTCCGAGCGAAAACCTGAAATTCGTGGACGCTTTCCTGAAGAACCTCAACAAGGCTTTTCCCGATATTCCGGTGGAAAAGGAAGACGAGAGATTCACCACCACAATCGCCCACAGGGCCATGATAGACGGCGGAATGAAAAAGTCTGACCGGAGAGTCAAAGGCAACGCGGACAAGATCAGCGCCGTGCTGATCCTCCAGTCATATCTTGACCGAAAGGCCAACCAGAAAGAAACTGTAACAGAATAACACAAAGAATATGATACTCCCGATATACGTTTACGGACAGCCTGTCCTCAGAGAAATTGCAAAGCCGGTAGACCTTAACATGGAAGGCCTGGACCAGCTCATCGCCGATATGTACGAGACAATGAAAAACGCCGACGGCGTGGGCATCGCCGCCCCTCAGGTTGGCAAAAGCCTCAGAATCGTTATCGTGGACGGTACGGACATCGCTGATGACTATCCTGAACTCAAGGATTTCAAGAGAGTTATGATCAACCCTGAAATCATCGACAAGAGCGAGGAGACCGCAGACTATTCAGAGGGCTGCCTCAGCGTTCCGGACATCAACTGCAACGTCACCCGCCCGAAACGCATAACCGTAAAGTACATCAACGAGAAGAGAGAAACCGTAACCGAAAGCTTTGATGGTTTCGGATGCCGTATGGTGGAGCACGAGCTTGATCATCTTGATGGCCACATGTTCATCGACCGCGTATCCCAGATACGAAGGAAACTCATAGGCGGCAAGCTCCGCAAACTGGAGACCCGCAACTTCCGCCCACGTTATAAGATCAAATAATTACTTCAGCAGGTCGGCGGCTGAAGGGGTAAGGTATTTCTCAATCTCTGCGTATGGCACAACGAACTCAGGAGCGCCTGCAGCGTAGGCGGCAATCTCGTATTCCTGGTAGCTGAACAGAAGCCCGTCTTTCACAAAGCAAGGAGAGTGTTCCGGCTGTGCAGCGTAGTATTTGGTAACCGAGTTCTCCCAGGTGTAGTCGTAGAGTGTCTCCTCGTTGTCTATCTCCCAGTACTTCATAAGGCCTTTCTTGATGATGTTGTTCAGGCCTTCGTCGCTGGAATCGTTGTTGGTGATAAAGTTTGTCATTATCTTGCCGTCAGACTTGCGGAAGGTTGCTCCGTAATGGGTTCTGCCGCCGTGGGCGCCGCCCAGGTACTGGTCCAGCATATAGGTGAACGTCACGCACTTGTCATTCTCGAATTCTTTCTTGATTTCAATCTCAAAGCTCAGGGCCGGAGCAGGGAAGTCGTCGGTGGCTTCAAAGCGTTCCTTGTAGGAATCGCCGTAGAACTTTGTTATGGCATCGGCATCGTTCATGTTCCCTTCATAGACATTCTTGTATTCGTTGAGGAAACTGAGGTGTTCTTTGATCCAGTCCCTTACGGCATTTACGGAAACAATGTTCTTGCCGGTTTCTTTAGGCCAGTCTATGTTGAGAGAAACCAGAATATCCGTGCTGTCCTGATCGTCATAATGCTCGGTGAGAGTGAGCATCACCTTTTCTTCACAGTCGTACTTGGCGTTGTCGGTGAGGAACTCTCCGGTTGCAAAAGGATCGCTGGAAGAAGAGTTCTTGCAACCGGCAATGGCTGCTGCAATGGTCAGCGCGGCAATAATTGATAATGTCTTTTTCATATCTGTAACAGTTTTTTTGATCAACGATTGTTTTATTTCACCAGATCCGCGGCGGCAGGAGTGAGAAGACCTTCCATCTTGTCGTAAGGAATGACGAATTCAGGCATTCCGAGAGCGTATGCGGTAATCTCGTATTGCTGGTAGAGGAAGCTGACGCCGGTTGTGTTAAACCAAGGGCCATGTTTAGGAAGAGAAACGAGTATTTCATTGACATCTTCGTTTGTGTATTCGTGGATAACAGCTTCCCTGTCAACCTTCTCTCCCACTCCATCGCTGAAGTATTCACCCAGGCCGTCAATTATCAGTGAGTCCAGCCTCTGGCGGTTATCCCAGTCAGGAGAAAACATGTCGTTGCCGAACATTCTTCCGTCGGATTTCCTGAAAGTTGCGCCGTATGCAGTCTGGGAAGGATGGGCTCCACCCATATACTCGTATACAGTGAACATCCAGGTAACGCACTTGTCATTCTCGTAATACTTGCTTGCGGTAATGTCTATGCTCCTGTGGCCGTTGAAGATAGGAGCCTCAATGTCTTTTTCAATGGTTTGCAGCAAATCTTTTCCGTAGAAATCAGCGATGGCCTGTGCATCGTCCAGATTGCCGGCAAAAAAACCGTTGCTTAACTGGTTGTTAAAGGAAATCTGCTCGCTTACCCATTCCCTTATCCTGTGCGCAAGAATGGAATTGCCTTCAGGAAGATCCAGCTCCAGGGAAATTGAAATGTGGACAGAATCATCGTCGTTCTTGTACTCAGAATCAGCCGGAGGTTCAGGAGAAACTCTGGCATCGTAATAATGGTATTCGTATTTCTTTACGGTAACGTCACCGGAAAAGAATCCAGAAGTCTGGTCTTTGCAGGAATAAAGAGCGGCAATCAGGAAAAGGGCTGAGAATGCCAGTAAATGCTTTTTCATAATTTGAATTTATTTGAACAGTAATTTTGTGAATTCTTCAAGGTAAATCCTCCAGCATGTCCACACGTGGCCGCCTTCGGATTCGTAATATGTGTAAGGATAAGCGCAGAGGTCAAACTTTTTCCTCAATGCTGCAACTTCCTGGTAAAGAGGATCTTTATTTCCTATGCCAATCCAGTACAGCGGAGGGCTCTTTTCCATCTGGGCCTTCCACTCAAGATCTATGTCGCGATAAATAGGGATATCCTTTGACTCCTCCTGGGCAGAAACGGCAGGGGAGAAAAGCCCCACATATCCAAACATCTTCGGGTAATAGGCGGAGATGTAAAGAGAGTGGAATCCGCCCATGCTCAATCCGGCAATGGCCCTGGCGGATTTCTTTTTTATGGTTCTGTAATTCTTTTCAACAAAGGAAGTTATGTCTGTGAAAGAGGCCTCGAACTCTCCGTCCATAGTCTTTGGAAGGTAGAACAGGGGCAGATTGTATCCGTTGGAGTTCTCCAGCGGAGCGGCTTCCTGGCTAGGATTGCCGTTCGGCATCACCACAATCATCGGCTTGATATCTCCTTTGGCAATAAGGTTGTCCAGTATCTGGGCAGCTCTTCCGAAGTCCAGCCAGGCAGTTTCATCTCCACCCATTCCGTGAAGCAGGTAGAGGACCGGGTATTTCTTCCGGCTGTTTTCATATCCTGCCGGAGTATAGACCATCATCCTGCGGTTCATATTCAGGCTCGGGCTGCTGTACCATACGGCGCTTACCGTTCCATGAGGCACGTCTTTGATCTGGTAGTTGTCCGTCTTTTCTCCGGGGATGATGAAAATGTTGTAAAGGTCAGAGATGTTTCTCCAGACAAACATATTCAGAGGATCCAGTACCTTCTGGTTGTCAACGATGTAGGAATAAGTGTATATCTCCGGCTTTACAGGTTTTGAAGTGGTGTATTCCCAAAGGCCGTTGCCGTTGTTTTTCATAAGAGCCGGCCTTTCCGCTTTGCTCAGAAAGTCTCCGTTCACCTCAACCGTGTCTGCGTTTGGAGCATAGTACCGGAAAGTGACAGTCTTGTCCGGATTGATGACGGGCATCGGATCTGTCTTGTCCCTGTACCAGCCCTTCTGGGCCATAAGGCTCAGGCACAGGAATGATGAAAGTATAAGAGCGGCTAGTCTTTTCATAACAGGTCGAAGAGTTTTTCCAGGCCTATGCTGTGGGAGCCTTTGATCAGGATAGCCTTGTCTTTGAGCGGGTTGTCTTTAAGGTAGGCGGCCAGGGCAGGGGTGGAGTCAAACAGCATCACCTGGGTTTTGCCCCTTGATTCTTTGATGCAGTCCGCGTTCTTGTCGTAGAGGCTCTTGTAGGCCTTGGCGAATTCTTCTCCCACCAGAAGCAGTTTGGAAGGCTGGAATTTCAGGGCCACGTCAAGTATGTTGCGGTGCTCTTTCTGGGAGTCTTTGCCCAGCTCCCTCATATCGCCGAGCAGCATAACCTTGGACATTTTCCTGCTGGAGAGCTGAAGAGAGTTGAAGCTTTCCAGAGAGGCCTTCATGCTGGTAGGGTTGGCGTTGTAAGTGTCTTTAATCAGGACGTTTTTCTTGGTTCTGGTCATCTGCGAACGGTTGTTTGAAGGTACGTAGGCGGAGATGGCCTTCACTGCTTCAGAGGTTGGAACGGCAAAGTAGGTTCCTATGCAGATGGCGGCAAGAACGTTGTCAGAGTTGTAGCTTCCGATCAGGTTGGTCTTGACCTTGATCATTTTTCCGCCCTTGCTTCCGGAAGGGTCGGCGAACTCAATCTTGAGGTAAGGGTCCTTGTCCGTGTTAGGCAGAATACGGGCGCAGTTGCTGGTGATGCCGTAAGGCACAATCTGCAGATCAGGCCTCTTTGCAGCCATCTGCTCCAGCAGAGGATTGTCTGTATTCACGAAAGCTATCTTCTTGTGTTCCTGAAGGTTGTCGTAGAGTTCCCCCTTGGCGGCCATAACTCCTTCCAGAGAGCCGAAGCCCTGCAGATGAGCCTTGCCGATGCTGGTGATAAGGCCGAAGGAAGGGCAGACGATAGATGAGAGAGTGGCTATGTCTTTTGGATGGGAGGCTCCCATTTCCACTACAGCCACTTCAGTGTCTTTGTCCAGGCGCAGGAGTGTCATCGGAACGCCGATGTCGTTGTTCAGGTTTCCTTCGGTGGCAACTGTCTTGTACCTCTTGGAAAGCACGGCGTTGATCAGCTCCTTGGTTGTGGTCTTGCCGTTGGTGCCGGTAAGGCCTATTACAGGAATTTTGAACTGCAGCCTGTGGTGCTTTGCCAGCTGCTGGAGAGTTCTCAGAGAATCATCTACAACGATAACTTTCTTCGGGAACTGCTTCTTTGCTGCGGCGGCTTTCTGCTTGTTGTCTGAAATCACATAGGCGGCCCCGCCTTCCAGAGCCTGGAGGAGGAAGTCATTGCCGTCAAAGTTTTCGCCCTTGAGGGCCAGGAACATGCAGCCTTCCTGAATCTTGCGGGTATCGGTGCACAGGCCTGCGGTCTTCTGGTAAAGAGAGTAAAGCTTGTAGATGTCGGGCTTGCCGTCTTTGTTGCAGATCTTGGAAACGGAAACGTTGTTGGCATTCACGCCCAGGCCGGTGGATCCGAACCCTCCTTCTCCCCTGAGTGTCTCGGAGAGTTTTTCAACCTGCTGCCACTGCACCTGTGAATATTTGGCAATCACCATCTGGGCGATTCTCTCTCCCGGCTTTATGACAAATGTCTCTTTGGAGAGGTTTACAAGTATCACCTTTATTTCTCCGCGATAGTCCGCGTCTATTGTGCCCGGAGCGTTGGCCACTGTAATGCCGTGCTTAGCAGCCAGCCCGCTTCTCGGGCGGATCTGGGCTTCATAGCCCTGCGGCAGTTCTATGAAAAGGCCGGTAGGAACAATCGTCCGCTCCAGAGAGTGCAGCTCTATTGGGGTTTCGATGTTTGCGTTAAGGTCCATTCCGGCCGAAAGAGCGGTGGCGTATTTCGGCAGCGGGTAGGAAGACTGGTTTACTATCTTTACTATCATCGCGATAACTATTTTCTTATTGATGAAAGAATATGTGTTTTCTTCTGAAGGAATACCAGGAATACTCCCAGAAGAATGGTGTTGAATGCAAGTTTTGCAATGAGCATAGGGGTGTCGCCGATGCCGGCGGTTCTTCCTGTAACCTTTTCAAGGCCGAACTGGAAGGCCACGGCAACAACGTAAAGCACAACTCCAACCGCCACGTATGAAAGAATCCTCTTCCACTTGTACGGTATCGGGTAATATTTTTGGCCCAGGTAGGCGCTCAGCAGCAGCATGGCAACGCAGCTTGCCAGATGCACCCATACTGAGGCCCAGTAGGAGAACAGCGGCATGAAGGCCAGGTTGCCCACGATTGTAACTCCCAGGCCCAGTAGGGTGATGATTACAGCGTATTTGGTCTGGCCGCTGAGCTTGTACCACATAGACACGTTGAACAGCATTCCAAGAACCATGTAGGCAATCAGCATAATCGGAACCGTTCCCAGGGCGCTGCGGAAATCCTTGCCCAGAATCAGTCCCAGGATGTCCATGTAGAACACTATGCCCAGGAATATCAGCATGCAGAAGGCCACGAAGTATTCCATAACCTTGGCATAGAGTTCGTTGGAGCCTTTCTCCTTGTATCTTGAGAAGAAGAACGGCTCGGCGGCGTAGCGGAACATCTGTATGAACAGGTTCATTATTACCGCCAGCTTTATGGCCGCCTGGTACACTCCGAGGTCCGCCTTCCAGCCCTCTCCCGTGATTCCGTCTCCAACCAGAAAGCGGAAAAGGAACCTGTCCGCGCTCTCGTTGATGATGCCCGGCAGGTTGGCTATCATAAGCGGAATGGAATAAACCATCATCCTCTTCCACAGATTCTTGCTGAAGGAGAACTTTATCTTCAGAAGGTCAGGAATGAAAAGCAGGAAGCAGAGCACGCAGCTCAGGAACACCGCAAAGATTATGTAGGAGAAGTGTATCTGCTCAGGTATGAAAGCCGTGAGGAAGTTGCCCGGGTGAGAGGCCATGTACTTAGGAACCAGGAAGAACAGAATCAGGTTGAATCCCAGCTCGCTGACAATCTTTATAGACTTGAACAGGGCGAACTTGAGGGCTTTCTGCTGGTACCTCAGCCTGGCAAAGAGTATGGCCGTCACGGCGTCCAGGGCCAGGATTCCTCCCACATAAACTATCATCTTGGAATAGCCCGGATAGCCCATCGCCGAGGAAATGTTTCCCCCGAAAAGCCAGCAGGCCGCAAAGAAGAAAACGGAAAGCGTGGCTACCGTGGAAAGGGCGGTGGAGAAAACCGTATGCGGGTTGTCGGCCTTTTCTCCAGGCGGCAGGTCTGCGGCCTGGGTTGTTCCCCTGGAGGCGAACTTGAAGCAGCCGGTTTCAAGGCCCAGCACCAGCACCACCTGGAAGACCGCTATGTAAGACATTATCTCCGCGTAGGAGCCGTAGCCGTCTGTAGTCAGGATCCTCGTGTAGATAGGCACGAAGAAGAAGTTAATAATCCTGGCCAGTATAGTGCTAAGCCCGTATATGGCGGTTTCGCCCGCAAGTTTTTTCAGAGGATTTGCCATATCAGTCTTCCATAGATTTCTTGTTGAACAGCAGCAGTCCGATGTTTATCTGCGGATACCATTTGTATTCACCGAAACTGTAATATGTTGTGGACAGCGATATCGGACCTATCGGGCTTTGCCAAACCAGGGCGGCATTGGCAATCCAGTGCCCGGTAGGCATCTTGTCTGAATAGGTATATCTCCATCCGTCTTTTTCACGGTTTATGTCTCTGTATGCCTGGAAATACGCTCCGGTAGCGTGGAGGTAAATCTTGTCGGAGAACTTTATCACAGGATGAAGGGCGGCTCCCACAAAGGAGTTGGCCCTGTAGCCTTCCATAAGAAGGGTTGCGGCATGCGGAACCGGTTCATAAACCGGCATCGCCAGCAGGTTGGTGTAGTAGTTGCTGAAACCTCCCTTCTTGCTGTAGACCATATCCAGAGACGCTCCCAGGGCAAAATATTTTCCGGCCTGCAGGTATCTTTCTCCCATTATCCTCAGCGACGGCACCCTGTGCCTTGCGTTCTTCACTCTCTCGGCAGTGTGGTTGGCCGTGCCCGGGGCATATTCTTCAATGGCGAACGTGAATCTCGGCCTGATGGTCCAGAACACTCCCGATGTAGGGTAGAGAGGATAGTTGAGTGTGCTTTTCTTGAGCACTACCTTAGGCGAGAAGAAGAACACGTTGCCCCTGTCCGGAGTATCGGAAGACAGGTATTCTTCGCTCAGGTAGGAGCTCTGGTAGCTTCTTCCTATGTCGAATCCGGCCAAGGCTATGGAGTTTTTCCTCAGGCTCATAGGCGTGGCTATGCCGAATCTTCCGAAGAATTCCCTGAACTGGATATTCTGCGGCAGCTTGTTGGCCCTGAGGATGTCCTGGTTGCCGTTGTAGTAGTCGTACTGGTGGGCGATGGCATTCACATAGTAGTAAGCCAGCGGCTTTACGCCAATGTCGTGGCGGAAGCTCAGCATTGCTCCTCTATAGTAGCGGCCGGCGTTTATGGTAGCCCTCATCCTCCACGGATTCATTCCGGCGTGAAGGTATTCGGCCCCCAGGAATATCTGGTTCAAAGAAGACGAGGATATGTTTCCGCCCACGCTTATCTTGAACGGGAACATCTTTGAGGCCCTGATTTTCAGGTGGAACAGGGAGTCGTCCTGCATGGCGGTGCTTCCTTCGGAATCGGTGATTATGGAAGGATAGAAACTGTTGACCACTCCGCTTTGGATAACCCTGTAGTAGCCTTTCCTGAGCTGGGTGAAGTCGAAATTCTCCCGGCGGTCTTCGCGGATTGTCCTGCGGATGAACCTGGCCGTTCCGTTCGGCACGGAGCCCGTTACGGTTATGTCCTGGTGGAATCTCATCTTGGGCAGGCGGCTGCGGAAGGCCTCTCTTCTTTGAGCCATCTGGGCAGGAGTCCTTTCCTGCTGCACCCTTGCCTTGATTTTGTCCAGAGCCTGCATGGCGAGGTTATAGCCCATTTGAACAAGCTCGTCCACCGGCTCGAAATCCAGAGTTCCGAAATTGTTGTAGTCTCCCTCGAGCGTTACGCCCAGGGATTCGGGAATCTCGTAGTTGCTGTTGTCCAGCATCAGGCCCAGAACCAGAGACGGGGCGTTGTCCTCGTCCAGATGTATGTTGCCCACGTCGCACTGGGAGCCGATAATGAATGACGGGTGGTAAAAATCCTCCATCTCCTTCCACGGGAAGTTGTTGTAGATGCCGCCGTCATAGAGCAGGGTGCCGTCGTCGTTGACCGGCTTGAAAACCAGCGGCATAGACATAGAAGCCCTGATGGCGCTTCCCAGGTTTCCCTTCCTTTCGAATCTCTGGCGCTTGTTGTTGATATCCGTGGAAATGCAGTAAAAAGGCACCATCAGGGAGTCGAAGTCGAACCCGCAGGCCTTGCTTGCCGGCGAGAAAATCTCCGCCACTCCCAGATCCATAGGGTAGGAAGAGATCAGCGATGTAGGCAGAGCCACCTGGAATCTCTTCACGGTGTCTCCCGTCATGTTTCTGATAGGCCCGAGTGTGATGTTTGCCATTGTGGCGTCCGGGGCGCTCTTGTAGAAATATGAAGCGTAAGGAATTTCCGCCTTGCCTTTTGACCAGGCCTCAAACTCCTTGGACTTGACAAGGGCTATCATCTGGTCCGGGGTATAGCCTATGGCGTATAGTCCTCCGATTATGGCTCCGATGGAGGTGCCGCCTATGTAGTCTATAGGTATATTGTTCTCCTCCAGGGCCTTGATTACTCCGATATGAGACAGGCCCCTGGCCCCGCCGCCGCTCAGCACAAGGCCCACGCCCCGCCTTTTGGGCAGAGTGTCCTGGGCAAAGGAAATCTCCATTGCCAGCAGCAGGGACAATATAGCGGCAAACCACCTGTACATTAATTGCCAAAGTTAATCAATATCTTTAGTATATTTGTCAAGTAATAGCGTAATACCGGATTTTTAATTTCAAAGCATTATGAAAAAGATATTGATTTTGGCGGCAGCCGCCTCTTTCGTGCTTTTCTCCTGCAAAGGCGGAGAGGGAAACCAGAACGAGCAGACTCAGCAGGACGCCCAGAAGCAGGCAGAGCCTGAAAAGAAACAGCCGGAGCTGGCTTTCAACCCGGATTCTCTGGGCACAGAGCCTCAGTTTGACATCGTGACCACCATGGGCACCATCCGCGTAAAGCTCTACGAGGACACTCCAAAGCACAAGAAAAACTTCATCCGCCTGGCTTCAGTAAAGTATTATGACGGCATCACCTTCCACCGTGTGATCAATCATTTCATGATCCAGACAGGAGACCCTTATACTCGCGACTATCCAGACCGCGCCGATGTTTTCGGAACCGGCGGTCCTGGCTACACCGTTCCTGCAGAAATCAAGGACGAGGCCGGCAAGACTCTCCACCTGCACAAAAAAGGCGCTCTGGCAGCAGCCCGCAAGGGAGACCGCGCCAATCCTGAGAAGGCTTCTTCCGGCAGCCAGTTCTACATTGTACAGGACGCAGACGCCTGCAAGCAGCTGGATGGAGACTACACTGTTTTCGGCGAAACCGTCAGCGGACTTGACATCGTGGACAAGATTGCCTCTGTAAAGACCAGGGCCAAGGACCGTCCTGTAACCGATATTAAGATAGTTTCTATACTCCCTGTGAAGTAGGAATAAAATTTTCTAAAAATTAAATAGCTGAAAAACAACAACTTAACAAAAAATCGCAAAAATTTTAAAAAAATTTTGCCCGAGGCGAGAAATTGTGGCACGGGCTTTGCAATATCTTTAAGCGTAGTTTTTTCATAGGTTAATTTTTAGGTTTGAGAAATGGGTTGGCGGTCCGCCAGCCCTTTTTCAATTTATGGATTTCCCGCTTTTTATCGCGATTCTTTTTGCACATTCAGCCAAATAGATTATATTTGCAGCCCTTTCTCGGGTAGAAAGGACAAGTAATTATTACTATTAACAATTAAAAACTCACAGTTATGTCTGTAAAAATCCGTCTTTCACGTTTTGGAAAGAAGAATTATGCCTTCTTCCACATCACAGCTACTGACGTCAGGGCTCCACGTGACAGCCGTTTTATTGAGCTTTTGGGATCATACGACCCTAACACCAATCCGGCTACCATCGTCCTGAATGTTGACAGAGCAGTTTACTGGCTCCAGAACGGTGCCCAGCCAACCATCACCGCAAGAAGAATCCTCTCTTACAAGGGCGCGCTTCTCAAGAAGCACCTTGCTGAGGGCGTAAAGAAGGGTGCTCTGACTCAGGAGCAGGCCGACGCCAAGTTCAATGCATGGGTTGCAGAGAAAGAGGCTAAGGTTGCCAAGAAGGCAGAGAGCCTGAAAGTTTCAAAGGCTGATGCAAAGAAGGCCGCAGTTGAGGCTGAGAGCAAGGTAAACGCTGCACGCGCAGAGGAACTTGCAAAGAAGAAGGCTGAAGCTGAGAAGGCTGCAGAAGAGGCTCGCAAGGCTGCCGAGGCAGAGGCTAAGGCCGCTGAGGAAACAGCTGAAGAGGCTGCCGCTCCTGCAGAAGAGGCAAAGGCTGAATAATTCCATGGACCTGACATCTGCGGCACAGATAGCCAAGACTTACGGAAAGGAAGGAGAGATCCTTCTCAGAGTTGAGTCAGACCGCTTTTCTGAAATGCTTGCAGAATGTGAAGACCAGGAAAAGAAGCTTGAGGAACCGGTGTTCATCTATTTTGATGGGCTTCCGGTTCCTTTTTTCATTGAAACTCTCCGTCACCGCTCAAACAACGCCTGGGTGGTGACATTCTCCACCATAAGGGACATTTCCCACGCGGAGGAGGTTGTAGGTAGAGACCTCTTCATCCAGTCCACGGAAGAAGACAATTTCAAGGACCTTGACCTGATAGTTGGCTACACTGTTATCACAGAACAGGGAAAAACCGTGGGCACAATCTCAAAAGTACTCGAATACCCGAGCAACATCTGCCTTGAACTCAAGGAAACCGAAACCTTGATTCCTTTCCACGAAGACCTGGTGCTTTCTTTTGACCAGGAAAACAAGACCATCGCGATGAAAATTCCAGCCGGACTTCTGGATTAGAGGCTCTCGATGAATTTCTTTGGGGTGATCCCCGTTTCTTTCTTGAAAAATTTGCCGAATGAAGACTGGTCTGCAAAGTTCAGTTTTTCAGCGGTTTGCTTGATTGTGGAACCAGGCATTCGGAGCATGTTCCTAGCCCTGGTGGCAATATGCTGGGCAATTAGCCTGGAAGCGGTCTTGCCGGTCTCTTCCTTGAGAATGAGACTCAGGTACTGGACGCTTATGAACAGCCTGTCCGCATAGAATACCGGGTCGTGCTCCTTTTCTCCGAAGTCCCGGAGCAGGAACACGAACTTTGTCATAAGATCCTTTTTCCTGGACACGTGCTTGGACTGGATGCTGATAATCTTCCTTTCGGAAACCAGGGAGAACATTTCCATCATCGCGATGGAAAGAGAGGCGATCACAAGATATTCCTTGATTTCCTTCCGGTTGTCTTTCAGATACTGGTACAGGTTCTCGAAACTCTTGTTGATCTTGTTGAACGAGTCTTCTTCCAGCTCGAAGTGGGGCCTCTGGTAAATGTCCGAGAGGTCTTTTGCGGGGAGAGGCTTAGGGCCTCCGGACGAGCTCAGGCGGTCCAGCAGTTCTCTTTTTATGTTGAGCATGAAGAAGCGTCCTCCAGTTGAAATGTCCGCGGCGGTGATGGTGTTCATCGGCGATATGATGATCAGGGATTTCTCGGGAACCGAATAGCGGTTGTAGTCTATGGACACGTCGAGGTCTCCCTCAATCACCAGCACAGCGGTAAGGGCATCAAGCCTGTAGGCGTTGGTTACTAGACCGGAGGCGGCCTTGGCAATGAGCTCCTTGTTGAAATCCGTGACCCGGATCATCATCACTTCGTTGTTGAAACTGTAGCCCTTGAAATAGTCTGCAAGACCGGTCATGTCAAGGTCTATGTTCTGGATTATCTTGGCTTGCTTTGCCATCGCGAGTATAATTTTGGAACAAAAATAGTAATTTCTCTTGCTCCTTTCGTGATATTGGGTGTAAATATTGTATAGATTCAGACCAAAAATATACGATTGTTGCCTATAATGGTTTCTGGTATAAGTGGCATCTTTGTAACCGCTTTTGCCAAACAGGCTTGCTCGATTATTATGACAAGAAAGGAACAAATACTGGAATCTGCATTCAACGCCTTCACGTCCAGGGGAATAAGGGATGTGAAGATGGAAGATATAGCAGCCGGCTTGAAGATTTCCAAGAAAACTCTCTACGAGTTTTTCAAGAGCAAGAAAGACTTGCTTGTCCAAAGCGTGGAATACAAGTTTCCCCAGCTCCTGGAAAAGAACTCCAAGATCATCAGGCTGATGCCTAATCCTCTTACTGCCCTGGTTTTCTGTGCGGTCGAGAATATCAAGTTCTGGAGCAACTTCAAGGAAAGATTCATAGAGGAAGCGGAGAAGGTGCCGGAGCTGAGCGCTTACAGGGATTCCCTTAAAACGGAACTGGACGGCCACAGCAGCCAGCTTCTGGGAGGATGTGTCTCACAGGGTTATCTGAAGGAAGAAGACTCCAGGAAACTGGTTTCAGTGTTTATGTACAACATCCGCAACTTTGAAGAGTTCAAGAATGCGGAGGAGTTCCCGTCGCAGCTTTGCTTCTCGATAGTCATTACAATACTCGGAGGCCTCTGCACGCCTAAAGGGAAAAAGATCCTCGACGAGCTGAAGGAAAACTACAGTTAGATTATTTAACAGGTTACAATATGAAAAAGATTCTGAAATTCATCGGGTTGGGAGCGGCAGTAATGCTGTACGCCTCATCTTCGTTTGCACAGGGGGCGGACACGATAGCCATAACGCTTAAGGACGCCTGGGACATTGCCTTGAGCAAGTCTCTGACTGTTATGGTCGCCGACAAGGAAATCGAGAAGACGGGTTATGAGAAGAAAGGGGCTTACGCCAGCCTTTTCCCTAATGTGGCTTTCTCCGGAACTTACCAGCGAACTATCAAGAAGCAGACTATGGTGATGAAGATGGGGGATGTAACCCAGAAAATCTCAATGGGAACGGACAACAACATTTCCGGAGGTTTTAACGCTTCCATGCCACTTGTGAACGTGGCTCTTTGGAGAAGCCTGGACATCTCCGGCAAGAGCGTTGACCTTGCAGTGGAAAAGGCCCGCCAGAGCCGCCAGGATCTTATAAACCAGGTAGAACAGGCTTTCTATACCTGTCTTCTGGCTTCTGACCTGTGCGATGTTTACAAGGAGAATTACAGCAACGCCGAGGAGAGCTACCGCCAGACAAAGGCCAAGTACGAAAGCGGCAGAGTCGCCAAGTACGACATGATAAGGGCCGAGGTTAACATGCAGAACGCCGAGCCTAACGTTTACGATTCCCAGAACAACCTTATGCTTGCCTTGTGGCAGCTGAAGGCTCTTATGGGAGTGAATCTGAACACAAATATCAAATGTGTGGGAAGCCTCAGCGACTATGCGTATCAAATGCAGAAGATAGTGATGGCTTCTGACAGCATAGACCTTAGCGCAAATTCCGCTCTCAGGCAGCTTGACATCCAGGACGAGATTCTGGACAAGACATACAAGATGCAGCTTGCACAGTATTATCCGACACTTGCCGCCACAGCCCAGTACAACTGGGTGTCCATGAGCAACGACCTGAAGATATTCCATTATACCTGGAACCCTTACTCTGTTGCCGCACTTAGCCTGCAGATTCCGATATTCTCCGGATTCCAGAAGATGAATACACTCAGGCAGACCAAAGTCCAGCAGCAGCAGCTCGACCTTCAGAAGGAGAATGCCAGAAGAGGCCTTGTGGTTGCCGCAAAGCAGAGTCTGAGTTCTCTTGAGACGGCTCTCAAGCAGTACAAGGCCGCCAAGGCTACTGTGGAGGGAGCCCAGACAGGATATGACATCGTGCTTAAGATGTATGAGGTAGGTAGAGCTACGATACTGGAAGTCAACGACGCCAGACTCGCTCTGCTGCAGTCCAAGCTGAACCTCAACCAGTCTATCCACTCATACCTTGTTGCAAAGAGCTCGCTTGACCTTGTGCTCGGAGTGGACAGGGCGGACAAAGAAAATTTCGGAAGGGGAGAACAGTGGCAGCCTGCACGTCCGCTGATAATAAAGAACGAGGAGATTCCTTCAGAGAACTAACGTTGAAAATATAAAAATCAAGATATATGAAACTCAAAAACATCAGACCAATTGCCCTTGCGGCCATCTGCCTGGCCGGGGCTCTGACCGTTTCCTGCAAGTCAGACAAGAAAACGGACGAGAAGGCAGACCAGCCGAAAGTGATAGGAGTTACTATCAAGGCCGCAACTTCGAAAGATGTGGACCAGATCGAGATCTTCACCGGAACGGTAGAGGGCTTCAACGTGAACAACATTTCCCCTCAGGCTCCGGGCCGTATCGAGAGAATATTCGTGGAGGTTGGAGACCACGTGGGAAGAGGACAGAGGCTGGCCCAGATGGAAGCCACTAACCTTACAGCGGCAAAGCTCCAGATGGAGAACAACAAGCTCGAGTTCGAGAGAACCAAGCAGCTGTTCGATATCGGCGGCGCCTCCCAGAGCGAGTACGACTCCAGGAAGATGGCTTACGAAGTATCTCTGAACAGCTACAACAACCTGGCTGCCAACACATATCTTATTTCTCCGATTTCCGGAGTGGTAACCGCCCGCAACTATGACGCAGGTGATATGTATTCAGGCGCAATGCCTCTCTACACCGTTCAGCAGATACGTCCTGTCAAGATCAAGGTAAACGCTCCCGAGAGCCTCTACGGAAAGATCAAGAAAGGCCAGAAGGTGGACGTGAAACTGGATGTTTACGGCGATGAAATATTCGAGGGCAGAGTTCATCTGGTTTATCCTTCCCTTTCCGCCGCTTCAAGGACTTTCCCTGTGGAGATTTCCATCGCCAACTCCAACGAGAGAGTTCGCCCGGGAATGTTCGCCAGGGTAACCTTCACCTACGGAGTCGAGCACAACGTGATAGTTCCTGACGTGGCTGTAGTAAAGCAGATGGGAAGCGGAGACCACTATGTCTATACAGTGGTTGACAACAAGGTGGTGTTCAACAAGGTAAAGCTTGGCCGCCTGGTGGGCACCGAGTATGAAATCAAGAGCGGTCTTTCAGAAGGTGAAATGGTCATCGTGGAAGGCCAGAACAGAGTAGTCAACGGACAGCAGGTAAATGCAACTGTCGGTGAACCGGCATCATTTGTTCCTGATAATCTCTCAGAAAAAACCAAGTAAGCAATGAGTCTGTTTTCATCAGCAGTAAAGAAACCTATCACCACGGCGCTTATCTTCGTGGCGATAGCTATATTCGGTATTTTCTCGTTCATCACGCTGCCAATAGACCTGTTCCCTCATATCGAGAGCAACTCCATTATGGTAATGACCTCATACGCGGGAGCCAGTGCATCGGATATCGAGAACAATATCTCAAAACCTCTGGAGAACACTCTTAACAGCGTGTCATACCTCAAGCACATTTCTTCCCAGTCAAGGGAGAATGTTTCTGTCGTGACGCTTGAGTTCCAGTACGGAAGAGATATCGAGACAGCAACCAACGATGTCCGCGACAAACTGGAGATGGTCAAGTCCTATCTTCCGGACGGGGCGGGCAACCCTGTGATATTCAAGTTCGGGTCGGATGACATCCCTATCCTGATACTTTCAGTTACGGCAAAGGAGAGTATGCCGGGCCTTTACAAGATTATGGACGAGACAATCGTCAATGAGCTTGCCAGGGTCAACGGCGTGGGTTCCGTTTCCGTTTCCGGTATTCCGAAGAGAGAGATAATGGTTCTGTGCGACCCTTACAAGCTGGACGCATACAACCTTACTATCGAGGCGATTGCCTCTCTGATCGGATCCGAGAACCGCAACATTCCTGCTGGAACCATCGAGCTGGGATCCAACGCCTATGCAATGAGAGTCCAGAAGGAGTTCAATTCTTCCAGCGAGATTGAAGACCTTGTAGTTGGCTCGTACAACGGCGGCAACGTTTATCTCAAAGACGTGGCAAGGGTTGTGGACGGCCTTCAGGAAAGGTCCCAGGAGAGTTTCATCAACGGAAAGCTCGGAGGTATGGTCATCATCCAGAAGCAGACCGGAGAAAACTCCGTGCAGATCGTGCGCAAGGTTAAGGAAGAGCTTCCTAAACTGCAGAAGAAGCTTCCTTCAGACGTGAAGGTGAACGTGATCATCGACACCACCGACAACATTATCCGCACGATGGGTTCCCTCGAGAAGACAATCTTCATCACCTTGCTCATCGTGATGGTCGTAGTGTTCATCTTCCTCGGAAGGTGGAGGGCCACGATCATCATCCTCATCACGATTCCTATTTCCCTGCTCGCCTCTCTGATATACCTGTATGCTACGGGCAATACCCTGAACATGATATCGATGAGCTCCCTGTCAATCGCCATCGGTATGGTGGTGGATGCGGCCATCGTTGTGCTCGAAAATATCACTACCCACATCGACAGAGGCTCAAATCCTAAGCAGGCCGCCGTCTATGCCACCAACGAGGTTGCGATGGCCGTTGTGGCTTCATCGCTGACGACACTTGCCGTGTTCCTCCCTATGACTCTTGTTTCCGGTCTTGCAGGTATCATGTTCCGCCAGCTGGGATGGATGGTTTCCATCGTGATTACCGTTTCCACTCTCTGCGCCCTTGCGCTTACTCCTATGATGTGCTCCACCATGATGAGGGCCCAGAACAAAGACAAGGACAGCAAGTGGTTCAAGATACTTTTCACTCCTATCAACAAGTTCCTCGACAAGCTCAGCGCCGGTTATGCAAGGCTACTGGACTGGGCCTTGAGGCACAAGAGGATCGTGGTGCTGATTGCAGCTCTCGTATTGATCGGAGTCTTCGCCATTTGCATCCCTAACCTCAAGAGCGAGTTCATACCTCAGTCTGACAACGGCCGTATTTCCGTGACGGTTCAGCTTCCGGTTGGTACCCGTCAGGAAATCACCCGAGACCTGGCCCTTGAACTTGACCGCAGATGGAGGGAAGAATTCCCTGAAATCGAGCGTCTCGGACTTTCTGAAGGTACTGCTGATTCAGACAACATGTTCGCTTCCATGCGTTCCAACGGAAGCCACATCATAAGCATGAACATCAGTGTCGGAAGTATGGAGAAGAGAAAGAGAAGCATCCAGGAGATTTCCAACATAATGATGGCTGAGCTGGCCGAATACAACCAGATCAAGAGATTCAATGTTGTGGCCGGCGGACAGCAGGGCGGAATGGGCGGCCAGACAGTCTGCCAGATAGACCTCTACGGCTATGAGTTCACGGCTACTGACGCTGCTGCCGCACAGGTTTCACAGATGTTCAAGGATCTGGGAGTAAAGCAGACCGTTATCAGCCGCGATGACTACATCCCTGAATACCAGGTGGATCTGGACAGAGAGAAACTTGCTCTCTACGGACTGAACACAGCCACTGTTTCCACATTCCTGCGTAACCGTATCAACGGTGCCATCGCATCCGAATACCGCGAGAGCGGAGACGAGTATGACATCAGGGTAAGATACGCTCCTGAATACAGGCAGAGTCTCCAGGATGTGGAGAACATCACCGTTTACAACAATCAGGGACAGGCCATACGTCTGCGCGAACTCGGAACCATCGTCGAGGCAATGACTCCTCCTACCATCCAGAGAAAGGACCGTGAAAGATATGTTTCCGTAACCGCTCCGCTTCCTGACGGCATGGCGACTTCAGACATGAACGAGGCCATCAGCGCCAAGATCGAGGAGGCCGGACTTCCTTCCGGAGTAAGCTGGAAAATCGGCGGAACCTACGACGACCAGGTTCAGACATTCCAGAGCCTTGGACTTCTGATGGTTCTTATCGTGATACTGGTGTTCATCGTTATGGCAGCCCAGTTCGAGAGCCTTACCTATCCGTTCGTGATCATGTTCGCCGTTCCGTTCGCGTTCGTGGGAATCCTTATAGGACTGGTAGTTACAGGAACTCCTCTGAGCATTATGGGTATGGTCGGAGCCGTTATGACAATCGGTATCGTGGTTAACAACGGTATCGTGCTTGTGGACTACGCCAACCTTAACCGCGAAAGGGGAATGGGTATCATCCGCGCAGTCGTCGATTCAGGTAAATCCCGTCTTCGTCCTGTGCTTATGACCACTCTCACGACAGTTCTGGGTATGCTTCCTCTTGCATTGGGAAGAGGCGAAGGATCAGAAGTGTGGAGAGGTATGGGTATGACAGTTGCCTGGGGTCTTAGCGTTTCCACTCTGGTGACCCTGGTGTTCGTTCCGGTACTCTACACCATCTTCGCCGCCTTCGGCCTTGGACGCAGAAGAAGAAAATCCCGCAAACTTGCAAAAGCAAAATAACAGACAGATTATGAAAGCAGTATTCATTACATACAACGAAGCTCACGGAGAATCCGTGATGGAAGCCCTTGAAAAAAGTTTCGTAAGAGGCTTCACAATGTGGGAGCAGGTTCAGGGAAGAGGCACCAAGGAAGGCGAGCCGCATCTTGGATCTCACGCTTGGCCGACAATGAACTCAGCGATGATAACCTTTGTTGACGACGAGGCTGCCAAGCGCCTGAAAGAAAGGCTCAAAGAGATAGACACCCTCAAACCCAAACTCGGCTTGAGAGTCTTCAGCTGGACCATCGACGAAGAATAATTACAGTTGAGAGTATTTCTTGTGGCCGGTGAAGAATTTCCGGATGATGGAATAAGGAAGCATTCCGTAAGGGAGTGCTTCTTTTTCTTTTCGTGGAGAAATGGTTTCTTCTTTCTTGAGTTTTGAGTAATCGCGATGGGCTTTTGTTACGCTTTTGAAATAGCTGAATTTGCCCTGGAAAATGTAGCAGACAGCAGAGAGGCCGTCTATGCATTTTCTGATGAAAATCTTAGTGCCTTTGCGCTTTTGGGGAAGATTCTTCCAGAGCATCAAAAGGTTGTTGCGGTAGTTGAGGTAGAGTTTTCTCGGCGAGTTGTTTGGAAGGGTTCCGCCGCCGACGTGGTAAACTTTGCTCTGCGGTATGCACCAGATTTGATGGCCCATTAATGCTGCTCTCCAGCAAAAGTCTATCTCCTCCATGTGGGCGAAGAACTTGTCATCAAGTCCGCCGAGTCTATGGTAGATTTCACTGCGGACAACCATGCAGGCGCCTGATGCCCAGAAGCATCGTATAGGGCTGTCGTACTGGCCTTTGTCTTCTTCTATGGAGGAAAGGATTCGTCCGCGGCAAAGAGGGAATCCCCAGCGGTCTATGAAACCTCCAGAAGCTCCGGCATACTCGAATTGCTCTATGCCTTTTTCGTGATGATTATATGAAAGAATCTTTGGCTGGCAGGCTGCGGCTTCTTTGTGGGTTTCCATAAAATCCACCAGAGGTTCCAGCCATTTATCGGTGACAAGAATGTCTGAATTTATCAGAACATAATAGTCATAGTCTGCCTGCTCTTTTATAATGCTGAAGGCTTTGTTGTAGCCTCCGGTGAAGCCGTAGTTTTTGTCCAGCTGAATCCACCGGACTTTGCTGTTGTTGACGGCTTCTTTTGAGCCGTCTGTGGAGGCGTTGTCTGCGATGATGAGATCTGCGTACTCTGGCAGGCTATTGAAAAGAGAAGGCAAGAACTTCTCGAGGAAGCCCTTGCCATTCCAATTCAATATGACTACCGCAGTCTTCATCCGCTAGTCTGAAGTAACCTTCTCAAGCCACTTGACCATTCCGAGCATGACGCCCATAGAGATGAGGCAGAATGCTGCGAATACAGCCCAGGTTTCCCACTGCTGAGGGAACTTGCGGAGCATTGTAACTCCGAGTGCTATGAACAGGTTTCCGATAGCTGTTGCACACAGCCAAAGTCCCTGGCAGATTCCCTGCAGATGCTTAGGAGCAACCTTGGAAACGAAACTAAGTCCGAGAGGCGAGATGAACAGCTCTGCTACTGTCAGGAAGAAGTAGGTGAGGATCAAAACAGTAGGACTTGTCCTCATAGTTGCCTTTACAGCCTCCGTGAGAGTATCGAATGAATCCAGTGACGGATACTTGTGGATGCATGCGATGATGATCAGGAAGATGTATGCAAGAGCCGTGATGAACATACCCAGTGCAATCTTCCTCGGAGTGGAAACTTTCTTTCCTCTGTTGGCCAGAACGGCGAACAGACCCATGATGATAGGTGTGAGGATGATTACGAAGAACGGGTTGATGCACTGCCAAACCTCAGGTGGAACATTTTCGGTGTTGACGAAGTCACGGGCGAAGAATGAAAGGCTCTGGCCGTTCTGATGGAATGAGAACCAGAAGAATACGGCAACACCCAGAACTGCGAACAGAGCGTAAAGCCTCTGCTTGATTTCCTTTGCGTTGGCAAGTCTTTCGGCCTCGGTGTAACCGGCAACTGCCTTCTTTTCCTTCTTTGCAGGGTTAGGGAATTTCTTCTTTGTTGCAAGGAATATAAGCAGGGAGATTACCATTGCGGCAACAGATGCGATGTATGAGTAGTGAACACCTGTATTGAATACGTTCAGGTAATTCTCGGCGAACTCTGCACCTGCAGGAAGAGCCTGTGCTCCGGTCTGTACCTGCTCGGCAAGCTGGGTGAGGTTGCTTGTCTGCTCAGCGGTCATCTCGGTACCCTCGTTCAGCAGCTGATGGCAGAGCTTAGGAAGGCTGGAGTTGTACACAAGATCGTGAGCCTTGAGCCACCAGCTTCTCAGAAGCGGAGCCACGAACGGAGCAATCACGCCGCCTATATTGATGAACACGTAGAAAATCTGGAAACCAGGGTCTCTCTTTGTCTTCCTCCTTTCAAGTTCTTCCTTGCTGATCTTTGCACCCTCGGCCTCGAAGTTGTCGTACATCTGGCCCACGATTGCCTGCAGGTTGCCTTTGAACAATCCGTTACCTATTGCAATCAGGAGCAGTGCAAAGCAGGTGAATATCAGGATGCCTGAGATGTGGCCGGTGGTTGCGGCAAAGGATTCTCCGAATACAGGAACAGCCAGCAGAGCATATCCGATTGCCATTACCAGCAGACCGGAAATGATGGTGCCCTTGTAGTTCTGAAGCCTGTCTGCAATCAGACCTCCCGGAAGTGCGAGAACGTAAATTGAGAAATAGAATACTGCGTAAATCCATCCGGCAGCATCATCGCTGATACCGAATTTGGATGCAAGGAAAAGGGCGAGCACGGCGTTCATGATATAGTAGCCGAATCTTTCGCCCATGTTGCTGAGAGCAGCAGCGATCAATCCCTTCGGATGCTCTCTCTTAGCCTTCACCAAGTAGAAAATCAAGAGCGGTACTACAACAATAAGTATCGCGATCAAGATAACAAGAGGAGCATTGGTTTTCCAAAGTTCTAACATGTTGTAATCTTTTTTTATTTGTGGACTTTCATAATCAATTCCAGAGCGGGCGGCCTGAAGTCCGTTGAGAACACCCGTCTTTCAAAACTCAAATATAGTCAAATTATCGTCAGAATCTATTATCTTTATGCTTTGAAACAAGAAAGCTGTCATGAATAAATTTTTCGCAGGACTTGTCTATTGCCTTCTGTACGTGGTGAGCCTTCTTCCTCTGGGGGTGCATTATTTCTTTTCAAACATTTTGGCATTCATTCTCAAGAGGATTGTAAGATACAGGTATTCAGTCATTACTGTAAACATATCAAGGAGTTTTCCTGAAATGAAATACGGGGAAGTGAAGAAACTGGTCTCCGATTATTACAAGTATATGTGCGATCTTCTTTTCGAGAGTATCTGGGATCTTTCGCACAGTGCAGATGCCGTGAGGAAAAGAGTTACAGTTTCAAAGACAGAGGTGGTTGACGATCTTCTGAAAAAATACGGAAGAGTTATTCTGGTTATGGGGCACTGCGGAAACTGGGAGATGGTGAGCGGTATGATGATCACCGAAAAAGACCGTACACCAGACAGTTACAGCTCCAACCAGGTTTACATGGTGTACAAGGCCGCTGAGAGCAAGCTGTCAGATATTCTTTTCAAGAAGCTGAGGATGCACGAGTATCACAAGTTCCACACTAAAGGAGAAGTTGTGGAAAGCAAGCAAGTGCTTCGTCATGCTCTGAAGAACAAAGACACTCGCGCAATCTACATAATGATTGCAGACCAGAACCCGATAGGCAAGCACGATCCTATTGTAGATTTTTTGAACCAGAAAACTTACATGCTTCCTGGTCCGGATTTCCTGGCTTCAAGATTGAAGATGCCAGCTGTATATCTTCGTATGGACAGGCTTTCAAGAGGGCGGTATCATATTGATTACGAAAAGATTAGTGAGCCGTCTGAGAATCGCGGAGAAAATTATGTGACAAAAGAATTTGCTCGTTTGCTTGAAGAAGATATACGCAGAAATCCAGTCAACTGGCTGTGGAGCCACAAGAGGTGGAAGAGAAATATAGAGCCTGAGCAATAACAACATTGGCAAATAATTATTATAATTGCATAACATTAGCTTTTAAGAAAATGCGCATTTCCAAGAGGATACCGATACTGGTTGCGGCTTTCTTGCTTCTCGCTGCAACTCCTTCTTATTCACAGCTTTTCAAGGGTTCTGACGCTGCTCCGCAAGGCGCTGTTGTGTACTCTCTCCCGCAGACATCAATCAGAGTTACTCTCAAAGTTTCCCTCAGGAACTTTTCCGCGGGGCCGTATGCTGCATACTCAGACAAGTATCTGGGAGTGAGCGCAGACCGCGCTTCAAAAAAATCTTGTGTGATTGAGGAAGTGGAACTTACTCCTTTGATTGAAGCCGACCAGAATTTGAGTGTTGCGCTCAATATGGGAAACTCAAAAAATGCAAGCGCCAATTTCCTTGCCCTTTGTTCACAAGGTTTGATAGTTGCACCGGGATACATCAATTCAGACAATGCTCAGATGCGTTTCCCTTCTCTTGCGGAACCTGCTTTCAACGAGGCTGTTGCTAACCTTTCCACTCAGACCACTCAGCTTTACAAGACCGTCACTAACGAGAATGGCGAGGTAGAGAAAATTGCAGTGCCGCAGACACAGACCGTTGCCAAAAGCCTTGAGAAAAAAGCGGAGGAAACAGCTCAGCTGATTTTCCGTCTCCGCGAAAAGAAAATAGATGTTCTCACTGGAGACACAGACGCAAACTACAGCGGCGCTGCTCTTGGAAGCGCAGTGGAGAAAATAACTCAGCTGGAGAATGAATACACTTCTCTTTTTACCGGCAAGACAACAGTTGCTGTTCAGCAGGCAAGCTTTGAGGTAGTGCCAAGGGCAAAGAACCAGAAGCAGAATTATGTTGTTTGCAGAATATCCGATTCACAAGGTCTTCTGCCAGCAGACAATATGTCCGGAAGGCCTGTATATCTGGAACTTGTGGTTACTGAGGGAAAGATAGCACCGGAGGCCGGCGCTGAAGATATTGCCGCCTCTAAGGGCAAGGTTGCATACAGGATGCCGCTTGTTGTGACGGCACGTCTTCTGGACGGGCAGACTGTTTTGGGGCAGACGAGAATTCCGGTTTACCAGTTCGGAAAGATTTTGTATTTCCCGCTGGATCTGGCTTTGGGAAAATAGTACGATTTAAACAAGATACTAATGAAAACTATCGATCAATTACAACCAAAGGAAGTTTGGACAATATTCAATGAACTTGCAAAAGTTCCTCGTCCATCCAAGAAAGAACATAAGGCAGTGGAGTTCGTTTACAACTTCGGAAAGAAGCTGGGTCTTGAGACCATCAAAGACGAAGTCGGAAACGTTGTTATCCGCAAGCCTGCAACAAAAGGAATGGAGAAGAAGGCCGGCCTGATTCTCGAGGCTCACTTGGATATGGTTCCTCAGAAGAATCCGGACGTAAAGCACAACTTCGAGACAGATCCTATCAAGCCTAGAATCGTGGGTGATCTTGTATATGCTACAGGCACAACACTGGGAGCAGACAACGGAATGGGTGTTTCCATGGGTCTTGCAGTTCTCCAGTCAAAGACAATGCAGCACGGTCCTATCGAGTGCTTGTTCACCGTTGACGAGGAAACCGGAATGACCGGCGCAAGAGCTTTGAAGCCAGGCATTCTCAAGGGCGAAATCCTTTTGAACCTGGACTCTGAGACCGAGGGTATCCTTTATGTAGGATGCGCAGGCGGACTGGACGGCGAGGCTACTTTCAACTACACAACAGAAAAAGTTCCTGCAGGATATGTATTCAAGAAAGTTTCAGTTAGCGGTTTGATTGGCGGTCACTCCGGAATGGATATCGTTCTCTACAGGGCTAACGCAAACAAGATTCTGGCAAGAATTCTCCTTCCTGCAATGAGAGATCTGAACGCTCGTCTGGTTTCTATCAGCGGCGGCAGCATCCGCAACTCAATTCCAAGAGACGCTCATGCAATTGTAGCTGTTCCAAAGAAGAACGAAAGGAAGTTCTCTCTCCACGTTTCAAAGATTCGCAAAGAAGTTACTTTTGAATACCAGTACACAGACAAGGACCTGAAGGTAACTACGGCCCCTGTAAAGGAAAAGGCTCCTGCAATCGAGAAGAAGACAGCTTTGAACATTGTGAAAGCTATCGCGTCCATTCCTAACGGAGTTTGGAGAATGAGTGACACTGTTGCCGGATTCGTTGAGACATCCAACAATATGGCCATTATCCAGCAGGATGCAAAGACTATCAAGATCCACTCTCTTATGAGAAGCTCTATTGTTTCTGAGAAGTACGAGCTTGCAGAGAGTATGAGAGCCATCGTTGAACTGGCCGGAGGAAAGTGCGCATTCAGCGGAGGATATTCCGGATGGCAGCTTGACGCTAATTCTGCTATATTGAAGGTTGCCAAGGAAGTGTACAAGAAACTTTACAAGAAGGAGCCTGAGGTAACAGGTATCCATGCAGGTCTTGAGTGCGGTATCCTCGGAGCAACATATCCTGAGTGGGATATGATTTCATTCGGCCCTACAATCTTCTCTCCTCACTCACCGGACGAGAGAGTTAACATCGAGAGCGTGGACAAGTGCTGGAAGTATCTGGTTGAGCTTCTCAAGAACGCTCCAGACTCAAAACGCAAATAACACAATATTCACCAACTTAAATACTAAACATTATGGTAACTAAAAAAGCTCCTGTAAAGAAGGCTGAGCCTAAGAAGGCTGCCCCTAAACCAGCTGCAAAGCCAGCTGCAAAGAAGCCCGTAGCAAAGAAAGCTGCTAAGAAAGAAGTAACTGAGGCTAAAGCTAAGAAAATCGAGGCTGTAACCAAGGCTGTCGCTGAGAAGAAAGCTGCAGTAAAGAAGGCTGCCGCTAAAAAGAACGCAGTTGCAAAAAAGGTTGCTGCAAAGAAGCCAGCTGTAAAGAAGGCCGTAGCAAAGAAGCCTGAGGTTAAGAAGCCGGAAGTAAAGAAGCCAGAGGTAAAGAAGGCTCCTGCAAAGAAGACCGTTGCAAAGAAGGCTCCTGCAAAGAAGGCTGAAAACGTAAAGAAGGCCGCTGTTGCTAAGAAGGGTGCTGTAAAGCAGGCTATCGCCGGAAAGAAGGCTAACGTTAAGAAGGCAGTTACAGCAAAGAAGGCTGAAGTTGCAAAGGTTGCAAAGAAGGTTGTTGCAAAGAAACCTGCCGTTAAGAAGCCAGTAGCAAAGAAGGCTCCGGTTAAAAAAGCTCCTGTAAAGAAGTAAATCGCTTCTACAGTATTGTAAAAGAAAGGGCGGACAAATTTGTCCGCCCTTTCTTTTGTCTGGTGAGATTGCTTATTCAGCGTTCTCTTTCTTCTCTGTTACCTTTCCTTCCTCGTCAACTACGATAACCTTTACGGTAGCCTCAACGCCTCTGTAGATGTCGATGAGTGCATCGTAAGTTCCGATTTCAGAAATCTTGTCGGCATCCTTGAGCTCGATCTTGCGGCGGTCGATCTCATATCCGAGAGCTGCGAGAGCCTCTGATACCTGGATGTTGTTGACAGAACCATAGATCTTGCCGCTCTGGCTGACCTTGGTAGGTATTGTCACTGAAACAGTGCTGAGCTTCTCGGCGATAGCCTTGGCGTCAGCAATGAGCTTCTCTTCCTTGTGGGCTCTCTGCTTGATGGTTTCTGCAAGCTGCTTCTTAGCAGACTCGGTAGCCATAATGGCAAGGCCTTTCGGGAAAAGGAAATTGTTTGCGTAACCGTCTTTTACGGTAACGATATCGTTCTTGTGTCCAAGGTGGCGGACATCTTCCTTAAGAATAACTTCCATAATCTCTCCTCCTTATTTCAAAAGGTCAGTAACATAAGGGAGCAAAGCGATATGGCGGGCACGCTTGATAGCCTGAGCCACTTTCTTCTGGAATTTGAGGGAAGTTCCGGTAAGGCGGCGAGGCAGGATCTTTCCCTGCTCGTTGAGGAACTTCTTCAGAAACTCTGCGTCCTTGTAATCTACATACTTGATGCCTGCCTTCTTGAAACGGCAGTACTTCTTCTTCTTTACCTCTACGGTAACAGGGTTCAGATAACGGATATCTGCATTTTCTTCATTTCTCTGTGCCATAACTGATCCTCCTGTTATTCGTTGTTCTCTTTCTTTTCAGCAGAAGCGTTGTTCTTTGCTTCTCTGTTGGCTCTTCTCTTTTCGGCGTAGGCCACTGCGTCCTTGTCCATCGCGAAAGTGAGGAAACGGATGATTCTCTCGTCTCTGCGATACTGAGTCTCGAGCTTGTCGATAAATGATGGTTCAGCCTGGAATTCAACCAAATGGTAGAATCCGGAGGTCTTCTTCTGGATAGGGTAGGCAAGTTTCTTCAGCCCCCAATCTTCTTCATTGACAACTGTGCCGCCGTTCTCCTTTATAAGGGAGATGTATTTGGCTGCCGTTTCCTTCATCTGAGCTTCAGACAAAACGGGAGTTGCAATGAAAACGGTCTCGTAATTCTTTAACATCTCTAAAAATTTTGTTTGTAAATGGGCTGCAAAGATAGTAAAAACCTTCAAACCTCCAAATCGGGCAACATCTAATCGGCTTTTTGAATCTTTTTTGTAGTTTTGCAAGCTAGACTGCGTCTAATGTGAAAAACAGTTAATTTAATTAGATATGAAGAAGTTTTTCTTTTTGATTTCATGCCTGCTGGTTTCCGCAATGAGTTTTGGCCAGCAGATGCCGGCCATGCCTCTGGACAAAGAGGTCCGCGTGGGAACACTGGACAATGGCCTTACCTATTTTATTAGACATAACGCCAATCCTGAAAACAGGGCGGAGTTCTATATCGCCACCAACGTGGGCGCCATCAACGAGACTCCTGCGCAAAGAGGTCTGGCTCACTTTCTGGAGCACATGTGCTTCAACGGAAACAAGGACTTCCCTGGCAACACAATGATGAGCTACCTTGAGAAGAACGGACTGATCTTCGGAGCCAACATCAACGCCATGACAGGAGTGGAGCAAACAGTATATACCCTGTGCACAATACCTACAGACAACAAGAACCTGATGGATACCGCTCTGGTAATCCTCCAGAACGACGCCGCCTTTGTTACAAATGACTTCGGCGAGATCGAGAAGGAAAGGGGAGTCATCATAGAGGAGTGGAGAAGCGGCAACACCGTCCAGAGAAGGCAGCAGGAAGCTCTCTTCAAAGTGCTCTTCAAGGGCTCCAAGTATGCAGACTGCAATGTCATCGGCGACGAGCAGTGCCTGTCCACTTTCGACCCTCAGGAGCTGGTGAACTTCTACAAGACTTGGTACTACCCTGGAAACCAGGCGATAATTGTTGTCGGCGATGTGGATGTTGACTACATCGAAGGCAGAATCAAGGAGATTTTCAGCGTGATTCCTAAAAAGGAGAATGCCCCTGTAAAGGAAGTGATTGAGATACCTACTAGCGAGGAACCTCTTTCACTGGTGTTCACCGATCCTGAAGTCACCACAACCAATCTTATATATGTAAATAAGGAAGACGCGTTCCCAAGGGATCTGCGCAATACAGTGGCTTATTTCGCCCAGGATAATCTCAAGGACTTGATTGTAAGCATCATCAACGAGAGGCTGTCCGACGAGAGCAAGAAGGCTGACGCTCCTTTCATAGGCGCTCAATTCGCAAATGTAAGCCTGAACCAGGTTAAAGACGCCAGCCTGTTCAGCATAACTCCTAAGGAGGGCAAGATCCAGGAGGCCATCACTTCTGTAGTGAAGATTCTGCGCCAGGCAAGCCAGTACGGCTTTACTCAGGACGAGTTTGACAGGGCCAAGGCAAACATCCTCCGTTCATACCAGGCCCAGGAGGACAGGGCCGCCACCCGCACCAACAGCCAGCTCGCCAATGAATTAGTTCAATACTTCTTGAACAACTACCCTTATACAGAGCCTAAGGTTGAGAATCAGCTGGCCCAGATGATATTCAGCCAGATCAAGCCAGAGCAGGTCAACCAGGCTATCGCTCATGGACTGATAAACCTTAACGGCAGCGTTATGATGCTCGTTGGCCCTAAGAAAGACGAGGCTTCTCTTCCTACCGAGGCTCAGCTGGTGGATTTCGTAAAGGAAGGCTTTGCAGCTGAGATTGAGGCTCCAAAGGGCGAGGAGATTCCTAAGGAGTTCGTGGATCCTGCAGCAATAAAGGCCGGCAAGATCAAGAAAGAGGCCAAAGGTTATCTCGGCTGCACCGAGTGGACCTTGAGCAACGGCGTTCAGGTTTACCTGTATCCGACCGATGTCCGCAAAGACAGAGTTTCATTCTCCCTGATGCAGGACGGCGGACAGTCCATACTTCCTGAGGAACTTCTTCCAAGCTTTGACGACAACGTGCAGTACTTCTATGCAAGCAATGCCGGCGTAGGCCAGTTCCCTTCAAACATGGTTGACAAGATGCTTGCAGGCAAGAGCGTGTCTGTAAGTCCTTTCATCAACGACTGCCATAGCGGAGTGAACGGCTCTTCTTCTACCAAGGATATCGAGACTACGCTTCAGCTTATGTATCTGTTCTTCACCCAGCCAAGGTGTGACGACGCCGAATTCGAGACCACTATGACTCAGATGAAGACCATTGCAGCCAATATCGAGAGCAACCCTGAGTACCAGTACCAGATGATGCTGGCCAAGGCTATGACCAACAACAGCCCGAGAACCACAATGTTCGGCAAGGAGCTTATAGAGAAGGTTTCTGCCGCTGACATCAGAAAGGGCCAGAAGATGATCTTCGGCGATGCAGCCGGCGCAAAGCTGTTTGTTGTAGGAGACTTTGACATTGAAACCGTAAGGCCGCTGGTTGAGAAGTACATTGCTTCTCTTCCTGCAAAGGGCAAGAAGGGCAAGGCCATCGTTGACCACAAGCTCTTCCCTGCAGACGGAATCAACGAGGTTACCAAGACCGTGAAGATGGAGAACCCTAACACTTACGCATACGTGGTTTACCAGCGCCCTCAGAAGAAAGATATGGAAACCTCTGTCATTACCAGGGCCATGACATATATAATGAATATGCGCTACATCTCATCCCTCAGAGAAGAGGATGGCGGAACCTACAGCCCTAGGGTAAGCGGACAGGTTTCAACCCTTCCTAACGAGAGAAACTATTTCAATGTTTCGTTCGAGACTTCAAAGGAAAAGGCTCCGGTACTTCTGGAGAAGGTTTACAAGGGCATAGAGGCTCTGGCAGCCGAGGGGCCTACAGACGAGGAGATGGGCAAGACCATCGAGATGATGAAAAAGAACATTCCTGAATCCAAGAAGAACCCGAGCTACTGGTCAAATCTGCTCGAGAACTACTATCTCTACGGGTATGATTTGAACGTTACAGAGGAAAATATTAACAATTTTGTTACAAAAGAAAACGTCCAGAAAGCCGCAAAGGCTATAATAGAGGCAGGAAACAGGCTTACAGTGGTGGAAAATCCGGAGTAGAGCCCTGTTTCATAGACATTTTTGTGAAAAAAATTTGCAGAGGAAGAAATTATTACTACATTTGCAACGATTATTGGAGTATAGGGAACCATTTGCAGCTCCTTAAATCATAGAAAATTTTAAACTATTAAACATAAATCATTTAAATGACCATGAAAAAATTCTTTTTGACAGTTGCCATTTGCGCTGTTGCTGCAGCAAGCGTAAATGCGCAGGTAATCAAGGGTGCTGAGGCTCAGACTCTCAGAGGCCCTTACGAGACTAACCGTCTCTTCGACAACGTATTCATCGGCGCAGCCGGTGGAGTTAACCTGTATCAGGGTGAGAACGATCATGAGATCGACTTCTTCAAGGAGAGAATCGCTCCTGCAGTTCAGGGTTACATCGGAAAGTGGGTTACCCCTTCCGTAGGTATCAGACTTGGATACTATGGTATCAAGGCTAATGGTTGGTTCCAGTCAACTACACCTCTTCCAAACAACGGATATGTAGATGGTCCTGGTTCTGGCAAGCAGAAAATGGGTCTGAACTATGTAAGAGGCGACCTCATGTGGAACATCTCCAACGCTATCGGTGGCTACAGATCTGACAGATTCTGGGACATCGCCCCTTATCTGGGAGCTGGCGTTATGTGGAACAAGAAAGTTGCTGGCAAGCACGACACTGAGCTTGCAGTAACTGCTGGTATCTACAACATGTTCCGTGTTGCCAAGGCTTTGGACATCACTCTGGACGTAAACCAGAGCGTTGTTAACCAGAGATTTGATGGTGACGCACGCGCACGCCGCAGAGAATTCGTTGCTTCTGCATCTCTCGGTCTTGCATATCAGTTCAAGAACAGAGAGTTCTCAAGAGCTCACGCTCCTGTTGACGTAACTCCTTACAACAACAAGATTAAGGATCTGAACAAGCTCCTGCAGGATGCTAACGACCTTAACAAGAAGCTCCAGGACGAACTCGAGGCTGAGAAGGCTAAGAAGAAGGGCGGTGAGACCGTTTATGTTCCAGGTGAGACCAAGCTGGTTCCTTCTCCATTTGCAGTTTACTTCCCTCTTGGAAAGTCAACTCTTACAGATTCTCAGAAGGCTAGCATCAAGTACTTTGTTGAGAATGCTATGGCTTCCAACAAGGATCGTACTTTCGAGATCGTTGGTGCTGCTGACAGCGCAACTGGTACTCCTAAGATCAATGACAAACTTGGTCAGGCTCGTCTGGATGCAGTTCTCAACGTTATCAAGGCTTGCGGTGGTAACTACAAGATCGCCGAGAAGAACCTTGGTGGAACCGATGAGTTCAGCAAGACTGACAACAAGCTTAACCGCGTTGTTGTTATCAAGTAATTTAACTTGATGTCAAGAAGAGAAGCCGTCCGAAAGGGCGGCTTTTTTTTGTTGAAAAAGTTGTTAATAACTCAATTATTGCTATATTTGCAGTTACTTGAATAACTACGTGGAAATATAAACCTAAGATTTAACCAATATGAACATCAAAAAACTTTTTGTTACTGCAGCTCTTTGCGCCTTTGCTTTCGCAAGCGTAAATGCTCAGATCATCAAAGGAGAAGAAGCTCAGACTTTAAGAGGTCCTTATGAGACCAACCGTCTTTTTGACAACATCTTCATCGGCGCTGCCGGCGGATTGAACCTTTATCAGGGAGAGCAAGACCACACAATGTCTTTGAAAGACCGCATTGCTCCTTCATATCAGGGCTATATCGGAAAGTGGATTACTCCAAGCTTCGGACTTAGAATCGGTTTCTACGGCGGAAAGGCCCGCGGATTCTACCATAACCTGGATGCAGCTACTCCTGCTCCTGCAGCTTATGACGGAAACGCTTTCGTTGACAAGGCAAACCAGTATGACTGGGGCTACAAGCAGCAGTTCAGAGTTCACTATCTCAGAGGCGATCTGATGTGGAACATTTCCAACGCTATCGGCGGCTACAGAAAAGACAGGTTCTGGGATGTAGCTCCTTATCTTGGAGCCGGAATCGCTGAGTCTGTTTCTCCAGGCAAGGATCCTGGACTGGGATGCAAGGCAAAGAACCGTGAAATTGGCGTTACTGCAGGTATCTACAATATGTTCCGCATTTGTGACGCTCTTGACGTTACCTTGGACATCAGCCAGACTGTATTCCAGGAGCATTTCGACGATCAGGAAATCGGCCGTCGCCGTGAATTCCTGGGCAATGTTTCCCTTGGTTTGGCTTACAATTTCCACAACAGGTCATTCCACCGCGCTCATGCTCCAGTTGACGTAACTCCTTTCACCAGCAAGATCAACGATCTGAACAAGGCTCTCTCAGACATCAACGCAAAGAACAAGAAGCTTCAGGATGACATTGACGCTGAGAAGGCAAAGAAGGGCAATGGCGAGACTGTTTACGTTCCTGGCGAGACCAAGTACGTTCCTTCTCCATTTGCAGTTTACTTCCCTCTCGGAAAGTCTACTATTTCTGACGACCAGAAGAACGCCATCAAGTATTTCGTAGAGAATTCAATGGCTACCAACAAAGACCGCGTATTCGAGATCATCGGCGCTGCTGACAGCGCAACTGGTTCTGCAAAGACCAACGAGAAACTCGGACAGGCTCGTCTGGATGCAGTTATGAATATCATCAAGTCTTGCGGCGGAAACTACAAGATTTCCGAGAAGAACCTCGGCGGAACCGACGAGTTCAGCAAGACCGACAACAAGCTTAACCGCGTAGTTGTTATCAAGTAATTGAATCGGTGAAAAAACTACAAGCTAAGGAGACCGGCCCTGTGCCGGTCTTCTTTTTTGGAATAATTCGTATCTTTGGACAAATTCTTTGTCAATGAGAGTTGTAGTTAATCCGAAATATGAAAATCTGAGGCCTTTTATAGAGGGCATTTTGTCCCGCTCCTACAAGGCAGACAAGGTTTACAGGAATTTCAGGAACATAGTTGAAGACACCACTGTAGACGGGGTAAGAATGGTGGTCAAGATCTTCAAGAAGCCGACGGAATTCAACAGGGTGGTTTACAGTTTTTTGCGCCCAACCAAGGCCAAGCGTTCCTATTACTATTCTATCAGGCTGAGAGAATCGGGCGTGGATGTGCCTGAGCCGATAGGCTATGTGGAAAAAAGCAAGGGGCTTTTCTTCCATACAGGATGCTATGTTTGCCTTTACACAGACTACAGCTCCATTGCAGACTTCAAGGATGTAGACATTTCATCACCTCAGGCCAGGCATTTCATTACGGAGTTCTCGCTCTATGTCGCCGATTTTCATTCAAAGGGTTTTGTTCACAACGATTTCAATATAGACAACATCCTGTACAAAGTAATTGACGGGCATTTTCATTTCCAGCTTATAGACTTGAACCGCGTCAAGTTCAACAACCGCAGCCTTCAGAAATGCGCTAAGGATATAAGCTACATTCATTTTGGCTCGGCGATGAAAGACCAGATCATTGAGCTTTACTGCAAGGCAAGAGATCTGGACAAGAAAAAATTCTCCGCGATGGTGGCCGCCAGCCGCAACAAGTCCAAGACTGTGAGCAAGATAAAAGACATTGTGCTGACCCCTCTGGGACTTAGGAAGAAACGTCCGGAAAACGGAATTGTGGAGTAAAAAAAAGCACTTACAGGAATTTGTAAGTGCTTTTTTCAGGCGCCTGCACAAGGACTTGAACCTAGGACCCCATGATTAACAGTCATGTGCTCTAACCAACTGAGCTATGCAGGCTTTGTTTGGGACTGCAAAAGTATGTTTTTTTTGATAATGTTCCAAATCTTTTGGAACATTTAATCATAATCGGCAAATTAAAGTAACTTTGCAGCATAAATACATCTGTTATGGACAAAGCCTTTCTATCCGGTATCTTCAGAGACATAATTCTCCGCGACGGGGAACTGATACTTCCTTTTATGGGCTGCATTAAGTTGGAGGACGTTCCGGCTGCGTTTTCCGAGGGAGGGCTGGTTGTGGCTCCGCCTTCAAAGAAGCTGTATTTCGACAACTACAGCCTCTCTTCCAATGACAATCTCCTCAATGAGTATGCAACCCGCCTGGAAGTGTCCAGAATGGCTGCAAAGAGGGCTCTTTACAAAGATGTGGAAGAGATCAGGAAAGGCGCTGAAGAAGACGGCAGATTCACTCTAGAAGGCTTCGGAACTTTCTGCTACGACAAGGAAGATGGTTACACCATAGAAACCGATCCGGACTTTATGCTTTCCAGAGATACTTTCGGCCTTTCAGCTGTTGATCTGAGAGACGATTCCGTAAAGGCAGAAGAAGAGAGGAAAGCCGAAGAGGCGAGGAAGGCCGAAGAAGAAAGGAGGCTTGCCGAAGAAAAAGCTGCAGAGGAGAGAAGGATCGCTGAAGAAAAAAGGCTTGCCGAAGAAAAGGCCGCAGAGGAGAAAAGAATCGCTGAAGAAAAGGCGGCCAAGGAAAAGAAAATGGCAGAAGAAAAACCGTCAGCCGAAGAAAAAAAGAAAACCAGCAGGAGCTACAAGTGGCTGTACATTTTGATTACAGTCCTGGCAATCCTGCTGATTCTTGTGCTGCTTGTATTCGTGTTCAAGGAAGAGCTCAGGCCTCTGCTGGAGAAAGTCCTCTACAGCAAGGAGGAACTGGAAATCCTCAATTACAAGCTTTAGCCTTATCCGATAGTTGCTCCGTTGACCATCACTTCCTGAGGGGTGATGAACCTCATCTTTCCTGAGGCGTCTTTTGCCATCAGTATCATTCCCTTGCTCTCTATTCCCCTGATATTGCGAGGCTTGAGATTGGCGAGAATGCAAATCTGCTTGCCCAGCATATCTTCAGGAGTGTAGAACTCAGCGATGCCTGAAACAATAACTCTCTGGTCTATTCCGGTATCGATTGTGAGCTTGAGCAGCTTGTCTGTCTTAGGAACCGGCTCTGCCTGGAGAACGGTTGCCGTGCGGATGTCCATCTTGGCGAAATCGTCTATGGTGCACTCTTCCTTTAGAGGTTCCGGATGAGAAGCGGTTTCTGCCTTCTCCCTTTCCTCATTCTCCTTCTTGATTCTTGCCAGGCGGTCTGTCTGGGCCTGGATGGTCTCGTCTTCAATCTTGCTGAAAAGAAGCTCTGCAGCGCCTATCTGGTCTCCTTCCTGGAGGAAATCTATGCTTCCGAGCAAATCCCAGCGGATCTTGCCTTCCGGAGCGCTTACTGGGCAAACTTCGTCTTTCTTTGGAGCAAGATTCAGCATAGCCTGGAGTTTCTTGGAAGAGAACGGGCAGAACGGCTCGAAGGCAATGGACAAGTTGGCGCAAATCTGCAGGCAGAGGTTGAGAATAACGGCAACTCTCTGCGGATCTGTCTTGAAGACTTTCCACGGCTCCGTATCGGTGAGATACTTGTTGCCAAGCCTTGCCAGGTTCATGGCTTCCTTTACGGCATCTCTGAACTTGAAGTGGTCCAGGCAGTCCTGGAGGCTTGCCGTGATTTCAGGAATGGCGGCAATGAGTTTCTTGTCTTCTTCGGTGAGCTGTTCCGGGGCATAGCCTGGAACCTTGCCTCCGAAATACTTGTTTGTGAGCACGAGAGCCCTGTTCACAAAGTTTCCGTAGATAGCCACAAGCTCGCTGTTGTTCCTTGCCTGGAAGTCTTTCCAGGTGAAGTCGTTGTCTTTGGTTTCCGGAGCGTTGGCGCAGAGAACGTATCTCATCACGTCCTGCTGTCCCGGGAACTGGTCGAGATACTCTTCCAGCCAGATGGCCCAGTTGCGGGAAGTGGAGATCTTGTCTCCTTCCAGGTTGAGGAACTCGTTTGCAGGCACGTTTTCAGGCAGAATGTAGCCGTCTCCGTATGCCTTGAGCATAGAAGGGAACACTATGCAGTGGAAAACGATATTGTCTTTGCCGATGAAATGTATCATCCTGGTATCCGGGCTCTTCCACCATTTCTCCCAGTCGTTTGGAAGAAGTTCCTTGGTGTTGGAGATGTAGCCGATAGGGGCGTCGAACCATACATAGAGTACCTTGCCCTGGGTATCTTCAAGCGGAACCGGAACTCCCCAGTCCAGGTCTCGGGTTACGGCCCTTGGCCTCAGGCCGCCGTCCAGCCAGCTCTTGCACTGGCCGTAAACGTTGGTCTTCCACTCCTTGTGGCCGTCTATAATCCATTCCTTGAGCCAGTTTTCATACTTGTCCAGCGGAAGATACCAGTGCTTGGTCATCTTCTTGATTGGCTTTTCTCCGCTCAGTCTGGAATGAGGATTAATCAGCTCGTCTGGAGAGAGGGTGCTGCCGCATTTCTCGCACTGGTCTCCGTATGCCTTCTCGTTGCCGCACTTAGGGCAGGTTCCCATAATGTAGCGGTCTGCCAGGAATACCTTTGCAGAAGGATCGTAATACTGCTCGCTCTCCTGCTCTATGAACTTTCCGTCATCGTAGAGTTTCTTGAAGAACTCGGCAGCCGTCTGATGATGAATCTTGGAGCTGGTTCTTGAATAGATGCTGAAACTGATTCCGAAGCGGTTGAAAGAATCTTTTATGATAGCGTGATACTTGTCTACGATTTCTTGTGGAGAGCATCCTAAATCTTTGGCTTTGAATGTAATAGGAACTCCGTGCTCGTCGCTTCCGCAGATGAACAGCACATCTTCTCCCTTCAGGCGAAGATAGCGCACGTAAATGTCTGCAGGAACATATACGCCAGCCAGGTGGCCGATGTGCACGCTGCCGTTGGCATAAGGGAGAGCGGCGGTGATAAGATGCCTCTTGTAATTCTTTTCCATTTTGTTTCTGGTTTCTGTCATTTCGCAAACTTGGCTTCCCTGAGCAGCTTGTTCTTGGCTATAGACAGCTGCTGAATCTGCATTGTCAGCTTTGTGGCAAGCTCTTCCTGGCTGCTATCCAGAGATAGAAGCTGGTTTCTCAAGGTTTCAAGGCGCGAATTTATCACTTTTGATTTATATACGTAAACAGTTCTCGGCAATATTGAGTCCAGATTCTTGTATCTGTTCTCCTCCGATTTCTTTATGGCTTCTGAACGAAGCTGGTAGGAAGGAGACAGAATCTCTATGGCTTCGGTTGAAATCTCCTGGTCTAAACTGCTGACAAACAGCCTCTCCACTTCAGGAGTGCCATCTGCCGCTCCAACCTGTTCAAAATAAATGTCGTAGATTTTCTTCAGCACGGGGTCTGATATTTCCAGACCGTCAACTTTCAGCGATTCCCTGATGTATTCGGCAACGGACGGCTCGTATGTCTTCTCCGCTCCCACGTATGCGTTCTTGAGATTGTGAAGAACCTCCCTCCCGTATTTGACAAGCAGGAAGATAAGGTCTTGCTCGCTTTTGCGAAGTTCTTCTTCCGCCTTGGTTTTCTGTGGCTTGTCCTCTCCTCTGCGATAGGCCGAAGGCTCTCTTGCAGCCACGTAGTTCCTCTGCCCCGACTTGTACTGCGAGGCCTGGCTCATTCTCTCCTGGCGCAAAGCTGTCACTTTCTCCGAGAAATCTTCCTTGCCTATGCCAAGAAGCTCGGCTGCCTTGTTTATGTAGGCGGACCTGATGCCGGCATCGTCTATCATTGAAACGCTCAGGGCAATCTCGTTGATCATCTTGCCCTCCTCGTAAGGGTCTCCGTCTTTGATGTTTGCGGACAGGGTGCGGTACTGGTAAACTATGAAGTCTTCCTGAGCGCTCTCAAGGAAGTCTTCCAGCTCCTGCTTGGTGTGCTTGCGGGCAAAAGAGTCCGGGTCGTCGTTGTCTGGAATAAGCACAACTTTCACGTTCATTCCTTTCTGGAGGAACATGTTGATGCCTTTGAGGGCGGCGTTTATTCCGGCCTTGTCTCCGTCGTAGATTATGGTGATCTTCTGGGTGAACCTCTTCAGCAGCAGCACCTGCTCTTCAGTAAGGGCAGTTCCGCAGCTGGCCACCACGTTCTCAATTCCCGCCTGGTGCATTGAGATGACGTCTGTATAGCCTTCCACCAGGTAGCAGTTCTTGCTCTGCGATATGGCGTTGCGGGCCTCGTAAAGGCCGTACAGCACTCTTTTTTTCTGGTAAATCTCGCTCTCGGGAGAGTTCATGTACTTGACCGGGCTCTTTTCGGCTGAAAGGATTCTCCCGCCGAAAGCCACAATCTTTCCGTTCATGTTCCGGATAGGGAACATCACTCTCTCGTGGAACTTGTCTGTGACTTCGCCGGCAAACGGGCCGTCCTGCTTCTGAACAGAAAGGCCCAGCTCCACAAGCATATTCTTCTTGTAGCCTGCCGCCACGGCCTGCTTGGTGAAAGAGTCTCTTTCCCGGTTGGAATAACCGAGGCCGAACTCCCTGATGGTCTGGTCTGTAAAGCCTCTTTCCCTGAAGTAGCTCAAGCCCACCGCCTTGCCCTCCTCTGTGTTGAAAAGGTTATCGGTGAAAACCTTGCCTGCATATTCGTTTATTATAAGCAGGGCATCGCGATAATTCTTCTTCTGGATATCCTCGTAGCTTTCCTGGACATCGTTGACCTCAATGCCGTACTTGTTGCCCAGCCACTTGAGGGCTTCCACGTAGGTCATCTGCTGATGCTTCATCAGAAAAGAGATGGCGTTTCCCTTCTCGTGGCATCCGAAGCAGTTGAAGTACTGCCTTGACGGGGAAACGTGGAAACTTGGCGTCTTTTCCTGATGGAATGGGCAACACGCAACGTAATCGGAGCCTTGCCTTTTCAAAGGGACAAAGTCTCCGATTACCTGAACAATGTCTATTGCATCCCGGATACGAGCTATGGTAGCCTGGTCTATCATCGGGAATCAGCTATCAGTCTTTGACTTCCTGAAGGGCCTGGCGAACCTTGGCCTCGATTTCGTCGCACAGTTCCGGATTGTCTCTAAGCAGCTGCTTTACAGCGTCTCTGCCCTGAGCCAGCTTGCTGTCGCCGTAGCTGAACCAGCTGCCGCTCTTCTTTATGATGTCCAGTTCAACACCCAGGTCCACAATCTCGCCAACCTTGGAGATGCCTTCTCCGAACACGATGTCGAACTCGGCCTTGCGGAAAGGAGGGGCCATCTTGTTCTTCACAACCTTCACTCTTGTGCGGTTTCCGGTAGCGTCGTCTCCGTCTTTAAGCTGGGAGAGCTTTCTTACGTCCAGGCGCACGGAAGCGTAGAACTTGAGGGCGTTGCCGCCGGTGGTGGTCTCCGGGTTGCCGAACATGATGCCGATCTTCTCCCTGAGCTGGTTGATGAAAATGCAGCAGGTGTTGGTCTTGGAAATGTTTGCGGTGAGTTTCCTCAGAGCCTGGCTCATCAGCCTTGCTTGGAGACCCATCTTGCTGTCTCCCATATCTCCTTCGATTTCAGCCTTTGGAGTCAGGGCGGCCACGGAGTCTATGACTACGATATCGATTGCTCCTGAACGGATCAGGCTGTCTGCAATCTCCAGAGCCTGCTCGCCGTTGTCCGGCTGAGATATCAGGAGCGTATCCACATTCACGCCCAGTTTCTTGGCGTATGTGCGGTCAAACGCGTGCTCTGCGTCTATGATTGCTGCAATTCCTCCGGCCTTCTGGGCCTCTGCTATGGCGTGGATGGCAAGCGTGGTTTTTCCGCTGCTCTCCGGGCCGTAAATCTCAATTACTCTTCCTCTCGGATATCCGCCTATTCCCAGCGCGTGGTCCAACGCTATGGAACCTGTCGGAATAATGGAAACATCGAATTTTGGCTGGTCTCCCAACTTCATGATCGTACCCTTGCCGAAATCCTTCTCAATCTTGTCAAGCGTAGCCTGTAATGCCTTCAACTTTTCGGCGTTTACGCTGCCTGCCTGCTCTGCGGCGGCAACTCTCTCTTTCTCTTTAGCCATAATCTTAAATTTTAGTTTTGTGTGTATCTACAAAGATAGTATTTATTTTGTTTTTTCAATCCTTAATCACGATGCAAAAATACGGTAGCATTTTGACAGGTTTTGTCAAAGAAAAATAATTTACGGAATCTTGGCCAAAATAGATTATCTTTGTTTAGGAGAAACAGCCGGAAAATGAAACAGAAACTGCTGGGACGGACTTTGGAGGAACTGAAGGAAATCTGCCTTCAGGAGGGTCTTCCCGCCTTTACGGCAAGGCAGCTCTGCGACTGGCTTTACAAGAAACGGGTTTCTTCTTTTGACAAGATGACCAACCTGAGCCTGAAAGCAAGGAATCTGCTGGCTGAGAAATACGAGACGGGGGCTGTTCCTTATTTCAAGTTCGCCCAGAGCAAAGACGGCACCAGAAAATATCTTTTCAATGTTTCCTCTTCAGACGAAGCCTGTTATATAGAGGCTGTAATGATTCCAGACAAAGACCGCAAGACTCTCTGCGTGTCTTCCCAGGCGGGCTGCCGTATGGGCTGCCGTTTCTGCATGACCGGAAGGCAGGGTTTTGCCGGCAATCTGGACTCTTCGCAGATTCTCTCCCAGTTTTTCTTCATCGATGAGGCTGAGGATCTTACAAATGCCGTCTTTATGGGGATGGGGGAGCCGCTGGACAATCTGGACAATGTGCTTAGGGCTATAGAAGTGCTGACATCTGACTGGGGATGCGCCTGGAGCCCCAAGAGGATAACCGTAAGTTCCATTGGCGTGAACAAGGCCGTCGGGAAAATCGCTGAGAATAATGAAAAATCTCCTCTGGAAAGGTTCATGGACGAGAGCCGCGCACACCTTGCCATCAGCCTCCACAATCCGTTCCACGGAGAAAGGCTGGCACTGATGCCTTGCGAGGCCGCTTTCCCTCTGCAAGAAACTCTCAGGATCTTGCGCAGACACGACTTCTCCGGGCAGAGAAGGGTGAGCTTCGAGTACATAATGTTCAAGGGCCTTACCGACACCCCAAGGCATGCGGATGCCCTGGTTTCTCTGCTCAAAGGGCTGGAATGCAGGGTAAATCTCATCAGGTTCCACGATATCGGTGACACTGAATACATTCCTTCGGACATGAAGGCCGTGCAGGCTTTCGAGGACAGGCTCAATAGTGCAGGCATTACCGCAACCCTCAGGGCGTCAAGAGGCCAGGACATCGAGGCCGCGTGCGGAATGTTAAGCGGAAAAGAAAAGAATAACACAACAAACAAACAGGTTCTATGGATAAGTTGAAAAAACTGATGCTTTCGATTCTTGTTGTCCTGATGGCGGCAGGAACAGTACCGGCTCAGAAAAGTGCAAAGAACGCAAAACCGCAGAAGAAAATCAGTGTGGGACTCGTGCTTTGCGGCGGCGGTGCCAAGGGTGCCGCGCACATTGGCGCCATCAAGAAGCTTGAAGAAGTGGGAATCCGCCCGGACGTGATAGTGGGCACATCTATGGGTGCGCTTATAGGCGGCTTGTATGCAATGGGTTACACTTCTGCCCAGATGGATACAATCATCTCCAATGCGGACTGGGATTATCTGCTCTCCGACAACATCAAGCGAGAGGACATGAATTTCACGGTAAAGCAGGAAGATGACAAGTACTTTATCAGCATCCCGTTTTCTTCTCTTGCCATAGAGAACTTGACTTCAAAGAACAAGGATGAGAAGAAAGGCTTCTCCCTTCCAGGTGGCTTTGTCAGGGGAAACAATGTTCTCAACCTTCTCAACGGCCTGGCTGTAGGTTATCAGGACTCCATAGATTTCAGGACACTTCCTATCCCGTTCGCCTGCATCGCCACCGACCTTGCAACTGGAGAAGAGGTTGTGCTTGACCACGGATATCTTCCTCTGAGCATGAGGGCCAGTATGGCTATCCCCGGATTCTTCGCTCCGGTTACCATAGACGGCAAAGTGCTCGTGGACGGCGGTGTGGTCAACAACTTCCCGGTGGATGTGGCAAAGAAGATGGGGGCCAACATTGTCATCGGAGTGGATGTGCAGTCCGACCTTGCTTCGGCAGAGGAACTGAAGAGTATCGACGCGGTTCTTATGCAGCTGATCGGTCTAATGGGAAATGACAGGTTTATGGAAAACCAGAAGAACACTGACATCTACATCCGTCCGGACGTGTCCAAGTACGGGACCCTGAGTTTCACCAAGGAAGCTGTGGACTCCCTTATGTATAACGGTTACAAAGCTGCCGACGAAAGGGACGAGATGCTCCGTGCACTGGCAAGGCTTATCGGCGAGAGCCGTGACGAAAAGCTGGCGAACAGGGCGGTTGAAATCAACAAGACTCGACTGAAGTTAGGAACTATAACCCTTGACGGTGTGGATGACTGGGATCGCGAGTGGCTTCTTAAACTCGCTGGACTTCAGGAGCATACTGTGGTGAGCGGAGTGCAGATCAACAACGCCCTTTCTCTTTTCACGGGAACCCAGGCTTTCTCCCAGGTCACTTATACACTCACGAAGAATCCATCTACCGGCGGAGGCACCGGCGTACCTGAATATAACCTTAGGTTCAAGTTCCTCAAGGGCGAATCCAATATGGTGAGCATCGGTGCAAGGTACGATACAGAAGAGGCCGCCGCGATGCTAGTAAAACTTGGGATTAACCAGTCCGCCCTCCACGGCTCAAAAGGTGACATAACAGCCCGTCTGAGCTTTAATCCATATTTGAAATTAGGTTACGATTACGTGTTCCGCACATTCCCTCGTCTGGAAGTCGAATATACCATCGCCAAGAAAGACGTGAACATCTATTCCGACAAAACAGCCAGGAACAACATTTCATTTGTCTATCAGGGTCTGGAGGCGGCTTTCGCCAACATCAAGTATTTCAGGAATTTTAACACGAGACTGGGAACCCGCTTTGAAAACTTCAAGTTCTCCAAGTTCCTCACCGACAGGGAAACCGACGAACGTCTCAAGGCCAAGACCTACTTCTCGGTCTTTGGCCGTGCAATAATGGATACCCGAGACAGCAAGTACTTCCCTGAAAGCGGCCATTATTTACAGTTAGACGCGGCCGCCTATCTGCTGGGTCTGCATCACGGGTTCAAGCCTTTCACTTCTTTCAGAATAGACTTCTCTACCATAATTCAGCTGAAAAACGGCTTTGCCATACAGCCACACATTTATGGGAGAATCAATATACGCAACCGTCTGGAGATTCCTTTCTATAACTTCATTGGAGGCTCTGAGCCAAGCCGTTATCTCGACCACCAGATTCCTTTCATCGGAATCAACTATGCCAACGCCTTTGACAATTCGGTTTCAGTGTTCAGGGCGGACCTGCGCAAGAAATTGGGCAAGAAGCACTACTTTTATGCAATCGTAAACTATCTGCGTACCGGCAAGAGCGCGGACAAGATGCTCAGTTTCGACCGCAAAGGCTACTGGGGTCTCGGAGCCCAGTATTCAATGCAGACCAAGCTCGGCCCTCTGACATTCAATCTCCACTGGAGCGACATCCACAAGAAGAAGATAGGGGCATATCTGTCCTTCGGATATTTCTTCTAGGATATGGATTCACTGCAGGCCAAGGCACGTTTGATGGCGGAGTGTTCCAGAAGAGAAATCTCTTCCGGCCAGGCTCGCCAGTGGCTGGTCAAACGCGAGATTCCCGAAACTGAAATAAAGCATATCATAGACAGTCTCGTAAAAGACAAATACATAGACGACGCCCGCTTTGCCAGGGCCTACACCCGCGACAAGCTCCGCTTTTCCAAGTGGGGTCCTGAAAAGATCCTCAGGGGCCTCAGCGATGCCGGTGTAGACAAATCCATTGCTGAGGAAGCCATTAACGAACAAGAAGACCTTGCCATTCAAGTTCTCACCGATATTCTTTCCAAAAAGCGCAAAGACCTGGAAAAGAAAGCCGAAAAGAAAGCAGCCGAAGACAAATCCAAGCTTGAATCTCTTGAGCGGCAGCTGAAAGACCTTGATGTGCAGAAGAAAGATTATTACAAGCAGAAAACAGCCCTTCTGAGAAAGATCTATGCTCTCCAGACAAAACTCAGAAACTCTTCTCTCCAGACAAAAGCATCCTTAATTGCTTATGCCCGCACGAAAGGTTTCCCTTCCAGACTGATTGAGCATGCGGAGTGTGGTGATGGTGATTAAAACATTATCTTTGAGAAAATATTTATCGCGATGAAAAATACATTCAGTCTTGTTTTAAAGTTATTCCTGGTTTCCTTTCTTTTTGCGAACAATGCCTTTGGCACGATTCTGCATCCTTTTGATCCTGCCAAACATTATAGGATATATCCAGTTCCGCACAAAATTGTTGCAATGAAAGGCGTGGCTCGTCTTTATGACTTCAAAAACGGAGCGCATATAGATATCAAGACTGTAAATATCGTAGCCGAAGAAGGTATAGATGATGTTACTGTTAACAGGGCAAAACAGATTCTCTCAGAGCATGGTTTGAACAGCAAGGTTTCTGACAGGATAGAGAAAGGCGGATCTAATATTTTGCTGGGAATAGCTAATTCTGGCGGAGTGGCAGACAAGATGGCAGACAAGATGAAGCTGGACAAGCATCTTTTCAGATTCAATTCCTATTATGACAAACATATTCTTTGTCTTACCAATGACGGATGGGGCAGGGATAAGAAAGGGGAATGCCTTGTAGCTCAATTAATTGTATTGGGCGAAAATACTGATGCCGTATTTTGCGGGCTAGCTTCTTATGAGCAGATGCTGGATCTTGGACTTGAAGACTGCGTTACAATTTACGACTATGCGGACGTGAAGCATCGCGGAGTAATAGAAGGGTACTATGGAGTGCCGTATTCTGCAGCGGTTACAAAGGATTTGTTCAGGTTCATGGCAAGGTACAAGCTGAACACTTATATGTACGGGGCAAAGAGCGATCCTTATCATTCAAGGTACTGGAGCGAGCCGTATCCTACATCCATTACTTCTGAGCAGGAGAAAATAGGGTATCTAACTCAGGACATGATGAAGGACATAGCAGAAACAGCCAAGCAGTGCAAGGTGGATTTCATCTGGGCCATCCATCCGGGCAAGGCGTTTGCAAATCCTGAAAACAAAGAGATCATACCTCAGATAATGCGCAAGTTTGAAAGTATGCACTCTCTGGGAGTCAGGCAGTTCGGCGTGTTTGTTGATGACGTTGGAGTACCGTCTGACGAAAAGATTATTAACCTTTGTGCGGAAAACCTGACCAATCTTCAAAATACGATAGATGCCCGCTGGAATAACGAGGGTTCTTCCCCAGCGGATACGGTAAAGCCCCTTCAGTATGTACCACAGCTTTATGCCTATTCTTGGGTTGATGAAGAGAAGGGACGTACATTTTTTAGCAGTTTTCGTTCAGTGCCTGACAAAATCTGCATATATATTACGGGAGCAAATGTATGGTCAGTGCCAAATTTTGAGGATATTGGATATGTTTCTGACGATTTGGGCCTTGGTCTTGATCAAAAAATGGGCTGGTGGTGGAACTACCTGTGCAACGACTCGGATGTGACAAAGCTCTTCATCGCTGATGCATATACCAACTTTAGAGATGAGACACATATATACAGCACATCCTCTCTTCCTCGGTATTTTAGAATAAATACTCTGATAGTAAACCCTATGCAGCAGGGAGAACTGTCCAAGATAGGCTTGTTCAGCACGGCAGATTATTCCTGGAACACAGCGGCTTTCAACAACTACCACAGCTGGGAAGCCGCCATTCCGGCAGTAGTGGGTAAGGACATGGCAGAAGATTTTAAGAACATTGTTCCCGCTCTCAGGTATTATGACTTTGACGAGTTTGAATATCTTGTATCGCGATACAAACAGTCCGTTGAAAAGGGCAAGCCTGCGCCTGGTTCATTGCTTAGAGAACTGAGGAAAGTGAACGCTTCCTGCATCGAGATAAAGAAGATGAAAGATTCTTCAAACGAATCCGACAGGCTGTTTTACAACGATTTACGCCCGTGGCTTCTGAAGCTGGAGGCTATGACAGACGAGGCAATTCAGCTGATAGAAGGCAAGAAGCCGGTTCAGAGAGATTACGAGAATGATCCTGATTTCCGCTTTGAGATTCTGGGCGGAATGGGAGAGCATATCAAGATGGCAGAGCGCACGGCCGAGCCTTCAGCAAAAGTCTTGCGGCCGTTTATCCAATGGCTCAGAGAGCAGAATAACTAGATGTTGAAAGTGTGGCCGTCCCACTTGAAGACCAGCTCGTTGTATTTGTCCTTGTCTTTCTTTTCCCAGTAGCCGAAAGTGATGTTCTCGTCCTCGGGGCTTTTAGGAATTCTCAGAACGAAGGCGGATATTTCACGCCTCATAGACAGCAATTTGTTGGTTATGATCTCGTTCAGCCTCTTGCAAGGCACAACCATATCCAGTCTGGCTTCGTAAGTGTAGAACGCTAGAGATTTCCTGTTGTGGCCTTTTTCTCCCTCCTCCGTCAGGTTCACTCCCAGAATCTTTGTGCCGTCTTTGTCTGTCCACATATAGAACTCCAGCGAGTTCTGGTACTGAGTCCGGGCGTAAACCGAAGCATAGTTGTTCTCCACGTCTTTCTGCACTTCAAACAAAGGGTCTGAAGCCTTGCCCAGGAATATTCTCGCCTTGTCCATATCTTCTGTCTTGCAGTATAGGTTTGCAAGATACACTACATCCACATCTGCAGGATCTGCAGGCTGGACTTGGGCCTCGGAAGCAGTCTGTGGGGCAGTTTGCTCCTGCTTTGGGGCTGTGGCCTTGCTGTTTTTGCAGGATGCCAGGCAAATCGCTGAGGCGGCAAATATCAGTATCGCGATATGTTTTTTCATGATTCTTGTCTAATAAATTGTAATGCAAATATAACAATCTGCTGCAAATGGCTTCGATTTTTTATTAATCGGCAAGGTACACCGTGAAACAAAAACGCTGAGATTCTTTGAATTTATTTGATAATTATATTATATTTACAAAACGTAAGCAAATTGTCATAAATAAAACAACATAGTATTATGGAAACAAAGAAAGATCCTTACGAAAATCCTTGTTCCAGAATTCTAAAATTCGAGTATCAAGGCATTGTATGCCAGACAGTCTTGGAGCCTATCGGAGAAGACGATGAAGGCGAGTGGTAGAAAATTCTCTGACAACATATAAAATCATAATATCATGAAGAAGCTATTGTTACTTGCAGCATCAGCTTTTATGCTGTTTGCCTGCAGCAAAGACGACGCGACTCCTGAAGGAAATCTTCTCCAGCAGGAAGAAGGCAAGATTTATCGCGCCTCTTTTGAAGGAACTGGGGAATCCGGTACCAAGGTTTATGCCGATGACGCTCTTCGCCTGAGATGGAACGCAGACGACCGCATCTCCATCTTTGAAATGGTAACCCGAAACAAGGAGTACAGGTTTACAGGAGAGGACGGAGACACTGGCGGAGAGTTTGAGCAGGTGGGCAGCACATTCGGAACCGGCAATCCTCTGCCTCACGTTTACGCTATCTACCCTTATTATTCTACTACCAAGATCAGCGATGTTGACCAGAAGATATCGCTCACCCTTCCGACAACCCAGACCTACAAGGCAGGATCTTTCGGAATCGGCGCCAATCCAATGGTAGCCGTCACCGACAACGATTTCCTGGCCTTCAAGAACATCTGCGGCTATCTTAAACTGAAGCTCTACGGCGACAACATTTCAGTTGCCAGCGTTGCCATTCAGGGCAACAACGGCGAGCCTCTTGCCGGACTGGGCAAGGTGACTGCGGATGTAGACGCTGTTCCATCAATAGTGATGGACGCTTCCGCTACCGGCGTCGTAACTCTCAACTGCGCAGAGACAGTATTGATCGGCAGCAGCAGTTCAGACTTTACGGAGTTCATCATCGCCGTTCCTCCAACCACCTTCACGGGCGGTTTCAAGATTACCGTCACCGACGCTCTGGGCGGTGTTTACGAGAAAACCACGACCAACAGCACCACCATCACCCGCGGCAACCTGAAGCCAATGCCAGCATTGAAGGTTACTCCTAACTATGCCGGCCTCAACGTTGTTTTTGACGATGACAAATTCAAGGAATATTGCGTTGCAAATTTCGATAGCGGCGGAGATAACGAAGTCAGCATCGATGAGGCCCGTGCTGCTACGTCCATCGATTTGAACAGTACTGCATATTATAATACAATACAGTCTTTGGGCGGATTGGAGTGTTTCACAAACTTGACTTATCTTGATTTGGGCAAAGAAGATATTCCTTCAATCAACCTTAGCACGCTTGTTAAACTGGAAAACTTTTACTGCTACAACAGTGTAGTTCAGCAGTTGGATTTCAGCAACAACCCTGAACTTAAAGAGATCATCTACCAAGGCGGCAGGAGTGACCAAGGTGAACCTCTTGGCCAGTTGGCTTCTGTCTGTTTGCCTGACAATCCGAATCTGGAGAAACTTTGGATAATAGAGAGCAATGCTCTCACTTCCATAGATTTGAGTCACTGCCCGGCTCTCAAGGATTTGGATGTTCACAACAACCAGTTGACGGCATTGAATATCGATGCAAATACAGCTCTGGAGTCATTGAGTTGTTACAACAACCAGTTGACGGCAATAGATGTAAGTCCGTTGACAGGCTTGACGGAACTGGACTGTGCCCAGAATCAACTGACATCTCTGGATGTAACCGCACTCACAAATCTGACCCGCTTGACATGCTCTTTCAATCAGCTTTCAACTATAGATTTGAGCCATAACACAGCTTTGACTGTACTATATGTCCAGCAGAATCAGTTGACAAGTCTTGACGTCAGTGCAAATACAGAGCTTCAATGGTTAATGTGTTCGTACAACAAGATCGGAAGTTTGACTATTGCCCATTTCAATTCTCTCAAGAGGGTTTATTGTGGCTATAATCCTTTCATGACCAGTGTTTCCTGCACTTACTGCCCTGCATTGATCACATGTGACGTGACAGATAACACGGCCTTGAAATCTTTGGGATTGAGCAGTACCAAGCTGGAGAGCATTACAGGTCTGAAGACTTGCACTGCTCTGGAAGATCTGATCTGTCAGTCCGGCAAGGTTTCAACTTTGGATGTCTCCGACATGACTTCTTTGAAGACGTTATACGTTGCATATAATCATATGACTTCTTTGAACGTAACCGGTTGCACTGCACTTGAGGTACTGAGCTGCCGTGATAACAGTCTGGAAACACTTGATTTGACAACTAACACTGCCCTTAAGATTCTGTACTGCGAAGACAACAATCTGGGCAGTTTGGATGTAAAGAAGAATCAGCTGTTGGAAGAATTGTGGGCCCAGAATAACCAGTTGACATCTATTAGTTTCACAACTAGCTCAATGGTCAGAGTTTCTTTGAAGACACTTTGGGTTCATAAGAATAATCTGACCAATATAGACTTATCTAAACTCCTTAAGCTTGAGACACTTTATTGCCACGATAATCAGATCAGTGCTTTAAGTGTATCTAATAACACTAATTTGACAAAACTGGCAGCATGGTCAACTGGAGCGACAGGTTCAATCGAAAGATTGACAAAAGCTTCTGGCCAGACTATCACATATCTTGCATCTGACCACTCTACGGTTATTGATCCTACACAGTCACCGTGGAATACTTCTATTGCAAACCTTTAAAAACGAACTGAAGTTATTATTCGATGATTATGAAAACTTTAAGGAAAATATTCATCGGAGCGTTGGCGCTGCTGTTCGGTTCCTGGGTAAACATGCAGGCCCAGGATATGGCTGTTGTTAAAGACAATACAATGACTAAGACAGTCAAGAGCAAGACTTCCAAATCGCTGAAGCAGAAAAGGATGGCTGAATATATTGCAGATCATCCGGGAGTGATTCAGCTGGCAGGAAACGGAAGCGTGAGCTTTGAGGTCAGCGGTGAGTGTTCAAGGAAAAGCTTTTCTGCAAGCACCTCGCAGATAACGCTCACATTTCCATTGGCGGAGCCTGTCTCCTTGGAAAATCTGATTGAGTTTATCCACAGGGAGGAAGCCATTTACAATGGCCTTGAGAAAGAGTTTGATAACTTGAAGTACGATAGGCCGGGAGAGGGTGAATACAAGTACAATCTGCGCCAGGAGGCTCTCCAGAAGCTGAAGAATGAAATGATCTTTCGTCGCGACAGGCTTCTGGGAGCACGGAGCGCACTCTCAATGGTAGAGAATTATCTGGACACGTTTATAGCGTACGTGACCGAAGGCCTCACCACTACCGGCGGTTAATCTTAGGCTATTTGAACTTGGCGAAGAAGTCGTTGCCCTTGTCATCCACGAGGATGAAGGCAGGGAAGTCTTCCACCTCAATCTTCCAGATGGCCTCCATTCCGAGTTCCGGATACTCGAGGCATTCCACGCTCTTGATGTTGTTCTGGGCCAGGATTGCAGCAGGACCTCCGATGCTGCCCAGGTAGAAGCCGCCGTGTTTCTTGCAGGCATCGGTTACCTGCTGGCTGCGGTTGCCCTTGGCGAGCATAATCATACTTGCACCGTGGCTCTGGAACAGGTCAACGTAAGGGTCCATACGGGCTGCGGTCGTAGGGCCGAAGGAGCCGGAAGGCATACCCTTAGGAGCCTTGGCCGGGCCTGCATAGAATACAGGATGATCCTTGAAATACTGTGGAAGTCCTTCTCCGCTGTCCAGTCTTTCCTTGAGCTTGGCGTGAGCTATGTCTCTGGCAACCACAATGGTGCCGTTGAGGCTAAGCCTTGTGGAGACAGGATATTTGGTCAGTATCTTGAGGATGTCAGGAATAGGCTGGTTGAGGTCTATCTTCACTGCGTTGCCTTCTCCGGCTTGGCGGAGTTCTTCCGGAATCAGGCGTCCAGGATTGTCGTCAAGCTTTTCAATCCAGATACCGTCTTTATTGATCTTTGCCTTGATGTTGCGGTCTGCGGAGCAGCTTACGCCCAGTCCGATAGGGCAGCTTGCGCCGTGGCGAGGAAGGCGGATGATCCTGATGTCGTGAGCCAGATACTTGCCGCCGAACTGGGCGCCAAGCCCGATCTTGTATGCTTCTTCCAGAACCTGCTTTTCAAGTTCTATGTCTCTGAAAGCCCTTCCGCTCTCGTTGCCGGTAGTAGGGAGGCTGTCGTAGAACTTGGCTGAAGCAAGTTTAACGGTGAGCAGGTTCTTCTCTGCTGAGGTGCCGCCGATTACGAATGCGATGTGGTAAGGAGGGCAGGCAGCCGTTCCCAAAGACTTGATCTTCTCAACCAGGAACGGAACCAGAGTGTCCGGATTGAGGACAGCCTTGGTCATCTGGTAGAGGTAGCTCTTGTTGGCGCTTCCGCCGCCTTTCACTACGCAGAGGAAGCGGTATTCCATTCCCTCGGAAGCCTCAATATCTATCTGGGCAGGGAGGTTGCACTTGGTGTTAACTTCCTTGTACATTGTAAGCGGAGCGTTCTGGCTGTAGCGCAGGTTCTCCTCCGTGTAAGTCTTGTAAACTCCGTCTGAAAGGGCTTCAGCGTCGTCGAAACCTGTCCAGACCTGTTGGCCTTTCTCGCCGTGGATGATGGCGGTTCCGGTATCCTGGCAGAAAGGAAGTTTGCCCTTGGCGGCAACTTCCGCGTTGCGCAGGAACTGGAGAGCTACATACTTGTCGTTGTCAGAAGCCTCAGGATCGGTGAGGATCTTTGCAACCTGATTGTTGTGCTCAGGCCTAAGCAGGAAGTTCACGTCTCTGAATGCCTGGTTTGCAAGCATCCTGAGGCCTTCTGCATCCACCTTGAGGATAGGGTGCCCTTCAAATTCTCCCACGCTAACGTGGTCTTTTGTAAGCAGATAGTATTCAGTGGTGTCTTCGCCCATCTGAAACATCGGTTCGTATTTGTATGCCATATCAGTTATGTTTTTATTGTTTTATTTATCGCGATTATTCTATTCAAGATCTTCTTCAATGTCTTTGTCGCCGCGCTTCTTGCCCATCAGGAAGGCCTTCATGAACTCGTTCAGGTCTCCGTCAAGCACGGCCTGGGTGTCGGCAGTCTCTTCTCCTGTTCTGAGGTCTTTGACCATTTTGTAAGGATGAAGGACGTAGCTTCTGATCTGGCTTCCCCATTCGATTCTCTTTTTCTGGCCTTCCAGCTCAGCTTGCTTCTGGCGTTTTTTCTGGAGTTCAAGTTCGTACAAGTGAGACTTGAGGATGCGCAAGGCGTTCTGGCGGTTGTCCAGCTGGCTTCGGGTTTCAGTATTCTCTACCACAATTCCCGTTGGGATATGCCTTACCCTCACGCCGGTCTCCACCTTGTTCACGTTCTGCCCGCCGGCTCCGGATGAACGGAAGGTGTCCCATTCCAGGTCTGCCGGATTAATGACTATTTCAATGCTCTCGTCTACAAGAGGATACACGAATACAGAAGAGAAAGTGGTCTGCCTTTTTCCCTGGGCGTTGTAAGGGGAGATTCTTACCAGGCGGTGCACTCCGTTCTCGGCTTTCAGATATCCGTAGGCATAGTCTCCTTCAATTTGCAGGGTGGCTGATTTGATGCCGGCCTCGTCGCCTTCCAGAAGATCGGTGACGGTTACCTTGTAGCCGTTCCTCTCTCCCCATCTGGAGTACATTCTCATAAGCATGGAACTCCAGTCGTTGGCCTCAGTGCCGCCGGCTCCGGAATTGATCTTTACCAGCGCTCCCAGATTGTCTCCTTCCTGAGAGAGCATGCTCTTGAATTCCAGGTCTTCCAGATGTTTTTCCAGGGCAGATTCGGCTTGGGCGATTTCCTCCTCGGAGGCCTCCATCTCAACCAGAACGTCCAGGTCTTCCCCCTCGCTCTTGAGGCGGTCAAGCTCGTTTACCCAATACTTTATGCCGGAAAGCTTCTTCACAAAAGCTTCGGCTTCCTTAGGATTGTCCCAGAAACCAGCGGATGTGGTTACTTTTTCTTTTTCTTCTATCTCCTTGACTTTGCCGTCATAGTCAAAGAGACCTCCTTAACGCAGCCAGGCGTTCCTTAAAGTTTTCCATTAATTTGTATCTTTACAGTCCACAAATTTAACAAATAAGCCCGACCAATGAAAAACAAATTCTTTGTGGCGATAAAGACAGCAGCTGTTTCTGTGTCTGCACTGATGATTGTGATGGTTTCCTGCAAGAGCGGAAACGGGGAAGATGTTGACAATAATGCCGTAGATACTCTTGAAAAGGTGATACCTCTGGAGGATCTATTTCTCCCCGACACCGCTTACGCTTCGGCCCAGAAGGTGGTTTATGAGGTGGAAAAGACCGACACCTTGCCTCATTTTCTGAAGGATGTGGATGACAGGTACGCTTCTGATTTCTCAACTTTTACATTCAGAAGGAACATGCTCCGCGACGCTTCTTTCTCCGGAAAGCTGGATCACAGGCCGGAGACGGTGGAGATTGCCTGGCAGTTCAACACTCCGGAAGACAACTACAAAACCTCGCTGGGAAACTGGGGCGGCGGAACAGGCTGGACCGGCCAGCCGATTTATGTGCACTGGAAGGATGAAGACATTGAGGCCTTCAAGCAGGCGGGGGTTCTTGTCAACAATGATTTCAGCGGTGAGGAAATAATCTTCGCATCGTTGAACTCAAGGGCTTATTTCCTGGATTTCAATACCGGCAAAAGGACAAGGGCAGACCTGAACGTGCTGAACACCATCAAGGGTTCTCCTTCACTGGATCCTGAACTGAAAAACCTCTACATAGGGCAGGGCGTTTCAAGAAGCACTCCTATGTGCCTTCTCTGCGTGGATCTTCTCAAGCATCAGATAACCTTCAAGTATCTGGACAGCAAGGCCTGGAGAAAATGGGGGGCATTTGACTCTTCTCCTGTAGTTGCCGGCACATATCTTATCTGGCCTGGCGAAAACGGCAGCATCTACAAGTTCGAGAGAGAGCAGGGCAGCCTGAAGCTTCTGGAGACTCTGCGATACAAGGTTAACGGAGCGGCTCCTGGAATAGAGTCCAGCATTGCCATCTGGAGAAATTACGGATGGGTTCAGGACAATGCGGGCAACATCCTTTGCATCAACCTCAACACCATGAAGCCGGTATGGCATTACTGGAATCACGATGATTCAGACGGCACCGTTGTCTGCCGCATTGAGGATGGAAAGCCTTACCTCTATGCAGCATCAGAAGTGGACCGCCAGGGAATGAATGGCTCTTGCTTCTTCATCAAACTTAACGCTCTGGACGGCACCGTTGTGTGGGAGCAGAAGATTCCTTGCAGAAGAATTGACCTTGGAGGAAAGATCCTGGATGGCGGAATGTATTCCACTCCGCTTCTTGGTCAGGGAGACTGCAAAGACATGATCTTTGCCAACGTCTGCCGCAATAGGGCTGCAAAGACCAACGGTGAACTTATGGCGCTTTCCACAAAGGACGGAAGTATAATCTACAACATTTCTCTACGCCAGTTCTGCTGGTCTTCTCCTGTTGCCTTCTATGACAACGAAAACCGTATGTACATCTTCACCGGAGACGGAGAAGGCAATATCTACCTGATAGAAGCCAAGACCGGCAAGGTGCTCTATACCAAAAAAGTAGCCTACAACTTTGAGTCATCTCCAACAGTTATAGGCAACGCTGCAGTTGTGGGCTCCAGAGTCAACGGCATCTACAAATTCGTGATAAAATAAAAATAGTAACTTTGCCGCGCTATGAGAATTATTAGGATAGTTTTATTGATATGTGTTGTTGGTCTGACGGCTGTTGTGGGGCAGGCGCAGGGAAAGTTCGTAAGGATGGTGGAGGAAGACAGCCTTCGGATGCAGATCGTGGCAGACAGTTTGAGAGCGGACAGCATTAGGATTGCACAGATAAAGGACAGTCTGATGAAGGTTAGGGAGCCTGTGCTCAGGGCCATGAGGAAAAAGGTTGAGGGGAGCTACAATTTCTGGCTCTATACCCCGGCAGGATATGACCGCAAGGACACATTGTGCAAAGACACTCCGCTGGTGCTTTTCCTTCACGGCAAAAGCCTGTGCGGAAATGACCTTGAGAAGGTTCGCCGATATGGCAGCATAGATTGCGTGGAAAGGGGAAGGACGATACCCGCCCTGGTGGTTGCTCCCCAGAATCCTGGCGAATGGTGGAATCCGGACAAGCTGTGCAAGATACTGGACTGGCTCAAGGTTGAGTATCCGTACGACACGGCAAGAGTTTATGTGCTTGGAATGAGCCTTGGCGGCTACGGCACTCTTGACTTTGTAGCCGCAAAGCCTGAAAGAGTGGCAGCAGCTGTTGCTCTGTGCGGCGGAACAACCGCAAAAGACGTGGGCCCTATGGGTCAGGTGCCGCTGTGGATCATCCACGGAACGGCTGACAAGCTAGTATCCGTAAAGGCCTCGCAAGTGATAGTCAAAGACCTGGAAAGCAGACATCTGGCTTCCAGGCTCAGATACGAGTGGCTGATAGGAGCGTCGCATTCCTACCTGGCCAGGTATTTCTATATGCCGAAGATTTATGACTGGCTGCTGAGCCATTCTTTGAATGATGAAGACCGTCCTGTTAATCGCGACGTGAAGATTACAAAGGATGACCAGAACACGGTTTATTCCGGCTGGGGGAAAAGACCTACACTTAAGACAATCCGTTAAGCGTTTACCAGCTTCCTCCTGCACCGCCGCCGGAGAATCCTCCGCCGCCGAAGCCTCCGAATCCGCCGCCTCCCCAGCCGCCTGAGGAACCTCCTCCCCAGCTGCCGCCTCCGTGGCTTCCGAATCCTCCGCGAGCAAGGCTGCTGAGAATGTTGCCGAGGATATATCCCGTTGTGAAATCTTCACCCCTGCGGTTGCCGCTTCCGAAGTTGTTGTTCTTGTTGTTGGAACTTGTGGCAATGATTACCATCGCGATGAAGAAGATAAACATCAGGATTGCCAATGCCCCGCCTTCATCATCGTCTTCCTTGAATGCAAACTCGTCTGTTGAAACTTCTCCTGCCGCTACAGGGAATATGATATTGAGGGCATCGTTGATGCCGTTGTAATAGTCGTTTTCCTTGAAGGCTGGAATTACTCTGAGCTCGATGATTCTCTTTGTGAAAGCGTCTGTGAGAACAGGCTCCAGGCCGTCTCCAACGGCTATGAAAACCTCTCCGTTCTCGTCCTTTACCTTAGGCTTTACCAGAAAGACAATACCGTTGTCGAACTTTTTCTGGCCCACACCCCATTTGCTGCCGATCTTGTAGGCCACGTCTGCACGGTTCTTTCCGTTCAGGGATGGAAGAATCACGATTGCCACCTGGTTGGAAGTCTTGTTTGCAAACTCGTTGCAGCGGACCGTAAGAGCATCCACCTGCTGCTGGGTGAGAATGCCTGTAAAGTCGTTTACAAGATGCGGCGGATAAGGCCTGTCGGGAATATCCTTTGAGGATTTTTTCGCCTTGCGGAGAGCTTCTTCCGCGTTTCTGATGTTCTGGGAAGAAGCTGGGACATAATGCTCTGTAGCAGTTACCGGGCCCCAGGAACTGGAGACCACATTTCCGTCTTTGTCTCTTATTATGGCGGCCTGCTGAAGCGTTTTTTCTGCAGCCTGGCGGGAGATGTCATTCAGGGAGTCAATCCTCTCCTGGTTCATAGGATTGAATTCCTGGAGGATTTCATTCTGGGCAAAAGAATTTCCGGCCAACAGCAATGATGCTGTCAGCAGCGCGGCAAAAACAGCCGTGCGGAACTTTCTATCTGCCATATGAAATCTCATCTGGCTGCTCGTTCTTGTCGTCTTCCTTGTGAGGGAAATAGTCTTTGAGGATCTTTCCTGTTTCCAGCACGGCATACTTGATGCCTTCTGCTATCTCGTTTTTCTCGAAATACACTGCGAGAGTGTTCTTCACTCCGTCCCAGAAGCCGGGCTTGGCCACGGAGTTGATTCCCACGTCGCCGATTACGGCAAACTTTCTGGACTTGAGGGAAACATAGATCAGCACTCCGTTGCGCTCTGCGGTGTCGAACATGCCAATGGCATCGAAGATGAAGATGGCTCTTGCCACCGGATCTTCTTCTGGACAGACGTTCTCTATGTGCACACGGATTTCCCCGGAAGTATCATTCTCGGCTTCTTTTATCGCCGACACGATATTCCGTTCCTCAGATCTCTTTATAAGCCTGTGGTGGAAAAACACGGCCTTATGCTCTAGAACTGAACCTTTGGAGCTTCAGAAGCGCCCTCGGCTGCAGCAAAGTAAGCCTTGTTCTTGAATCCGAAGATAGAGGCCACGATGTTTGCAGGGAACTTGCGGACCATTGTGTTGTAGGTCTGGGCAGCTTCGTTGAAGGCGTCGCGGGCATTGTTCACGCGGTTCTCGGTTCCTTCAAGCTGGCTCTGGAGTTCCAAAAAGTTCTGGTTTGCCTTCAGGTCAGGATATCTCTCGATAGTAACCATCAGTCTTCCCAGCGCGTTGGAGAGTTCTCCCTGTGCCTGCTGGTACTGCTTGAGAGCCTCTTCAGTGAGGTTGTTAGGATCTACGGTTATGCTGGTGGCCTTAGCCCTTGCCTCAATCACGTTCTGGAGAGTCTCGCTTTCGTGCTCGGCATAGCCCTTTACGGTTTCTACCAGGTTAGGAATAAGGTCTGCTCTTCTTTGGTACTGGTTTTCTACCTGAGCCCAGGCCTTGTTAACGTTCTCGTCTTGTGATACCAGGGAGTTGTATTTGCCAAGTCCCCAAAGAACCAATGCAATAACGGCAATCAGTATAATGCCGAGACATCCAAGCTTTTTCATGTTTTATGTTTTTAGAATTGTTTTCTATTTCTTCTTGACGCATCTTACGGAGAATCCCGGATTGTCGTTTTCAGCGTAGTTGAACGGGAAGTCCGGAAGATCGAAGTAGAGGTATCTGTAGTAAGCGGTCTTGCTGTCTCTTTCGGTTGAGCTCCAGAAGTAAGCGTAGGTGAGCAGGCCCTGGAAGCTGTGGTGCTGATGCTGGCTCATTCCGGCGGCAAGAGCGTTCCATTCCAGATCATTTGTAGGGTTGGTGTTTGCGCTGTAAGGCCAGAACCTGTCGCCGTTGAAAGTGGCTTCGTTCATAACGTGATTACCCACCTCAGACCATTTGTCAAAGAACGAAAAGTCTTTGCCGGTAAGCGCTTTAGCCAGGTCTTCCCAGTCTTCGTTTGTAGGAACCGACCATCCGTCCGGGCAGATGCCTTGAGGACCTGAGCCCAGTCCGCTGCCAGAAACGCCTCCTGTGGCTTCTTTCCATGTGTAGAGCCTGCCTGTTACATAGCCTATGTCGTCTGCGGCCTCATATCCAGTACCGGCTTCGTAGAAGTTCAAGTTCTCGGCAAACCAGAACAGGTTGCCGGCTTCCATTATATGGTAATACTGGTTGTCTCTAGCGTCCAGTATGGAGTCTTTCGGCTCAGGCAGACCCTGCAGGGAACCTCCGAGCCAAGGCATGATGGAAGTTACATAGTTTTGCGCTATGTCGTTGTAATAGCCGTCTGCCATTGCGGTTTCCGTAATGGTGTATTTGCCGAGGCTGTCCGGAACGATAAAGTAGTAAAGTCCGCCCGAGGCAACCCACGCGGTGTCTTTGGTGTTGTAGCTGTTGGTCCAGAAATACTTCACTCCCTGTGCAGGATCAGTGATGCCGCCGGTGTGGCAAATGCAGGCGGTGTTTATGAGCTTGTATGCGGGAGCTCCCGGATTCAGGTTGCCGGTCATGTAAAGTTTTTCCTTCTCTTTCTTGTGGCAGGATACCATAACAGAGGCTGCAACTGCCGCTAAGGTCAAATATGTTAGAAATCTTCTCATTTTTCAACAATCGATAATCGCACAAATTTAATAAAAATGTGCGAACTATTATGTAAATTTGAACTATCAACCAAAAACGTGCCATCGGCATAATCATCGCGATGGATATTATGAGAATTAAAACTGCAGCCTGCGCGGCCATTGCCGCCCTGCTGGCTTTCTCCTGTTCTGACAGGGGAGGCCCAAAATATTACACCATAGACGGAACGGCCCAGGGAACCACTTTCCACATTGTATTCCAGCCACAGGTGGCTTCCGATTCTTCATTTGCCGCCGCAAGAGACAGCATCAATGCCTGCTTTGAGAGGATAGACAATTCCGTAAGCGGCTACAACAAGGAATCTGTGCTTACGGCTTTCAACGAGAAAGGGGAGTTCTTTGTGGACGATATATTCATGGACAATTTCTTCGGATCGCTGAAGGCGTACAAGCTTAGCGACGGCCTGTTTGACGCTTCGGCGGCTCCGCTTTTCGACCTCTGGGGCTTCGGCTTCAAGACCGGTACCGAGGTAACTCAGGCTATGATAGACAGCGTGCTCCAGTTTGTTGGAATGGAGCATTTCGAGCCCACTTTTCTTCTCAAGGATGGAGACAGCATTCCAAGCCCTGCCCTGTTGAGGGATGATCCAAGGTGCAAGCTGAATTTCAACGCCATAGCCCAGGGCTACACGGCAGACTACATAGCATTCAAGCTGGAGGAGATGGGCATGGAGAACTTTCTTGTAGAGATAGGGGGAGAGGTTTACGCCAAGGGAGTCAATCCCAAGGGCAAGATGTGGAACGTGGGTATCGACCGCCCGGTGGACGGCAACAACTCTCCAGGAACCGACGTTCAGGCAGTGGTGCACATCCAGAACCAGGGGCTTGTCACCAGCGGAGACTACCGCAAGTTCTACATGAAGGACGGCAAGAAAATCTCCCATTCCATAAACCCCAAGACCGGCTATCCTGTTGATCATAACCTGCTCAGCGCTACGGTGGTGGCTAAAGAAGCCATGGCTGCCGACGCCTATGCCACATACCTTATGGTGCTCGGCTTTGACAAGGCCAAGGAGGTGGTGGAAGGCACGGAGGGCATAGAGGCCCTGCTCATCTACGACGACAACGGCTCCCTCCAGGTCTGGATGAGCCAGGGTATGGATGCAATTGCAGATTCGCAGTGACAACCTTCCGCCTTTTTTGCTAAATTTGAAAGTCATAGTTATCGCGATAAACAAAAAACTCACAGATATGGAAAACAAAGAGAACCAGAAAAGCATTTCCAGAAGAAACTTCCTGAAAGCTTCCATAGTGCTGGGCGGAGCTGCCTCTCTTGCCGCAATAGGCGGAAAGGCTTTTGCCAAAAGCGCTGTGGCCCAGGGTTTCACCACCAAGGAAAAGTTTGACACCATCATCGCCAACGGTATGGTTTACAGCGGAGAAATCGCTGAGCCTATCAGGGCTGATGTAGGTATCAGAGACGGCAAGATCACAGCCATTGCCAAGCTCGGCAAGAACTGCAACAACTGGGTTGACGCTTCCGGCAGAGTGGTTTGTCCTGGCTTCATAGACATTCACGGCCATACCGACACCAACCTGCTCGAGGCACCTCTTGGAGACAGCAAGATCCACCAGGGAATCACCACCGACATTGGCGGAAACTGCGGCTATTCTCCGTTCCCGTTCTCGGACGAGGAATATGAAAGAAGGAAGAACACTCTCAGGTTCGGATATCCTTTCTGGCAGAACATAGATGGTTTCTACGATGCTCTCAGAAAGAACACAATCGGCATCAACTACGGCAGTTACGTGGGGCATGGAGACATTCGCCACATAGTTGTGGGCGACAACGACGTTGCCGCTACTCCAGACCAGCTCAAGCAGATGTGCTACATTCTGGACAAGCAGCTGGAAATGGGTGCCGTTGGACTTTCCTTCGGCCTGGAATACACTCCTGGATCTTACGGCAGAACTGAGGAGTTCATAGCCCTGCTTAGAGTTGTGGCCAAGCACGACGCCCTCTACGCCATCCACATGAGAAATGAGGATGATAGGGTGGAAGAGGCTATCGCTGAGGCAATTGAACTTGCAAGAAGGTCTGGGGCAAGACTTGAGATCTCTCACCTCAAGGCCCAGAACCAGAACAACTGGCACAAGGTTCCTAGCATGCTCAAGCTCATCCACGATGCTGAAGAGAGCGGTATGGACATTCACTTTGACCGTTACCCGTACACAGCTTTCTCAACCGGTCTGGACTGCTTCATCCCTCTGGCCCAGAGACAGGGTTCTTCAAAGGAAATCCTTGCCCGACTCGAGAATCCTACCACAGAAAAGATCATCAGAGAATACGCTCTTGGAAGAGTGAAGAGGCTCGGCGGTCCTGAGTGCATCCTGATTGCCGCCTGCTTTGCTCCTGGCAATGAGAAATACACAGGCAAGTACCTTAACGAGTGCTGCAAGATTTCCGGCAAGGACGAGTGGGAGACCATCAAGTACCTGCTCCAGAGCGAGAAGCTTGGCGTGAATATGGCCGGTTTTGCAATGAAGGAAGACAACCTGAGGACTCTCCTGAACGACCCTCTGGCTATGGTAATTACAGACGGCAGCGTTTATTCTCCTAAGGGAAGGCTCGGAAAGGAAGCTCCGCATCCTCGTTCATACGGATCCTTCACCAACTACATCGGCAAGTACGTAAGAGACCAGAAGTTCTGCGACCTGCAGACCGCTATTTCCAAGTGTACCAGTGTTCCTGCCCATCAGCTCAAGCTCAAGGACAGGGGACTTCTCAAGGAAGGCTACTGCGCAGACATCCTGGTTATCAACTACGACACCATTGCAGACGTTGCAACCTACGGCCAGCCTCACCAGTTCTCTGCCGGCATAGACCACGTCTTTGTCAATGGCGCCCACACTCTCAAGAACGGTGAATACACTGGCTGCAAGCTCGCCGGCGTAATCATCTAACCCGCTCTTTTAGGGTTTCTGCAAGACAATACGCTGATATTCAGCAACATAAGCATTTTCTAGTGCTTCGAAAGAGGCACTAGAGATGTTTTATTTGCCTGACAATCAGGAGATAACCTTGCAGGACTTTATTGCCTGGTCATAGCCACCGCTTCTACTGCAAACATTGTCCGTGCTATATTATGGCCTTTATGAGCCAGTCGTTTTAACGGACTCTCCGCAGAAAAACCAGTCTGCTTCAAAAGCACTACTTGCTCCTCATATACAAGAAAGCCGTATGACTCTTTCAAAATCATGTCGTCAACCCTGTTTGAAGAAGGAAAGCAGTCTGGGTTTTGTCGCCGATGGAGAATTGACGGAAATAACTTCATCCCGTCTGGATGCAGCAACGCTCTAAGCAGCACAAGATCAGACATTGATTCTGGTGCAAATTCCACCAGCCATTCCCGCATCAGATCAGTTTCAAACCAAAGTGTATTCTCCGTTTCTCCTTTCTTGAACTTCCTGAGAATCTCATCATCAAGATCTCTCCATCCTCTCACGATAGTATGCTGAAATTTGTCAAGCTCAGGATATTCCAAGATGTGAATGATAATAATACGACTAATATTGCTGTTACCTTTAAGAAATTCCAGCCTGAAAGATCCTTTCTCTATTTCTTCAATCTTGATGTTAGTTGCTTTCAAAGACAGCAGCACTTTTTCTGCTTCAGCGATTCCTCCTGAACCTGTTTCCAGAACTATATCATTCTCAGTTTCATAATAGTCTGTAAAACACTCGAGTGGCAAATGCCATTCATAGGGATGGACCCTTGTAATGGAATTGCCATACATCAGCAGGGAATCTGTCAAGTGTCCATGTCCCGGACTCATCGCGATACCCTTTTCCCTAAAAGCCTTTTTCAACTTATTGAGTAGTATCCAGCAAACTCCTATCTCAATATGACTTGTCATCCAGTTCAGTTCCAATGAAATCCGCGGTTCTATTATATGTTTATGTTTCCTAGTCATCTTTTGCCTTTGATCCTAGTTGATGTTTCATTTCTTGTCGGTTTTAACTACAACCTGAACGACAGGGATATGAGCTGATTTGGCCAGTCTTTGCAACCAGTACTGGTGATCCAAGTCCTGTTCTAGTAGCCCTTCAATCACAACGGCTCTAACAAACTTGCTATGAACCATTCCTCTGGCCTTGTTCTCGATAACCGGGAAACTGTGATTTTTCTGATTGACTGTGAATAGCTGTGCTACACTGGATTGGTTGTTCACCAGTTCCAGCAGTTTCTCGCTTCTGCTTGTCAGCGAGAAGAATGCAACCGTGGTATTCCACTTGTTGAGTAAATCCGATACAACTTGAGCCGAGAGCACGATGGCGCCCTCCTCATCCGAGGCAACAACAGTCTGAACTTTGCCTTTCTCGTAACCTGGAATTTGTGTAATTACTTCTGCCATATAGATTAATAATTCTTTTTTCGGCAAAAGTAATCTTAGCTTCGGCAAAATTTTGGCAGAAGCTATTGCTCTCTTTGGTTGTTTGGTCTATATGTTTTAGGACTTATCATAAAACTAATATACTTTTCAATGAATTCTGTAGACATATAAGATGTCAAATCCTCCCAAAATAGAGCAATAATATGTTCATTATTATTGACAAGATTCTTTCTAAATGATTCAAATTCCTTATTCGTATTTGGATTAGCTTTCGGGAAAATGAAAACAGAATACTTAGAATTATCTGCTTTTAGAGCATTCCTAAATAATTGATAATGTTTGTTGAAAGGATTGTTTGGTTTAGAAAAAGAGTCCTCACTCATTGCTGTATAAAAGTCTTTGCAGCCTTGGGTAAAAAAAGGAGACCTCTTTAGCATTTCCTTGTATCCTTTTTCAACATATGTACAATGATTATTAATAGACTGTTGAGAGATCTTATTACTGTTAGTCCATTTACCAAAAGAAGATTCAGTATACTTTATTTCAAAGAATATCTCAGTTTCTTCATCTTTAATATAAAAATCAAATTGACTTTTTTCTCCTCTTCCATAATTAACTAGTGATTTAAAATGGTCTTGCATCTCATCATCCTCATATTCAAAGTGACAGATAGCTTTTTTTGAGATTTCTAGATGGAGTTTTTCCTTAATGAATGTAGTTAATATATCGTTTGCATGACCCAAAGGTTTTTGAGAATCTACTGTCATCATTCGACGGAAGAAATTGTAGCACATTATTTGTGAGGAATTTAAATGTCTTGCATAAGAATGAATTTTTCCAATAAGCCTTTCAAGATTCCCATTATCTTCGTAGATGATTTTATCATCATATATGAGATTGTATTTTTTTATAATGTCCAATTCATTTTCACCTTCTTTTAGGTCTATGATGTAATCATGTTTTGCTTCTTGCCCTTTATTATTTTTTCGGGTATAACCTCCAACGCGAGATATATCCTTTTTTTTAAGAAAGGAAGTAAGGCCATGTTCCCATTTTTCTTTAAACTCTTTTTGTGTCATTTAATTATGTTTTTATTGAATAGAATAAATGCTTGTTAGATAATATGCCTTTTCTGCCATTTCTTCCTTAATTCCTTAGGTTCTAGGACTTCCACGTCATCGCCAAAGTAGAGGAGGTCGTGGATGAAGTCGTAGTTTGGGGTGAGGTAGTATGTGAATATTGAGTGGTCTTTTGTTGATTTTGGTTGTTGGGTTTTGTTTGCTGTGTTTGTTGTTTCGGTTGGCTCAAGTTCTTGCTGGCTGGGGTGGAGAGGAAGGGTGCGGAAGTAGTTGGCTTGGCGGGCGCTGACTTTGATCTTGATCAGGGCGGGCTTTGTGTCTTCGTAATGCAAGACTCCGTAGCGGGTACTGAAGAAAGAATCGGTATTGAATTTCTTAGGAAGCTTGAAATGCTTGTCGCTGATTATGACGGAGTTCATGCGGTCAAGAGCAAAAGAGTGGGGATCTTTGTATTTGCCCTTGTGATCCCGGGCGAATAGATACCAGCGGCGCTTGTATTCCTTGAGGCAGAAAGGCTCCAGCAGGAAGTCGCGAGGAGAATCCATATTGAAGCTTTGGTAATTGACCTCAATCATCTTTTCATCCCGCATGGCACGAATGATATCAGTAAGGAAGCGGTGGCTGGAAGGCTCGCTCTCGAATATAAGGCGAGAACGCAGGCTAGCACTTTCATTGATGAGACTGTTGAGGCTGAGGGCCTCCATCATCCATTCACGGATGCCGCTGCCATTCAGTTCATCCTTGTTCTCAATGTAATAAGTATTGTCACTTCTGTCGCATTTTATTGAAATGCCAAAGATGTCGGCAATGGCGGCTATATGATTTGAGAATGTGCGGTTTGCGAGTTCTTTTTCCTCATCGTTGATGGAGCTGCACATCCATAAGTCCTTGATTTCCTTTAAGGTTAAGCGGCCTCTTGTCTGGAGTGTCTCCAGTAGCCAGATGTAGGATTTGAAGTAATTCTTTGCCATAGCTAATACAAAGATAATAACACCTTCGGCAAAAAAGTGGCTGAACGTCTAGTCTTTTTCTCGTTTTATTGTAAAATCTTTGGTAACTATTACCAAGTTACGATAATTTTTCTATTTTTGTAGAGAAGAAATAGCGACACATTATGGAAGCCAAAAATGATGGATACGTTGTAATAAATGACAGGACGAGCTTTGCAGTACATCCGGGAGAAATACTTCAAGCAGAATTAAAGGAGAGAAAAATAAAACAGAAGGACTTTGCATACTCTATTGGTATGCAGCCTTCACACCTGAGTGCATTGATTCATGGAAATAGAAGCATTACTCCTGAGATTGCAGCCAAATTGGAGAAAGGACTGGGTATATCAGCTTCTTTTTGGAAGAATTTGCAGAATAAGTATGTTGCTGATTGTATTAGGTTAAATAAACGTGATAAGTTGAAGTATGAAGGTAGAGGCAGATGGTGATTTGAAGGAACTGATGGAGACAGGCACGAATCGAAGGTATAAGAACATTGTCAGAAACAAGGAACTGTTCGATGGCTTTCATAGGGCTGTTGATACTATGAAAGCGGCCGAGAATATTGAGGCTCTGAAGAATATAAGTTTTTTGCATTATGAAAAACTCAAATATGAGTTGTCTGGATTATCATCAGTTAGACTCTCTAACCGATATGTTCATAGGCTCATATTCGAAGAAAAAGATGATTTGATAACATTGAAACTCATAGAAATAGACGACACGCATTATGGAAACAAAAAATGAAAAATTATACTTGCTGAATGATGTAGTTCCACTGTATGCTCTTCACCCAGGAGGTACGTTGCGGGAAGAATTAAGGGAAAGAAAGATAAAGCAGAAGGACTTTGCTCGTTCAATAGGAATGCAACCTTCACACTTGAGTGCTTTGATAAATGGAACGAGAAACATCACTCCAGCAATAGCTGCCAAGTTGGAGAAGGGGCTTGGTATCTCGGCAACTTTTTGGGTTAATCTCCAGAATAATTATAACATTGATCTAAAGCGGATTAAAGAAAGAGATGAAGCGGCGGGCAAGAAATCGCCTGAGGGACAGGCTCCGGTAAAGCCATATCCTGTAAAGCAGTATCCGATGAGAGCATTGGCGGATCCTGTCGGTCCGCCTTGTGAAAAGCTGGCAAGGGTAATGCTTACGTTAGAAGCTTCAGACCTGGAATGGCTGGAGTTTCTGGCGGACCGAATGGGGTGGGGCTTCAAGGAAGTTTAATGCTTGTAGGGCAAGATTTAGGACTTGTCAAAGGCAGAGACTATTTTGCTGACAAGAGGGTGGCGGACAATGTCTTCCACGCCAAAGTTGATGACAGCAATGCCCCGGATTTTGCCAAGCATCTTTATGCCTTTTTCAAGGCCTGAGTCTTCTTTGTTTGGAAGGTCTATCTGAGTCATGTCTCCGGTGACGATGAACTTGGAGTTGTTGCCCATTCTTGTAAGGAACATCTTCAGCTGACCAAGAGAGGTGTTCTGGGCCTCGTCGAGGATTACAAAAGCGTTTTCCAGGGTTCTTCCTCTCATATAGGCAAGAGGGGCAATCTGGATGATGCCTTCTTCCATGAGTTCCTTTAGTTTGGAGGAGGCTATCATGTCTCCCAGAGCGTCGTAGAGAGGCTGGAGATACGGGTCAAGTTTTTCCTTGAGGTCGCCAGGCAGAAAGCCGAGCCTTTCTCCGGCTTCAACGGCAGGGCGGGTGAGTATCAGGCGCCTGACTTCTTTGTTCTGCAATGCTCTTACAGCCAGAGCAATGGCGGTGTAGGTCTTGCCGGTTCCGGCAGGGCCGAGAGCAAACACCAGATCGTGAGTGGCATAATCCTTTACAAGCTGTTTCTGGTGCTTGGTTCTGGCGGTTATGACCTTGCCGGCCTGTCCCATAACAATCATGTCCTTGTCGTTGACACTCGGTACGGTGGCCTTGGTTTCCCCGGTTTTCTTGTCGGCCTTGGCCACAAAGATGCTGTCCACGTCGTCGGTGTTGAGGTGGCGCTTTTTCATCCTTATCTTGGTGAGGGCTTCTATGGCGTTTTGGAAGGTGTCCATATCCTTGTAGCTGCCTTTGAGCTTTATGGTGCTGTCTCTTGCAGTTACCTTAAGATCAGGGAAATATGAGCACAGATGGTTGATAATCCTGTCGTTGATGCCATAGATGTCTATCGGGTCTATGTTCTGAAGCTGTATCTTTTTTTCAGGCATATAGTGTGTTTGTTATTCTTCTGTGTAAATTACTTTAATCAGGTCTTTTTTCACGATTTGAGGCCAGAAGTCTGATATGGCCTTGAAACCTTGGATCTGTTCGGTGGTCTTTCCTCCTGCCTTGAAGTCATCACTTTCCAGGAAATCTTCAATAGGGACAACAGTATAATCATCGGTATATTGGCCCTTTCGGAAGCACCAGGTGTATTTCCACTGAGGCATCAGCATCTTGACTTTGCCACTTACCCTGTCTCTTGTAAACGAGAGGGTTATAAGCATGCCGGTGGAGGTCCAGCCGCTGCGTGTCATATTGGAGATGTAGTTGCCCATAGAGTAGAATATCATTCTCTCAACGCTGTCTTTTGCTACAGGTCCCTGATGCCTTTTCACATAGATGTAGCCTTCTTCAGGAACGTGCGGATGTCCGCCGACTATTGCATTCACGCCTTCTCTGAACATCATCTTTGCATATTGTTTCTGCTCGGCGACAGGTGCTAGCACGTATTCTATCCCCCAGTGCGGAAGCGCGATTATGATATCGGCTCCCATTGCCTTTGCCTGGCGGATGTGCTTCTTGATTTCCGTGCTGTCTTGAAGATTGACATAGTACGGGTCCGGTATCGGGAGTCCGTTGGTGTCGTAAGTGTAGTTGAACATGGCGAACTTCATTCCCTTGAGTTCCACCAAGATGACTGATGCAGTGTCTGCCTGGGCCTTGTTGCGGTAGGCTCCCAACTTGGGCATGTTCAGATTCTCGTATGCGTTCAGGGTTTTGTTGAGTCCGCCTGCATTCTTGTCACAGATATGGTTATTGGCCATAAGGAAAAGATCTATGCCGGCCCTCTTTGCGGCAGCTGCAATCTCCGGCGGGGCGGAAAAGCAAGGATATCCGGTATAAGGCTTTGTGCCAACCGTAAACTCCATGTTTGCAACCATATAGTCTGCCTTCTTGAAGTACGGCTCCATAAACCGGAAGGCGTTTGTGTAGTCATAGCTTCCGTCCTTCTGCTTAGCGGCGTCTATCTGCGCTCCGTGCTGCATTACATCTCCTATAAAGGAAATGGTAACTGTATCGCGATGATTGAAATAGTCAAAGTCTCCCAGCGGCCTGGCCTTTGGAAGAGGACCCGGGTCAATCGTGCAAGGCCAAATAGAATACTCCCACTCCGTTTGCGCAAAGGCTCCGGCTGCAAGTGAGATAGCAACTGTGAGCGTAAATATCTTTTTCAGTTTCATGACATAAAGATAATGCTATTTTGGTTAAGTGGGTTTCTTATTGTGTTTGACGGCAATAATTGTTAAATTTGTCCGATTTATGCATTGTATGAATATGAACAAGAGATTGATTGTAGTTTTGGCTCTTGCAGCTGTCCTAGCCTGCGGCTGTGACTGGATTAGGGCAAAGCTGGATATGCCTACCTCTGAGGATATTGCACGGAAAAAGGAGATGATCGCCCAGAAGGAGGCGGAGAAGGTGGTGCTTGCCCAAGCCGCAAAAGCAGATTCTTTGCAGGTGGCCGACAGCGTGTCCGCTTCTGCAGAGAACGTTCAGGGTACGTCAGTTGAGCCTTCTGCCGCAAAGCCAGATGCAACTGCTTCTGAAAAGCCGTCGCAGAGCAGTAATGCGGATACAGGCCTGCAGCTTACTCCAAGGTCAAATCTGGACAAGACCTATTACATTATTGTGGGAGCTTTCAAGACGGATGGGCTTGTTTCCAAGAGCCTTAAAGATAATGAGGGCATACTGGAGACACCGTTTGCATTCTCCGGCAATGGGCTGAAGTATGTGTCCATAGGCGGGTATGAGACTCTGGAAGAAGCCCGCAAGGCTCTTGTTCAGGCTCACGCCAAGGCTCCGGAGGCATGGGTTTGGAAGAAGAAATAATAGTTGAATAAAGTAATAATTATCAAGATATTAGATTTATGAAGACAACAGCTTATACTCAGAAACACATTGAACTGGGTGCAAAGATGACCCCGTTCGCAGGTTTCAACATGCCATTGGAATACACAGGAATCAGGGCAGAGCATCTGGCCGTAAGGCAAAGCGTGGGCGTTTTTGACGTGTCCCACATGGGAGAGTTTACCGTTAAAGGCCCTAACGCCTTGAAGTTCATCCAGTATGTAACAAGCAACGACGCTTCAGTGCTGTTCCCTGGAAAGGTGCAGTACTCCTGCCTGCCTAACGGAAAGGGCGGAATTGTGGATGATATGCTGGTTTACTGCATTGATCCTGAAAACTATATGCTGGTTCCTAATGCAGCAAACATAGACAAGGACTTTGCTCACCTTTGCCAGTACGCCCCTAAGTTCGGCTTGACTCCTGGAGTTGATTTCTGCAATATTTCAGACCAGATCAGCCAGCTGGCGGTTCAGGGCCCTAATGCCATGAAGGTTATGCAGAAGATCTGCAAGGAGGATGTTCTGGGTATGGAGTATTATACTTTCAAGATTCTGGAAGTTGCCGGAGTAAAGGACGTAATCCTTTCAACAACAGGCTATACCGGAGCCGGAGGATGCGAGGTTTACATGAAGAACGAGGATGCTCTCAAGATATTTGACGCAATCTTTGAGGCCGGAAAGGAGTTTGACATTGTGCCTGCAGGACTGGGATGCCGCGACACTCTCCGCCTGGAGATGGGCTTCTGCCTCTACGGTAACGATATTGACGATTCAACCTCTCCTCTTGAGGCAAATCTGGGATGGATCACCAAGTTCAACGATGTTAAGGGAGACTTTGTGGACAGAGATTATATGCTCAAGCAGAAGGCTGAGGGCCTGAAGAGAAGGCTCTGCGGCTTTGAGCTGATAGACAGGGGAGTGCCTCGCCACGGCTATGAGATCTGCAACGCTGAGGGCAGGGTGATCGGCCACGTTACCAGTGGCAGCCTCACTCCTTGCTGCGCCCGCCCTATCGGAATGGGCTATGTGGAGGCTCCTCTGTACAAGCTTGACACCGAGATCTATATCAAGGTGCGCGACAGGCTTCTGAAGGCAGTTGTAGTTAGACCTCCGTTCTACAAGGGATAATTTAAGATGAGCCGCACGGGAAGAATAATGATCTGCATTGCCTGCATTTTGCTTGTGGGCAGTGCGGGTTTTGTCTCCGCCCAGAATATCGGAGGCAGCCGTCCTTCGTCGCCGAGGAATGTGGAAGATTCGCTGAGAAAGAAGGTGGCCTATCTTGCCTCTGACGCTTTGAAAGGGCGCAAGGCAGGAAGTGAAGGGGAGAAGATGGCCGCCGAGTACATCTACAGCTATTTGCAGGACTTGGGAGCTATTATGCTCACGCCAAAAGAAGGAGACGACTTCCTTATAGCCAATCTGGGAGGCGAGGATACTCTCTACTCCCGCAACATTGTTGGAATCATCCCCGGCTACGACTCTAAGCTGAAAGGCGAGATGATTCTCATTGGAACACAGATGGATGGCCCGGGATATGAGAGAGTTCGGGTGAACGGGGTTGAGCAGGAGAGGATTTTTCCTGGAGCCTACTCCAATGCCAGCGGTGCTGCGGTTCTGATGCAGGTGGCCAGGCTTGTGGCCGAGAACAAGTTCATGTTCAAAAGGAGCGTGGCTTTCGGTTTCTTCGGAGCCGGAAACTTGTCTCAGGCCGGAAGCTGGTATTTCCTCAACCGGTCTTTCGGGGTTTATGCAGAGGCCATTAAGTTCATGGTGGACATCAACTCCGTGGGCAGAGACAGCGGCCCGAACAAGTTCCAGGCTTTCATAGGCTTGCCGGACAAGCACATTCTCAAAGACATTTTTACCGTATCCGCCCAGCCGTTTTCTCTGGGCGTGGAGATTGCCAATACAGAGCCGCTTCCGGCAGACTACAGGAGTTTCCACTCGGCAGACATTCCGTTCACACTGTTCACTACCGGAGACAATACAATCAGGGGAACTATCCACGACACTCCGGACCAGCTTGACTATGTGCAGCTTTCTCAGATTGTGGAGTTCGTGTATTCGTACGCCTTGATTCTTGCCGGCAAAGACAGCTTTGAAAAGCAGGAGGAGGTTGAAGAGGACAATTCGGACCGCATCTACAGCCAGATAGAAGTGGACAAGAGGGCGTCTTTCTTCAAGGGAGACGAGAGGACCTTCCTCAGAGACTGGGTTTACCATTACGTGAAGTATCCTGACAGTGCAATCGCTTCACACACAGAGGGAACCGAAGTGGCCGAGTTTGTGGTGGACAAGACAGGAAAGGTCAAAGACATAAAGATTACAACCAGCCTCAGCGATGATATTGACAAGGAGGTTCTGAAGGTGCTCAAGGCATCTCCGAAATGGACTCCGGCAGAAATCAACGGAAAGAAAGTACCGGTGAAGATCTCCATTGCAATCGAGTTCAAGCTGGCGCAAGGTTCAAAATTCGGAATAAACAAATAGACAGACAGATAGAGATGGATTACAAGTTCAATGAAATTGAAGCCAAGTGGCAGAAGTTCTGGGCGGAGAACAAGACTTTCTCGGCGCCCACGGATTCTTCCAAGCCTAAGTATTATGTGCTGGACATGTTCCCTTATCCTTCGGGAGCGGGACTTCACGTAGGTCATCCGCTAGGATACATTGCCAGCGACATTTATTCCAGGTACAAGAGACTAAGGGGCTTCAACGTGCTGCATCCTATGGGTTATGACGCTTTCGGCCTTCCTGCCGAGCAGTATGCCATCCAGACCGGTCAGCATCCGAGAATCACCACATTCCAGAACATAGACCGCTACCGCAGCCAGCTTGACAGGATAGGCTTTTCCTTCGACTGGGACCGCGAGGTCAGAACCTGTGATCCTAAGTATTACAAGTGGACCCAATGGGCGTTCCTGAAGATGTTCGAGAGCTGGTACAACGCCGAGACAGATTCAGCCGAGCCTATCACGGAGCTTGTGGCCAGGTTTGAAGAAGAGGGAAACAAGAAAGTGAAGGCCGCCTGCGGATCCGTGCCGGAGTTTGACGCAGAGCAGTGGAAGGGCTTTTCCGAGAAACAGAAGGCCGATATACTGATGCAGTACAGGATTGCATATCAGGGAGAAACATCGGTGAACTGGTGCCCTGCGCTGGGAACGGTGCTGGCCAACGACGAGGTGAAGGAAGGTCTTTCGGTTCGCGGAGGCTACCCTGTGGAGCAGAAGAAGATGAAGCAGTGGCAGCTCAGGGTTTCGGCTTATGCCGGAAGGCTTCTGGACGATCTGGAGAGCCTTGAGTGGAGCGATGCGCTGAAGGAAATGCAGCGCAACTGGATAGGCCGCTCATACGGAGCTCAGATGGTGTTCAAGGTTGTCAATCCGGATCCTGCGGACGGCAGCAAGTTCGATCGCGAGTACGATATGGAAATATTCACCACCCGCGCCGACACCGTGTTCGGAGTTACGTTTATGGTGGTGGCTCCTGAAAGCGACTGGGTTGAACTGCTGACCACTGAAGCCCAGAAAGAGGCCGTGGATGAATATGTAAAGCAGGTAAAGAAAAAGACCGAAAGAGAGAGAATCGCCGAGACAAAGACTGTAACAGGAGTTTTCTCAGGATCTTGGGCAATAAATCCATTTACCGGAGAGAAGGTTCCGGTATGGATTGCGGAATACGTTCTGGCCGGCTATGGTACGGGCGCCATTATGGCTGTTCCGGCTCACGACAGCAGAGACTATGCCTTTGCCAAGAAGTTCGGCCTGAAGATAGTCCCTCTGATAGAAGGCTGCGACGTAAGCCAGGAAAGCTTTGACGCCAAGGACGGAATAATGGTAAACAGCGGCTTCCTTACAGGAATGACAGTGAAGGAAGCCATTCCGGCGGCTATTGAGGAAGTGGAGAAGAGAGGAATAGGCCACAGGATGGTCAATTACCGTCTCCGTGATGCCATCTTCTCCCGCCAGAGATACTGGGGCGAGCCGTTCCCGATTTACTACAAGGACGGCATAGCCACCCCGGTTCCCGAGAGCGAGCTTCCGCTGGAGCTTCCGGACATTGAGACATTCAAGCCGGCTGACAACGGAGAGCCGCCTCTGGCCCGCGCCAAGGACTGGACATACAACGGCTATCCTCTGGAAAAGAGCACTATGCCGGGCTTTGCGGGCAGCAGCGCCTACTATCTGAGGTATATGGATCCGCACAACGACAACGCATTGGTAAGCTCTGAGGCCGACAAATACTGGCAGGACGTTGACCTGTACGTTGGCGGAACGGAGCACGCTACCGGTCACCTGATCTATTCCCGTTTCTGGAACAAGTTCCTCTATGACCTGGGCTATGTTTGCAAGAAAGAGCCGTTCAAGAAACTCGTCAACCAGGGAATGATCCAGGGCCGAAGCAACTTTGTTTACAGAATCAAGAACACCAACACCTTTGTTTCCTGCGGCCTGAAAGACAAGTACGACACCACTGAAATCCACGTGGACGTGAACATTGTCTATAACGACAGGCTGGATATTGAGGCATTCAAGAAATGGAGGCCTGAGTTCGAGACAGCAGAATTCATCCTGGAAGACGGCGAATATATCTGCGGATGGGCTATCGAGAAGATGTCCAAGTCTATGTTCAACGTGGTGAATCCAGACAGCATCTGCGACAACTACGGGGCAGACACTCTCCGCCTGTACGAGATGTTCCTCGGTCCTGTGGAAATGTCCAAGCCGTGGGATACCAAGGGAATAGACGGAGTGCACCGCTTCCTCAAGAAATTCTGGAGGCTGTTCTTCGGCGGCGGGGAAGGCCTCGGCGATTTCTGCCTGTCAGATGACGAGCCTACTCCAGCAGAGCTGAAGGTGCTCCACAAGCTGATTGGCAAAGTTGAGACAGACATTGAGAGCTTTTCATACAACACCTCCGTTTCCGCGTTTATGGTGGCAACAAACGAGCTGGGCGCCCTCAAGTGCAACAAGCGCAAGATACTGGTTCCTATGATTGTGCTCCTGAGCCCGTTTGCTCCTCACATCGCTGAGGAACTTTGGCAGATGAGCGGCCATTCTGAGAGCGTTTCATTTGCAGACTTCCCTATGTATCACGAAGAATACACCAGGGAAGACAGCTTTGACTATCCGGTGTCGTTCAACGGCAAGACCAGGTTCAAGCTCACCCTTCCTAAGTCTATGGGCAAGCATGAGGTGGAGAAAGCCGTGCTGGCAGCTCCTGAGGCGGCCAAGTACTTGACCGGCCCTGTAAAGAAAGTAATTGTGGTTCCGGGAAGAATAATCAACATAGTGCTTTAATATGCCTTCGGAAAAGAAGAAGGTTTCCGTCAGGAAGCTGATACTGGACTATATACTTATCACAATAGGAGTACTGTTATACACGTTCTCCTGGCAGGCTTTTGTGGTGCCTACAGGCATTTCCGGCGGAGGGCTGGTGGGTCTTTGCACGGTGCTCAACTATGCCACGGGTATTCCTATTCCGGTATTCTTCGGTACAATCAATGCCGCGCTTCTAGTGATAGGCACCATAGTGCTGGGTAGAGGTTTCGGATTCAAGACCATTTACAGCATCATCCTGTCCACCATCTTCTTTGCCATACTTCCGAATATCCAGTGGATTTACGACATCGGCATGAACACCATTCCGGTGGACAGCCCTCAGGCATCGCTGAGATATCTGGTGAACCCGATAATAGGAGGATTCCTCTGCGCAGCCGGCATAGCCCTGATTTTCAAGCGCAACGGAAGTACCGGAGGAACGGATATACTGGCGCTGATCATAAACAAGTACAAGGATATTTCTCCGGGAAGGGTTTTCATGTACAGCGATTTCTGCATAGTGGCATCCATCATTCTTCTTCCTGACAAGCATCTGAGCGACGTGATTTTCGGTTACATCTTCACGATAGCTTTCTCCTATATGGTGGACCTGATTCTTACCGGAAGCACCCAGAGCGTCCAGGTGATAATCTTCTCGCAGAAATACCAGGAGGTGGCAGACGAGCTTATGTACGAGCAGAACAGGGGAGTGACTGCCCTGGATTCTGTGGGCTGGTACTCCAAGCAGCAGGGCAAGGTTCTGATTGTGGTTTCCAGAAAGCATCAGCTCAAGGAGATTACCCAGGCGGTGAAAGAGGTGGATCCAAAGGCCTTCATCTCGGTTTCCAACGTGTCTGCGGTTTACGGCCTGGGCTTTGCCCAGATCAAGGGAAGCCAGAAGAAGAAAAGCCAGGAGAACCGGCTCAAGAGGCTCCTCAAATGGATTGACAGTTAAATCATTATGAATACTAGAAAAATTCTGGGCGGAGTCAAGGCTTATGTAATCATCACCATCGGCCTTCTCTGCTATGTGCTGGGATGGTGCATTTTCCTGATTCCGAACAACCTGGTTGGAGGAGGGGTTTCCGGTATCTCTTCCATCATCCTCTACGCTTTCGGAGTGCCGATTTCAATTACCTACTTTTCCATAAACATCATTCTGCTGCTGATTGCGCTGAAGGTTTTGGGAAAGAGTTTCGGGGTGAAAACGGTTTATGCCATAATCGCCACCACTCTGTTTTTCCAGTTTGTGCCGGAATTTTTGCCACAGGACTTTATCAACGAAATAGCCATATCCAACGGCAAGCTTATCTCGGCCATCTTCGGCGGCGTGATGAGCGGCGTGGGAATAGGCATCAGCTTCTCTCAGGGCGGAAGCACTGGCGGAACTGATATCGTGGCTCTTATGGTGGCCAAGTACCATAACATAGCCCCGGGCAGGATGATTCTCTACATGGATCTGGTGATTATCGCCTGCTCTCTGCTGATTCCTGCCAGGCAGATTACGGATGCGGCCGGCAACATTACTACAGAAACCTGGGGAATGAGGCTGGCAACTGTGCTCTACGGCTATATGCTCATAGCTTCCTGCTCGCAGATTGTGGACATGATGGTGGCCGGCAGCCGACAGAGCGTTCAGGTTTACATCTTCTCCAGGGAATATGAGAAGATAGCGGACAGGATAACTACGGAAATGGGCCGCGGCGTCACCGTGCTTACCGGCGAGGGCTGGTACACCAGAAGCGAGAACAAGATGCTTCTGGTTCTCATCCACAAGACCGAGGTAGGCAAGATCCACAACCTGATCCGGGAGATAGACAAAGACTCCTTCATTTCCATGGCTCCTGTCACCGGAGTATGGGGAAGAGGGTTCCAGCAGATATCTGTAAAGTAATTTTTTTACAATCGTAGAATCGTATATTGATACAATCGTGTAATTAACAAATAATCAACATCTTATTTTGTTTTTAAAGAGCACCTTAGGGGGTGCTCTTTTATTTTTGTGTTTTTTCAAAACACAGCATTATGAACATCTTATCAAAAACAAAAACAATGATTGGAAAAATCTTCACCAACAAGAGAAAAACAGAAGAATTCAAAGGATCAGTTTCACAGGAAAAGGCGGAAATACCAATTGACCCGCTGATGCCCGTGAAGGAATATGCCGTCAGCGGCGGAGACACCTCCTTCCTTTACGAAAGCGGCGAAGTGCTGGAGATTGCAAACAGGCTGCTCCTGCACATGGAAAACGCCAAGCCGTATCTTAATCCCAAGCTCAAGCTCGACGACATGGCGGAAACCCTGAACACCAACCGAAGCTATCTTTCAAGAACGGTTAACGGCTATATGCGACTCAATTTCAGCCAGCTGTGCAACTATTTCAGGGTGAGGGAGGCTTGTGTGGTTTATCTCCGGAATCCCGGCCTCAGCAAGAAAGAATGGATAAAGCGGTCTGGCTTCAGTTCGCTGTCCTCCTTTGCCGGAAATTTCAGCAAATATACCGGAATGTCTCCGGCCCGGTGGCAAAAAGACGTGCTGCAGAGAATAAAGAACAAGGAACTCCTTACTGCAGACGACTATATCAAAAGTTTCAGATGTACTTTATATCGTTGAAATGAAAAAGATTATGAAAAAGTTTTTCAGCAAGGCGGCCGCTCTGGCAAGGCGGATTTGGCCCTCAGGCAAAAAAAGCGGTTCTGATTCGGTTCTGGATGAGGTTCTCCGGTATCCGGAATGCGGTGTTACCGCTCCCAAGAGCAAGACTCTGACCGATTTGTTTGACAGGCTGGATAGGTGCATAGAGGGCCAGAAACTGTTTTTGGACCCTTACATCAGCCTTTCGCAGGTAGCCAGGATAGTGGGGAGCAACCGCACCTATATTTCCAACATTCTTGCGCTCAGGGGAGGGTACAAATACTATATGAACGAATACCGCCTCAAGCACATAGCCTTGAGGCTGGAGAGAGCCAATATAAAATGCGACGCGCGCGTACTTTCGGAGGAGGAAGACTGCCTTCCTCCTTCGAAGCTCTCTGCAATTGTGCTTACAAGCGGATTTGCCGATATGAGAACCTTCCGCCGGGCTTTGGCGTCATCTGGCGGAAAATGGGCCAAAAGGATTAGAGGAAAAATTTATTGACCTTTGTAAGTACCTGAGGGAGGGCAAATACCACCACTCTGTCGTATGGGTTAATCTGAGTGTTGGCGCTTGCAATAATGCTTTCCTCTCCTCTGATAATGCCTCCGATGATAGCCTCTTTCGGGAATTTGAGATCTTTGATAGGGGCTTTGGTTATGGCGCTGTCAGGGTTTGCTATGAACTCGAGCACTTCCGCGTCAGAGCCGTTGAGGCATTTGATGGAGCGCACCTTGTTGCTGAGGGTGAAACGGAATATGCGGCCTGCGGTCACGAGCTTTTTGTTTATGACCGCGTCTATGCCCATATCTTCCGCCAGCTTGATGTATTCTATGTTTTCCACCTCGGCGATGACTTTAGGCACTCCCATGTTCTTGACGGCCACGCACGAGAGGATGTTGGTCTCGCTGGATGAGGTTACGGCCACGAAAGCGTCGTATCCTCCGGCGTCCTCGTCTACCAGAAGGTCTGTGTTGCGGGCGTCGCCGTTGATTACCACTATGTCCGGAAGAGCCTCTGCCAGATACTCGCATCTTTCCTTGCGGGCTTCCACAACCTTGATGTGTTCAACTTTGTCTACCATCTTGCGGCAGAGCATCTCGGCTATCCTGCCTCCGCCCACTATCATCAGGTTCTTTACGTCTATCTCGTATTTTCCGGAATGCCCGATAAGCTCTGTGAGGCCTTCTTTCTTGCTTACCATAAACACCAGGTCTCCCTGGATGAACTTGGTGTCAGCGTCCGGAATTATGGTCTGGTTTCCCCTGGCCACTGCAACCGGCTTGTATGGTTTCTTTTCAGGATTGCCGCCGCTCAGCAGGTTGAGTGTCTTCCCGATCAGCGGGGCTCCTTCGTCCAGCCTGAACACGGCCATCTGGAGCTTTCCTCTGGCAAAGTCCATGAATTCGCTGGTTCCGGTTTCCTTGAGAAGGTCTATGATCTCGTAAGCCGCCATCTTCTCCGGGTAGAACAGCAGGTCTATTCCCAGTTCGGTGAATATGAGCTTGTTGTCATGCTCCATATATTCATCATTGTTGATTCTGGCGGTAACCTTCTTGGCTCCCATCTTCTTGGCAAGGCAGGCTGAGATGATGTTGGTGTTCTGTGTCTGGGCCGGGCCTACGGCTATGAACAAGTCTGCCTTGGCCACGCCGGCCTGCTTGAGAACCGGTATGGATGTAGGGTCTCCGTGGACTGTTACAACGTCAGCCAGTTCGGCCAGCTTGTCGAGCTTGTCCTCATCGTTTTCGATAATGGTGATGTCGTTGGCCTCGCGGCTGAGCATCTTTGCCAGATGGCTTCCTACTTCTCCTGCTCCTGCAATTATTATTTTCATGGTCTATGGGGTTTCTAAACTGCAAAGATAAAAATAATAGCAGGAATACTTTAACTTTCTTTTTTTGATTAAATTTGAAGATTGATAATGATATGGAAAAAAGATATTTCGAAATAGCCGGATATGTGGTTTCTCTTTCTCTGGAAGATTCAGCGCTTTGGGAGAGGCTGGGAAACTATAGCCCTTTTATATGTCCAGAGTCTTCAAATGCTGTTTTGGAGGCCAGGCAGGTGGCTTCTGTTGGAGAAACTGAGCCGGAGCCGCTGCTTGTGTCCGCTGACGAGGGCTTCCCGAGAATTACAATAGGCAAGACTGTTTCGGGAAAATGGTTTTTCACCATGGCTCCGCTACACAACCGTCCTACCAGCTGCCTCTGCACGGCTTCTGAGGATTTCTCCAGTGCGGAATTCGAGATTCTGGACAAGAGAAACGCCGTTTTTTCCATAAACAACGTGATGATGCTTCTTTATGCCCTCAGGACATCTTCCCTGGGCTGTCTGGAAGTTCATGCGTCGGTGATAATGAAAGGCGGAAAGGGAGTGGCTTTTCTGGGCAAGAGCGGCACGGGCAAGAGCACTCACAGCCGCATGTGGCTGGAGAACATAGAGGGAACGGAGCTTCTCAACGACGACAATCCTGTGGTCAGATGCCACGAAGACGGCCGGATCATTATCTACGGTTCTCCGTGGAGCGGCAAGACTCCTTGCTACAAGAAACTTTCAGTTCCTCTGGCAGGATTCGTGAGGATAATCCAGGCTCCGTACAACAAGATTCAGAGGCTGAGCGGTTTTCAGGCTTACGCCTGTCTTTATCCGTCCGTTTCCGCTTACCGTCCTGAACGCAAGGTGGCGGACGGCATTCACGACTCTCTCTCCAGGGTGGCGGCCTCAATTCCTTTCTTTAATCTGGAATGCCTTCCTGATGGAGATGCAGCCAGGTTAAGCTTCAAGACAATCTATGGATAAGAAGACAGTACCTAACGATATTCTGATACCGCAGATTGGAGAACTGCTCTCCGAGGGGCGGGAAGTGGAGCTCAAGCCAAAGGGCTTCAGCATGCTCCCTTTCATACGCCCCGACAAGGACAGTGTGGTTCTCAAGAAGAAAGACTCGGTTTCCATAGGCGACATAGTTCTGGCGGACCTGAAAGGAAGATATGTTCTCCATAGGGTGATAAAAGAAGACGGGGAGAAGCTGACTCTGATGGGAGACGGCAATGTGAGAGGAACGGAAGGCTGCTCCAGAAAAGACGTTCTTGGAACCGTGGTGACAATAATGAAAAACGGAGTCAAGCCGGTGGTTCCGGGCAAGGGAAAGCTGTGGAAGACGCTGCTCCCTGCCAGAAGATACCTTCTTGCATTTTACAAGAGGGTGATTATGTAGTCTTATAGTAGCTTTATCGCGATAATAATAGTTTACAGATATGAAAATAAAGAAAGGTTTCGTTCTCAGGCAGCTTCTGGGAGAATATGTGGTAACAGGCGAGGGCCTGGAAAGGGTGAATTTCAACAAGATAATCTCCCTTAACGCTACTGCCGCCTATCTTTGGGAAGAACTCAAGGACAAGGAGTTTGACTCTCAGGCAATGGCTGATTTGCTAACCGCCAAATACGAGGTGGATCCTCAGACGGCTCTCTCCGATTCCGAGAAGCTCGCCCAGTCGTGGAAAGAAGCCGGACTGTTAGAAGACTAGCAATGAAGAGCATTTCGTCCTGTCTGGTTTACGCCTGGAGGCTCAGCCGCCCTTGCCGGTGGCGTATTCTGGTCAGTTTCCTAATCGGACTGTTCCAGATTGCGGCTTCTTTGTCTTTCGTGTGGGTCAGCAAGGCTCTGGTAGACATAGCAACCAAGGAAAGGAGCGGCTCAATCTGGGTTTTCGCAGGCATTATGGCCGGCATTCTGGTGCTTCAGATTTCGCTGAGGCTCTTTGCCGCATGGTGGGAGAAGATGACTATGGTAAAGACGCAGAATCTTCTGCGCAAAAACCACTTCGCCCATATCCTTCACAGCACCTGGAACGGCAAGGAAACCTATCATAGCGCCGACGTTGTTAACCGTCTGGAGGAGGATATCAGGGTTGTCACCGAGCTTCTCTGCGTAAAGGTTCCTGATGTGGCCGTTACTCTCTGCCAGCTTATCGCGGCATCTGTATATGCTGTGATTCTGGCTCCGGGGCTTGTCTGGATGGTGATTGTCTTGATGATTATTGCTCTGGTGGGAAGCCGCATGTTCTTCAAGAAACTCAGAAGCCTTACCAACGACATTCGCCGCAAGGACAGCCAGGCCCAGCAGGTTTTCCAGGACAATCTGAGGATGAGGTCTCTGGTGCTGATGCTTTTCGGCCCGTCCAAGGTAATAGGGAGGCTTGACGGCATCCAGACAGACATAGAGAAACTTACCCGCAAGAGGCTTGTCTACAACATCATAGCCAGGGGCTTTATGGCCTTCGGCTTTATGGGCGGCTATGCTGCGGCCTTCTTCTGGGGAGTGTTCGGAATCAATGCCGGAACGGTTACATACGGCATGATGACGGCCATGCTCCAGCTTGTAAGCCAGGTTCAGCGTCCTATTTCGGAAATCGGCCGTGCCATACCGGCTTTCATACACGCTGTCACTTCTATCGAGCGCCTGTCTGACATTACAGACCTTGAACTTGAGAAGCAGGGCAAGAACATCGTGTTTGACGGGGCTCCTTCCATCAGCCTGGCCAATGTGGACTTTCATTATCCCGATACCGGCGAGTATGTCCTCAAGGATTTCTCCTGCGAGTTTCCTTCAGGCACCCTGACCGCTGTAATGGGAGCTACCGGCGCCGGCAAGAGCACTCTTATGAGGATTGTGATGGGGCTTCTTAAGCCTTCTTCCGGCTCGGCGACGCTCTCCGGAACCATAGGCGGAAAGGAACGCTCGTCAGACATTTCCGCTGCCACCAGAGAGAACTTCATGTATGTTCCCCAGGGCAACACCCTTCTTTCCGGCACTATCCGAGAAAACCTGCTTCTGGTTGATTCAGAGGCAGATGAGGACACAATGAAAAAAGCCCTCACCTTGGCGGAGGCGGGCTTTGTCTTTGATCTTCCTGAAGGAATTGATACCAAGTGCGGAGAAGACGGAAGCGGTCTTTCCGAAGGCCAGTGCCAGAGGATAGCCATTGCAAGGGCGTTGCTGAAAAAAGGCGGGGTTCTGCTTCTGGACGAGGCTACTTCCGCTCTCGACAGCCAGACCGAACACCGCCTTCTTGAAAACATCTGCAAGACCTATCGCGGAGAAAAGACCATAATCTTCATTTCCCACAGAGAGGCCGTAGCAAGCTTTGCCGACAACATCATCAAGTTCTAGGATGAAACGTGTAGTGTTTCATATAGACGTAAACTCAGCTTTCCTGAGCTGGACAGCCGTCAAAATTCTCAAGGAGGGCGGGACTCAGGACATTCGAACCATTCCTTCAGTTGTAAGCGGTGACCCGAAAGACCGCCGCAGCGTTATCACCTCTGTCTCTGTTCCTGCCAAGAAGCTGGGTATCAAAGCCGCTACGCCTGTTTCCATGGCTCTGAGAACTTGTCCTAACCTTGTAATTGTAAGAGGCGATTTTGACTGGTACCGCCAGTGTTCAAGGGGTTTCATCGAGATATGCAAAAGTTATAGCCCCGTGCTTGAGCAGTTCTCCATAGACGAATGTTTCCTGGATATGTCTTTCCGCCTTTACGGCAAAGGCCCCAAAGAAGTTGCCGAATCGCTGAAGAAGCAGATTTTCAACACATTGGGTTTTACGGTAAATGTTGGAATAGGACCCAACAAGCTTCTTGCCAAGATGGCTTCTGACTTTGAAAAACCCGATAAGGTTCACACTCTCTGGGAAGAGGAAATAGAGGAAAAGATGTGGCCGCTTGGCGTGAGAGATCTTTTGTGGGTGGGAAGGAAAACGGAAGAAAAACTTCTTTCCTACGGGCTCAGGACAATAGGTCAGCTTGCCACTGCAGACCTTTCCTATCTGAAGCGCATAGTAGGGGAAAGAGGAGCGCAGCAACTTCACGACTCTGCCAACGGCATAGACAATTCTCCTGTCGAGACCGAGCATCCCGATGCCAAGAGCTATAGTGCCGAGCGCACTTTCCCTAAAGATCTTTCGGATCCGAAAGACATAGACCGTGCTCTTTTCAAGGTTGCCTGCATTGTCTGCCATCGCATAAGAAAAGACATGGTGAAGGCTTCCACAGTATCTATCTTTATAAAGTTCACCGATTTCTCCACTCTTCAGAAACAGTGTTCACTGCCTCAGCCTACAGACATTACAGCCTTGATTCTCAATGCGTCAAGAGGTCTTCTGTCTGAAATATGGGATGGAGAGCGCCCTCTAAGGCAGATAGGGCTTGGCCTTACAAAACTCTCCAGAGATTCTGCAGAGCAGATGTCTTTGTTCGAAGATCCCAAGCTTGACTATTACCGCAAGTGGGATGAAGACTATGACAAAAAACAGTCCTGATGCAAAAGCAAAAGGACTGTTTTTTTAAGAGATCTCTAGAAACTGATTATTCAATACTGATAAGTTCCTGGGTGAGGGTAGGATTGCCGTCCTCGCCGTTAAGAACATTCTTTACTACGCCAATGCCTTTCTTCATCCACATCTTGCAGGTTCCTGCTTGTTTGATGTTCATTATGAAATTCACTTCAGAACTATAGTCATATTCAAGAACCCAGCATTTGAATTTTCCTGCCGGAGTTTCTATCTCCTCCTGGCCGGTGAATCTAACATTGTGGAAAGAGCCGGTGGTGCCGAGGGCTTCAATCACAATCTGGCTGTCTCCCAGATCTTCACCAATCTTAGGATCTTCAGGAATGACAGGACCGTGCCCCTTGACGCTGAAAGCCGGGCCGTATTGCCCCATCATTGCCCTGGCGTTTGTGTGGAAGAGTCCGTCTTCTGTCCATACATCGCATCCTACAGGTTGCTGTGCCACTCCTTTGATTGATTCTATTACCACATTGAAGGTGATGGTGGTCTTGTTGCCCTCGGTATTGCTTCCGATGATATGGTACTTGAAGATGTCATTGGTGGTTCCGCTCTGTTTATAGGTCAGAACTGCGCCGGGAGTTTCACAGAACCAGGTTCCTTCTTCTTTGGCTGCCTCTTCTGCCTGCTGTTCCTGGGCATCGGCAGCTTCTCCGCTATTGCCTGAGTTGCCTTTGCAAGATGCAATCATCATCGCTGAGGCGGCAAACAGCATAACAAGATAAATCTTTTTCATATTGAACAGTTTTTTAAACATTATTTCTTGATTTCCTCAAGTCCGTCGAGGCTTACTATAAGCCCTTCGTAATCAGGGTTGTCAGAGAACTCCACCACTTCAAATACAGGCCCGTCCTTTATTACCTGGTCTCCGCTCTTCACGTATCCGTACTTGTAGTAAGGCATGCCGGTTTCCTTGTCTATCCACATTATGGTCTTGCCGTATGCCTCAGCTGCAATGTTCTTCTCGGTATGTTCCTTGGTGATAATGTATGCCGGCTTTCCGAAGACAACGGTGTCTTTGACAACGCATTCCGGATCATCCTTCTTGAGCGTTTTCCCGAAGACGGTCTCGCTCATCTGGCTCTTGAGATACTTGTAAATGGCGTCATCCACGCTGGTGAATCCAGGTTTCTCTTTTATAAAGCCGTATTTGCCTGTAGAGTTGCCTACCATATATTCTGAACGCGTAGAATCTGTGCACACAAACAGGCTTGTTGTAGGGCTGCCTTCAGATGTTCCAATCACCACATTGCCTTTGCGGGCATAGGTTCTGGTTATGCTCTGATTGCCCACATACATCTTTTCCTTGAGTACAAAGTCTTTTTCATGCCATTTTTTCGGCTCAACTTTTTCCTCAGCGATTTGCTCAGGCTCAGGTGCAGCTTCCTCTGCAACAGCCTCTGTTTTCTTTTCAATTTCTTCTGTCTGCCGTCCTTCTGCCTCAGCGCCTTCACCGCTATTGCCTGAGTTACCTCCGCAAGCAGTAAATGTCACAGCAGCTGCGCACATAAGTGCCAAATAGATTTTTTTCATAATGGAACTAATCTTTAGGTTAATAAAAAAAGAAACGGCTATAAGGTAATGTTTATAGCCGTTCCAATTAAAATCCGAATTACTTCTTTATGAACTCAACTCTGCGGTTCTTAGCCCTTCCGGCTTCGGTTGAGTTGTCTGCTACAGGCTCGTGGCTTCCCTTGCCAACTGCCCTGAGGTTGAAGCCGTCAACTCCCAGGCTTTCGAGCGCCTTTACAACAGCCTCTGCCCTCTGCTGAGAAAGAGGATCGTTCACCTTGTCTGATCCCTGGTTGTCGCAGTGGCCCTGTACCTCGAACCTTACGTTAGGGTTCTTCTTCATGTACTCTGCCACCTTCTTGATTTCCTCCATGCTCTCAGGCTTCAGATCTGCCTTTCCACTAACGAAGAGAATGTTGTTTGTAACAAATTTACCGCTCTCAGAGATAGCCTTTGATACGGCATCCATATCGGTTACATTCTGATCATAGAGATCCATAGCGCCTTTGGCATAGCGGAAGTTTGTTACATAATTATTGTTGCCGTGGAATCCGCCCCATTCTGCCTGATGGATTTTCATGCGCGCTGCAGGTTTGCAGTTAGGGATGTTGATAACACGCTTGTTGTTGACGTAAATCTTTAGAGCGCGTTTATTGAATGACATTGCGAAGTGACTCCAATCATTCTTCTTCATTTCCCAAGTCTTGCCGCCGCCAGAATCACGCCAGTCATCTGCGGTAGACCTGTAACGGCATGTTACTTCCAGTTTTCCATAACTCTCGCCGATTCTGATTTCATATACATCATCACCCTGCTCATCCTTGAACTCCAACTCATAGCAGTTGCTAAGTTCTGTCTTAGGGTCGTTCATCCAGAAATCGAACTCCAAAGTGAATACATCAGGGATATAACTCTTCTGGTTAGTCATTAGAGGTTCGATTCTTGATCCCGGCTCAAAATGGATGCACTGGAAGCCTTTCAGATTAGCCACATCTGCTGAGCCATCGATAAGATCCCATTTAGACGGGAACTCGCCCATCTGCTCAGTCTTCAAATCATCTTCAAAGAAAGCAACAGCTCCAGGCACAAAATCGCTTTGTTCGTATTGTGCTTCGGCAGGAACATTGTCCGGACGTTTGGTTCCGCACTCGTCGCAGAATTTGCCGGTGTTGCCCTTGTGGCCGCAGTCTGGGTTAGGGCAGGTCCAGGTTGCAGAAGCAGGAGCTTCGGCATCATCTTCATCGTCTTCGTCGCTGTCTTTGGATTTCTTCTTGTCTTTCTTCTTGTTTTTTCCAGTAAGCACGTCATCAACAGCGTCAAAAGCATTGTCAACGGCATTGTCGACACTCTCCTTTGCCCTGTCGGTAGTCTTCTCCTTTACGGCTTTTCCGATTTTCTTCAGGAAGCCCTGTGCATCTGCGTTGGTTGGCAATGCTATTGCAAACAGAAGCACAGCAATGATTAAAGCAAGCCTTTTCATTGTAGTATTATTTTAATGTATTGTTAGTTCAAAATCGCGATGAGATTACAGCAAATCCCATTCCACGGCTATTTCTATTTCTTGATGAAGACAGTGTAGAGGCCTTTAAGACCGTTTCTGTCCTTTGCCGGAAGACCAGCGTAATCCTTGTCCACAGCTTTAAGGCTGAACTCGTCGCATCCCATTTCAACCAGAGCCTTCACTATATTCTCAGCCCTGTCTTCCGAGAGAGCATCCTCTTTGCTGTCCGGGGTGGTGTTGATATACAGCACCTGAACAATAAGCCTGGCTTTAGGGTCGCTCTTCATATACTCGGCTATCTTTTGTATTTCGTTGAAACTCTCGAACTTGAGTTCAGCCGAACCAGGCATGAACACTATTTTCTTGGTGGTGTAGGTGCCATACGTGCTAAGAGATGAAGCCATGCCTACAGGCCTCTTGGAGCCGCATTCAGAGCAGAACTTGCCAGTGTTGCCCTTGTGGAGGCACTCAGGGTTGGTGCAGTCCCAAACAGCTGATGCACCACCAGCTGTGCCGGCGAAAGACTTTTTGGCGGCTCCTGGGTTTTCCTCGTCACCGCCTTCTTCCTCTTCTTCGTCGTATTCTTCGTCTTCTCCCTGGGCTTTCTTGTTCTTCTTGTCCTTGTCCTTCCTCTTGCCGCCAAGCAGACCGTCTATTGCGTTAAAGGCCCTGTCTACAACATTGTTTACGGTTTTTTCACTTCTGTTTGCGGTTTTGTCCTTGGCTTCCTTGCCAATTTTTTTGAAGAATCCCTGCGCACTCGCTCCCGAGCAGATGAACAGGATCAAGACCATTATGAGGGCTATTTTTTTCATTGCAGATACGTTTTCCAAGTTAACGCTTTTGTATTAAGCAGTCCAAATATAAAAAAAATACCCGAAAGGGCAGTCCTTCCGGGTATTTTTTCTGTTCGGTCAGATTTAGTACTCATCCTCGTTGAAGAAAAAATCTTCTTTGCTAGGATAGTCCGGCCATAAATCTTCAATGCTGTCGAACACTTCTTCCTCGTCTTCGATGTCGTTGAGGTTTTCAATTACCTCGTCCGGAGCGCCGGAACGAATAGCATAGTCCAGCAATTCACTTTTGGTAGCTGGCCAAGGTGCATCCTCCAGTTTGGATGCGAGCTCTAATGTCCAATACATCTTTTGTTCAAATTAGCTAGAGTAAACAGCCCTTTCAGGCTATCTTCTCTGAAATGGGCTGCAAATATAATAACATTTTCTATTCTGCAATCATTTTTTTTACGGCAGCCAGAATTCTTCCGGCGTAGAGGTGATTGCACAGAAAAATCGTGCCAGAGTGAAAAGGTAGTCACTCAGGCGGTTAATGTATGTTTTGCACTTGACCAGATTTTCTTCAAGCTCTTCATTTGTGGAGTGAATATTTACGCAGCGCCTCTCCACTCGGCGGCAGACGGTACGGGCAACGTGGCAAAGGGCGGCCTGCCTCGGCCTTCCGGAATGACAAAGGCTTTCTGAGGGGGCATCTGGCCCGTCATGTCGTCTATGCCCTTTTCCAGGAACTCGGTTTCAGATTCTTCCATTGGCTTGAGAGCCTTGCCGGTACCTTCTTCAGGCATAGCCAGGAAGGCGGAGATTTTCATAAGAGTCTGCTGGATTCGGAGAATGTCTCTGCGAATCTGTGTTGCCGTTTTTGCGGTATTTGCGGGATTCTCGCTCTCGGCGATGATAAGGCCCAGATAGGAGATCAGCTCGTCTGCGTCTCCATAAGCCTCAACTCTGGGGTCATTCTTGAAAACTCTTTTTCCTCCTACAAGGGATGTTGTGCCTTTGTCGCCGGTCTTGGTGTAAATTTTCATAATGATAGGGTAGGGTTTGGGTTCATTGTGTCACTCTCGATTTTTCCGTCGCGGAGCCTTACAATTCTCCTGGCGAACTTGGAAATGTCTTCTTCGTGAGTGACGATGATAATGGTGTTGCCCTGGCGGTAGATTTTCTCGAAGATGTTCATAATCTCCACAGAGGTCTTGGTGTCGAGGTTGCCGGTAGGCTCGTCGGCCAGGATGATGGTGGGGTTGTTGATTATGGCCCTGGCTATGGCCACTCTCTGCCTCTTTCCGCCGGAAAGCTCGCTCGGCTTGTGGTCCATCCTGTCTGAAAGGCCTACGGTGTCCAGGGCTTTGGAAGCCAGGTCTGTCCTTTCCTTGAGAGGGGTGCCGCAGTAAATCAGCGGCAGGGCCACGTTCTCCAGGGCGCTGTAGCGGGGAAGCAGGTTGAAAGACTGGAACACGAAACCTATTTGGCGGTTGCGGACCTCGGCAAGCTCGCTGTCTTCCATCTGGCTCACGTCTGTTCCGCCAAGAATATAGCGGCCGCTTGTGGGCGTGTCAAGGCAGCCCAGAATGTTCATCATGGTGGACTTTCCGCTTCCGGAAGGCCCCATAATGGCTATGTAGTCGTTCTTGTTGATGGACAGCGAAACTCCGTCCAGCGCATGTACTTTCTGGGATCCCAGCACGTATGTCTTGTGCAGGTCCTCAATTCTGATAACTTCTGTCTTTTCTTCCATATCTCCTTCTCAATTCTTGTTCCTGGACAGGCTTTTTAGCATTTGCGTCAGATGCCTTTGTGCTGGTTCTCCACAAACTGGCGGAAGAACTCCTTCATGGCTTCCTTTAGGGCCTCCAGCGCCTTAGGGGTTTCCCACTTGGCCGGGTCTTCTTCTCCCACCCTGTTGGAAACGGTCCTGATCTGGATGAACTTCACGTATTCGTTTAGGCATACATAGAAGAAGCCGGCTCCTTCCATAGTCTCTATCTGCGGAGAGTATTTGGCTATTATCTGCGAGCAGACTTTCTCGTCTCCCGAAATGGTCTGGACGGTAACTCCTACAGCTTTTTTGTAGGTGTTGGCTATATCGTTGAAATAAGAAGGGAGAGAAAGCATGTCCAGGGCCCCGTCTTTAAACGGGAACAGGTTGGCGTCCAGTGTCTTGGAGTCAAAGAGCGTCTGAAATCCGGAGGCGGTCATGAACCCCAGGTCTCCAAAATGCTCCTTTTCCACCAGGGCGGTGCTGCCTACAGGAAACTTCTCAAGGTCGTAGCTTCCGGCGATGCCTATATTAACAGCAAGGGCATAGCCGTTTCCCTCGGCTTCAGCCTCCACGAGCTTCTTGGTAAGGCGGTAGCAGGTCGAGGTGGTTCCTATTCCGGTAAGCATGAAATCCACCTGGGCTTTTCCCACAATCTTGCTTTCATAAAGCCTGAGCGCCTGGATTGCACAATCCAGTTCTTCCTGTTCAGCGGCGCAAATCAAAATTCTCATATTCTCTGGTTTTCAACGATGTTTTTCTTAGTGAAGCGGAGATCCTATCAGGCGAAGGAACTCCTCCCTGGTCTTGCGGTTGTTAAGGAATGCTCCCGTGAAGGCGGATGTGGTGGTAACCGAGTTCTGCTTCTGCACGCCCCTTATCTGCATGCACATGTGGGCGGCCTCTATTACAACTGCAACTCCCAGCGGCTTGAGAGTCTTCTGGATGCAGTCTCTGATCTGAACCGTAAGCCTTTCCTGAACCTGTAGACGGCGGGCGTACGCGTCCACAACTCTCGGAATCTTGCTCAGGCCCGTGATGTACCCGTTTGGAATGTAAGCCACGTGAGCCTTGCCGTAGAACGGGAGCATGTGATGCTCGCACATGGAGTACAGTTCAATGTCCTTTACAAGCACCATCTGCTGGTATTCCTCCTTGAACATTGCAGACTTGAGTATGGCCACAGGATCAATCTGATAGCCCTGAGTCAGAAACTGCATGCTCTTGGCCACTCTTTCAGGAGTTTTCAGAAGCCCTTCTCTGGACGGGTCCTCAGAAATCAGTTTAAGTATTTCCTTGTAGTGTTCAGCCAGTTTCTGGGTTGTTTCCGGAGTGAATATTTCTTTTTTCTTGTATGTCATAATGTTCACCGAACGTTTAAAACAGGGGACTAAGATAATAAAAATAATAAAAGTATTACCTTTGTGAAGTTATGGAAGAATCTAAATACAAAGCAAAGATTTTAGTGGTTGACGATGAAGAGGATATCTGTGAAATCCTCCAGTACAATCTTGAAAGGGCCGGCTACCAGGTCAAATGCGCATCCGATGCCGAAAAGGCGCTATCGCTGTTCTCTTCAGAGAAATTTGACTTGCTGCTTCTGGACATTATGATGGGCGGAATCAATGGCCTTGAGCTGGCAAAACTGCTTAGGGAAGATTTCAGGAGCACTGTTCCGATTATTTTTGTGACAGCACTCGGCGAAGAAAAAGATATTCTGAAAGGATTCTCTGCAGGCGGAGACGACTACATCTCAAAACCTTTCTCTGTAAATCAGCTGGTGGCCAGAGTTGGCGCCGTTCTGTCCCGCTCGGGTAAGAGGGTTATTCCTGATGGGGGATCAGGCGCGTCTTCCTGGAAGAGTTCTTCCTTTGCGTCAGACAAGAACGGGGATGCCTCGCCGCAGGCTCCATCTGCCGAGCAGACCGTATTCGATTTCGGGATACTCACTGTAGATTCTGCTGAAAACCGCGTTAAGGTTGAAGGCAAAGACGTTATGCTTACCAGAAAGGAGATGGAGATACTGCTTCTTCTTTCCCGCTCTGCCGGAAAGCTGTTCTCCAGAGAAGACATTCTCAAGAAGGTCTGGAAAAACGACGGTTTCGTGCTTGAGAGAACCGTAGATGTCCATATCGCCCGTCTGCGCAAGAAACTTGGCGTGGCCGGAGAGCTTATCCAGAACCGCTCAGGCTTCGGCTACTGCATCCACAGCCAGGACAAATGAAAAAACTCAAGCTGAAATACCGCTACAGGCTTGTCATCTATCTTTTGATGCTACTTGCTCTGCTTGCCCTGTTTTTCGTTCTTTACGTTTCCAGGCAGAGCCGCGGCTACAGTATTTCAGCTCTTCAGGGAGAATTGAAAAGCACCATAGCCGATGTGCTTGACAGTCTTGCCGAGGGCAAGGATCCGCAGACGATTGTGCTACAGCCGGGCTTCGGCTTCACTTTGGCAGATACTCTGGGCAACGTTATTTACGATTCCCGCCAGAGGGACATTTCCATACCGGACAACATATCGTCTCTTTCAGAGATAGTTACAGCGTCTGCAGGCTCAGACGGAAGCGCGCTCAGGAGCGCTATCGGCGAGCCGGATGTGGAATACCTCTATTACGCGAGAAAGTCGGGAGACCTTTATGTGCGCTCCTATTCCAAGTTCAAGATGAGCCGCCCGTCCCAGATAGAAAAGGACAACACTTATTTTGTGCTTATCGCGATACTGCTGGGAGCCCTGATAATATCCTTTATTTACATTTTGAGAAGGCTCTACAAGCCGCTCAAGACTTACAGCCAGCTTGTGGGGGCAATCAAGGAAGACACGGCTCAGCTCTCCGGCATAGATTTCGGGCACGACGAGCTGGGAGAAGTGGGAAAGGAAATCGCCGACACGTTCAACCAGCTGGAGGAGGCCAAAAAATACAAGCAGCAGATGAGCCACAACATAGCCCACGAGCTGAAGACTCCTATTACCGGAGTGAGGGCTTATCTGGAGACTATAATGAGTTCCGAAGACATGTCTGCCGAACAGATGCGAAAGTTCGTCTCCAAGGCCTATTCGCAGACTCTTAGGCTGTCGGATCTGGTGAATGAAGTCTCCACCCTCAACAAGCTCGACGAGGCGGCCGAAAAACTGTCTTCAGAGAAGATTTACAAGATAGAGCAGGTGAATCTTCGCGAATGCATTGACGCCATACTGGACGAGATAGGCTACAAGCTGGAGTCACACGGCGACATCTTCAACTGCAGAATAAGCAGCAGCCTGAAGCTCAACGGCTGCTACAACCTAATTTATTCTTTGTTCAAGAACTTGATAGACAACTCAATAGAACACGGCGGAGACGGAATCCAGATGGGTCTGGTGGCAGGAATAGAACAAGTTTCCGGGGAGGGCAGATACAAGATAAACTTCACCTATACCGATACCGGAAAGGGGGTTCCCGCTGAGGCCATAGACAGAATCTTCGAGAGGTTCTTCAGGGTGGAGGAAGGCCGCACTCGCAAGACCGGAGGTTCGGGGCTGGGGCTTGCCATCGTGAAGAACGCCGTGGCATTCCACAAGGGTACAATAAACGCCTCCCCGAGAGAAGGAGGCGGTATTGTGTTCAAATTCAGTCTTTATTCTCTGGACGAGACGTCTTAGAACCAGATGTCGATTCTCCCGACTTCTTCTCCCTTGGCTCCGGCCTGGACAATCATCACTTTCTTTCCCGTCTTGCTTTCCACAAGCATAGGTTTCTTTATGAAAGTGTGTGAGTGACCGCCTATTATTATGTCAACTCCCTCGGTGTTTTTCGCAATCATCTCGTCGGTAGGGTTCTGCTCCGTTCCTCCATTGTATCCGCAGTGAGAAAGCAGTATCACCAGATCGCACTTCTCCCTGTTGCGGAGCTTTCTGGCCAGACGGTTGACTATCTTGTAAGGATGCTGGTATTTCATCTTGCCCAGCCTTGAAGGGCTTACTAGGCTCGCGAGCCTTACGCTCAGTCCGATTACACCAATTCTCTTTCCGCCCCTTTCCACAATTGCGTACGGCTGTATAACTCCGTTCAAAGGAGAGCCGTTAAGATCGTAATTGGCGTTTACTACAGGGAAATTAGCCATCTTGATTCTTCTGGCAAGCTCTTCCTGACCGTTGTCAAACTCGTGGTTTCCGAAAGTAGCCACGTCCACTTTCAGGGCGTTCATCAGTTCGATTTCCACATCTCCCCTGAAAAGAGTGAAATAAGGAGTTCCCTGAGAGAAATCTCCTGCATCCAGCAGAATAACATTCTTGTTTTCTGCCCTTACCTGATTAATGTATTTTTCTCTGCGAACCACTCCGCCCAGGTCTTTGTATTTTCCGGAAGCCAGAGGCTCAATCTGGCTGTGGGTGTCGTTGGTGTGAAGTATCACAAGATCCTGCCCCATCGCTGATGAGAAAGCAAGGAGCAGAGCTGCAAAAAGTGTCAAAGTCTTTTTCATGGCTATTTCTCCTTGTTTTCAACGATCAGCCTGTCGTCCTTTGCTTTTTCTATTTTCTTGCCCTTGGCTGTAAGGTCAATGATATACTCGATGAATATGTCCATCAGCTTCTTGTGGGTTTCAATCAGATAGTTGCTTCTTTTCAGCGGGTAGAGATTGTCTCCGCCGTTGTAGAGGAAGTCTATGGTGGCTATCACGTACTTGCGGTTCTCGTCCAGCGGCTTTCCGCCAATCAGGCATTCCTTTACAGTGTTGCCGTCTATATGCAGCTTGATGTTGCTCATCGCCTGGCCTCTGGTCTTTGCGAAAAACTCCATCAGCTCTTTCACGTCCTTTCCGTCCATCTCCTCAATTACCAGGAAGTTGTCAAAAGGGAATATGGAGAGGATGTCGTAGCGGGAGACATTTCCCTTAGGCATTTCGGTGCGCATTCCGCCGAAGTTCATCAGGGCGAAGTCTACCTTGATGTTCTTGTCTATGTCCGTTCTGGATGTGGTGTCTATGAACTTCTGCGCATATTCCAGATAAACGTCTGTAGCCCAGTTAGACATGGGAGCAACAGGATAGCCTCTTTCCAGGCCGGCAGGGCAGAAGCCTATAGGGTCTGAATACTTGTCCACTTCCGGCTTGTACTTGTCAACGATTTTCTGAGTCTGCAGAACCTCTCCCTTCTGGGGCTCGAAGCGGGAATTGATAGTTGTGGTTGTCCAGGTGATTTTGCTCACCGACGGGTTGTTGAGCTGGGCCGAGGTGAATTCGGACTTTTTCACCCTCTGCCCCGATGCCGTTGCCGTAGCTAGTAGAAAGGCCGCGGCAACTAGTGAAAGAAATATTATGAACGGGCTTTTCATATCAATTTAGTCTCTGAACTTGAGCCATTTGAAGATTTCCTTCCAGCCGGCTTTCTTGCCGTAGGAAAGAATTCCAATTCGGTAGATCTTGGCGCTCAGCCATCCCATGAACAGGAATGTTCCAATCAGCAGCGCCACTGAAAGAATGTACTGCCATGCCGGAACTCCGTAGGCGAATCTGGCCACCATCACCATCGGCGAGGTGAAAGGAATGATGGAGCCCCATACCGCAACAGTGGAGTTCGGGTTCTGGAAGGCGCTCATCATTATGAAAAGGCCTATGATCAGCGGAATGGTTATCGGCCACATCAGCTGCTGAGTGTCCGCCTGATTGTCAACGCAGGCGCCCACGGCCGCAAACATGCTGGCATACAGCAGATATCCGAGTATGAAGTAGAGCAGGAACGTGCCAATGATTCCCAGAATGTTCATCTGCTTGAGCGTGTTGAAAATAGGGGCAATGGCACTCAGGCCTTCATTCACGGCTGAGGAATCGGCCGGATTTTCCCCTGCGTTCAGGGAAGCGATGTCTATTCCTGCCACATCCGCTCCCTGGATGTTGACACCGGCGGTCTGGGCTTGGACGCTCTGCTTGACCATAGACGAGCTGGAGGCTCCAGTAACCACGCTCACTCCGGTGACAATCAGGAAGGTGAGCACGATCCACGCCATGAACTGGGTGAGGGCCACCAGGGCAACGCCAACTATCTTGCCAATCATCAGCTGCATAGGCTTTACCGATGACACAATAACTTCTATAATCCTGTTGTTCTTTTCTTCGATGACTCCCTGCATCACCATTCCGCCGAACATGAAGATGAACATGTAGATGATGAAGCTGGAGATATAGCCGATAGCCATATAGGCTCCAACGGAAGTCTCCTTGCCTTCCTGGTCGTTCTCTCCCACCTTGAGAGTCTTCACTCTGGATGTGTTGCGAATGTTGGAGAGCACGTTTTCCAGGTCAGGAATGTCGTATGAAGCCAGCTTGTTGGCAGAAAGAATCTCGTTTACCTGGCTCTGTATCTGGTCTTTGAGCGATATGCTAACCTGCTCCGGGCAGAAGATGGAAACGTCTGCGTTATTCAGAGAGTCCATCTTGGATATCTGAAGCAGCGCATAGTAAGTGCCAGACTTTGCAAGGTCTTTCTTTACCTGCTCGGCCACAGCGCCGTCTATGATGCTGTATTTTATGTTCTCCTTGTCTTCCAGCTTCTGAGCCACCACCCCGCTCTGGTCGTCCACGGCTATGGTGCGCACCTTGTTGTCAGAAGAGTACGTTGCTATCAGCATCGGGATGACAAACATAAGCGCAAACAGCACAGGAACCAGAAAAGTTCCTATGATGAAGCTCTTTTTCCTTACCCTTGTAGAGTATTCTCTGGCTATAATAATTCCAATCTTGCTCATAGTCTATAAGGTTTTAGGGTTTGACTTCTGGTAATCATCTATGCTCTGCGATGTAGCTCCGCCGCTTTCTCCCACCAGCTTTATGAATATCTCGTTCATCTTAGGCATAAGCGGCTGGAAAGAGATGACGTCTGTCTTGTCGGCCACGATTCTCAGCAGATCTCTTCTGCTTACGTCCGGGGCCACTTCCAGTATGCTCTTCAGGTGGTCTTTCACGTTTTCCGTGGAAACTACGGAGAACAATCCCTCCACGCTTTCCAGAGAAGGCTCGTCCTGAGAAGGGCTGTAGCAGACTTCCACCCTGTTGTGTCCGTGCTCCTTGCGGATCTGGTCCACATTGCCGGTAATTACCAGCCTGGCTTTGTTTATCAGGGCGATGTCATCGCAGAGCTCCTCCACAGACTCCATGTTGTGGGTGGAGAGGATAATGGTGCAGCCCTCGTTCTTGAGCCTTATGATTTCATCTCTGATCAAGCTCACGTTGATAGGGTCGAAGCCGGAGAACGGCTCGTCCAGAATCAGCAGCTGAGGCTTGTGCAGAACAGTGGTTATGAACTGGATCTTCTGGGCCATTCCCTTGCTGAGCTCTTCCACTTTCTTGTTCCACCACGGCTGGATGCCGAACTTCTGGAACCATTTCATAAGCTCTCTTGTGGCGTCGCTCTTTGACAGGCCTTTCAGCCTTGCCAGATACACGGCCTGCTCTCCCACCTTCATCTTCTTGTAGAGGCCACGCTCTTCAGGCAGATAGCCTATGCGTTCTATATCGCTGAGCCTTAACTCCTTGCCATTGAACATAACTCTGCCTTCAGTTGGCAGCGTAATACGGTTGATTATTCTGATCAGAGTGGTCTTGCCCGCTCCGTTCGGACCCAGGAAACCGAAAATCTTGCCCTGGGGAATCTCCAGATTAATGTGGTCCAGGGCAACAAAATTGCCGAACTTCTTGACCACATTCTCACAACTGATAAAACCCATCTTATTTGTGTATGTAAATTAAACCGGGCAAATTTACACAAAAACATCTATTTAATATATGGATGCAGCCTCAGGGTGTCCTCCGGGGAGAGAATGTTGTTTTGGCAGAGATTCTTGAGGGTGCACTGCTCCTTCCCCTGAGACTGGATGAAAAGCTCTATGCCACGGGCGTTGTACGCTCCTATGTAAGGATGCCTGGAGAGGAATGTCTTGTCTGAATCGGCGATGGAGAACTTCCTTATTCCTGCCGGATGAACGAACACCTGGTCTTTGATCCGGTCGAACTTCTCCTGGTCCATTCCCTTGATTTCCAGCAGCTGGTCTATGCTGGCAAAACTCCCCAGGGCTTTCCTGTAGGAGAGTATGGCCTTGCAGAAATACGGGCCTATGCCCCTTACGGAAATCAGCGCCGCGCTGTCTGCCTCGTTGAGGTCTATGTACACTTTGCTTTTGCTTTCATAGGAACTTCCGTAGACTCTCTCTTCTTGTTTGGGCGATGGAGTGTCCGGAATCTTGCTTTCAGCTTTTGTTTCCGCATTCGGCGCCTGGGCTTGGGGAATTGTGATGTACGGGGCCAGCTCCTTGTATTTCTGAGGGCTCACGGTGTACATCTTTGAGAAGTCTTCCTTCTTTTTGAACCTCCCTCCTTTATCGCGATAATGAATAATGGCAAGTGCCTGCTTGTAAGACAATCCTAGCAGCTGAAGGCTGTCTATTGAGATGGTGTTCGGGTTGAAACAGAACAGGCTGTACTTTCTTTTTCCGGATTTCTTGGCCTTGGGTTCTGCACAGAAGCCAGAGCCGCCGGAGTCTGCCTTTTCAGAATAAACTTCTTCATGCGGGGCCTGCGCAGAATAGGTCTGCACAGGGTTGTTTCCCGTGTCCTTGTCATCTGAACATTTGTGGATTGTGAACGTGACGGCCTGGAAAATGAATATCAGGGCCATCATCCCGATTACGCCTCTGGCGGTGGTGTCGCTGACTTTACCTCTTTCCTTTTTGTCTGAGTTTTCCGTCCCTCTTCTCCAGAATCTCATCCCTTCCAAGATCTTCATCCTCATCTTTCCCATTTTCTTTCCCTTCTACTATAACAACTATTTCTCCCTTAGGTTCGTTTTCGGTGAACCATAAAACCAGTTCGTCCAGAGTGCCTCTTCTGCACTCGTTGTGGACTTTGCTTATCTCGCGGCATACGGCTGCCTTTCTCTGGCCTCCGGCAAATTCCTTCAGGCTTTCCAGAAGCTTGAGCAACCTGTATGGCGATTCGTAAATGATTGATGTTACCGGGCTTTCCGCAATCATCCTGACTCGTGTCTGGCGGCCTTTTTTCTGAGGAAGAAAGCCTTCGAACAAGAAGCGGTCAGACGGAAGTCCGCTTACGGTAAGTGCTGGAACAAAGGCGGTGGCGCCTGGCAGTGCCTCCACCTCAATGCCGTTTTCTATGCAGGCTCTGGTTACAAGAAAACCGGGGTCTGAGATTCCCGGCGAGCCGGCATCGGTTATCAGAGCTGCGTTCTGCCCTTCCAGAATCTTTTTGCAGATGCTGTCGGTCCTTTTGTGCTCGTTGAACTTGTGGTAGCTTTCCATGTGGGTGGAAATCCCGTATTTTTTCAGCAGAACGCTTGATGTGCGGGTGTCTTCGGCGTAGATGACGTCCACGTCTTTGAGAACCTGCAAAGCCCTGAGAGTGATGTCCTCAAGATTGCCCACAGGAGTAGGCACCAGATATAGTTTTCCGCTGTCCATTCTAGTTCCTGAACTTGCGGCGGATATGCATGTAGAACCTGTAAACGGTGTCGCTTCCCTGGTCCCATTCCGGATGGGCCTGGCGGAAGAACTGCACGATTGCCTTGAAGTTAGGCATAGTCTCAACTTCCCTCATCTGGCTGTCGAACTTTGCCGGATCGGAGTTGAACAGCTCTCTTACGAACTCAAGCTTGTCGTTGATGCCCATGCTGTCCAAAAGGCTGTCTACATATTCTGCAGGATAGTCATATTCCCAGTCATACCAGTCTCTGCTGGTCTTGGTGCTGACGCCTTCAGGCTCTTCAACCGGCTCCTCTTCTGCCTTTTCTTCCTCAACAGCCTCTTCCTCAGCCACCGGATTGTCTTCAGTTTCAACCTCTTGCTCGGTTACCTCTTCTTCTGGCTCCGGCTCGCTCTCAGCCTCCGGAGCATTTTCAACGGCATCTGCATTCTCCTCAACTGGCTCTTGGGCTTCTTCAGCCTCTATCTGCTCGTCTATGTCCTCTTCTTCAACTGCCGGCTCTTCAAAAACATCCTCGTCCATGGTGAGGTGGAAACTGTCGTCCACATCTGCGGCGTCAAATACAGGCTCGGCTGTAACTGCCTCAAAGTCATCTTCCTCAACCTGTGGTTCCACGGCTGCAAGGCTATCCACTTTGTCGCCAATGGAGGTAAGGCGGCTGCTCAGGCTGTCCACCCTGTCGCTCAGGGAAGAGATCATCTTTGCAATTTCATCCAGTTTCTCTTCCAGCGCTATCACCTGACTTTCCTTGTCGTCAGACTGGTTAAGCTCGTACTGCTTCAGAGCTTCCGCCAGGGCGGAAAGCAGTCCTTTTTTCTCTTCCATATTTCTGTCCATACTATATCTTTTATTTTCGCTCGATTTGCTTATATTTATATTCTCAAATATATGCTGCATCTCGGAAAATTAAGCAAGCTTATTTTCGCTCGATTTGCTTATATTTATATTCTCAAATATATGCTGCATCTCGGAAAATTAAGCAAGCTTATTTTCGCTCGATTTGCTTATATTTGTATTTAGTACAAAAATAGAAAAAATGTTTCTTGAAAGTGCAAAACAGAGCGGCTGGCTTGAAGTTATCTGCGGAAGCATGTTCTCGGGCAAGACAGAAGAGCTTATCCGCAGGCTCAAGAGGGCGAATTTCGCCAAGCAGAGGGTGCAGATTTTCAAGCCGTCCATAGACAACCGCTATTCAGATACTGACGTGGTCTCTCACGAGGGCCATTCCATACAGTCTATCAGCGTGGATTCATCCCAGAACATCCTGCTGTATGCCACCGATGTGGATGTTGTGGGAATAGACGAGGTCCAGTTCTTTGATGAAGGCATTGTAGATGTCTGCAATATTCTCGCCGACAAGGGCATAAGGGTTATCGTGGCCGGGCTGGACATGGACTATCTGGCCAAGCCTTTTGGTCCTATGCCTGCACTTTTGGCCAGAGCTGAGCACATTACCAAGGTTCACGCCATCTGCGTCAGATGCGGCCAGCCTGCCCAGCACTCTCACCGCCTGCCAAGCGTCAAGGGAGCCGGGGCAGACGAGCAGGTTCTCATCGGCGAAACAGACAAGTACGAGCCACTCTGCCGCCACTGCTTCAACGCCGCCCTCAAAGAGGAAGGCAAACTTTGATAAACTCAAAAAAAGGATAAAATGATCCCGGTGTTCCAATATGTGGGACACCGGGATTCTTTTAGTTTAAAACGGTAAACGTTGTGTTTATTTCTTGTAGTCGCGGGCAGCGAGCATGTTCTTAGGGTTGAGGGCTTCGTCGAGCTTTGCCTTGGTCATGACCTTCTGCTCAAGAACAATGTCGTAAACGCTGCGGCCGGTCTGCTGAGCCTCCTTGGCTATCTTGGTGCTGGCCTTGTAGCCGATGTAAGGGTTGAGGGCGGTAACGATTCCGATGGAGTTCTTGACCAGATCAAGGCAATGGTCCTTGTTGGCGGTGATGCCGTCTACGCACTCAACTCTGAGAGTGTTCATCACGTTGCTCATCCAGGTAATGCTCTCAGTAATGCACTGGATGATAACAGGCTCCATAACGTTGAGCTGGAGCTGGCCAGCCTCGGCTGCAAATGCAACGGCGGTGTCGTTTCCGATAACCTTGAAGCAAACCTGGTTGGTAACTTCAGGGATGACAGGATTAACCTTGCCAGGCATGATGGAAGATCCAGGAGCCTTTGGAGGAAGGTTGATCTCTCCCAGACCGCATCTTGGGCCGGAAGCCAGCAGACGGAGGTCGTTGGCAACCTTTGACAGTTTTACAGCAAGCCTCTTTACTGCTCCATGATATGCAACGTAAGGAGCTGTGTCAGGAGTAGCGGCTACAAGGTTCTTTGCAGCATAGAAAGGTTCTCCGGTAAGTTCAGCAAGCTTCTTGCAGCAGAGCTTGGTGAAGCCAGGAGTGGCGTTGATGCCGGTTCCGATAGCGGTACCGCCCATGTTGATTGCATAGAGCTTCTTCTTGTTGTACTCGAGGTTCTCGATTTCTTCTTCCAGAGAATCGGCGAATGCCTTGAATTCCTGGCCCAAAGTCATAGGGACAGCGTCCTGGAGCTGGGTTCTTCCCATCTTGATGATCTTGTCGAATTCCTTGGCCTTTGCCTTGAAGGAAGCAACGAGGGCTTTCAGGCTGTCGATGAGCATCTTGTTCATCCTCACGATGGTAAGGTGGAGAGCTGTAGGATAGGCGTCGTTGGTGCTCTGTGCGCAGTTGATGTGGTCGTTAGGGGAAACAGTCTTGTAGTCTCCTCTCTGCTTGCCCATAATCTCGAGGGCGCGGTTTGCGATAACCTCGTTTGCGTTCATGTTGACTGAAGTGCCTGCACCGCCCTGGAGCATGTCGATAGGGAAGTCCTGGTGCATCTTGCCGGCGATAATTTCCTTGCAAGCCTTTACAACAGCCTTGGTAATGGTGTTGTCAACAACGCCGAGCTCGTTGTTTGCCTGGATAGCAGCCAGCTTAACGTAAGCGATAGCCACAACGAAATCAGGATAGTCGCACATCCTGATGCCGGAAATCTTGTAGTTGTTCAGCGCTCTCTGAGTCTGAACACCGTAATATGCCTCTGCAGGAACTTTGAGCTCGCCCAGAAGGTCTGATTCAACTCTATATTTCGTAGTTGCCATGTTTTTAAAAATTAAATATGATTAAATTCTACTTATAATCTTTTTTGAAGAGAACAAATATAATTAAAATTTGATACGAATGCCACACGTCCTGGGATTATTTTTCTTTTCCGCTTCAAAAAGGTTATGCCTTATTGATGTAGCGGTAGGAGAAGCAGGCCGTGATGAAATAGATGATGGCCTGTGCCCAGAGGGCGAAGAATTCCGGCATGATTACGGAGAAGTCCGATGCCATGCAGTTGATCTTGATGTAGCCCTGAACTCCGAAGGTTCCCGGGAAGATGTAGGAAAACCACTTCCAGAAGGCCGGGAAGCTGGAAACTGGCCAGGTAAGGCCGCTCAGGAAAAGAAGTATCACGCTGAAAAACAGGAACATCACCATGCCAGTCTCGCGGTTGCGGATAAATACGGTGCAGGTCTGGGAGAAGAATATAGTGGCCAGCAGGAACGGAACCAGAAGCCTGTAGATGTCCCAGGCGGATGCATAGTGCGGAAGTCCGAATAGCCTAGGCACGAGGATCAGGATGTATGAGCCGATGATCAGATAGATCAGGAAGTAGGCGAAGCCCTGCCCCCAGATGTACCTCTGGACTTTTTTGTGCGGACCTTCCTGGATGACCTTGTGGATGGCATTTTCTTCTCTTCTTGTTCCCGATACCATGCCAATTCCCAGGAAGAGCAGCTGGTGGATGATAAGAACCAGCACTCCCGGAACGAAGAAGCTGGCAAAGCCGTTGCCTTCGTTGAACAGAATGGTCATCTTGTTTCTCAAAGGCTCGGCGGCTTGCAGGGCCTCCTGCTCTGTCAGGCCGTCTGCGCTGAGTCTTCTGAGAGAGATGTTTTTGTTCTCGGCCAGCATCACATAGTTGCAGGCCAGGGCTATGTTCTTGTAAATGAAGAAAGTGGCCATGTTCACATAGAGAGAGACGGTGGTCTGCTTCCCGGTCTGGATGTCTTTGCTGAAATCTTTCGGGATAACAACAATGCCGTGAATCTCCCTCTTTTTCATCTTCCCGATGGCTTCTTCCATATTTATGCAGCTTGTCAGGCTGACTTCTCTGGTGGCGTCTATCTTGGAAGCGAAGCCGCGGCTGTAGGAGGTGCCGCACTCGTCTATGATTCCAACAGGAATCTCGTCCACGCTCTCGTTCAGGTAAACGGTGCTGTAAAGCAGAGGGTAGCCCACTCCGGCAATGATCAGTATCAGCAGCACGCCGCTGTCGGTGAAGATGGTCTTTATCTCCCTCCAGGTGATGCCGATCAGCTCACTCAGGTAATCCTTCAAATATGCAAATCTCAACTTTTTCATTTTCGGCGATTATTTGGTTGGATAGTTGAGATTGACCATAGCGTCTTTCAGCCTTCTCAGAATCAGGAAAGGCAGGAAGAGGAACACGCACATTCCCAGCATATTGACCCAGCAGTCCCGGATGCCGGAATTCAGCATGGCCCACTTGACGTAGATAAGATAGTACTGCCTGAGCGGGAATATCTGGGCAAAGCCCTGCATCGGGCCGATCATCATCTCCACAGGGTATGTCATTCCGCACATGGAAAGAGCGAGAATCGAGTAGAGTGAAGCGGCGCTCAGAGCGTCTCTGAGGACAGGGAAAAGCCCTATGAGGAACAGCCCCACGGCGTGGGATGCCAGTATGAGCAGCGTTATGTTTATAGCCATGACCCAGGCCGGTCCCAGAAGCGGGAAACCGAAGACCTTGTAGGCGAACGCCACAAACGACAGGCCCAACAGCATATAAATCAGAAAATACGGCAGCAGCTTGCCCACAAGGGCGTTGACGATGCTGCCCCCGGCTTTCTCCAGCAGGTCGGGAGTGGTCTTGTTCTTCAGCTCAAAGCCAATCGTGAAAACGGTCATCACAATAATGCAAAGAGAAAGAATGCCCGGCCAGATGATTGAAATCAGGTAGATGGCATAGCTGGTCCACGGATTGCAGATGCTGTGCGTGTCTATTGTAATGGGCTGAAGCTGAGGCATAATGTCGGCCTCGGGAACTCCCTTGGCCCGCATAGTTGTTCTTCTTACACCTGCGTTCAGGACATTGGCCAGCTGGTAGAAGCACTTGTAGGCCAGAGTGCCCGGAATCATATATGCCTCCGTGTAATAGACCGGCACTGTAGGCCTCAGGCCGTTGACCGTATTTTTGTAAAGGTCTTCCGGAAATTCTATGAAGCCGTAGATTTCTCCTCTCTGCATAGCCAGGCGGGCATCGTGATGGCTGCCGTAGCGGTGAGAAATCTCAATTCCCTGCAAGGCCTCCATCTGCTTTATGGCGGTTCTGGAAAGATAGGAATTGTCCTGGTCAACCACTCCTACGGGAACTCTCTGCGGAAGCCCCTGATACATCAGAGAAACGAAGAAAATGGCGCAAAAGGCCAAAACCAATATGGTGCCGTACAGATAAATAGGACGGCTGGACATTATATCCTTCTCCCTGAGCAGGACGTTCAGGATACAACGTAGCATATTGGAACTTTTCCTCATCAGAGATTATTTTACGATGGCGCTCATTCCGGCTCTCAGGTTCGGGATCTTGGAGGTTGGCCTGGCCCTGACTTCAAAGGTCTTGGCGTCGAACTCGCCGGAGGCTTTTGTTGGCTTCCAAGTTGCGAATGAAGCCATTACGTTGATGAAGTAAACCTCAGCCTCGTATGTCTTGTCGCCCAGGGCCGGTATCTTCACGTTGATCTTGCTTCCCATGGTGATGCCCTTGAGCATATCTTCTCTGACGTTGAAGGAGAACCACACGTCTTCTATATCGGTGACGGTCATGATAGGGGAGCCTTGGCCAACGAGTTCGCCCACCTTAGGGAAAACTTCGGTTATAACTCCGGTGATAGGGGAAACCAGATTGATTTCGTCTATGTAGGAGTTAACCTGTGTTACGCTGGCATTGGCGGCGTCCACGGCTGCCTGGGCTGCCATGCGGTCTTCGCTCTGGGCTCCGTTGCGGGCCAGATTGTACTGGCTGTAAGCTGCTTTCTCAGTGGCCACTGCGGCGTCGTACTGGGCTTTGGCCTCGTCTCTCTTCTGGGCGGAAACCACTTCCTGGCGGAAGAGGTTTTCCACTCTCTCGTAAGACTTGCGGGCAATGTCTACGCCCACCTTGGCTTTCTGCCACTGCTCGAACGCTCCTTCCACCAGCTCTGAGCGGGCGCTTCCTGAAGCTTTTGCTCTCTGGGCCATAGCGGCTCTGCTCTGGGCGTTGGCCTGGATTATCTTGGCCTGCAGTTCAGGGCTGTCGAGCTTGACTACAACTTGTCCTTTGCTTACAGTGTCGCCTTCTCTGTACAGAAGCTGCTCCACTCTTCCGGCCACTTTTCCGGAAACCCTGTACTCCTGTGCTTCAACAGTTCCCTGTATGGTCAGTTTCTGGGTTGACGAGGTGAGCCAGCCGATTACAACCAAGGTTATGACAACAAGAAGCAATGCTGCCAAACCTATCAGCAGACTGATTGTACTTTGCTCTAACTTCTTCATATATAAACTTTTTTAAATTTCTATTTTTACTCTTCCCGCTTGAGATTGCTAATTCCAACCGCCTTTCTCAGGTAAAGCTCGCACATTCTGGCATCTATTCCGGCGTCAATCTTGTCAGAGTTGGCGCTTATCCAGGCGGTCTGGGCGGCCAGAAGATCGGTAACGCTTATAAGGCCCTCCTTGTAGGAAAGCTCGGCGAGCCTGAGGTTCTCTTCAGCGGCGCTTATGTTGCTCTGGGCGGTTTCCAGTTTCTTGTTGGCTTCCCTGACTTTGAAGTTGGCCTGGGTTACCTGCAGGTTAATGAGCTCCTTGGCCTCGTCTATGCGGTGGCGGATGATTCTTTCTTCGCTTTGGGCGGCTTTCAGGGTGTGGATTCTATCGCCGAAATGGAAAATAGGGATGGTGATGGCCACTCCTGCAGAGAACATGCCCTTGAACTTGTTCTCGAAGCCGTTGAAAGTGTTAGGATTGGTGGTCAGGTAGTTGGCCGATGCCAGGATGTTTGGCATAAAGCGGCTTTTGGCTATGTTTGTCTGGCTGTGGCTAATCTTGCTCAGGTTCTCCAGTTCCCTGATTTCAAATCTGCTGTCTATTGCCTGAGCCCTGTTGTATGCAGGGTCCAGCTCCTGTGCTTGGCCCTGGGTTATGTCTTCGTCCGCAAGACCGAAGTCGCCGTCCAGGTCAAGTCCGCAAACCCTGAACAGAGCCATTTTGGAAAGAGTCACTCCGTTTGTTGCCCTGGTCAGCGCCAGGTTGGCCTCGTTGAGTTTCACCTTCACGTTCAGAAGGTCTCCCTTTGTGGCCACTCCCTCGTTTATGGAGGCCTGGATGTTTTTCTCCAGCTTGGTCAGAAGCTCAACGTATTTCTCGGCAAGCTTCTTCTTGTTAATCAGCGATACGGTTGTCCAGTATGCCTGGTCAACAGATATTATCAGCTCTTCCTGCCGGTTGTCTGTCTGGAGCCTGGCCATTTCTTCGCTGACCTTGGCTATGTTGTACAGTTCCCTGACCTTTCCTCCGAGGAATATCGGCTGGGTGAAGCCTATGCCGGCTGCAAATACATTGTGAACGTCGTAAGTGAGCTCACTCTTAGGCAGATAGGCGTATTGTTTCCACTGGATTTTCTCCGGATTGGTTTTGGGGTTGAACGGCACTCCGTCCGCATCCAGAGGAACCGGCTGGCCGTCTATTACGGTCCAGCTGTTGGAAATCTGGTCTGCCGTGAATCCGAAGCTGCCGTCTGCCATTTTGGTTCCTACCGGAAGCAGGGCGTCCTCGGAGAGCAGCGAAATGTTTTTCTGGTTCCAGGTATATGTGCCCACGGCCTGGAAACTCGGGAGAAACTGGGTGAAATCCGCTTTCTTGAGCTGCTCGGCGGCATTGACTCTCTCCTGGGCTACCTTCAGGCTTTTTGAGTTCTGGAGCGCGAAGTCTTCATATTCGGCCAGCGTGTATGTCTGCGAAAAGGATGCTGACGCTACCAGCAGACACAAGGCCAATGATATGTATCTCTTCATAACTAGTCTATAAGTTTTGGCTCCACGTTTCCGCAGCTGAAGCAGTCTTTATGCCTGCCTCCCAGGTTCATAGCCGCGTAGTGGGCCTGGATTCTTTTCATGTCTTCTTTCGGATTGTCTGAGACAGCAAATCTCGGACCATGTCCAACTTTTTTGGTCTTGTAATTGAAGTATCCCAGATAAACAGGAACATCGCACGCTCTGGCTATAGTCAGAAATCCCATCTTCCACCTGTCTGTCTTCTTGCGGGTTCCTTCAGGAGCAATTGCCAGGCACATTTTATCTGCCTCTTTCATTGCCTGAATGCTGTACAGGGCCACGTTGCTGCCCTTGCTCCTGTCTACGGGAATGGCTCCCATTTTCCTCAGCAGCCAGCCCAGCGGCCAGAAGAAAAACTCCTTCTTGATCATTATGTTAGGGGTTATCCCGATGGAAACGCAGTAAGACCAGGCAACAATGAAATCCACTACTGAAGTGTGCGGAACGCCCAGGAAAATGCACTTGGAATCTTCTACCATGCTTTCATCCGCCTTCCAGCCCATCAGCTTGAGGAGCCTTCTGCCGAACCGTTGCCTGAAACTCATATCTATGCTGACAAATCGTCTGTTGTTCTTTCTTCCAGAACTACATCTTCCCTAAGATTCTCCATTATGAAATTCTGCCTGTCAGGAGTATTGTTTCCCATATAGAATTCCAGAATCTCTCGGGTAGGGTCGTCGTTTTCGAGACGGATGGTGTCCAGGCGCATTTCCTTGCCTATGAAATGCTCGAACTCCGTGTCGGAAATTTCGCCGAGGCCTTTGAATCGGGTGACTTCCGCGCCGTTTCCCATCTCCTCGATGCTTTTGAGCTTCTCGGCCTCGCTGTAGCAGTAGTGGACATCAAAAGAGTTGTCTCTCTTTTTCTTCCTGACTCTGAACAGAGGAGTCTGGAGTATGTACAGGTGCCCTCTGCTTATAAGCTCAGGGAAGAACTGGAGGAAGAAGGTCAGAAGCAGCATCCTGATGTGCATTCCGTCCACATCGGCATCGGTGGCGATCACCACCTTGTTGTAGCGGAGGTTGTCAATGTCTTCCTCTATGTCCAGCGCTGCCTGAAGCAGGTTCAGTTCCTTGTTGTTATTGTCGTAGATAACTTTCTTGGAATTGCCGTAGGTGTTTTTCGGTTTTCCTCTCAGCGAGAATACTGCCTGGGTGTCTGAATTCCTGGCTTTTGTCACGGTTCCGCTTGCGGAATTACCCTCGGTGATGAATATTGTTGTCTCTTCCGCCAGAGGGTTGCCGGTGTCGGTATAGTGGATCTTGCAGTCGCGGAGTTTCTCGTTGTTGATCATTCCCTTCTTGCTTCGCTTGCTCTTGAGAATAGACTGGATTTCTTTTCTCTCCTTCTCGCTGGCGTTGATTTTCTTCTGCATGGAGTCTGCAGTGATAGGGTTCTTGTGCAGATAGTTGTCCAGCTCTGCCGCAAGGAAGTTGCCGATGAAGGTCCTGATAGGAATTCCTCCGTTTTCTTCCGTGTCTGTGAGTTTGGAGTTGAGGAAGGTCTTGGTCTGGTTTGCAAAGCCAGGCTCTCCAACTCTGATGGCTATGGCAGCCACTATGCCTTCCCTGACGTCTTTAGGGTCGTAGTCTTTCTTGAAGAAGTCTTTTACGGTCTTGCTGACGGCCTCTCTGAAGGCGGTCAGGTGAGTTCCTCCGTGATAGGTGTTCTGCCCGTTCACGAAAGAGTAGATGTTCTCTCCTTCTCCGCAGTGGGTTATCACCACTTCTATATCGTGGCCTTTCAGGTGGATAGGCGGATAGAGGGGAGTTTCCCTCATATTATCGTTGATGAGGTCCAGAAGACCGTTCTTGGAGTGGTAGGTGTTGTTGTTGAAATGGATGGTAAGGCCAGTGTTCAAGTACGCGTAGTTCTTGAGCATGCTGTCTATGTACTCCATCTTGTAGGAATAGTTCTCGTAGAGAGTAGGGTCTGCGGTGTAGCGGATGAGCGTTCCGTCTTTCTCGCCGGTGTTGTCTAGCTCTCCCTGTTTCTTGAGCGCTCCTTCTTCAAAATATGCCCACACGCTCTTTCCGTCTCTCCAGCTCTGGGCGTAGAACTTGGTGGAGGTGGCGTTCACGGCCTTGGCTCCAACGCCGTTCAGTCCGACGGACTTTCCGTAGGCCTCGGAGCCGTACTTGGCGCTGGTGTTCATCTGCCCCACAGCCGCAACCAGTTTTTCCAGAGGAATGCCTCTGCCATAGTCTCTGACGGAGACTTCATTGGTCTGCTCGTCCAGCGTTATATCAACAACCTTTCCGTGGCCCATGTTGAACTCATCCACGGCATTGTCCACTATCTCCTTGAACAGCACATAGATGCCGTCGTCTTTCTCGCTTCCGTCACCCAGCTTGCCCAGGTACATTCCCGGCCTTTTTCTCAGGTGCACGTTCCAGTCCCAGTGCTGGATGTCTTCACTTCCGTATTCGGGGGTTCCTTTCTTGATATCTTTCTCTTCTTTGCTCATCTTCTATTTCATCTTGTTCAGTGCTGCGTTCAGGTTTCTGAGCGCCGTTGCAGGGTCGTTGTAAATCAGAGGACCGCTTGCGCATCCGCTTTCGCACGCCATTACTTCCAGGAACGGCGACGGGGCCTTGAGTGTCTTGGCTATTCCTCGGAGCAGGGCTATGTTCTTCTTGTCCAGATTGGCAATTGGAGTAGCCTGGAGCTGCTCGTCGCGGAGTATGTACTTGACTGCTCCAATCACTCCTCCGCTCTGCGCAAATCCGTGAGCTGCCTTGTAGCTCTGAACCTCCGGAGTGAACGGCTCTATGGTTGCAAAGTCTATGTGAAGGCCTGCAAACACGCTGCCTATTTCCTCAAAGGTGATAGCCATGTCGGTATCCGGATTGTCCCTGACTTCTTTCTTCTTGGCAAGGCAAGGGCCTATGAACACAATCTTGGCGTCCGGATGCTTTTTCTTCGCGATTTTTGCCGTGTAATACATCGGCGAACCGGTAGAAGAAACGTATGGCGCCATTTCAGGCACATGCTTTCTTACAAGCTCTATCCAGGAAGGGCAGCAGCTGGTTGTCATGAAAGGCTGGCCCTCGGCAATTTTCTCCTTCAGTTCGGCGGCTTCAGTGGAAGTGGTTTCCATAGCGCCCTGGGCAACTTCTATCACATCTTTGAAGCCCAGAGACTTGATAGCGCCGTAAACTCTTTCCATAGGCACGTCCTTGAACTGGGAGAGTATGGCCGGTGCCACGATTGCCACCATCTCCTGTCCGTCTTTCATTCCCTGGAGAACGTCAAAGATCTGGCTGACCTCGAATATGGCTCCGAACGGGCAGGCGTTGATGCATTTTCCGCAGTAGATGCACTTGCTCTCGTCCACGTGCTCTATGTTGTTCTCGTCTTTGGAAATGGCTTTCAGAGGGCAGGCTTCCTCGCAAGGCACAGGAATGTACACGATTGCGTGATAAGGGCAGCTCTGCTGGCATTTTCCGCAGCTGATGCAAAGGTCATGGTCTATTTCCGCATGGCCTTTCTTGTTGAAGAATATGGCATTTTTCGGGCAGTTCATGTAGCAGGTTCTGGCAACGCAGCCGCGGCAGAGGTTAGAAACCTCGTAGCTGGTCTTCACGCAGGAAGAGCAGGCCTCGTCTATTACGCACATCAGGTTCTTCTTGCGGTGAGGGTCCTTACGCTTGAGGGCCTGATCTGCATACCAGGACAGAGGAGTGAGCTCGTCTTCCTCGTCATACATGTCGAATCCCATCAGAGGGAAACTCTTGTATTTCCAGACGGCTCTTTCCTTGTGGATGCAGCATCGGCCGAGCACTTTCTGCCCTTTCTTTGGGCTGAGTTCCAGCGGGAGGCGGTCTATATGTTCAACCAGCCTTCCTTCGCTCCACAATTCAACCAGTTTTGCCAGGAGAGCCTGGCGCACTATCATAACATTGTTAGCAAATGCCATATATTAAAGTCTTTACGGTGTCATTACTGCATTCCATACAGCGGTGCGGAGCGTGCCTTTGGCGTCGTCTCCGTCATAGTCCCAGTACATGAGGCCGAGGAGGCCTTTCTTCCTGGCCCATTCTCCCTTGATTCCTATGCTCTTAGGGTTGTCGTAGCCCATATAGAACACTCCCTGCATAGTCTCTACGTAAGGGCAGTTTGCGGTAGCGTCCCACTTGTTCCTCCTGTATTTCTTAGGGTCCAGATTGAGGATGCTCTTGTAGTTGACTGCGGTAGGGGACGTGCTGAAGGAATGTCTGCCGTAGAACGGAATGCCAAGCACAAGCTTGTTAGGAGCAATTCCTGCATTTAGATACACGTTTACAGCGCGGTTGCAGTCTCTGTAGGCTCTGGTGTCGGAGAGGGCTGAATGGTGGTGCGGAGCCTCGTCAAAGTCGTAGCACATGATGTTGACATAGTCCACGTACTTGTCCATTTCCTTTACGTCTATGAATTTGTAGCCACCTGTAACAGCCTGCTTGTCAAAACAGTATCCGGCGTATGAAATGGTGTATTTGTCTCCAAGGGTTTCTCTGAGCTGCTTTACAAGCTTAACGTAATTTTCCGTATCACATGAGACATCGCAGGCAGCGCCGCTCCAGGAAAGACCAGGGAACTCCCAGTCCAGGTCAACTCCGTCCAGATTGTTGTCCTGTAGGAACTTGAGCACGTCTTCAGCAAATCTCCTCATATTGTCCTCGCTCTTGCAAAGGCCTGAGAAGCTTCCGCCCTGCTTGTTGTCGGAATTGGCCACTCCGTGGGTGAAGCTGATGCAGATTTTCAGGTCTGGATAAGTTTTCTTCAGATTCACGATGTTCTGGAATCTTGCCTTGGTGCCCTGAACGTCGAATTTCTTGTACACTCCGTCAACCATATAAAGCTCAGCGAACGCGTAGTTGATATGGGTAATCACTTTTCCGTCCGGAATTAGGCTTCCGTAATATGTCACGTATGCCGTTGCGTGCCTTCCGTCATCTATGCGAGGATTGACGGCTGCAATAGGCTCATAGATAGGAGGGTCTATCTCTTCAGCCACAGGCGTTACCGGTTCTGGATCCAGAGGTTTCTCTTTTTCTCCTCCGCCTCCGCCGCAGGAAGACGCTAAAAATGCAATAGCCGCAATGGCTGGCCAAATACTGAACTTTTTCATATCTGAACTGTTTTACTAATTATCAAAAATCCTTTACGAATCTGCCAAAAGTAGCAATTATTCCGGAAAAAATAAAATCAGAGATTTTATCTGAACACAAAATACACCGCTCCGATCAGCAGGCAGAAGGCTATCAGATGATTGTAGTTGAAGCTTTGCGTCTTGAAGAAAATAAGGGCAAACACCACAAAAACCAGAATGGAAATCACCTCCTGGATCACTTTCAGCTGCACCAGAGTGAAAGGCCCACCCAGATTCTTGAAGCCGATTCTGTTTGCCGGAATCATGAAACAGTATTCGATGAATGCTATTCCCCAGCTGATAACTATAATGCCGAAAAGCCCCCACTTAGGCAGAAGGGTGTTTGTCTTGAATTTAAGCTGGCCGTACCAGGCCAGAGCCATGAAGCTGTTGGAAATTACCAGCAGCAATATTGTAAGCATTGCCTTGCCCATGTTTTCCTGTTTTAAAAACCGGGCGCAAATATAGCGAATGTTTGCTTTGATTAACCTTGTCCCTGGCTTTTCGGCTTCTGGCCCCAGACTGCAGGGGAAATGTTCAAGGCCCGGCTGTAGGTGAATGTTTTGCGGTCTGTCACAATAATCTTTCCCTCAGCGATATACATTGTAATCAGCTGGCGCTCGTATTCTTTTGTGCCGCCATCAGGCAAAAGTGTTGGAAGGTGCGGTCCGTTGTCTTCCTCAAGAGCGTCTCTGACTTCATCCGGAATCTCCAGGATGAATCTCACTCTTCCGTTCTGGTCGCAGACCTGGATGCCGATATCGGTGAGAACAAACAAATTGCCCTTTGAGTCAAAAGCCATAGGCCCTTTTGAAACGAGAGCATTGCCGTAAGAATGGAGCCAATAAAACCTCTGGTCGTAGATGTGAGGACTCTTGTCTCCGTTGATTGCCTGCCATAGGCAATTGCTCTCGCTCTCATTATAGAAGAAGCTCTTTTCCAGGGCTGTGAAACTGTCGTCAGGATAAACGGCGCTGTAGTATGTGCGGCTGTTGCTGCGTCTGGAACGGCTTCCTTGGGCTATTTCTTCAATAGTGAACGCATCTGGCATTCTCTTGTCAATTTCCTCTTCCCTTACCCACTGGTCTTTGCCGCAGGCTGAAATGCTGCCGTAAGGAGTCTTTTCTCCATCGCGATAAAGATACTTGTTCAGGAAATCGTTCTGGGTGATTCCGGCCTCGATAGGTTTAGGGTAATCTCTCCAGAGCCAGACCATTACGTCTTCAAAGATTTCGGCCGAACGCTTTACGGAATGATAGCCGTCACTCCAGTCGTACTTGGCGTCATAGCCCGCAAAATCCAGCGCGGTGGAGAGCATCTGGTTGGCCTCATACCAGTGGCCGAATGTGGCGTTCCAGACATCATTGCTGCCGTCCTGCAGGAATATTCTCAGAGGCTTCGGCTCGCACTTTCTGACAAACATCTGAAGGTCGTTTCCGCCTCTCATAGAGACGAAAGTGCCCACTCCGGAGAACACTCTGCGGAAAAGGTCCGGCCTCATCCACGCGGCATTGAAAGCCGCGATTCCTCCGCTGGAAAGGCCGAAGATGGAGCGGTCATTCGGATCCTTTGATATGCTCACGCCGGTTTCTTTTTCAACGAATGGAATTATCTCCGTGTCAAGGAACTCTGCAAATCTGCCGTCTGTGAAGTCAAACTCGTTGGAGCGGTTGTAGCGTATTACCTGCCCGTCTTTTCCCTTTATGACTCCTGGCTGAATGAAGATGCCAATCGTAACCGGCATCTTGCTCTCTTTGATCAGCTTGTCAAAAACCTTGGGGGCGTTGCAGAGAATGCCGTCCAGCCCTATGTAAAGGCAGGCCGGTTTCTTGCCGTCATATTGGCTGGGGATATAAACCTGAAGGTTTCTTTCTGTTCCGGGATATAGACCGTAACCTGCATTGTAGTCCAGGGATACGATTTTTCCCTGTCCAAAGGCAAGAGTTGGAACCAGAACAATCGCTGAGGCGAAAGCAAAAAATGATCTGAATAATTTCATGACTGCAGATGTTTGTTCTACAAATATAAAAAAAGGATGCCGCATTTGCTACGGCATCCTTCATTTAAAGACGTCAGGCTGAGATTATTTCTCGAACCTCTGGTTCAGAAGCTCCATCATCTTGATTACAGAGTAGGAGATTCTGGTGCCAGGGCCGAAGATGGCGGCTGCGCCTGCCTTGTAGAGAGCGTCGTAGTCCTGGGCAGGGATAACTCCGCCGGCTACTACGATAATATCCTCTCTTCCAAGCTTCTTCAGCTCGGCAATAATCTGAGGAACCAGAGTCTTGTGGCCTGCTGCCAGAGAGGAAACGCCTACGATGTGGACGTCGTTCTCAACGGCCTGCTTTGCAGCCTCGGCTGGAGTCTGGAACAGAGGTCCAACATCCACGTCGAATCCGCAGTCGGCATAGCCGGTGGCAACAACCTTTGCGCCTCTGTCGTGACCGTCCTGCCCGAGCTTGGCAACCATGATACGAGGCTGTCTTCCTTCTTTCTTGGCGAAGGCTGCAACCATCTTCTTGGCTGTCTCGAACTCGTGGTCTTTCTTGACTTCAGATGAGTAAACACCTACATTCATACGGATCTTTGCTGTGTATCTTCCTACTACCTCTTCGCAAGCGTCGGAAATCTCTCCCAGAGATGCCCTTGCCTTTGCGGCCTCCACTGCCAAAGCCAGAAGGTTGCCCTTCTTGGTCTTCACGCACTCGGTGATAGCGGCCAGACACTGTTTAACCTTTTCGTTGTCTCTGTTCTTTCTGAGCTGCTCCAGACGTGCAACCTGCTGCTGGCGAACCTTGGTGTTATCGATGTCAAGGATCTTGATAGGATCCTCGTGCTCAAGACGATAACGGTTCAGGCCGATGATGCTCTCCTCGCCGGAGTCGATTCTGGCCTGCTTTCTTGCAGCGGCTTCCTCGATTCTCAGCTTAGGAATGCCGGACTCGATAGCCTTTGCCATACCGCCCAGCTTCTCCACTTCCTGGATGTGTCCCCAAGCCTTGTGAGCCAGCTCGTTGGTCAGGCTCTCGATGTAGTATGATCCTGCCCAAGGGTCGATTGAACGGCAAACCTGAGTCTCCTGCTGGATGTAGATCTGGGTGTTTCTGGCGATACGTGCAGAGAAGTCCGTCGGCAGAGCGATAGCCTCGTCGAGTGCGTTGGTGTGCAAGCTCTGGGTGTGGCCCAGCGCTGCTCCCATAGCCTCGATACAGGTTCTTGCAACATTGTTGAAAGGATCCTGCTCGGTAAGGCTCCATCCTGAAGTCTGGCAGTGAGTTCTAAGGCTCAAGCTCTTAGGATTCTCAGGATTGAACTGCTTCACGATCTTTGCCCAGAGCATTCTGGCGGCCCTCATCTTTGCAATCTCCATGAAGTGGTTGGTTCCAATTGCCCAGAAGAAGGAAAGTCTTGGAGCGAACTTGTCTACAGGAATGCCTGCCTTGATACCGGTACGGAGATACTCCAGACCGTCTGCAAGGGTGTAGGCCATCTCGATGTCGTTTGTTGCGCCAGCCTCCTGCATGTGGTAGCCGGAGATAGAGATGGAGTTGAACTTAGGCATGAACTGAGAAGTGTAGGCGAAGATGTCGCCGATGATTCTCATGCTGAACTCAGGAGGGTAGATGTAGGTGTTACGTACCATGAACTCCTTGAGAATGTCGTTCTGGATGGTACCGGCCATCTCCTCGAGCTTCACTCCCTGCTCCAGACCTGCCACAATGTAGAAGGCCATGATAGGGAGAACGGCTCCGTTCATAGTCATGGAAACTGACATCTTTCCGAGAGGTATCTGGTCGAAAAGGATCTTCATGTCCTCAACAGAGCAGATGCTAACTCCGGCCTTTCCCACATCGCCTACAACTCTTGGATTGTCTGCGTTGTATCCTCTATGGGTAGGAAGGTCGAACGCTACGGAAAGACCCTTCTGGCCGGCGGCCAGGTTCCTTCTGTAGAACGCGTTGGACTCTTCTGCTGTGGAGAAGCCCGCGTACTGGCGCACGGTCCAAGGCTTCTGAACATACATCGTGCTGTAAGGGCCTCTGAGGAAAGGCGCAACACCTGCGGCATAATGCAGATGCTCCATTCCCTCCAGATCCTTGGCGGTGTAGTTGGTCTTTACGGCTATCTTTTCAGGGGTATTCCAAAGATCTTCTTTCTTTGCTGCACCCTTCTTTGCTGCAGGCTTCTTGGCAGTAGGCTTTGCAGCTGACTTATATACTAAATCGTTGAATTTTGGACGCATAACTTTTTCCTCCCCTTATTTGATAAGTTTTTCCTGATAACCCTTCAGAGTCTCGAGCACGTTGCTGCGGACGCTGATGAAGTTCTCGATTCCCTTGGCGATGAGATCGTTCTTGCACTCAGGATCACCTGCTACAACCACGATACCCTTCTTGCCTACAATCTTTGCAATTGCAGGAACCTCAGCGGCATACTCGTCATCAGATGAGCAGGCCACGATAATGTCTGCCTTTGCCTTGAGGGCGGCCTTTGCGCCTTCCTCAGGAGAGTTGAAGCGGTTGTTGTCAACCACCTGGAATCCGGCTACCGCAAAGAAGTTGCAGGCGAACTGAGCTCTTGCGCGGCACATTGCCAGGTTTCCGTAAGTAACCATAAATGCCATAGGGCGTTTAGCAGCCTTGTCTGTCTTGAACCTGAGTTCCTCAAAGGCCATTGCGCCTCTGTAAACCTCCAGAGGACGGCCAACCATTCCAGCCTTCTTCTTAGGAGCGGCCTTGCGGGTTACGGTCTTCTTGGTAACTTCCTTCTCCACAACTTCGGTGAAGTTAGGGAACTGGTTGGTTCCAAGGAGAGTGTCTCGTCTTGTTGCAATGTTTGAATCTCTCTTGAGCGATGTTTCCTTGATGCTGTCCTGGATCTTCTCGGCCTTGAACGCCTCAACATATCCGCCGGCCTTCTCGATTGAGTTGAACAGATCCCAGGAAGTCTTTGCAACTGCATCGGTGAGCTCCTCTACATAGTAAGATCCTGCTGCAGGGTCAACTACCTTGTTGAAGTGGCTCTCGTCCAGAAGCAGGCTCTGAACGTTTCTGGCAATTCTGTTGGAGAACTCGCCCGGCTTCTTGTAAGCGTGGTCGAACGGAAGAACTTCCATTGAGTCCACTCCTCCGATAGCGCCGCTCATAGCCTCGGTAGTATCGCGGAGCATATTTACGTAAGGGTCGTAAACTGTCTGGTTCCAAGCGCTTGTAACTGCGTGAACCTTGATCTTGCAGCTGTCTTCCTTCTTTGCTCCGTAAGCCTTCACGATGTTTGCCCAAAGCAGTCTGGCTGCCCTGAACTTGGCAATTTCCATAAAGTAGTTGCCGCTGATGGATACGGTGAACTTGATTCTCTTTGCAGCCTCGTCAACACTCACGCCTGCATCTTGCAGAAGGTTCAGGTACTCGCTGCCCATGTTCATTCCGTATGCCAGTTCCTGGGTAATGGTGCTTCCGGCATCGTTGAATGCGTAAGAGTAAACTCCCACAACCGTGATGTGAGGGAAGTCTTTCACCAGCTCGATGGCCTTTACCAGAAGTTTTGCAGCATCTGCCTTGCTCCATACTCCGGTGGCGTTCATCTGTTTCAGAGGGTCATAGTCGAATGAAGCCCTTACTGCGGAAGCCTTTACGCCTTTTTCTTGAGCTATCGCGATGAAATTCTTGAGGATTGAGAGGTCTTTGCAGCCTTTGAAATTGACTTCAACTGCCTTGAGCTCGATGTCATTCAGAAGGGCTCTCATGTCTGCCTTGAGCACCTTCTCTGTCTGGCTGAGGTCGAATCCCGGAGCGGTTACGCCCTTCATCATTCCGTCCAGAGCCAGGGCATTGGCGGCCTTGAAATCCTTGCCGACAAGGTAATCTTGCCTGATAAGCCAGTTGTTGTCGTCTTTGGTGCCTCTAACGAAAGGGAACTTGCCAGCCTGTCCTCCCACTTCCTTCAGGCCCTTGAGGTCTTCGGCGCGGTAGTAAGGCTGCACGGAGAAGCCTTCCATGGTTCTCCACACAAGTTTCTTCTGATAGTCGGCACCTTTCAAATCCTTGACTATAGCATCCTCCCACACCTGTTTGGGAACGGGAGGAAACTCAGTAAATAATTTCTCTGCCATATTATTACTGTTGTTTGATAGGTGTATTAATATTAGTTTCCAATAAAAATTGCACGTTTACAATATTCAGCAAATATAACATTTTTTCTTTGACTTTTTAAGAGCTTATCTCACTTAATTGAAAATATCCTAAACACTCATTTTTTTCGCTGAATTTGCTTGGAAGCAAGAAATTTTTATATCTTTGCACCCCGCAAAAGAAAAAGGAGGTGGTATAAAGCATGATTATCGTTCCAATCAAGGACGGCGAGAACATAGAGAGAGCACTGAAGAAGTTTAAGAGAAAGTTTGAGAAGACAGGCATCATCCGCGAGCTCAGAGATCGCAAGACCTTTGAGAAGCCTTCTGTAAAGAAGCGTGCGCAGCTGATGAAGGCTATCTATGTAAAGCACCTTCAGATAAGCGAGGAGTAATTGTCAGTCTCAGCGGACAAGACTCCGGAAAGTTAAAGAGGAATGGGTTACCCGTTCCTCTTTTTTATTCTATATTTGCAATGTATGGGATGCTTCACCGGTTTTCTGGATTACCTGACGGTCAAAAGACGCTATTCTTCTAGGACGGCAAAGATCTATGCCGATGCCGTAGAGGACTTTCTTCGCTACGCCCTGCCGGAAAGCAAGGAAGGCTCCGCATCCGCTATTTCTGACAAAGAGATTCTGGATACCCTCAAGTTTCAGGTTATCCGCGGCTATGTGTCTTCTATGATGGACCGCAGCCTGGATCCTCGCACGGTAAACCTGCATCTTAGCGCCCTTAGCACTTTCTGCGGCTATCTGGTCAAGCAGGGCAAGCTCCCCTCCAATCCTGTAAAGGAGATCACCCGCCCGAAAGAAAAGAAGCGTCTTCCTTCATTCTTCACTCCCGAGGCCCTGAAAGATTACTTCGACAGCCCTGTTTCAGACGACTACCCTTCCGTAAGGAACCGGCTTATAGTCACTCTGCTTTTCAGCACCGGGCTCAGGCGGGCCGAGGCGGCATCGCTCAGGACAGGCGACATAGACCTTTCCCGCCGCACTATAAGCGTAATAGGAAAAGGCAACAAGCAGAGATATATCCCCATAGTGGATTCTCTGGCAGAGAAAATCGGCGACTATCTGGCTCTGCGAAAAACTTTTTCTGAAAACTTGCCTCTCACCGATTCTTTCTTTCTGACAGACAAGGGGAAGGCTGCGTATGTTGAGTTCATCAACAGAATTGTCAAGAGCGAGCTGTCCTCAATCAAAGGCATATCGGGGAAGAAGACTCCTCACACCCTGCGTCACAGCTTTGCCACTGCGCTGCTGAACAACGGCGCGGATCTTAACAGCATAAAGGAAGTGCTCGGCCACTCAAGCCTGGCCGCAACGGAAGTTTATACCCACAACTCATTTGAGAAACTCAAGGAAATCTACAAGACCGCTCATCCGCGCGCCAAAAAGAAATAATGGCATTTACGGCAGCTGGACATGTTGTGTGGTAAAGGCGACATGAGCCGGAATGTCCCCCGTTGTGACCTTCCATTTCAACTGTCCATCTTTTGAGAAGCAGAATAACGTTCCAGGGGTTACATAATCTTTTGCATCAGCGATGAAGAAATCTCTTGTGCCTGGATTTACGGCTATTCCGTAAGGAGTGCTGATTGTCTGGCCGGTTCCGTCGGTTATTATGTTTCTGGAATCAATGTTTCTGGTCTTTGTGTTGTAGATGGCATAGGATACTATGTTCTTGCTCAGGGCGTTGCTCCACTCGGCGCTGTAGACGTAGAGAGAATCTCCGCATACAGCCATTCCGGAATTAGGAAGCAGCTCCAGAGTTTCAACAACTTCATCCGTAACGGTGCTGATTACAAAGGTCTTGGAAGGGATGCTAGAGTAGTCTCCCCTGGACGACACGTAAATGTTGCCGAAGCGGTCTTTTGCCATACGGTGGAGGTTGATGCCTGCGTCTATGGTCTTTATGACCTGGAATGTGGAGAGGTCTATCACGGAAACAGTCCTGTCGTAGTTAGGGGCCATGTATCCGCCGGAGTTTGCCACATACAGCTTGTTTCCCGCCACGGCCATCTCTTCCGGCTGGTAGCCTACGATGCATTCAGCCACAACTTCAAGTGTGGTAGTGTCTATCTTAGCCACATAGCCTTTTCTGGCATTAGGGTCAATCTCCACCGGCCCGGCGTAAGAGCTTACGTACGCATACTTGCCGCTGAAGGTTATGTAGCGGCAGTTAGGGATGGATATCTGGGTGATATGCTTTGCGTTTCTCACGTCCATCACCTCAACGAAATGAGAGCAGTTGATTACGGCGTAGAGCTTTCCTCCGTAGATTTTCAGGTCGTTTCCCACATCGCCGAGTTCCCTGGCCAGGCCCGGATTGGCCTTAGGGAAGATGTTCTTGGAATAGATGCCGGTTTTGTAGTCGTAATAGTCCAGCGTGGCCTTGTTGCTGCCCATATTGCCCTCGCACAGCAAGTAGAACCCTGTGTAGTCTCCGGATTCGGATATCGGGGTAGGGGTCACCGTAGGCTCTATTGTGCTGTACTCTTTCCTGCAGGATACAAGAGAGGTTATTGCCATCATCGCGATGACAATATTCATAATAGTTCCGTGTCTGGTGTTCTTTCTCATCTTGCTACAAGTCAAGCCTCAGGCGGATTTTGAAGTTGGTGCCAGGCATAGGGTAGCACTGCACCACCTCGTACTGCTGGTTGAAAATGTTGTTCAGCTCCAGGGCCACTTTCAGCCTTTTCGGCGAAGATTTTCCGCCGAGGATGAAGTCTCTGGAAACGGCCATGTCGTGAGTGTACCAGGCCGGAGCGTAGTTCTCCACTATGTTCGCCACGGATTCGTATCTTTCTCCGGTGTAGATGAAGCTGTAGGTTAAAGACCATTTCCTGTAGTCTGCCCCCACTATGACGCTTCCGCTGTGCCACGGAATGTAAGGAATCTGTCCCTTGTACCACTGGCTGGTTTTGTCGGTGACATCCATAGCCTTCTGGTAAGTGTAAGTCAGGCGTGTGGTAAAGTCTATGCCGCAGGTCTTGAACGCTCCCTGCAGGGCGGCGTCAAATCCCATAATCTCTACCTTGCCGAAGTTGAGCATCGTCCAGCGGAACTGGTTGGAAGCCGGTAGTGCCACTATCTTGTCTTTCACCTGATTATAGTACACGTCCGCCTGGGCTTCCACGCCTTTGAAGAACCTGTCCTTGAAATCTTTGCGGTAGACAAATCCCAGGTCGTACTGGGTGGTGAACTCCGGCTTGAGGTATTTGTTGCCCACAAAGGTGTAATAAAGATCGTTGAATGTAGGCAGGCGGAAAATTTTCTTGTAAAAAGCCCTGAAGGTTAGGTCTGTTTCTTTGAACGGCTTGTACGATGCCACAACTGAAGGAGTGAAGCGGTTGCGGCTGGAGGCCTGGGCCGATTCAACCTTGGTCTTGTCCTTTACGTATGTGTGAAGCAGGCTTGCCTGAAGCTTTACCTTTTCAAAAGACAGTGAAGTGGCAACGGCGTTCAGGAAACTGTAGCGGGTAGGGTAGACGAAGTCCGCCAGGTCCGCGTTCAGCTTGTTGACTGAGAAGTCGTCCGACAGGGAAACGCTCCACCACGGAGTTATTGCAAAAAGGTGAGCTGCTGAAAAATAGCCTTCGTTCTGGCGGAAGTGGCTGTTGACATACATAGTGGTAACGTCCTCCCTCGGATCAGACAGGTAGTGAAGGTAGTCGTATGCGTATTTTCCGTTCAGCAGCAGACTGTATCTCTTGGAAAAAGTGTTCTTCAGCGATGCCTGCAGAAAGAAGCTGTCGTCCCACTGGCGGTCCTGGTGGCGGAACCTGCCCGGCTCTTCCCTGACGGAGGCTCCGGGATATCCTCTTTCCGAATCGTAGAAATAAGCCTTCACCTTCCAGTGCCCATTGTCTGTTATCCCGAACAGGCCCACTTCCACTCTTTCCATCCTCACATCTCCGTTATGGCGGGTTGCCGTTGTGTCATATCCGCCCTTGGTGGAGTAGGTGAACCTGTACCTTCCGGTGGTGTACATATATTCTGTTGAAGCGCTGAGAGTCAGCTTGTCCGAGAGCTTTCTCTCCCACAAAAATGACGGGTTGGCAAGGCCGAATGAACCTGTCTTCATTCCTATTGAAATGTTGTCTTTCTTGCCCGGGGCGAATACTGGATACTTGGGCTGGAGATAGACCGCGCTTGCGCTTGAAAAGTCTTTGGCCGGCTGGAATATGGAGCTTTTCTGCCCGTTGTAGACCGACACCGCCTCCATGTTGTCAAGAGAAAATCTTCCCAGGTCCACTATGCCGTTCTGGGCGTTGCCTATCTCTATGCCATCGTAGAACACTCCCACGTGCTGGCTTCCCAGGCTTCTGATGTTCACGCTCTTGAGCCCGCCCACTCCGCCGTAGTCCTTTATCTGCGCTCCTGAAAAATACCTGATGGCATCTGCCACGGAAAATGAAGACAGCCTCTGCAGCTGCTCTCCCGTAAGCACTTGCGCTGGGGAAACCTCCTTCACGATTCTCTGGGCCGCCACCGTAACAGCCTTGAGAGTATCTTCAACAGCAGCGATTTGGCCAAAAGACTCCGTCTGCAAGAAAAGCATTCCCTGCAGAACAAAAACCAATATGCCCCAGCTTCTGAACTTCATTGTTTCTCCAGAATGCAAATGTAGCAATTACAACAGCATTTTATTATTTTTGCTAATGCAAGAAACTGTCGAGACAAAAAACATCAGAAATATGAAAAGAATAATTCTCATCGCGATTGCATCATTGCTGGTTTCCGCTTCTGTTAATGCCCAGACTCCTCAGAAGCAGCAGGGCCTGAAAAAGGTTTACAATGAAGACATCAACCAGCTTGAGCAGATAGACAAAGCCGTTTCTCAGGCCAAGAAGGAAGGCAAGTATGTGATTTGCCAGCTGGGCGGCAACTGGTGCCCGTGGTGCCTGAAATTTGCTGACTTCATCACCAAAGACGCTGAAATCAGCAATTTCATCAGCGACAACTTCGTTTATATCCACGTGAACTACAACCCAAGAATGGCCAAGAGCAAGGACGAGTCTGTAGTCAAAAGATCAGCTGAGCTGATGAAACGCCTTGACAATGCAGGCCGTTTCGGCTATCCTGTGTTCATTGTCCTTGACAAAGGCGGCAAAGTCCTTCACATCCAGGACTCCAGCTTCCTTGAAGAGGGCGAAGGCTACAACAAGGACAAAGTGATCCGTTTCTTCAAGAACTGGACTCCCAAAGCCGTGGGCAAATAATGAAAGAACGTCATATTGTTTTATATTCTGGATCAGAAGAACTTCTGAAAGAGTTAGAAACCCTCAAACGCAAATCTTCCGAACTCTTTCTTCAGTTGGAATATATGGAGCATCAAGAAGCTCCTAGGCTTTCTTATATATATCAATATGAAACGAGGATAGGCACGTTGGAGTTTGAATTGCTTCTTGCAGAAGTCAATATATCTCTTCTAAATCTTGCAATATCTCTCCGTCAGATAGCTATAAACCTAGGTAAAACAGCTGATGACAAAGAGATTAATAAACAAGTAGAAGCAGAAAAGGAAAAATTCAAGGCTAAAATTGAGGATAAAGAATCAGAAATCAAATCAGCTAAGGAATCTGCCAAATCTTCTGTTTTAAATCCTGATGAGAGCCAGGAACTCAGAAAACTTTATCGCAAGATTGCAAAAGCGTTGCATCCCGATATGAATCCTAAAGTGTCTCAAAAGGGGAAACGATTATTCATTAAGGCAACAGAAGCTTATCATAAAGGTGATTTAAACATACTTAGGCAAATAGTTCTTTCTCTTAAAAATAATGAAATAATTGATGGTGGTTCAGGCGATTGTTCTGAGATTTCAGAAGCCGAAATTATTGCACAGATTGAAAAGATTAAAAAGACTATCAAGGATTTTGAAACAAGGATAGCTTATCTAAATACCCAGTTCCCTTTTATTTATCGAGAAAAACTTAAAGATGAACACTGGATTAATCAACGGCGATCGGAGCTTGAAGAAAAAATTGCCAAGGCAAACAAGAAGATCGAAGAACTCAATAATTATTTAAAGATATTGGAATCATGGACAAAGGAATAATCCCGCTAACTCCGGAATTGATGGCTCTTATTAGTGGCAAAGATATCTCCGAAGTGCTTCCTTTCAAAAGGGAAATATTCATTCTTAATGATTTTGTGGCGGGGACTTCATTCTCTGAGAGGATAGGTGAAGTGTTGGATGAATTGAAACCAGGGATTATGATGACCCTTCGCCGTCATCCTGAGAATGAAATAGATAATAATGCTATAGGTATTTATTATAAGGATATTCAAATAGGGTGGGTGCATAGGCGGTATAATACAGTGATAGCACGTCTTATGGATTCAGGCAAGATGTTTACTTGCAAGATTGTTGAAAAAGATACTTCTAATCCAGAGTGGCCTCGAATAGATGTTAATATTTACATGTTAGACATATAAGCATAGTTATATAATGAAAAATAGCAGGCCAACAGACAAGGATAAAGACCGTGCGCTGGGCTGTATGGTTGGCGGGGCCGTGGGAGACGCCCTGGGCTATGCCATTGAGTTTGACAGCTGGCAGGACGTTGAGCGCAAGTTCGGTCCTCGTGGAATTACCCGTTATCAACTTGACAGATGGGGTGTTGCCCGTATCTCAGATGACACCCAGATGTCTCTTTTCACTGCTATCGGCATTCTTCTGGGAATGACCAGAGGCTATATGAGAGGCATTATGGCCCGTATAGATACCTATTGCCACTGGACATATCTGGACTGGCTCCACACGCAGCAGTGGACTGCCAGAAAAGAAGACGAGAGAGTTGATTCCTGGCTGATGGATATTCCCCAGCTCTACTCAAGCCGGGCTCCCGGCCACACCTGTCTTACCGCCCTGATGGCTTTGGAGAAGGACCAGACTCCGGTCAACGACAGCTGCGGCTGCGGCGGAGTAATGCGCACAGCGCCGCTTGCCATTCTTGATTTCCTCCACAGCTATGCTTCCGGAGATATACTTTTTTGCGATATGTGTGCCGCTGAGGCAGCCAGGCTGACTCACAAGCACCCGCTTGGCTTCATTCCTTCCGCTCTTCTAAATCATATTCTGATGATGATTCTGGGTGGAGATGCAGATGGTGAAGACACCCAAGCCCGCCTCGCCTCTTTGATTCAAAAGTCCGCGGAAGATATTGGTTCAATACAGTCTGCTCCAGACGATAACAAGGCCTACAAAGAACTCTGGCCTAATCATATAGCAACCCAGCAGGACATAATCAAGAAGGCCATAGACCTTGCCGGAGGAGACACTCTGGACCACACAGCCATTGAGTCCATCGGCGGCGGCTGGACCGGCCACGAGGCTCTTGCCATTGCGGTCTATAGTGCAGTAAAGCACTGCAATTCTTTTGAAGACGCAATCATAAGCAGCGTAAACCACTCCGGCGACAGCGACTCCACCGGTGCCGTCTGTGGCAACATCATTGGCTGTCTTCTTGGCCGCAGTGCAATTCCGGCCCACTTTACCCAGAACCTGGAACTCCTGGACATCATAGAAGAAATTGCCACAGACCTTTACACAGGCTGCATCATCAGCGATCACGATCCTGTAGAGACTCCAGAAAAGCAACGCTGGGAGCAGAAATACTGCCACCACCGCTACCCTCATACTCGCTGAACTTCATTTGTTAATTCAGGCTAATGAGCCTGTAAATACTTTTCATTTGACAAAACTTGTCAAAGCGGCCTTTTATTTTTGCCGTTGAAAATTTAGAAAAAGTCAAGAAAAATCTAGGATAATTCAGTTTTATTATTGAACCTTTGTGGTGCAATTCAAAGTAAACATTAACCAATAAATTACGCGTATGAACATTATTGAAATCGTTGAAAAGACATTTGGCGAGTATTGCGGAGAGTTTTCCAAAATACTTGGAGAAGACACTGAAAATGGTGGTTTTGGTTTTAAGCCGTGGCTTCAGGCCTGGAATGACAAAAAAAGGCGGAGCATACACGAATCCAATCAGGTATATAAATTCATGGAAGCATATAAAGAAACGGCCCCAAATCCTTCCAAAGTGCTTACTTGGATGGAACTTCCGGTTATTATTGGTAGAGTACAACCTCGCACTCATCATATTGACGGTTTTATCGTAGATAACGAACGGAAAATTCTTTTCTTTCTTGAAGCCAAGCGTTTGTCAAGGAAGAGCAACTATGAGAGTTTGGATTGTGATGTTGAGCTTCTATATGACTTTAGACGCTATGAGTATTCAAATTTGATAAGCAAAAGTTGCGATAGTTATAAAGGGTTGAACCTGCTTGAATATGATGCCTTTGCAATTTGTCTTGTTGACATATGGAAAGACAAAAGTTCGTGGACAAAAGAAAAGGTTGAAAAGTGGGGTGCTTATGATGATTTTTCAAGTAACCCTGGATATACGTTGAAAAATGGATTGAAGGAAGTTTATCCTGGCTACTTCCATGGTTATTATCTTATGCCATTTTTTAACAGCAAAAAATATTTTCACGATATATCAGGACGAAAGCCCCGTAAAAGGATAGACGAAACACTGTTGATTTATGATGATGAGTTTGCTTTTGAGGTGTGTTTGGCTGATACTTACTATTGCGGGTCCGATCCTGACGATGAAGAATCTCTAATAGTAGATAATATTGAAAAAAGAGATTATGACATTTGCGAAGATTATAAAAATGCACAGGACTACAAGAAGGCTGTCAAGAATTATATGATGGTTCAGTTGGGAGTTTCTGAAGAAGTTGCAGAGAATAAAATCAGGAGGAACGATGCTACTCTTGATGACTGCTGGAAAGACAAACTATCAGTTCCCGCTGCAGCTACAGGGCTGTTGCACAATTTCTTGTAATAAAAGAGCACCACCTTGCTACCCCTTTACCCATCTCCCCATCTGTTTTCCAATGCATTCAGTATTTTCAAAATAAACAGACCCAACCAAACTTCCTGGAAAGATCCTTTATGAGATTTCTGTCTTGGACCGGAAGGTGGATTGTTGCTGTAAGTTGTTTTGTCTGCCTCTTGAGGATATTAGCAGAATCAATGTTGTACTGAGTTTGCAAATTCATCCATAAATCCGCTGGAATGTCAAGAGCTTTTTCAAGTTTGACAGCCATATTCAGAGATATTGAGCGCTTGCCGTTTATTGTCTGACTTAGGATAGATGTTTTAATGCCAGTAATATCGGCAAGCTGTTTCTGTGTCATTTTTCTTTCCGCCAACTCGTCTTTTATCAATTCTCCAGGGTGTGTTGCAATAAAAGGAGTCGTGCTCTCATCAATAATGTTATTTGGTGTTATTCTATTCATAATGCTTTGATATTTCTTTAATTAAAATGATGTTGATGATCCCGGCTTCTCCAGCTCTGCTTTTTAATAGCAATCGGTATTGATCATTTATCCATACGGTTTCTATGTTACTCAAATTCCCCTTCTTTTTCTCATAGTGCAGACTCTTGATTCTAAACAAGGATTCAATTCTTGTTGCTAATTTCAGATAGTTCACAACTTTTACGTAGCGAGTTATGATATCTTTCGGCAATTTGTTATAAGTTTTGTCTTGAGTAGTTCCGTTGCTGTATAACTCCCACAGGCTTTCACTTTCAAATTCTATTGTCATTTTATTTCTGCAAATATAATATTTGTTAATTAATTATCAAAAATGATAACTATTTTTGAGTCTATGGCATTTATATCGAGACAAACTTATATCCATTCCTTTTTTCAATCCAAATCTTATCCGGATATAATCGATTATAATCGTTTGATGATTTATAAAACGGATTAGAGGTCTGAACTATAGTAAGTTAAAATTACTATTTCTATTCAGTTCGTTCTTGAAAAGGAGGCTATCGTTTCTTTTACTAATTGAATTCAGGGGTAATTATGTTATTCTTTGACAGAAATTGTCAAAAGGCTCCAATATCTTTGCGCGCGAAGGTCCTTGCCAATAAAAACTCCCACCGAAGCGGGAGTTTAGGTAAAAACCTTCGGCATATAGCCTTATTGTGATAAGATGTAGAATCTTATAACACAAAGGTAGCAAACTTTGTTGATAAAGCAAATTAATGTTAATTTTATAGACAAATATTTATTGATTATGTCTAGAATACTTGGCCTTGATTTAGGAACCAACAGTATAGGTTGGGCTATTGTTGATACACAACAGGATGGATCCTACAAACTATATGACAAAGGTGTATCTATCTTCCAGGAGGGAGTTAAAATTGAGAAAGGAAATGAATCTTCAAAAGCAGCAGAACGTACTGGATACAGGTCTGCCAGAAGAAGAATATTTCGTAGAAGATTAAGAAAAATTGAGACGTTGAAGGTGTTGGTAGATTTAGGTTGGTGTCCTTATTTATCTGCAGAACAGTTGTCAGACTGGCGTTATCGTAACATTTATCCAAAGATTGACGAGTTTATGCTTTGGCAGCGTACGAACGATAATGAGCAAAAAAATCCATATTATTATCGTCATCTTGCGTTAACCCAAAAGCTTGATTTGTCCAAAAAAGAGGATAAATACATCTTAGGCCGTGTTATGTATCATCTTTCTCAGCGAAGGGGCTTCCTTAGCAATAGAAAAGAGAATACAAAAGAATCTAATGGCAAGGTTAAAGATGACATATCCGCTTTGAATAAAGCTCTTGAAGAAAGTGGCTGCAAGTATATCGGTGAGTATTTCTATACTATCTACGGAAAAGAAAGGATTCGTGCTCACTATACTTCTAGACAACACTACAAAGATGAATTTGATGCCATTTGCAAAATTCAAGGAATTTCTGACTCAATCAAGAAACAACTCGAAAGGGCAATCTTCTTCCAAAGACCTCTGAAATCGCAGAAGGGCTCTGTCGGCCATTGCAAGTTTGAGACTAAGAAAACCAGATGTCCTGTTTCTCATCCTCGATTTGAGGAATTTCGTATGTGGTCTTTCATCAATAACATCAAGGTTAAGACTCCATACGATGAAGATATGCGTCCGTTGAATGCTGAGGAAATAATTAAAATTCTTCCTCTCTTCTTCCGTAAAAGCAAGAAGCAGTTCCAGTTTGAAGATATAGCCAAAGCCTTGTCTGCGAGAGGGCAGTATGCTTTTTACAAAGATCAAGATGAAAAGCCGTATCGTTTTAACTACAAGATGTTTACATCTGTATCAGGTTGTCCTGTCATTGCCGGTCTTAAAGAAATCTTTGGAGACAACTGGGAAGAGGGTATCACTTCCAAGTATTTAGACACGAAAGGCAAGACTAAAGAGCAGATTGTAAATGATATCTGGCATGCTATGTTTTTCTTCAGCGATGATGAAAGACTTAGAGCCTGGGCTAAGGAAAAACTGCAGTTATCTGAAGAGGATGCCCTGAAATTCAGCAAGATCCCTGTCGGCAATGATTATACCTCTCTCAGCTTAAATGCAATCAACAAGATACTTGCTTTCTTGCGTAGGGGATTCAAATATTCTCACGCAGTCTTTTTGGCCAATATCTCGAGCATTGTTCCTAAAGAAATTATTTCCAACCCCGAAAATCGTAAAATCATAGAACGAGAGATAGGTGTTATCGTTGATAATCCTTCGCCTACAAAAGAAACAACAGAGCAGAGGATCAAAGAATTCCTGATGGACAACTTTGATCTGGGCGCTGCTCATTATGAGAGGCTCTATCATCCTTCTATGATTGATGTTTATGCTAAATCTAACACAGGTTTCCTAGGCTCTCCGAGAACGAACTCTTTCAAGAATCCTATGGCTATGAGGGCTCTGTTTAGATTAAGGGCTCTTGTGAACGATTTGATAAAGAATGGCGAGATAGACAAAGACACTAAAATCCACATTGAATACAGCCGCTCTCTTAATGATGCCAACAGGCGCAAAGCTCTTGAAAGATATCAGCGAGATAGGGAGAAGAAGAACAACGAGTTCAGAGAAGAGATTATTAAACATTTCCGTGAACATGGCATTGATGCGCAACCGACACAGACGGATATTGAAAAGTATCGTTTATGGGAAGAGCAAGGGCATATATGTCTTTACACAGGAGAGAGAATAGCTCTTTCTCAGTTCCTTGGCTCTAATCCGCAATACGACATTGAGCATACTATTCCAAGAAGCTTGGGAGGAGAAGACGCTTTGGAAAACAAAACTCTTTGTAACAACAAGTTTAACAGAGATGTAAAGAAAAACAAGATTCCTTCTCAATTGTCAAATCATCAGGAAATTCTTATCCGGCTTGAACCAGTAAAAGAAAGGATTGAGGAGCTTAGGAAACAGATAGAAAAACTGAAGGGTGGCAGTGCTGCAACCAAAGAGGTGCGAGACGCTATTATTCAAAAGCGCAGGCTTCTGGAATATGAAAGGAATTATCTTTCTGACAAGTACGGCAAATTCCTGATGAAGGAGGTTCCTTCCGACTATAGAAAGAATCAGGATGTTGACAACAGCATTATATCTAAGTATGCACGTCCTTATTTGAAGACCATCTTTACTCACATATACACAGTCAAGGGTTTGACCACATCACAATTCCGCAAGATGTGGGGCCTCCAGGAGGACGAAAAGAAAGACCGTAGCACTTTCCTCAATCATACGGTAGATGCAATCGTAATAGCTTGCATCGGTCCTAAGGAATACTCCGAGATGGCTCACTATTACAAAGCCGACGAAGAGTTCAGATGGTTCGGAAAGAATCGTCCTACTATGCCTAAACCATGGACCACCTTTACTGAAGATGTTCAAAATATAAACAGGGAGGTTCTTGTATCTCATTATACACCTGATAATATCAAGAAGCGTACTTATAAATTGTTGAGAAAGCGCGGCGAAATACAGAAAGGTCCGGACGGTAAGCCATTGATGACAAAGGGTGATACTGCCCGTGGCGCTCTTCATCTTGAGACCTTCTACGGAGCTATACAGAGAGGTGATGAAATCAAATATGTTGTACGAAAGCCTCTTTCATCTATGGAGAAAACCGATGTTTCAAAGATTGTTGATGATGTTGTCCGCCAAAAAGTTGAGCAGGCGATAGAGGAGAAAGGCTTCAAAGACGCAATGGCTGGCCCTGTCTGGATGAATGAGGAAAAGGGAGTTCAAATCAAAAAGGTTAGAATCTTTACTCCTTCGGTTACTAATCCAATTCATCTTAAAGATCTGAGAGACAAGTCACGGTTTGACTACAAGCAGCATTTGAATGTTGCCAATGACAGAAACTATTGTATGGGTATCTATGAGGGAACTGATTCAAAAGGCAAGACAAAACGATCTTTTAAACTGGTGAATAATCTTAACGCTGTCGGTGCTGTCAATGAAGGTGTTTCTTTCAATATGATTCCGAATGAAGACAGCAATGGATACCGTCTTAAACATATTCTAAAGATTGGAACAATGGTTCTTCTCTATGAAAACACCCCAGATGAAATCTATGAAGCAAACCAGGAGGAATTGACCAGAAGACTTTATAAGGTGGTGGGTTTATCAACCTTGATTATTCAGAAAAAGTATGAATATGGAAGTGTCACTTTACGTTACAACCAAGAAGCTAGACCTTTAGCAGAGGTTAAACCTAAGAATGGTGTTTTCGTACAAGGTGAAGGGCTTCGTCCTGCAATAAGTATTCTTCACTCTCAAATGAATGCTCTTGTAGAAGGCTTTGACTTTACTCTTTCTCCTTCAGGAAAGATACATTTCATAAGGCGATGATAATATGCTAAAGAAAGCCATTTATTTCGCGAATCCGGCAAAACTATCACTGAAAAACGGTCAACTGAATGTTGAATATAAAGATGATTCAAAACCGAACCGTTCTGTTCCAATTGAAGATTTGGGCTATGTGATTGTTGTCAACAACCAGATATCTCTCAGTATTCCACTGATGAATGCATTGGTTGACAATAATACTTCGTTAATTATTTGTGGCAGTAACCAGATGCCTCATTGTATGCTTCAACCACTTGAAGCCAATACTGTTCAGGCAGAAATTTATCGTGCACAGATAGAGGCAAGTCTCCCTCTTAAGAAAAACTTATGGAAGCAAGTTGTGGAAGCCAAGATAAAGAACCAATCAAGCCTTCTTAGAAAGCTTGGAAAAGACGGAGACTTACTGGTTCCTTATTATAGAAATGTCAAAAGTGGAGATTCAGACAATAAAGAAGGTGCAGCTGCTCGGATTTACTGGAAACAATTGTTCGGAGAGGATTTCATCCGAAATAGAGAGGGTGGAGATCCTAATGCTATCTTGAATTACGGGTATGCAATCTTACGTGCGGCTGTGGCTAGAGCTTTGATGGGTTCAGGGCTCTCTCCTGCTTTTGGGATATTTCATAGAAACAGATACAATGCTTTTCCTTTGGCAGATGACATAATGGAGCCTTACCGTCCTTTTGTTGACGATTGTGTATACAAAATCATAACATCCGGAGAATGTGAGTTGAATACAAAAGTCAAGAGCGAGTTGGTAAAAGTTCTATTTTGCGATACATCTTTCCCTAAAATGAAGCGCCCTTTGGATGTGGCATTGTCTATGACTACAGCCTCTCTTGCCAAGTGTTTTTCGGGAGAAGTAAAGTCTATAGTATATCCATCAATATGAGCGAAATACGCTTGAACGAATATAGGATTATGTGGTTGTTTGTTTTCTTTGATTTACCGACAAACACGAAAACCGAACGCCGTAATGCAGCCAAGTTCCGCACATTGCTTATGCGTGACGGCTTTTCAATGATGCAGTTTTCTGTATATGTCCGCAATTGCGCTTCTCATGAAAGCCTACAGGTTCATACAAAAAGAGTAAAGGGTATTCTTCCGCCAAGTGGAAACATAAGTCTTTTAAGCGTTACGGACAAACAATATGGAGATATGCAAAACTACTGGGGTAAAATTGAGGGTTTAAAGAACGCTGAATCCCAGCAATTGGAGTTATTTTGACTATATTTGAATGATGATTCTAGCATTAAACTTCACTTCGTAGGCCTTGAAAGGTTATTTTAGCTTCAGGAATTCACGTCTAAACATCAGAATTCCAGCAAAAAAACCAACCTACGTTGTGGTTTGATGTAGAATCAAGATAGATTACAACATTCCTGCCTGTTTAATTGCTGCCACCTTAGTTGTGGTTTGATGTAGAATCAAGATAGATTACAACTGCACATGATGATGCCATAGTCATTTACACGTTGTGGTTTGATGTAGAATCAAGATAGATTACAACGCAGCCATAGATTTCAGGTTCTCCAAGACCGTTGTGGTTTGATGTAGAATCAAGATAGATTACAACTACAAAGGAGGTTTATCTACTCCCGTGGTAGTTGTGGTTTGATGTAGAATCAAGATAGATTACAACTTTTTACGAATCCTTATAGTAAGAGTCTTAGTTGTGGTTTGATGTAGAATCAAGATAGATTACAACCCAGGGGCTGAAGGAAAGACACCAGATTTAGTTGTGGTTTGATGTAGAATCAAGATAGATTACAACGGAGTTCGGAGATAGGCAGAAGATGCGTATGTTGTGGTTTGATGTAGAATCAAGATAGATTACAACGTAGTCACACATGATATTAAACGCATGGGGTTGTGGTTTGATGTAGAATCAAGATAGATTACAACCAATCATAACCACGAACCTTTCTTTGGAGGGTTGTGGTTTGATGTAGAATCAAGATAGATTACAACCAAAAGGGTAATCCTGTTTTGAACGTCATAGTTGTGGTTTGATGTAGAATCAAGATAGATTACAACGACAGGCCAGCGAGACAATGTTTTGACAAGTTGTGGTTTGATGTAGAATCAAGATAGATTACAACGTTCGCATAAATATTGAAGGTTAAAAGTAAGTTGTGGTTTGATGTAGAATCAAGATAGATTACAACTACATAATAAACTTTGGTGATATGACAAACATTGAAATTGCAAAACAGGTACTTGGTGAAGATTGCGAGGAGTATTGCACCCTCGTGGAGGAGCCGCCTTACAAGGGTTACGATGTTGTAGCTTGTA
>JAGCVJ010000001.1 GCA_017962375.1 Bacteroidales bacterium
ACGTGGCTTCAGCATGGCCTTGGTCCATGGAAAACCGTCATTGTCGACTGATGAGATGTAAGCGATAGGCTGTGTGTCGGCCATCTGGGCAATGAGTTCTTTAATGCCTGCCCAAGCAGGGTTAAGATTCATGACTTCATCGTTACTTACATTCAATGTTTGTCGCCAACGTTTCAGCAGGGGGAAATATATTTTCATCTGGCCGATATACTCCTCTTTGGTGATGGGTTTCTCCAACCCCTCGTTTACTGCACCAACGAACTGAGCACAATGTTCAATCATCTCTTCCATCGTGAAGTCCTGCAAGAATTTACCATCCTTGTAGCAATACATGCAGTAATCTTCATTCTTGCTGCCGTCGGCATTAGTGCCGAGGACTTCTTCCGTTAGCGGCATACCGCAACTCTGACAAAATTTCATATCTTAATTAGTTTTATTTTCCGATGCAGAAATGTGAGAAAATGTGGGAAAGGATGTCCTGGGAAGAGATTTCACCTATGATGCCGCCAAGGTCATCCGTGGCTTCCCGGAGGTCCTGGGCAAGCAGGTCGGCAGGGAGGTTGGAGTCAATTCCCTGGAAAACTCTCTCGATAGAGGACATAGCGTCTTTAAGGGCCTGGTAATGGCGCAGGTTGGTGACATAGGTCTTGCCCTGAAGGTTGGAAAGGAAACCCTTGCCGAGTTTCTTCAGAGTGTCACCGATTTCCTTTTTAGCGGTTTCCCGGTCTTTCTTGAGAGAAAGGGAGAGTATGGTTACATCGCTGAGTTTTAGCTTCTTGCAGATGGACTTGATGCTCTCTTCGATATCTTCTTTTTTAGTTTTGGTCTTGTCCAGTTTGTTGGCCAGGATGATGAGCCTCTGTCGCTTTTTGTCTGTTTTCTCGGCGATGGTCTTGATGGAAGGGGAGAAGGAGTCCTCCCTTGTTGAGTCCAGCATAAGGATGACCACGGAACTTTCCCTGAGCTTTTGCCAGGTGCGCTCAATGCCCATTATCTCAATGGTCTGGGTGGTGTTCCTGATGCCGGCAGTGTCTATGAAGCGGAATAGAGTGCCGCCGATGTTTACTGTGTCTTCTATGGTGTCTCTGGTTGTGCCCTGGATAGGGGAGACAATGGCCCTTTCCTCGCCGAGGATGAGGTTGAGGAGGGTGCTCTTGCCGGTGTTTACAGCTCCGACAATGGCGACCGGAATGCCGTTCTTGATGGCGTTTCCAAGTGAGAATGAATCTGCCAGATCCTTGATTTTAAGGTAGGTGGAAGAAAGGATGCCGGAAAGCTTCTTGCGGTCCGCAAACTCAACGTCCTCCTCGCTGAAATCCAGTTCAAGTTCCATAAAGGCACACAGGTTGAGAAGGGATTCCCTTAGAGCGCGGAGTTCCTTTGAGAAACCGCCCCTCATCTGGTTCATAGCGATTCTGTGGGAAGCTTCGGTCTCGGAAGCGATAAGGTCTGCAACAGCCTCAGCCTGGGCAAGATCCATCTTGCCGTTGAGAAAGGCACGCTTGGTGAACTCACCCGCATCGGCGATGCGGAGAGGGGAAGAAATCGTACTGCTCTTGAAAAGAGTGGAGGCAGAGTCAATCAGCAGCTGCTGGATCTTGTTTTCTATGTAAGACGATGCGTGGCAGTAAATCTCCACACAGTTTTCTCCGGTGTAGGAGTTGGGAGCGCGGAATGGCACGGCAAGGACCTCGTCCACGTCCTGGATGCGGGCAAAGCGCATCTTGTAAGAATCTGTGGATTTGAGGGTTGGACGCTTTCCCCTCGTGTGGGAGGAAAGAGTCAGGATTGAATCAGCGATGGTTATGACATCCGGTCCTGAAAGACGGATTATGCCTACTGCCCCTGTGCCCGGAACGGTTGCGGGAGCCACTATGTTTTCTGCCAAATCGTTTGCGAAAGCCATCTTTTATTTTTATTCCATCAGTTTCTTGTACTTGAATCTCTTAGGCTCGGTGTTGCCCATCCTCATCTTGCGGTTCTCCTCGTATTCCTGGTAGTTGCCCTCGAAGAACACGACCTGGCTGTCTCCTTCAAACGCCAGGATATGGGTGGCGATACGGTCCAAGAACCAGCGGTCGTGGCTGACAACAACCGCACATCCGGCGAAGTTGTCGAGGCCTTCCTCCAGGGCTCGTATGGTGTTTACATCCACGTCGTTGGTAGGCTCGTCGAGGAGGAGAACATTGCCCTCGTCCTTGAGCGTGAGTGCCAGGTGCAGGCGGTTTCTCTCGCCTCCGGAAAGAATGCCGCAGAGCTTTTCCTGGTCCGCTCCGCTGAAGTTGAAGCGGGAAACCCAGCCTCTGGCGTTAATGTCGCGGTTGCCCAGGCGGACCCATTCGGAATCTCCAGCAATGGTTTCATACACAGTCTTTTCCGGATCTATGCTCTTGTGCTGCTGGTCTACGTATGAAATCTTTACGGTGTCACCGATCTCGATAGTTCCGCTATCTGGCTTCTCGATGCCCATAATCAGGCGGAACAGGGTGGTCTTGCCGGCACCGTTAGGGCCGATTACTCCAACAATGCCTGCCGGCGGCAGGACGAAGTTCAGATGCTCGAACAGCAGCTTGTCTCCGTAGGCCTTGCTTACATCGTGGAACTCGATGACCTTGTTGCCAAGATGCGGTCCGTTAGGTATGTAGATTTCCAGGTTGGCTTCCTTTTCCTTCTGGTCTGCGGAAGCCAGCTTCTCGTATGCTCCCAGACGGGCTTTCTGCTTGGCCTGGCGGGCTTTAGGAGCCATACGGACCCATTCCAGCTCTCTCTGGAGAGTCTTTCTGCGCTTGCTCTCGGTCTTTTCCTCCATCTCCAGGCGCTTGGTCTTCTGGTCCAGCCAGGAAGAGTAGTTTCCCTTCCACGGTATGCCTTCTCCGCGGTCCAGTTCCAGAATCCATCCGGCCACGTTGTCCAGGAAGTAACGGTCGTGAGTTACGGCTATGACAGTTCCCTTGTACTGCCTAAGATGGGCTTCCAGCCAGAGAATACTCTCAGTGTCAAGATGGTTGGTAGGCTCGTCAAGAAGCAGCACGTCCGGCTGCTTTAGAAGCAGGCGGCACAAGGCCACCCTTCTTCTTTCTCCTCCCGACAGGGTGGAAACCTTGGCGTCTGAAGGCGGGCACTGGAGGGCGTCCATAGCCCTTTCCAGCTTGGAGTCTATCTCCCAGCCGCCTACGTGCTCGATCTTCTCTGTGAGCTCTCCCTGCCTTTCCATCAGGCGATTCATGGTGTCGTCATCCATTGGTTCACAGAACTTGGCGGATATCTCGTTGAACTCGTTGAGAAGGTCCATGACTTCCTGGACTCCTTCCTGAACCACTTCTATGACTGTCTTGTCCGGATCCATCTGCGGTTCCTGCTCCAGATAGCCGACGCTGTAGCCGGGAGCCCATACGACTTCTCCCTGGTAGTTCTTCTCCACTCCGGCTATGATCTTCAGCAGAGTGGACTTTCCGCTTCCGTTAAGGCCTATGATGCCAATCTTTGCGCCGTAGAAGAAGGATAGGTATATGTCCTTGAGAATTACTTTGTTATTGTGTGGGAGGATTTTCCCCACACCGTTCATCGAGAATATGATCTTTTCGTCTGCCATAGTGGATGATATTTTTGTAAAGATAATCAATTATCGCGAAAAAGGGGATGGCCAACTGGTCATCCCCTTTGAAATCAGTGAAACAAGAAACTGTTATTTCTTGTTGCCGCCAACAAGGCCACCGAGAATGCTGGTTGCAGCACCGATGATGCTGCCCAGGCCTCCGCCATTGGAATTTCCGCCGCCGGTGATGGAGAGCATAATGTCCTTGAGGTCAATGTCACCGTCTCCGTCCTGGTCTTTGATGAAGCCTCTGAGACCTCCCAGAATGTTAGGAATCAGTCCGGTGAGAGATTTTGCCAGTCCTCCGCCAAGATTCAGCTTGCTCAGAATGTTGGTGGAGAACAAGTTTCCTGCCAAAGCAGTGATAGGGCTGCTGGCGGCGCTGGTCTTGCCGGTCAAAAGGTCGGTGATAAGGTCAGTGCCACCCTGTTTTGCAGCTGTCTGGGTAAGACTGCCGAGGATGGATTCGCCGAGGCCTCCAAGTACCTGGCTCTTGATGTCGGTAGGAATTTCAATTCCACCGGCAGCAGAATTAACCTGCTTAGAAATCAAATCGCTGATTAAAGACATAGTTGTATTGGATTTAGAGTTATTACAAATATAATAAAAATTATTATTTCGGGGTAAGGCGCCACAATGTATTGAAGTCGTAGTCAGCCGGGCCTATGACAGGTTTGATACTCGGGTCGCAATCCTCTCCTTTTATCTCGGCGACATCAAATCCGAAGCTTTCCAGCATTGCGGCGGAATCTCTTCCGAATACCCTGAGATGGTCTGTTTGCCCGAATTCCTTCAATCGTCCTTCTGCAGAAGTTACACCGGAATCTTCATAGACGCTTTCCAAGGACAAGTCCACAGGGAATGAAATGATAATCAAGCCGTCTCGGCTGACAAGGCGGTGCAGTTCATTCAACGCCTTAGCGTAATCTTCCACATGCTCCAGCACATGGTTGCAGATAATTATGTCGTATGAGCAATCATCCAGTTTAGTGTCCTGTATGTCTATTTTAAGGTCCGCCGGGCCGTAGAGATCTGCGGTGGTGAAACTGATATTGTTCTTTTTCAGCCATCTGCACATGAATTTTTCCGGAGCGAAATAGAGAATTCTCTTGTTTGTGAGCAGCTCTGTGTTTTCCGCCATCCAGTTTGCAAGAATCCTGTGCCTTGGAAGCGATGAGCAAATAGGGCATATAACAGCCTGATCTCCAGTATACCTATCTGGGTTGTAAATTTCCGGATTAGAGATAAATTCGCCGTCTCTGAAATGATAGAGACGCTTCCCGCAGCAAGGGCAGCAATACGGAAGTTTTGACGGGCAAATCAGGTTGCCCAGGTAAACTGCAGCTTTTTCAGCGATTGTTTTAGCTTTCCCAATGGCAAATGAAGCAGATTGACCGATCAGGTTCATGCCAAGATCTTTCTTGGCATACCAGAAGCAAAGGATGCAGACGAGAATCTCTGAAGCCACTGTGGCTGAGGCTGCTGCCAGTATTGAATATTTAGGAATAAATATAATGTTCGCGATGAAATTCAGAACGGCTCCTGCAACCTCTGCAAATAACAGCCTGTTCTCTTTTCCTGCAGGAATCAGCACAAGGCCGCCTACAATGTTGCTTAATCCAATAGGAAGAAGGGAAAACAAAAGTATCCTGAAAGCAGGAACGGCTTCCAAATAAGATGATCCTCCGGTAATCACTATTATTAACCGGGAGAACAGCAGACATCCGGCCATCAGCAAAAACTGGATGCCTCCGACAAATACCAGCGATTTTTTTGCCAGGGACTCAAAAGGTTTGCGATCTCCTTTTTCCCAGAGTTCGGAAGCTCGCGGCATGGCTGATGTCAATACAACAATTCCGAGAAGCGTCAAAATGAATTTCAGTCTGACTGCGATACTGTAAAGCCCTGTCTCATAATCGCTTTTCATGAACCCCAGCATTGTTATGTCCAGACTGCTGTAAACATATACAGCGCAAGACATCATGAAGAATACCAGAAGGGGCTTGAAGTGCGATTTGTTTATCCGGATACGGAAAGAAATATCCACATGGCGCCTGAGCTTAAAAAAGCACAGCAGATATGTCCCGTAGGATGTAATCAAAGAGAAAACAACATAAAGAATAACGTCTTCCGGAGAACGAACGAAGGCTATTATGCAAAGCAGAGATGTAATCTTGCATATCAAAGTGGAAATTGCCAGAAAACGGAACTTTTCCAGGCCCTCAAACAACCATTGGCATCCTATGGCCTGGAATATGATGCCGGTTCCGTAGAGGGCAAGCATCAGTCCGTTTTCCCTAAGCTTTGGAATAGCAATAAGGCAAATGGCAAAAGCAGCCAGACTTATTGCGGACAAAAGAATGTTAATGCTCCATAATTCGTTGAATGTCTTGCTGAGATCTTTGCGGTTGCTTCTGCTTTTTGCACAGGCTCTCGTGGCGTACAGAGGCATGCCGAGGCTTGCAAACATTACAAAATAACCGGCTACAGAAGATGCAAAAGCCGTTGTTCCGAAAGCTGAAGGCTGAAGAATCCTGGTCACATACATAACTGTCAAAAATGAGAACAGGTATGTGAACACTTTAATGAAGAGATTGATGGATATGTTTTCAGCTATGGAGTTCTTCATTTCTTTTGCGGTATAGGCGGTAGACTACGGGAACTGCCGATGGAAAGTGTTTAACCAAGAAATAGGATGCTCTTGATTTGAAGCTGCTGTTTTTTGTGTCTATTTTCTTGCGGCGAAGATCCAGCTCTTGTCTGAGAAAACTTAGAATAGGCTTTTTCTCAGGTATTTTTGATATGGAACAGAAACAATATTCCACCAGCAAGTACGAGAAACTTTCCTGATACGCGTGTTCCAGATGATCTTGAGTAAAGAACTCCGGAATATGCGATTCTATATAGCCTGCATAGTTCCTGAAAGATAGGGTGTAGTCTTGAAGGTTTCTCAAACTGCGGGTGAAGGTTATGCTTTCCTGCCTTAGCCTGTAGGAAACCAGAGGCTTGCTTGTGACATATATGCTTTTTGCCTTCTCGAGCACAGGCATGATAACTTCCAGATCTTCATAATTTCTCCCTTCTGTAAAGCGGATACCATCCCATAATTCACGTCTGTAGAGCTTGTTCCATACAGCGGTGGACACCTTTCCCTCAATTTGCATAATCATTGCCTGATGACCGGAATAAACGCCGTCGTCAGTATGGAATGAGTTTCTTGAGTTTATGCTGATATTGAATTCCACTATATCTGCATTGTGCTTTTGAATAAGCTCAAATGCGGTTGAAAGCATATCGGGATAAAAGGAGTCGTCTGAATCCAGGAAGGATATGTATTCTCCCTTGCAGAGGTTTAGTCCGGTGTTCCTGGCGGCGCTCAGGCCTCCGTTTTTCTGGTGTATGACTTTTATTCTGGAATCTTTTGCGGCATAGCTGTCGCAAATTTCACTGCAACCGTCGGTTGAACCGTCGTCTACAAGTATCATTTCCCAGTCTGCAAAGCTCTGCCCGATGACGCTGTCTACAGCCTCATTGAGGAATGGCTTTACATTGAATACCGGGATAATGACACTAATCATTTTTCGTCAGGAGTACAACGTTTTCAACGTGCTGGGTGTGAGGGAACATATCTACAGGCTGAACCCGAGTGATCTTGTATCTCTGGCATAGAATTTCAAGGTCTCTGGCCTGGCTTGCCGGGTTGCAGCTAACATACACTATGCGGGTAGGGGCGGCCTCCAGAATGACCTGAGCTACAGACGGATGTATGCCTGCCCTTGGAGGGTCCAGGATGATGGTATCAGGCTCGCCATGCTTTTTGACAAATACCTTGTTCAGGATGTCTTTCATGTCTCCGGCAAAGAATTCGGCGTTGGCAATGCCGTTGTCCTTTGCATTAACTCTTGCGTCTGCCACGGCTTCCTCCACATATTCTATTCCTATGACTTTCTTTGCGTTTCTGGCAAGGAACAAGGCAATTGTGCCGGTTCCGGTGTACAGGTCATAGAGAGTTTCATCTCCTTTCAGCTCAGCGAAATCCCTCACGACGCAGTACAGGCGGTATGCCTGGAGCGAGTTTGTCTGGTAGAAAGACTTTGGGCCGATTCTGAAAGTGATGTCCTCCATCTTTTCCACCAGGTATTTATCTCCATAGATATGGAATAGGGGACAACTGTCGTAACTGTCGTTGGCTTTGCTGTTTATGGTGATATATGCAGACGAGATCTGAGGGAATTCGCGGCAGATTGCCTTTACCATGTCTTCCGCTTCCGGCATCTGTTTTCCAATTACCAGGTTTATGCCGAATTTTCCTTCTTCCGTGCAGCGTATCACCAGATTGCGCAGCAGTCCGGTATGGTTGTACAGGTCAAAGAATCCCAATTTGTGTTCAACGGCATATTTCCTGGCAAACAGCCTGATAGCATTTGAAGGCTCTTTCTGCAGACGGCATTCCTTGATATCCAGCACCTTGCTGAACATCTGAGGAATATGGAAGCCCAGTCCGAGGAGTTCTTCCTCGGTGAACTGCCTTTCGGTTCCGTCGGGATTAAGACGTTCATCCGCGAATAGCCAGCGGCGGTCTGAAAAGGTGTATTCCAGCTTGTTACGGTAGTCTATTATGCGTTCAGAGCCAAGAATGGGGGAGATAGAGGGGAGTGTAAGGTGCCCTATCCTGGTGAGCTGGTCTATAACCTGCTGCTGCTTGAATTCCAGCTGCTTGTCGTATGGGAGTGCCTGCCAGGTGCAGCCGCCGCAGATTCCGTAGTGCGGGCAGAAAGGCTTCTGGCGAATCGGGGATTCTTCAACAATTCTGAGGACGTTTCCCTGCATGAAGCCTTTGCGGCTGCGGGTTAGCACTACGTCAACAACATCTCCGGGAACGCATTTGGGCACGAAAAGCACCTTGCCATCAATATGAGCAAGGCCATTGCCTTCGGCGGCAACGGCCTCTATGCTCACATTTTGGATGATTTGCCGTTCTTTGTTTCTTTTCCGGCTCATCTTATTTCTTGAAGGCTGCTATGAGCTCCTTGTTGCTGTAGGCGTCTGCTCCGTAGCAGGTCTTCAGGTAGGCGATTCCGATCTTGTAGTCTTCTTCGGTGAAGGAATCGGTGGCCTCCTTTGCTACAACCACGTTGTATCCCAGGCAGTAAGCGTCTGCAGATGTGTGTCTTACGCACATGTGGGCGTGCAGTCCGGTCATGATTACGGTCTTAACGCCAAGCTCCTTGAGAAGGATGTCAAGATCGGTCTGGAAGAATCCGCTGTAACGTCTCTTTGGAACTACATAGTCCTTGTCGCAGAGTTTGAGTTCTGGGATAACCTCGGCACCCTTGGTTCCCTTGATTGCGTGATCTCCCCAAAGCTTGAGCTCCAGGTCGATGCCCTTGAGGTGGCAGTCGTTGCAGAATATTACAGGAACGCCGGCCTTGCGGGCTGCGTCAAGCAGTTTAGCGGAAGCAGGAACGATAGCACGGGCGCGGTCGCATCCGAGAGCGCCGGTAACGAAATCGTTGAGCATGTCGACAACCAGGATTGCAGGCTTGTCCAGTTTGAGGGCTGCCTTCTTTGAAACTTTAGCAGTAGTCTTTGCCATTTCAAAAACAGTTTATGAGGTTAGTAAAAAAGTGAATTTCAAAATCAAATATAAATGTAGTGAAATTCGCGCAATAAATATCAATTAGCATGCCAATATATTATCTGTCGCGATAAACACTATATTATCATACAATTTATATTATGTTAAATAGAATTAAGTCCTCAGCGAACGATAACAACGACAGAATCGGCAGACACCCTATTCTTAACATAATCAGAAATCTTGAGAAGGTCATCCTTGCTAAGAACGGATTTGGAATCTGGATTCAAAGTAATGATTGCAGAAAGAAACTTGTTGATGCAGTTGGTGTCTTTTCCGCTTTCAATAGACTCTGACAGGCTGAAGAGCTCTATGTTCGGATAGAAACTTTGAAGCTCCTTTACTATCTGCTTAGTCAGGAATTCATATCTGGTGAAATACGAAAGCTGGTCTCTCAGGTCTGATATCTCAATGTTCTGGTGAGAGATTGTGGCATTCAGCTCCTCTTTCGAAGAAACCATGCTTGATATGGTTCCCTTGAGACTTAAAAGACTGTCTGATATGCTGCCCTGAATCAGATTAAGCTGATAGCCGTCCAAACCATATTTGGCAAGCTTGGAGGCAGCGTCATTAATTTGGCTTTCAGATAATTCCCTGCCTACTGCAGCAAGCGTCAAGACTTTGTTCTCGCGGTCTGCATTGTGCGTGATGATTTGCGTTCCGGGATATTTCAGCTCGTTTCTGATGAAGTAATCAACACCAGTGTGGAATATGCTTTCACGGATAATGTTCACAGTCATTATGGCTGCAGGCACCATTGTAGCTATCACAATCACAGTTATATAGAAACGCACTTTCTTGTATGCCTTCTCGTCGAGAACTTCCTTTTTGCGGAATTTCATAGCCCTGACTCCAATGAATGTTGCCAAAGCAATAAACACAGAATTTATAAAATACAGGAAGAAAGCCCCGAGGAAATACTTGACGCTCAGGCTGGCTATGCCGAATCCCGCTGTACACAAAGGCGGCATCAATGCGGTTGCTATGGCTACGCCCGGAATAATGTTCCCCCTATCCTTCGCCCCTAGCGCCACAACTCCGGCAGCGCCGCCGCACAGGGCTATGAGCACGTCGTACAAAGTTGGCGAAGTTCTGGCCAGAAGCTCGCTCTGCGCTCCTTTATAAGGTGTCAGCAAAAAGTACAGAGAAGCTGTCAGGAGGCTAATTATTGTTGCTACAGCGTAGTTTTTGAAGCTTTTTTTGAGAAGATCCAGATCATTTGTGCCAACGCCGAATCCCATGCCTATGATAGGTCCCATCAGAGGAGATATGAGCATGGCGCCTATAATTACGGCGGTGGAGTTCATGTTCAGTCCGAGAGACGCAATAAGAATAGCGAATACCAGCACCCACAAATTCGGCCCCTTAAACGTTATGCCGTCGTTGATTCGTCTGGTAACATCATTCTTGTCGGTAAGAAATCCCTTCATGGAGAAGTATTTCTTGATTTCCGACCATATAGTGATATCCTCTGCCATAACATTTGTAAATATAACAATTATTCTCCCCGATTGTGTTTCTTGCGGCATATTGTTAAATTTGCGCTACTGAATGATTGACCTATGGATAATGGAGTGAAGATACCTCTGGCGGAAAGAATCCGGCCAGTTTCATTGGACGAATACGTTGGGCAAGAGCATCTTGTGGGCAAAGGAAGTGTGCTTAGGAACATGATTGAAAGCGGCAATCTGTCTTCTTTCATTCTTTGGGGCCCTCCGGGCGTTGGCAAGACTACACTGGCAAACATAATATCCAAGCAGCTGGACCGCAGCTTCTACACGCTGAGCGCTGTAAGTTCTGGCGTGAAGGATGTGCGCGATGTAATCTCAAAGGCCAAGAACAAGACCCTATTCAACTCCAAGACACCTATTTTATTCATCGACGAGATTCACCGTTTCAACAAAGGCCAGCAGGACGCTCTGCTTGGAGCTGTTGAGGATGGAACAATTATTCTCATAGGCGCCACTACCGAAAATCCTTCATTTGAGGTCATAAGTCCCTTGCTTTCAAGGTGTCAGGTATTTGTGCTCAAGGAACTGAGCGTGGAAGACCTGGATATTCTATTGACTCGCGCTATTGAAAAAGACCCCTATCTTTCTTCCAGAAATATAACCGTCGCTGAGAAGGAAGCTTTGATGAGGTATTCAGGCGGAGATGCAAGAAAGCTTCTGAATGTACTTGAAATTGTGGTTTCAAGCGTTCCGGAAGGAGAACCTGTGACAATAACCAATGACCTGGTTAAGAACCGTTTGCAGGAGAATATGGCCTTATACGACAAGAACGGCGAGCAGCATTACGACATAATCTCGGCTTTCATAAAGAGCCTTAGAGGCTCGGACCCGAACGCGGCCGTATATTGGCTGGCCAGGATGATAAAAGGCGGAGAGGATCCGCTTTTCATTGCCCGCAGAATGGTGATTCTGGCGGCTGAAGACATTGGTCTGGCAAACCCTAACGCTTTGCTTCTGGCCCAGAGCACTTTTGCCGCGGTTCAGCAGATAGGAATGCCCGAAGGCCGTATTCCGCTTTCGGAATGCGCTGTATATCTTGCAACTAGCCCAAAGAGCAACTCGGCCTATATGGCTATAGACACAGCCTTGGCTCTGGTTGAGCAGCAAGGAGACCTTTCCGTTCCGCTTCATCTGAGAAACGCCCCTACCCGACTTATGAAGGAGCTCGGATATCATCAGGGCTACAAGTACGCTCACGATTTTGAAGGTAACTTTGCAGACCTGGAATTCCTGCCGGAAGAAGTGTCGGGAACAAAGCTTTACGATCCGGGCAACAACAAGCCAGAGCAGGAGATCCGCAGAAGGCTTAAAATTCTTTGGGAGAAATACGGTTACTGATACTCCCAGTCCAGCTTTTTTTATAAATTTGCGCGATGAAAAATTTGCAGCTTGTAACAGATTATAACAACGGGATGTTTTTCCTTATGGCAGGTCCCTGCGTCATTGAGGGCGAGGAAATAACCTGGTCTATAGCAAAAACTCTCAAGGAATTGACTTCCAAGCATAAGATTCCTTTCATTTTCAAAGCATCTTACAAGAAAGCCAACCGTTCCAAGATAACTTCTTTCACTGGCATCGGCGACCGTGAAGGCCTTGCCCTGCTTCAGTCTATTAGAAAAGAGCTGGGTGTGGCCATAGTCACCGACATCCACAGCGTGCAGGAGGCTGAACTGGCTGCGTCATACGATATTGACGTGCTTCAGATACCTGCTTTCCTTTGCCGCCAGACAGAGCTTTTGCAGGCCGCTGCCGCAACCGGCAAGTGGGTGAATATCAAGAAGGGACAATTCCTTTCTCCGGAAGCTATGGTGTTTGCGATGCAGAAAGTGAAAGACTCCGGCAACCCTAACGTGATGCTCACCGAAAGAGGCAGCCAGTTCGGGTATTCAGACCTTGTTGTGGACTTCCGCTCCATTCCTAAGATGCAGTCTCTTGGCTGTCCGGTGGTGATGGATGTCACCCATTCTCTCCAGAAGCCGAACCAGGTTTCAGGAGTTACGGGAGGCGAGCCGGAACTGATTCCTCACATAGCCAGGGCTGCTGTGGCAGTTGGAGCCGACGGTCTTTTCATGGAAACCCACCCCGACCCTGCAAATGCCAAGAGTGACGGCGCAAATATGCTGAATCTCAGCTTGATGGATAATCTGCTATCTCAGCTTGTTGAACTTAGGAAAACTATTAACGGATTTAACGTGATTTAATAATACTCAAAATGTTTTTGACATCTGATTTCTCCAAAAGGTATGAAAAACTGCCTGTAAAAATCTTCGGCGAACAGAGAGAAGCCTCCAAGGTTATTGTAAGGGACGTGATTCTTCAGTCCAAGAAGAAGGCCGCCGAAGGAAAGAAACTGGTTTTGGCACTTGCCGCATCGTCTTCCTGCCTTCAGGTGTATGACGACTTCATTGCCGCAGTAAAAGAAAAGAAGCTGAGCTTCAAGAATATAGAGATATTCGGAATGGATGACTACTATCCTTTGGACAAGGATGAGCTCCAGAGCCATTACCGTTTTCTCAAGGAATGCCTGATAGATGAAATAGACATTCCTAAGAAAAACATCCATTACATAGACAGCAGCAAGAGGAACGATATGGAAGACTACTGCCAAAAGTATGAGAAGGAAATTGAAAAGGCAGGCGGTCTGGATATCGTGATTACAGGAAACATGGCCATGAATGAGCCGGGTTCTCCTTACAACTCCAGGACCAGGAAGATCAACTTGAACTACACCACCAGAGTTTCGGCAGCCAGCGAGTTCTTCGGAGTGGATGACGTGCCTTATTACGCTATCACTATGGGTATTGCCACTATACTGGAAGCCAGGAAGATATACTATCTGGCCTGGGGCGAGGGCAGTGCACCTAAGATCAAGAAGATTGTTGAGGGCGAAGTAACCAAGATGGTTCCTGCATCCTATCTTCAGGAGCACGGCAACGCTCACATAATGATAGACAGGGCTGCTTCAGTGAACCTGACAAGAGTTGAAACTCCTTGGCTCACCGACAAGGTAAACTGGACTCCTTACCTTATCCGCAAGTCTGTTTTCTGGCTCTGCAAGAAGCTCGACAAGCCTATCCTCAAGCTCACCGACCGCGACTACAACGACAACGGAATGAGCGACCTTGTAACAGAGAAAGGCCCTGCCAGCCAGATCAATATAAAGGTGTTCAACGACCTGCAGCACATTATCAGCGGATGGCCGGGCGGAAAGCCTAACACCGACGACTCCACTCGTCCGGAGAGAGCTCTGCCTTATCCTAAGAGAGTGGTTGTGTTCTCCCCTCACCCGGATGATGACGTGATTTCTATGGGAGGTACCCTGGCTCGTCTGGCAGAGCACGGACACGATATTCACGTAGCATACCAGACCAGCGGAAACATTGCCGTATTCGACCACGACGTTATCCGTTATCTGGATTTCATCCGCGAGAGCGCAGACATTTTTGATATAGATGCCGCCAAGGCCAAGGAGCTTTTCATGGACATTGAAAAGCAGCTCAAGAAGAAGCATCCGGGCCAGGCAGACCCTCTGATTGTCAGAAGAATAAAGACTTACATCAGACGCGGTGAGGCTCGCAGCGCCTGCCGCTATCTCGGAATTCCTGACGACCATGTGAACTTCCTCTCCCTGCCGTTCTACGAGACCGGAGGAGTGAAGAAGAAACCGCTTGGAAAGAAGGATATTGAAATCGTGAAGAAACTTCTCCAGAGAATCAAGCCTCACCAGATTTTTGCTGCCGGCGACCTTTCAGACCCGCATGGCACTCACAGGGTTTGCTTCCAGGCCGTCATCAAGGCTTGCGAGGAGCTCAGGGACGAGCCTTGGTTCAAGGACTGCCGCATCTGGATGTACAGAGGCGCTTGGCAGGAGTGGGATGTAGCAGAGGCTGAAATGGCCGTTCCGCTCAGCCCGGAGGAAGTGAAGATCAAGAGAAGCGCCATCTTCCGCCACCAGTCACAGAAAGACTACCCTCTGTTCCCTGGATCAGACGCAAGAGAATTCTGGCTTAGGGCTGAGGAGAGAAACCACAACACAGCAGTCATATTTGACAAGCTGGGAATGGCTGAATATCAGGCAATAGAACTCTTCGTTAAATACAAGTTCCAATGAAAGGAATCAAATTGATAAAGTATCCTGTCCTGCTCTGCCTGATGCTGAGTTGGACAGGTTTTTTTGCTTTTGGACAAAAGGTTCACAAGATGGAAAAAATCAAGATAGCAAAGGTAGCTTATGTAGCTTTTGAGAGCGATGTTCCTGATATGGCTGCCGTGGAAGAAAGGTTTGCTTCTCTAGAGTCTAACAATATAGACGTTGTAAACTGGCCAGACAGAAACGGCTCTTATTCTCCTGAGGCCTCTTTCAAGATAATGTATTCAGACAACGATCTTTACATACGTTATCAGGTTAAAGAAAACGAGATATGCTCAACTTTCGGGGAAGATGAGGGCTCTAAGCCATGGACCGACGACTGCATGGAGCTTTTCATAGCCCCTATCGCTGAGACCGGCGTGTACTATAACATTGAGATGAACTGCACCGGACACGGGATTGTGGGTTACGGAGTTGGCAAGAAAGACCGCGGTCATTTTGATCAGGTGCAGATGGACTGTATAAGGCGTTTTTCCACCTTAGGCAGTGAGGCTTTCGGCGACAGGGTTTCAAAGGAGCCGATATGCTGGTCTATGATAATTGTCATTCCGCTGGACCTGATTCTTCAGGGCCGAAGCGTAGAATACCTCAAAGGCCAGACAGTCAAGGGAAATGTTTTCAAGTGCGGAGATGACATGCAGAACCGCCATTACCTGACTTGGAATCCGGTAGGAACCGAAAGGCCCGACTATCATCGTCCGGAGTTTTTCGGATACTTTGAATTTGAATAGATTAGAACGGATAGCCTATACCGAAGCTGATTTCGAAGTTATCCTTCTTGAACCATTTGCCCGGTCCCGTCCACTCGGATGTGGCCGGGTTAAATGTTTTGAAGCCTATGTCCAGTCGGATAACGGCAAAATCCAGATCCAGCCTAAGCCCCGCTCCTACATCCCAGGCCAGGTGCTTGTAGAAATCTTTCATGCGGAAGAACCCTCTCGGGTCTGGACCGTCTTCGCCAGGGAGGATTTTCCTCTTGAAAGTCCAGACATTGCCCAAATCGGTGAACACGGCTCCATTGAACATGGACACTATAGGGAACCTGTATTCGAGATTAGCTTCCAGCTTGATGTCTCCGGTCTGGTTTGGAATGGTGAATGCGGAGTCTCTTGGGGCATAGCCCGGGCCGAGAGTTCTCGGCTGCCAGCCTCTCATGTCATAGGCTCCTCCGCCCCAGAACATTTTCTCCAGCGGAAGACCGGTTGAGTTGCCGTAGCCCTTTCCTACGCCACCCAAGGCTCTCACGGCCAGCATGTGGTTAGGATTGTCCCCTATCTTCATGGTATACACTCCTGAGAGCTCTGTCCTGAAGTACTGGGAATAAGGAGAATGCCAAATCAGCCTTTCACCCTTTTCGTTTTTCTTCAGCCCTCCGTCAAGCAGGCTTATCAGGTTTCCTGAAAGGTCCAGACTGTATCTTATGTAGAAGTAATCGTCTTTTGGTTTGCTTGAAGGATCTGAAGTATAATAAATGTTGGTTCCTACTCCCAGATCGAAGTGGTCGCTGAAGGAATTCTTGAGGAAAGGATCGCCGAGAGCATTGAAGAACAAGGAGTCTATGTTGAATACTCTCACTATATTGGCCCTTAGCGGAGTTGCCTTTATAAAAAGTTTGCGGCGGATATTCCAGCTGTAGGTGTAACTTCCTGACAGAATGTTTCTTGTATATTCAGGTCTGGTCTGGTAACTGTAAGAAGCGGTAATTTCCGTGTGAGGTATAGATCTGTTCCGGAACCAGCTGTTCGGGGCGAATAGGAAATGCGGCAGATCCAAGGTGGTGCTTCCTCCAAGTTCAGTTGAATGAATGTTGCTGTGGAATTTGAACTGGAAATCTCCCATCAGGCTTACAGTCAATACTTCAGCTCCCCTGAAAAGATTCTTGTGGAAATAGGAGATGGACGGCGAAACTCCAAGCAGGCCGTTGGCGTTTGTGGATCCCTGCAAGTCTACTTTGAACCCCTGCACGTTGCCGGCCTGCAAGGTAATCATCGTCTTTACCTGTGAAGAATCCGCTTCCTGCTGCTGTATGTTCACGCTGTTGAACAGGCTGAGACTTGAAAATCTGGAATATGTGTTTTCAACGATGCTCTCGTCATACTGGCTTCCCGGCTGAATCAAGTTGAGCCTGTCCAGGACTCTAGGCCTTACCAGATTGCCGCTTCTTGTGAAGTTTATTACGCTTACGTTTCCGAATTCAATGGTGTCTATCCTGGTTCTCAAAACGGCCAGCAGCGAGTCTCTTCTGGCCACGTCTACAGAATCGGAGTCCATTCTTATTGATCTGGTCTGCTGGAAGTTTCTTCTTGTGGAAACGAGCACTTTGCCGAAAGAGAACACTTTGTGAGGCCGGGCGTCCTTTTCGCTCTCGCTTCTCAGATAGTCTTTGATTTCCATGTTCAGGCTGCTCTTTCCGTTGTGGGAGAGAGTGTCGCCGGTAAAGAAGAAGAACCCCTTGTCAAAGCCGTAGTAGCCTGAATTCCTGTAGATCTGAGCAAGTCTTTCAGACTCCTTCTCAAGCATGTCTTCGCTGAGCACGTCCCCAATCTTGACGAGAGTCTCCTTTTGGTTTGCGCTCATTATGTCATACATGTCCACGTTGGGGATAGTATATGATATTGTGTCTATTATATATCTGTTCCCCGGCTTTACCGTGTAAGTGACCTTTGTCTTCTTGTCTTCCGTCTGGATGTCCGCTGTAACTGTAGATTTGTAGAAACCCTTGAACTGGATGTGGTTAAGCATATTGTTGATGGAATTCTGCACAAGCCCCTTGTCAAAGATCAGAGGCGGCCTGCCCATCTTTTCAGCAATCTTGTCCCACCCTCTTCCGGTGCCCTTGGAAGTATTGTACAGGGCTACAGGAAACTGGTAGCCGAAAATGCCGCTCTTAGGTGTCTGCTTAATGTAGTTTGCCAGGTCTGAAAGCTCTTCCGGCTTCTTTCCTTCAAAAACAATTTCGTTTTTGACGAGCATGCTCTGCCCCTCCGGAATGATTCTGGTCATGCTGCACGAGCAAAGGAGCGTGCCCAGGGATAAAATGCCTATGATTGCTGATAATCTCATTTTCACGTATCAAAATTAGTCAAAAACTGGACATTTTTATCAATATTAGATATATTTGTATCGCGATAAGCAATCCAACTCACTTGGATTGTCCAAATTTTGACAAACTAACTTAATCGGATTATCTGATATGAAGAACAAGTACATCAATTTGGTGGAGCAGACTTTCGACTGGCCACAGGCTGAATTCAAGGTTGAAGACGGCAATCTTTTCTTTCACGACATTCCTATGATGGACGTTATAGACCAGTACGGAACACCTCTGAAGATAACCTATCTCCCTAAGATCTCCAGCCAGATCCAGAGGGCAAAGAGAATGTTCAACGTGGCTATGGCTAAAGTGGACTACAAAGGTTCCTACCACTATTGCTACTGTACCAAGAGTTCTCATTTCTCGTTCGTGCTGCAGGAGGCCCTGAAGAACGACATCAATCTCGAAACCTCTTCCGCATTCGACTTTAATCTTGTGGATTCCCTTTATGAAGAGGAACTTATAGACAAGAACATTATGATTATCTGCAACGGCTACAAGAAAGACCTGTATGTGGAAAACATAGTTGCAAAGGTGAATGACGGATGGACGAACATCATTCCGATTCTGGATAACATGGGAGAATTCGACGACTTTGACAGGGTGCTGGAGAAGCCTTGCAACCTGGGAATAAGGATAGCCTCCGAGGAGGAGCCGAAGTTCGAGTTCTACACTTCTCGCCTGGGAATTCGTTATTCGGATATAGTTCCTTTCTACAAAAGCAAGATTGCCAAAAGCAAGAAATTCTCGCTGAAAATGCTGCATTTCTTCATCAATACAGGCATAAAAGACAACGCTTACTATTGGAATGAACTCTCCAAGTGCGTTAACGTTTATTGCGACCTGAAGGCTGTTTGCCCTGACTTGGATTCGCTGAACATTGGAGGCGGATTCCCTATAAAATCATCCCTTGTAGACGACTATGACTACGAATACATGACCGAGGAGGTTATTTCGCAGATCAAGACCATCTGCAACCAGAGAGGAGTTCCCGAGCCAGAAATCTTCACCGAGTTCGGCAGTTTCACCGTGGGAGAAAGCGGCGCCACAATATTCCAGGTTCTGGACGTAAAGCAGCAGAACGACAGGGAGAGATGGTATATGATAGACAGCTCGTTTATGACCACCCTGCCAGACATCTGGGGCATAAAGAAGAGGTTCATAATGCTCCCGATCAACAAATGGGAGAACCAGTACCAGAGAGTGTTCCTCGGCGGACTTACCTGTGACTCAGAGGATTTCTACAACGCGGAAGCTCATTCCAATGCAATCTTCCTCCCTATAACCGAGGGCAAGCACGAGCCTGAGCCTCTCTACATTGGCTTCTTCCACACCGGAGCCTACCAGGAGTCAATCGCCGGCTACGGCGGAATCCAGCACTGCCTGATACCTGCCCCTAAGCACGTTATCATAGACAAGGACGCTACCGGCGACTATACCACCAAGCTTTTCAGCAAGGAGCAGTCTTACAAGAGCATGCTCAAGATTTTGGGTTACTAGTTTATGGATAAAGCACTTTCCCTGGCACAGATAAAGCGTATCCGCTCTCTGCAGCAGAAGAAATTCCGTGCGGAAACTTCTCTGTTTGTGGTTGAGGGCGAGAAACTTGCGCTTGAAGCCCTGAATTCGGACTTTGAGGTGGAAAGCATTTGGCGCAAGGACCAAATCGGAGAAAAGGCAATGGAGAGAATCTCATCTCTCTCCTCCCCTTCTCCGGTGTTGGCAGTCGTCAGACAGAAGACAGTTTCCCTCAGCGATATAGCTCTGGAAAAAGGCCGCCTGTACCTTATGCTGGACGGCGTGAAAGATCCAGGCAATATGGGAACAATAATCCGTCTTGCAGACTGGTTTGGCGTGAGCGCGGTTTTCTGCTCGCCGGAGTGCGTAGAGCTCTACAACCCCAAGACAGTGCAGGCCACAATGGGCGCAATCTTCAGAGTTCCTGTGGTTTACTGCAATCTCAGCGAAGTGGTTTCCAAGGCTTCTGCAGCCTCGGTTCCAGTATTCGGCACTTTCCTGGACGGCAGTCCTGTGAACGCGGATTTCTGCTGCAAAGCCTCAGAAGGCTCCATTATAGTTATGGGCAGCGAAAGCAACGGAATCTCAGATGAACTCTCATTGCTGATAAATAAAGAGAGGCATATTCTGATCCCATCATACGACGTTTCAGGAAAGGCAAAACCTGCAAGAAGCGATGAGGGTAGCGAATCTTTGAATGTGGCAACTGCTTGTGCTGCAATACTTTCTCTGATCAGAGCCAGATAGCCCTATCCGGAGATTTCCATCCATTTGTCGAGTTTTGAGTCTCTGTCTTCCTTCAGCCGGGAGTATTCGGCAGAGAGTTTTTCCACTTCTTCCGCGTTGACAGGAGAAGACAGCTGCTGCTCTATTTCGGAAATCTTGTAGTCCAGCTCGGCGATTTCATTCTCCAGCTTCTCGATTTCTTTTCTTCTGCGCCTTTCTTCCTTGCTCTCGGCTCTGGAGATCTGGGAGTCCTTAACCTGTACAGGCTTTTCTTCAGCAGGCTTCTCCTCTTTCGGGGCTGACGCAACAGGCGTAAGCAGGTCTTTTTTCAGATGCTCCAGATAGGTTTCTATTCCGCCCAGATGCTCTTTGACTTTTCCGTCGCGGAATTCGTATGCCTTGTCAACCAGGCCGTTGAGAAAGTCTCTGTCGTGAGAGACAATAACCAGAGTGCCGTCATATTTCTGGAGGGCCTGCTTGAGAATCTCCTTGCTCTGGATATCCATGTGGTTGGTAGGCTCGTCCAGGGCCAGCAGGTTGTAGGGCTTTAGGATGAGTTTTGCCATAGCGAGCCTGGCTCTTTCTCCGCCGCTCAGAACCGCCACTTTCTTGTCCACGTCTTCTCCCTTGAAAAGGAAAGCTCCCAGAAGGTCGCGGAGCCTCTGGCGGTATTCGCCCGGAGCCGCGCTTTCCAGAGTGGAATAGACGGTCTCGTTCTTGTCCAGTATATCTTCCTGATTCTGCGCGTAATAGCCTAATGCAACATTGTACCCGTGCTCCGCTTTTCCCGCAAGTGTGTCAAGCTCCCCGATCAGAACTCTCATCATTGTGGTCTTGCCTTCTCCGTTCCTTCCCACAAAGGCCACTTTCTCTCCCCTTTCTATTGTCATGTTTATCTTGGACGCCACCACATTGCTCCCGTAGCCGATAGCCATGTCCTCCGAGCGGAAGACCACCTGCCCGCTTCTTGGTGCCGGCGGGAACTTTACGGTGAGAGCGGCTTTGTCTTCCAGGTCTATTTCAATCCTTTCCAGCTTGTCCAGAGCCTTGATACGGCTCTGCACCTGATTGCTCTTGGTGGCCTTGTAGCGGAACCGTTCTATGAACTCCTCCGTCTTCTCGATCATCCTCTGCTGGTTCTCGTAAGCGGCCCTCTGCTGCTCCATCCTCTCTTTGCGCAGTATCTTGTACTTGGAATAAGGAACCTTGTAATCGTGTATTTTAGAGAGCATTATCTCAATGGTACGGCTTGTGGTGCTGTCCAGAAACTTGCGGTCGTGAGAAATCAGCAGAACCGAGCCTTTGAACGCCTTCAAATAATCTTCAAACCATTGTATAGACTCAATGTCAAGGTGGTTGGTGGGCTCGTCCAGCAGCA
>JAGCVJ010000003.1 GCA_017962375.1 Bacteroidales bacterium
ATTGCAAAACAGGTACTTGGTGAAGATTGCGAGGAGTATTGCACCCTCGTGGAGGAGCCGCCTTACAAGGGTTACGATGTTGTAGCTTGTAACCCTAATGAAGAGTTTTTGGGCAACCCTATGTACGTGCTGATAAAAGATGGCAAGGGGCACAGAGCCGAGGGGCAGGAATTGGATGACTTATTATTTAGGGAAATAGATGATTAGTTTATTAGAGACAATACTGATTAAGTCACGAGTAGGGCGTTATAAAGATAACGCTGAAAATCGTCGATTAAAGCGTGTGGGGCAACCCTATGGAAATAAAAAGGAGGATGACAATAATGACACAGAAACAACCAAAGTACACAACAATGCCCACAGACAGTCCAGAAGACTTCCAGAGTTTGAAAATCTATACAAAAGCTGTGAGGGATTATCTGATAAACAAGTTAGGGACTTCCGAACAAGTCGCAGAGAGCTTAGTGAGGAAGAATTCAGCAGCCTTGGAGGGATACTGGGAAGACAAATTGCCAGTGTCAGGAACGGCAACAGGGCTAATGCTCAATTTACTGTAAAGCATAAAAAATCGGGTACTGAGTTTAAGCTTTATTATTAATAAAAAAAACGGATGGTTAAAACTTTTTAAGTAAAGCACATCATAAACCATTAACCAATAAATTCAACAAGCTTATGAAAGCAAAAGACAAAACTGCCATTACAAAATCTGCACAGTTTGTGGAGGTGGCAGGCTACAGAATTGACAAAAACTATCCCGATTGGCCATTTGCCAAAGTTAAAGTGGATGGCCAGACACTTGAAATTAACATTTGGGACTTGCTGAACAAGTACAGGGCACAGAAGTTGGACGATTACTTTGAGTTCTATACAGCCCCTTGCTTTGCCGATAGCGAAGCAGAGAAAAAGAAATCCAAAGCCAAAATGAAGTGGGGTATGGATGGCCAGCCTACTGGTATTAAAAGTGATGAAGAATACATCGACATCCAGATGCAACTTTATGGCAGGGTTATTTTTACTCTTGATCCATACTAATAGTGTTTTTACCTAAACAAAAAGATTATGCAAATAGACGAATTGCGGAACCAGTTAATCCGCTACAATAATGCCTATCGTGCAGGCTTTATTATTAATAAAAAAAACGGATGGTTAAAACTAATAAACTTTGGTGATATGACAAACATTGAAATTGCAAAACAGGTACTTGGTGAAGATTGCGAGGAGTATTGCACCCTCGTGGAGGAGCCGCCTTACAAGGGTTACGATGTTGTAGCTTGTAACCCTAATGAAGAGTTTTTGGGCAACCCAACGTATGTACTTATTAAGAATGGCAAGGGGCACATAGCTGTTGATGAGGAATATGATGACTTATTATTTAGGGAAATAGATGATTAGTTTATTAGAGACAATACTGATTAAGTCGCGAGTAGGGCGTTATAAAGATAACGCTGAAAATCGTCGATTAAAGCGTGTGGGGCAACCCTATGGCAATAAAAAGGAGGATGACAATAATGACAAAGAAGCAACCAAAGTACACAACAATGCCCACAGACAGTCCAGAAGACTTCCAGAGTTTAGAAGATTACAAGAAAGCTGTGAAAGCCTATCTGACGAAGAAGTTAGGAGTTTCAGAACAGGTCAGCGAGAGCTGGATGAAAAAGAGCGACAAAGCCTTGGAAGGATACTGGGAAGACAAATTGCCAGTGTCAGCAACAGCAACAGGGATAGCCAGAGGTTTACTGTAAAGCACGCCAAATCCGGCAATGAATTTAAGTTGTGGTTTGATGTAGAATCAAGATTGATAACAATATGGCAAAGAGAAACTGTATTGTTGTCTGGGCATTATTTTGCTATCTAACCCCACTTTAAGCCGTTTCAAAAATATTTAAACGATTATAAACGTTTATACCCGTTTAAGTTTCGGATTCTCTTTTTGCAATTTCTTTTCTTTGTTGCGCTGCAAATATGTCAACATATAGGTTGATATTTGGGCTATAATTGTTAAAGTTTTTTTAGATAACAATAACGACGATGACAGACAAACAATTACAAATACTTGAAGCGCACGAGATCCATACTGATTGGCGAAAAAGATCGGACTGGAGGAGAACCAACAAGTTTTGGCTGAGATATTCTCGTGCCATAGCATTAAAGGTCTTGCATAGGCTGGACGAACTGAAAATGACGCAGAGGACACTTGCCAAGAATCTTAATTGTTCTCCTCAATATGTATCAAAGCTTCTTAAGGGCCAGGCAAATATGACTCTTGAAACGATAGCTCTCCTTGAGATTATTCTTGACCTTGATTTGGTCAATTCTTCTTTTTCTGTTGCTAAGAGTTACAATATATCTGATGACTCATCCAGGATTGTCGCCGAGCCGTCAAAGTCGCTGAGTTTGCAAAAAAAGCAGGGCTGAATGCAACCCTGCTAAGAAACTATATTAATGGCTTCAAGACTCCTTCCAAAGAAAGGGAGAAACTGATTCTTCAGAAAATCAAAGAATTGGGAGAGGAGTACGTGTCGGTTTCGTCGTCCGGGAGCTGGCCTGTGCCGTTGCAGTCCGGGCAGCGGAATTCTATGTAGCCTTTCTTGTCGCAGGTCATGCAGCGGTTATGGCCTTCTCCGTTGCAGACAGTGCAGGTGATCTGGCCGGTAGCCTTGCATCTTTCACAGTCAAAGTAGCCCTTTCCGCCGCACTTGACGCAGTTAGGGTTTATGCCGTGGCAGTGAGGGCAGACAATGGTGCGGCTGCCTCCGCAGAAGGTGCATCTGATCATCTTGCTGCCGTTGCAGGTAAGGCACTGCGTGTAGCCCAGGCCTTTGCAGGAGTAGCATTCATTGCGGTCCATTCCGGTGCCTTTGCACCTTTCGCAGACTTTATCCATGCTCAGCAGCACAAAGGCGCCCAATATTGCCGCAAGGCACATTCCGGTTGTTCTCAAGAATCTTTTCATAGTATCTATCTGTTTTTTGTTTTATTATTTACTTGTGTCTATTTACCAATAAAATCGCCATCTTTCCACTGCCCTTGATGTTCTATTGTAACTCCGTCTTCCTTGTAGGAGGTGCCGTAGCCGTCGAACTTTCCTGCTTTGAAGTTACCTTTGTAGATAAGCTTGCCATTCTCGTCATACCATACTCCGTAGCCTTGAGCAGAGCTCACAGTCTTGCCTTCTTCGTCTGTGAAAAGCGCAACGGTGCCTTCAAATTTCTTGACGCCGTTTTCATAGTATCTGACTACCTGTCCGCAAGGAAGGTCTTTTGAAAAATCTCCTTTGGCGCGGATATTTCCGTTTTGGTAATACCATATGCCCTGGCCTTCCCAAATGCCATTCACAAAGTCTCCTTCATACATTTTGCCGCCGCCGTCAAAATACTCTGTTCCGTGGCCGTCCAATCTATAGCCGTTGGAGAAGGTTCCGGTATATTCTATGCTTCCGCTCTTGTAATAGGATGTTCCAGGTCCATTTGGCTGGTCGTCCATAACCTGTCCTGTATATTCAACCTTGCCGTCCGGGTAATAATACGTTCCTTGACCTTCCGGGCTGTCTTCTATCCATTGTCCGGTGTAAATTTTTGTTCCGTCTTCTTCACGATAAGAGGTTCCAACTCCTTCAAAATAGCCATCCTTGAAAGTGCCTTCATAGCACTTGAAACCATTTTCCCAGTACGCCTCTCCGTAGCCGTTCATATATCCCTCTTTCCACTGGCCGGCGTATTCCAGCTTCCCGTTTTCGAAATAGGATGTGCCGGTGCCGTGGAACTGGCCGTCTTTGAACATGCCTTCATATTCCTTGTTTCCGTTGGCATAGTACATTATTCCCTTGCCGTTTGGTATGTTGTTGGAGACTTCTCCCACATATTTGCCGCCGCTTTTTGCAGGGAGTGTCTGCACGTTGTTTTGTGAATAGCAAATCGCTGAGAAAAGAATCAGAATATAAAAGATTGACAGACGTTTCATGACAGTGTTTTTTTGTTCTCTCTACAAAAGTATAAAAATAGTGCCAGGTTTTGCTGTTCGGCTTCTTTTTTGTATATTTACAATACAGTTTAACCAATTAAATAGGAGGATGATTATGGAAATTAGAATCCAATCAGTTAAGTTTGATGCAGATGAGAAACTTCTTGCATTTGTAGAGAAGAAGGTTGAAAAGCTGGAAAAGTTCTTCGACGGTTTTATGGAGGCTGACGTTGTGCTTAGCCTGCTTCCGGACCAGCTGAACAAGGAGTGCAAAATCAAACTTCAGGTTCCTACAGACGACATTATCGTAACCAGAAATGCCAAGAGCTTTGAGGATGCCGTTGTAGATTGTGTAGATGTGCTTAAGGGTCAGCTGGTTAAGCTAAAGGAAAAGAAGTTCGGCAGATAAGAGTAAGCTTGTCAGAAGAACAAGCTTACGAAATCTTCTGAATCAATACCCGCAAAATAGGCGCCTAATTCAAGGGTGCCTATTTTCTTTTTTATGTCTTCCCTGGAGTGAGGGGTGCCAATGAGTTTTTTCGCGAATTCTTCAGTGGGGCGGGTGAAGAAATAGTCTCCCCTGATGTCCGCTCCGGCAATCTTGCCGTCTTTAATGTTCAGGTAAAGTTCAACGATGCCGGACGGGAATCTTCTGGTGTTGCTGAAGGTATAGCTCGGGCTCTTTCCGTAGTTCCACTCGTCTGTGGCATAGCGGCTTGCCTTCAGGTTTTCTATCTGCCGAAGCTGCTCTTTTGTGAAAGAGTACGGAGTGATGTCTTTCAGATGGGAGCAGACGTAGCTGCCTATGAAATCTTTGAACCAGATTATGTCGGCGTTTTTGTCTGGAAGATGCTCTTTAATGTTGGTCACTCTCTTGACGTTGCTTTTTACGGCTTTGCCTATGAATTTCTCGGGCCTTGGCTTGAGGGCTTTGGAGAGGTCTGTCTTGCTTACGTCATACATCAGGGTTCCGTGCATAAGAACTCTGTTTTTGTATTTGCAGATAGCGTTGCCGGAGAATTTCATTCCGTCTATGGCCAGGTCGTTTCTTCCTTGCAGGCAGGCGTTTACGCCAATAATGCGGAGGGCTTCCACAATGGGGGAAGTGAAGCGGTGGAACATGTCGGAGGTGTCCAGGCTTTCGCGAGCGCTTTGTCTGGGAGTGGTCTGTATGAAGGTGAAATTGAGGTTGCCCAGGTCGTGGAAGACGGCGCCTCCTCCCGTAAGTCTCCTGACTACCGGAATGTTATGCTTTGAGGTGAATTCCGTATCTATCTCAGCGATGGTGTTCTGGTATCTTCCGACTATGATTGACGGGGAGTTTCTCCAAAGGCGGAAAATGTCCTGGTCCATAGACTTGAGCAGAAACTCTTCCTCAGCCAGGTTGAAACAAGGGTCGGTGGATATGTCCGAGATGTAAAACATCAGCGTCTGATTTCCCTGATCAGGTACCTGTTGGCAAGGAAGCAGATCAGAGCTGAGAAGATCAGGTAAACAAAGAGTCCTACGACAATTCCGCAAACGGCGCCGCCAAGCACATCGCCGAGGAAATGGCGGGCCAGATACACTCTGCTGTAGCATACGGCCGCCGTCAGCAGGAACATCAAGAATGTGAACAGCTTGCGTTTTACAAACAGAGAGGAAACCATAGCCAGACCTGCCAGGTTGGCGGCGTGGTTGGAAATGAAGCTGTAAGCTCCGCCCTTGCCGTCAGGGGTGCGGACAAGATCCCAGACATAGAAGTCATAGCCCGGTCTGAGGCGCTGGAAATAAGGCTTTATGATTTCGTCTCCTGTTTTGTCTATGATGAAAACTGTGGCCACACAAGCAAGAACAATCATAAGGACCATCAGCCAGCTGTTGAAGAATTCCCTTCTTCGGATCTTGAAGGTTTTTCTCCCCAGTATGTAGAGGAGCATCATCACATATACGGGAATCAGGGCGTATTTGTTGGACAAGAAAATCATGACATTGTCCAAAAACTCGGAATGGAGGCCGTTAATGGCTACCGTTATGCTCCTGTCAAGATTAATGAGATTGTCAATCATAATGCAGCTCTATTTGTGAAGAGTTTCCCAGATAAGGTCTTTAAGCTCTTGAATACCCTCTCCAGTGACGGAAGATATGAACACGTAAGGAATCTTTTTCGGCACTTTTCTCTTCAGCGACGAAATCAGGTCCTTGTCTCCTCCCAGCAGGTCGCATTTGGTTATGGCCAGTATCCTCTCCTTGTCCAGAAGCTCCGGATTGTACATCTTTAGTTCGTTGAGGAGAATCTTGTATTCCTTTGCAATCTCAAGATTTTCAGCCGACACCAAAAACAGGAGTATGGAGTTTCTCTCGATGTGTCTGAGGAAGCGATGGCCCAGGCCTCTGCCTTCGTGAGCGCCCTCTATGATGCCTGGGATGTCTGCCATCACGAAAGACTGGTCGTCATAGTAGCGGACGATTCCGATGCTCGGCTCCAGGGTGGTGAAGGCATAGTCGGCAATCTTGGGATGCGCGGCAGACACTGTGGAAAGCAGGGTGGATTTTCCGGCGTTCGGGAAACCTACCAGGCCCACGTCGGCGAGCACTTTCATTTCCAGAATGAACCAGCCCTCGTCGCCCGGCTCTCCTTCCTGGGCGAACTTAGGCGTCTGGCGTGTGGCTGTCTTGAAGAAAGCGTTGCCCTTGCCGCCTCTTCCGCCTTTGAGAAGGGTGCATCTCTGGCCGTTTTCGGTTACTTCGCCAATGATTTCTCCGGTTTCGGCGTTCTTGGCCACCGTGCCCAGCGGAACTTTCAGGATCACGTCCTTGGCATCGGCCCCGGTGCAAAGGTTGGCGCCGCCGTTCTCTCCGTTTTCTGCGGAGATATGCTTGCGGTATTTCAGGCTGATGAGCGTCCACATCTGGCTGTCGCCCTGCATTATGACGCTGCCGCCCTTTCCGCCGTCTCCTCCGTCCGGGCCGCCCTTGTCTATGAACTTCTCCCTGTGGAGGTGCATAGAGCCGTTGCCTCCGTTGCCGGAGGTCAGGTGCAGCTTGACGTAATCTACAAAATCTGTGTTGGGCATTTTGTTCCTTTTTTTATCCTTCCTTCAGCCAATGGTCCTGCAAATATCGCTGAACACTTCCTCAATGGTCTGTTCTCCCGGTATTTCGCAGTAATTGCCTTTTTCCTTGTAATACTCTATCAGCGGCTCGGTCTTTTCGTGATAGGTGTCAATCCTGTTCTGGATGGTTTTAGGGTCTGCGTCGTCTTTTCTTCCCTCAATCTGGGCTCTCTTGGCTATCCTCTCGAATATAGTCTCGTCTTTGATGGCCAGAGAGAGTACCTTGTCAACCTTCTCCCCGTTCTCGGCGAGCATTTCGTCAAGTTTCTGAGCCTGGGCTATGGTTCTCGGGAATCCGTCAAGAAGGAATCCGCTGACGTCTTTGTTGAGAGCAAAAGTGTTTTTTATCATTCCCACAACCACTTCGTCAGGAACCAGGTTGCCGCCATCTATCAGCTGCTTTGCCTGGAGCCCCAGCGGAGTGCCCGCCGCCATTTCCTTTCTGAGCAGGTCTCCTGTAGAGATATGCAGGAGATTGTATTTCTCGGCGATGAATTTTGCCTGAGTTCCCTTTCCGGCGCCAGGAGGGCCGAACAAGATATAGTATTTCATTGTTTATCTGATGTTTATGCCTTTTCTTCTTTCCGTTTCTTCTACATCCAGCACATAGATGTCTTTCAGGTTGCGGCCAATCTGGTCATAGTCCAGGCCGTAGCCTACGATAAAGTCGTTAGGTATGCTAAGCGCAGGATAGTCTATTTTTATGCTGCCTTTGTAGTTGCCCGGCTTTATGAGCAGAGTGGAGTACCTGACGCTTCTGGCGCCGGCATCCTTGAGTATCTGGTCCAGTTCCATGATTGTTCCGCCGGTGTCCACAATGTCTTCAACCACAACTACGTTGCGGCCGCGTACGCTTTGAGTCAGACCCAGCATCTGCTTAACAGACCCAGTAGTGGAAGTGCCCTCGTATGAAGCCAGGCGGATAAAGCACATTTCACAAGGGAAGTCGATGCGTTTCATAAGGTCTCCGAAAAACATGAAAGAACCCGTCAAAACCCCCAGGAAAATAGGGGCGTCTTCGTTCTTCAAATCGTTGTTTATCTTTTGTGCAACTGCATCTACAGCATTCTGGATCTCCTCGTAAGTGAGGTAGAGTTTGAAGCTCTTGTCGTAAAGTTGAACGTTTTTCATGGCAATGGTGTTGTTATCAGCCCCAAATTTAGATATTTTTGCAGAAAAGAAAGCATAAACACCATGAAACCTGTTGTAAGCATAATTATGGGCAGCACATCCGACCTGAAGGTTATGGAAGCTGCCGCCAAATTCCTGGACGAAATGCAGATTCCGTTTGAGGTGAACGCCCTTTCGGCCCACCGCACCCCTGAAATGGTGGCTGAGTTTGCCCAAGGCGCCCAAGGCCGCGGAATCAAGGTTATCATAGCCGGAGCGGGCGGAGCGGCCCATCTGCCGGGCGTAATTGCCGCTTCAACCAATTTGCCGGTAATAGGCGTGCCAATTAAATCTTCCAATTCAATCGAGGGCCTGGATTCCATACTCTCTATTCTCCAGATGCCTTCCGGCATTCCTGTGGCTACTATGGCTCTGGACGGCGCAAAGAACGCAGCCATTTTCGCCGTGCAGATTCTTTCTCTCTCCGACCCTGAAATCAGAGAGCGTTCACTGCGTTTCAAGAGCGAGCTTGCAGACAAGATAACAAAGGCCAATAACGAACTTAAAGGCCTGGATTTCAAATACAAGGTAAACGGGTAATACAATCCTGAGCTAAATTGTCCGCCGTTGTCCGTTTTCCGGACAAAATAGATTGTACGTTTTGGCATCCTGCCTATTGGGCGGGATGCTATTTTTGTCTTGTATGAGAAGGATGAGAACGGTTGCGGTGGCGTGCGTGATGCTTTTGGCATTTGAGTGCGCGGGCCTTGCCCAGGAGGTGGACAAGGTGGTGGAGGAACTGGCAGAGAGCCTGACGGAAGAAGATGACGCGGGGTTTGACAGCGAAGAGCTTGTCTCACATCTGCAGCGGCTGAAGGCTCATCCGGTAAACATAAACGCCGCCAGCCGCAAAGAGCTGTCTTCCACTATGCTGCTGACTCCGTTCCAGATAGAGAGCATACTCGCCCGCGTGGAATCCAGCGGGGCCATACTGTCGTTTGCGGAGCTGTCTTTACTGTATGGGTTTGACGAAAAAACAGTCAGGAAACTTCAGCCTTACATAGTCCTCGGACCTATTGAAAGAAAGCGCCAGGGCTTTTGGAAAGACCAGACAACGAGCGTTTACGCCCGCTATCAGCGGAGTTTTTCTCCCGATGCTGAAACCCATCTTGTCCGCACCCGTTTCTCGTACCTGGACAAGGCAGAGGCTTCGGTGATTTTCAAAGGAAACTCCACGGCTTCTTCATCAGACAACCTTTCCACCTTCAGCGTCTCTTATTCCGGGCTGAAACTTGGAAGAAGCGCCGAATTGAGAATTGTGGCCGGCGATTTCTACGCCAGGTTCGGCCAGGGGCTGAGCAGCTGGAACGGCTTCTCGTTCTCGGCCGCGGCGGAGAGCTCCGGCTTTGTGAAAAATGCAGAGGCCATATCGTTATACACAAGTTCCGACACATCCAAGCTGCTTAGGGGCGCAGCCGTGTCATTATCTTGGAACGGATTGGAAATCAGCGGCGGATATTCCTTCAGGAATGAGGTTTCTCTATTTAGGATCTCATATATGAGAAAGAGAGTCAGGGCGGGGTTTTCCTTCAGCGGAAAGCGTTACGAGGTCAATGTATGTGCGGCAGACATTCTCGTGGGAGGGGGTGGATTGGTTTGTTTTGGGGAAGCGGCTTACTGCTTTCTGCCGCCTGACGGGGAAACTTCCGGGGCTTTCGCCGCTTTGGGAGGCGTTTCGGCCGATTTAGGGAATGCGGCTGTGCATCTTCTTCTGAGGTCTTACCAGAAGGATTTCCATTCTCCGGTTGGAGGGCCTTATTCATCGATAAGCAAGGCTGCCAACCAGCAGGGAGCATCGCTGAGGATAACGGTTCCGCTGTACAGAAAACTTGCTTTGGCGGCCGGAGCGGACTACACTGCCTATCCATATCCCAGATATCACGTGAAAGACCCGTCTTGTTCTTTCAAGGGATATGTGAAACTCTCGATAGACGATTCGGGATTCGGCACTCCCTCCCGCAATCAGCTTTGGATCAAAGGGTATTACAAGCTGGATGTCAGATATTCTTCTCCGCTTCAGAAAACCTCTTCGTTCAGTCTCAAGAGCGGGGGAGCATTGTATATCGCAGAGTATCTTAGCGCAGGAATTAGGGCTGAATACAACACATTGGACGGCAGGGCCTTATGTCTGTCATTGAAGGCGGGGCGGGGAAAGCATACGATGAGTGCAGGAGTCATTTTCTTTGATGTTCCCCAATGGAACGGCCGCATCTATTTTCCGCAGGCCGAGCTTCCTTACGCTTTTTCTTCCACCCTGCTGTACGGCAAGGGCATAGACGCTTACGCCCTTGTAAAGACAAGGCTCAGCCGAAGACTGAGCCTGTATCTGAAATACCAGTACAGTCGCGGAAAAAGCATCTTGAAAGGGGCTCTTTCCGCAGATTTCTGATTAGAGTTCTTCCTCTTTCATCAGTTTCTCGTAATACTGGTCTATCTTCTGGAGCTGGGCCGGAATGTCGATGTTCTGAGGGCAGTGCGGAACGCAGTGGCGGCAGCCGATGCAGTGGTCGCTCATTCTTTCAGGGGCCAGCTTCCTGGCATATCCCACCAGGAATGCCTTTCTGGCCTTGCGGTAGTTAGGGTCCTGCTTTGAGGAAGGCATATTGCCCTCGTTGATGCACTTGTTGTAGAGCAGCAGGTTGCCCGGTATGTCTATGCCGTAAGGGCAAGGCATGCAGTACTGGCAGTCGTTGCAAGGGATAGTCGGGTACTTGAGAAGAAGCAGAGCCGTTTCCTCCAGGAACTGGTTGTCTTCCTCGGTTACCGGATCCAGAGGACAGAATGAACGCAGGTTGTCCTGGAGATGCTCCATATAGGTCATTCCGGAAAGTACGGTCAGCACTCCGGGGAACGAGCCCACCCAGCGGAAAGCCCAGGAGGCCACGCTGTTTTGAGGCTTGCGCTGCTTGAGAGTCTGGGCCACGTGCTCGTGCACGTTAGCCAGTCTTCCGCCAAGAAGCGGTTCCATAATCACTGCCGGAATGCCTCTTTTCTGAAGCTCGTTGTACAGATACTCTGCATTCTGGTTTCTCTTGTTCAGCTCGTTGGCGTGCTTCCAGTCGAGGTAGTTCATCTGTATCTGCACAAAATCCCAGTGGTATTTGTCATGGTTGGCAAGCAGATAGTCAAACACCTTCACGTCTCCGTGGTAGGAGAATCCCAGGTTGCGGATTCTTCCGGCCTCTCTTTCCTTGAGCAAAAAATCCAGCATCCCGTTCTTGATATAACGGTTCTCAAATGTCTCAAAATCGCCGTTGCCCACGCTGTGGAGCAGGTAATAGTCTATGTAGTCTACCTGCAGCATCTTGAACGAGTTGCGGTACATCTTTATAGACTCTTCCTTTGTCCAGGTGGAAGGGGCGAAATTGGAGAGTTTTGTCGCGATTGTGTATTCCTCTCTCTTGTGTCTTGAAAGGGCAATTCCCGTGGCTTTTTCGCTCTGGCCCTTGCAGTATGCAGGAGAAGTGTCGAAGTAGGTTACGCCGTGCTCTATGGCATAGTCAACCAGCTTGTTCCACATTTCCTGGTCAATGGAGCTGTCGGATTCTCTGGTGCTGGTGTTGTCTACACTCGGAATTCTCATGCATCCGTAGCCGAGAAGGGAGACTTTCTCTCCCGTCTTGGGGTTGATGCGGTATGTCATCTGGTCTGTAGGAATGGGGCCGAGAGGTCCGGCTTCAGCTACATCGTTTCTTTTCTTTTTGCAGGATGCCAATCCTGAGGAAAGGGCGGCTGCTCCCAAAATCGCTGAGCCCAGTCCTGCTTTCTTTACAAAATTTCTTCTCGATATCTTCTTTTCCATAGAGCTCAGTTTCTAGATAAGTTTATGCTGCTGGTGCCCTTCAACATAAATGGCGCTTACAGGGCGCACAGGGCAAACATATTCGCAGGCCCCGCATCCGATGCAAACGGCCTCGTCCACTACCGGGAACTTAGGGCTTTTCTCGTCGGCAGGGTCAATTTCAACCATTGTGATAGCTCCTGTCGGACAATGTCTTGCACAGTTGCCGCAGCTTACGCCCTCCACCATAGGAAGGCAGGCTCCGGCATCCCAGACGGCGTGCCCGATCTGGATTGAGGATTTCTCTTCCCGGGTAATCTTCTTTATGGCTCCGGTAGGGCAGACTTCCGAGCAGACGGTGCACTCCGGACGGCAGAAGCCCTTTTCGTATGAAGACCTCGGCTGCATAAGTGTCATAAGGTCTGCCGAAGGCCTGAGCACCTTGTTCGGGCATTTTGAAACGCAGAGCTGGCATCCTGTGCAATGCTGAGTGAGATGGCCAAGGCCAACAGCTCCCGGAGGAACAATTTCAGTTTCTCTCTGCAGCACTTCCTTTTCAACGATAGGGGCCAGGCCGCCATCCGTGAGTTTCTCCTGAGCCTTGGCGGCTGCTACGGAAGCGGCAACAAGAGAGGCTGTTGCAATGAACGATCTTCTCTCCATCAAGGATGCCGATGCCGTTTCAGGCGTTTTTGCAGGGTTCAAATCCTTTATATCTTTTTTCTCCCTTTTGCAGGTGTAGGTTATAGCGTCTTTCTTGCATTTTGAGATGCAGTCTCCGCAGACAACACACCTGGAGTAATCTATCTTGTGATTCTTGATGTCTATGCAGGAAGCCTTGCAGTTCTTGACGCAGAGGTTGCAGCCAACGCACTTGCTCTTGTCAATTGCAGGACGGAAAATGGAGAATCTTGCCAGAGTTCCCAATACCGTTCCCACAGGGCAGATGGTGTTGCAGTATGTCCTTCCATTTCTCCAGGCCAGAATAAGCAGGATAACAAAGGTAACGGCGGCTACTAAGAATGTAGGCAGAGACTTGATCCATACATCCTGATGGTAGAATGTGTAACTATCTGCTCTTTCAGCGAAATAGGCCAAGGCGTTGTTGCCCCAGAGGTAAATGGGTTTCAGCAAATTCTCTGCTATTCTTCCGTATGAGCTGTAAGGAGCCAGCAGGGCTATCAGCGAGCCGATCCCTATCAGCAGAATAACGATGAAAAATACCAGAACCCCGTATCTTAGCCAGGTTTTGGCCTTGGAATAGGTGTAGCGGTTCTTCTTTGCCTTCTTTCCCATCCAGCCGAAGATATCCTGGAGGACTCCAAGCGGACAGATAACTGAACAGTAGATTCTTCCGAAGACAAGAGTCAGAATTACAAGCGCGGCAATTATGACCACATTAAGCGCCAGCACTGCCGGCAGAAACTGCACCTTGGCCATCCATCCCAGGTACAGATGGAGAGTTCCCGTGAAATCCAGGAACAGCAGCGTAATCAGTATGAAGAAAATGGAGGCGAGGATTACGCGGATTTTTCTGAGCATAGGTTATATTTATTTGACTTTGAGTTTCTTTCCTGCGTGGATAGTGGACTTGGCTGTAAGTCCGTTCATCTTGAGCAGATCGTTCAGGCTCATGTTGTGTTTCTTCGCGATTCCGTAAAGAGTGTCGCCCTTCTTTACCGTGTAGGTTCTTGTTCCGCCCGAGCTCTTTGAAGATGAAGCATTGCTCTTGGACGAAGAGCTGCTTGAAGCGGAAGAAGATGACGATGAAGAAGATGACGAACGGGATGTGTTGGAAACGGCGTTGCGGTAAATGATGAGCGTGCGGCCTGTCTTTACAGACTTGGTCTTTGAGGATAGGTTGTTCCAGTCTTTTATCTGCGAAACAGTTACGCCGTACCTCTTGGCAATGGAAGCCAGTGTCTGGCCTTTCCTCACCTTGTGGTAGATTCTCGAGCTTCCGCCCTCGTCAGCGCTCTTGTAGCGGCTGTAGACGATAGGGTTGAAGAAGATGCTGTCTTTGTAGTTGTAGATGGTCTTCTCGTTGTCCACGAAAGGAACCGTGTAGTTGTACGGAAGCCTCAGGAGCATTCCCTTGCTGTCTCCAGGGATGATGTCTTTCAGATACTGAGGGTTGAGCTGCCTGAGCTCCTGCACCGGAATGCCGATCACCTCGGAAATCTGCTCGAAGTGCAGGTTCTTGTGGATCATGAAGGTATCCACGTGAGCCGGCATGGAAGGCTTGTCCGGAACTATGTTGTAGTTCTGGTAGTACTTGAGCATATAGAGCGCTCCCACGAAAGACGGCATATAGCCTCTTGTCTCTTTAGGCAGATAAGGGTAGATAGACCAGAAATCTCTGCTTCCTGCTCTCTTGATGGCCTTGTTCACGTTGCCAGGGCCGCAGTTGTAGGAGGAAATTGCCAGAGCCCAGTCTCCGAAGATGGTATAGGAATCCTTGAGGAACCTGGCGGCGGCGTCGCAGCTCTTTTCCGGATCGAACCTCTCGTCTACATAGGAGTCCACCTGGAGGTTATACTGTTTTGCGGCTGAATAGATGAACTGCCACAGGCCCTTGGCGTTGGCGCTGGAAACTGCGAACGGGTTCAGCGCAGACTCAATTATTGCCATGGCAGCCAGTTCCTTAGGAAGGCCGTATGAGTCAAAGATGTTCTCGAAAATAGGCAGATAATACGATGCCAGGCCGAGCATGTTTGCGGCTCTCTTAGGCATTCTTTCAGTGTACAAGATGATGTAGTTCTTGACCACGCTGTTGTAAGGCAGCGAGATGAACGAATTCATCTTCTTCAGGTTCTCTATGTAAACCTCGTCCGGAATATTGGATGTGTAGTTGGCGTTTTCCACGTCCTCCACTGCCGGCAGGTTTGCGGTTGCCATCTGCCTTTGCAGATAGTAGATGCTCAGAAGGCTGTCCGGATTTTCGCCCGGAGTGATGTTCTCGTACAGCTCTGAATTGAGGAAACCTATGTTGCCGGGATTGATGGTGTCTCCGCTGGTTGTAGTGTCAGCAACTTCTATCTCGCTGTCATCCAGAATCCTCTGGAGGGAGTCTATGGCTCTTCTGAGCTTCTGGTTTTCTCTCAACAGTTCCTTCCTTGTCTGGGAATAGGATTCTGTGTTGGAAACGGCTACGAACAAGGCGGCCGCCATAATCAGGAATGCAAGTCTTCTCATTTTCATTATCTGTCCTTTTTCAATTTCTAAAACGTTATGTCCATAGTGAACCCGAGCTTGGCCGAGCTGTATGCCGGATTATAGGTGTAGAACCCGCTCTTTGGCACTTCCGGCGCTATTACCGCCGGCTGGACATTGAATGTTATGTCGTCTGAGATGTCAAAGTGCTTGAAATGGGCAAACACGTTGGCGTCTATGACGTTGAGTATGTAAATAAGGGTTGTGGCCAAAACGGAGTAGTCTCTGTTTCGCCTGTAGTAGTCTCTGAACCATACGGCGTTTTCTGCCGTCACGTGGCCGGTGTAGGTACCTTCTCCTATCTCCCTGTAGATTCTGCGGTAGCGCTTGTACTGCTTCTGGTTGAAGGCCCAGCAGTAGCCGCTTATCATAAAGCCGCCGTAGTAGATAGGGATGTGCCAGTAGTCTCCGTTGTAAGCCTGTCCAAGACCTGGCAGCAGGGCAGAATAGAAACTGGCCCTTGCCGGAAGCGGTTTCTCGTAAGACTTGAAAGACACCGTCAGGTCTGCCAGCTGCCCCCAGTAGCTGGCCACTGCTCCCCAGACGAAGTAGTTTCGGATATCCCTGTCAGACGTCTTTCCGTCTTTTTTCCACTTCTTGTTGAACATAATCGCTCCGCCGATACTTCCTCCCAGGGCTCCGTAGACTATAGGCAGTTTCCAGTAGTCCCCGTTGTAGATCTGTCCGGTTCCCGGAAGAATCATGGCCGGGAAGAACACGTTGGAAAGCGTCAGGGAGTCCTTGTGGGCCAGGCCTTTGAAATATCTGCCTATGGTCAGTCTGCGGAAAGTGGAGTCTATCTCGTAGTCAGTGGTGTCGTTCACGTTGTCTATGGCGGACTTGAGGGTTCCGGCCGCCTGGGTGTTGCTGAACTGCGCAAAGGACCTTTCCGGCAGCAAGGCCGCCAGAATAATCATAATCGCCGATATGCAAAGAATCTTTCCTTTCACTTCAAACAGCAATTTTTACTGCAAATTGTGTTCCTTTAGCGCCTTCAAAAGTTCGGTAAGCTGCTTTTCATCGCGATAATGGAAAACCAGGTCTCCTCCTTTCTTCTTAGGCTTCACGGAAACCGTACCGCTGAACCACTTGCCCAGTATCTCTTTCACGCTCTTGGCTGCATCAGGCACATCAACAACATCCTTTTCTTTCTTTTTAGGGCTGGCATCGCCGCCTTTCTGCACCAGGGCTTCGGTTTCTCTTACAGACAATCCTTCCTCAACGATTTTTCCGGCAAGTTTTGCCTGAACCTGAGCATTTTCAACTGAAAGCAGGGCCTTGGCGTGCCCCATCGTCAGCTTTCCTTCTTTAAGGGCCATCTGGATAGCCGGAGGAAGTTTCAGCAGACGGAGGTAGTTGGCTATGGTGGCTCTGTTCTTTCCCACTCTTGGGCTGAGGCCTTCTTGAGTCAGGTGGCACTCGTCTATGAGCCTCTGGAAACTGATGGCTATGTCTATTGCGTCCAGGTCTTCTCTCTGGATATTCTCCACCAGGGCCATCTCCAGCATAGACTCTTCTCCCGCGTCTTTGACGTATGCTGGAACAGCTTTCAGGCCTGCCATTTCACAAGCCCTGAACCTCCTTTCTCCGCTGATTATCTGGTATCTGCCAACGGAAACTTTCTTTACCGTAATTGGCTGGATCACTCCCAGCTGGCGTATGGATTCCGCCAGTTCCTGCAGCTTTTCCTTGTCAAACGCGCTGCGTGGCTGGAACGGGTTGGGCACTATCTGGGAAAGCTCTATCTCCCTGATTGAAGTCAATGGAGATGCCGGAGCGTCTCGCCTTACAACCGTTTCCTGGCTGGCGTTTGAAAGCAACGCATCCAGTCCTCTTCCCAATCCTTTGTTGTTGTTCTTGCTGGACATTACTGCTGGTTTTTAGCTATGACCTCTTTGGCCAGGTTAAGGTAATTGTTTGATCCGTTGCTCATCGCATCATACAGGATGACAGGCTTTCCGTGGCTTGGGGCTTCGCTGAGCCTTACGTTTCTGTTGATTATGGTCTCAAACACCATACTCCCGAAATGCCTTCTAACCTCGTCTGCCACCTGGTTTGCCAGTCTGAGCCTGGAGTCGAACATCGTGAGCAGGAAGCCTTCAATCATAAGGTCCGGATTCAGCTCTCCCTGTATCAGCTTTATGTTGTTGAGCAGCTTTCCCAGGCCCTCCAGCGCAAAAAACTCGCTCTGGATTGGTATGATTACCGAATCCGACGCCACCAGGGCGTTTATTGTAACCGTTGCTAGAGAAGGGGCGCAGTCTATGATGATATAGTCAAACTTGTCTCTTACATCCACCAGCGCCTTCTTCAGCTGCCTTGCCCTTTCTTCTATGGACTCTATGTTTTCCACCAGCTCTATCTCAGCTCCTGCCAGATTGATGTGTGACGGGGCCACGCTGAGGTTCTTGATTTCCGTATCCAGCAGAATCTCCTCCATTCTCCTTATCCCGACCAGCACTTCGTAGATGGTCTTCTTATCTGTGGAGTTGGGGTTGAAATTCAGTCCGGAAGTTGCATTTGCCTGAGGATCTGCATCTATCAGCAGCGTCTTCTTCTCCAGCACGGCGAGCGATGCAGCCAGGTTAATCGCGGTTGTGGTCTTGCCCACTCCGCCTTTCTGATTTGCTATAGAAATAACTTTTCCCATCTTTCTCTAATTACTCTTTCCAAACGAACAAATATAGCAAAAAAGATGGTAGTTTGATTCAACTGAACAAGTAGTCCGGTTTTTAGGTTTATTCAAAATAATATATTTCTGAGGAGAGTTTTAGTTCTTTGGTTGTCAAATTAATTTCAAAAGATGGATTTAATCTTGAATCCCCAAAATGATTAATTAAATCTTTAGAAAGTATGTCTTTCTGTTCTTTAATCATATATTTATCTATTTTCCACAATTGGATAAGAACAATGACATTATAATCTTTATCTAGGTAGCCAATATATTGTCTAAAGTACTTTTTAAGTCGATATTTGGTTTTAACAACTCTTCCCCCAATTATAATTTTTTGATTGAAATTTTTGATATTTAAAGATAATACCTTTTCTGCCTCATTGATTTCTTTGTTACTTAATGTGTATCTATTTGAACTTGGTTGAAATCCCCAAATCTTAAACTCTTTTGGAAAGGAATAACCTTCATAATTCTTTCCAGAAATATGTTTGCTCTCTTGTGAATAAGAAGGAACACAACATAAAAGCAAAAGAATAAATAGAAAAGATTTCAAGATACGTTTCATAACAATGAAATGTTATTTTTTCAAAATTAGGTATATCATTTAAGAAATACAACTTATTTTTGTACTCGTTATGGCAACAGAAAGCTGGATGGTGATAGTGAATCCCAAGGCGGGAAGCGGGCGCGGACTGAAAGACTGGCCCGTGATTTCAAACCTTATGTACAACAGCGGTTTGAAGTTCACCTGCGTGTTCACCGAGCATAAGTTTCATGCAATAGAACTTACAGTGAATGCCATCAACAAAGGATACCGGCATATTGTGGCGGTGGGAGGAGACGGCACCATCCACGAGGTGGTGAACGGAATCTTCATCCAGAAGGCTGTGCCTACAACAGACATATTTCTGGCAGTGATACCTACAGGTACAGGAAATGACTGGATAAGGATGTACGGCATCTCCACAACATATTCAGAGGCAGTGGAGGCTCTGGTGCAGAAGAGGACCGTTTTGCAGGATGTGGGGAAGGTGGAGTTCTTTGAGACAAGGGTGCCGCACGTAAGATATATGGCAAACGTGGCCGGACTGGGGTTTGACGCTACGGTAAACCTCAAGTACAACAATCTCAAAGACCAGGGAAAATACGGCAAGGGGCTTTATCTCAGAAGCACGTTCAACACGCTTCTGGGGTACAAGAACAACCATTTTGACATTAAGGTGGACGGGGAGACTTTCTATAGCGGGCAGGTTTTCTCGGGAGCCGTGGGAATCGGAAGGTTCAACGGAGGAGGAATGCAGCAGACACCTAACGCAGCCATAGACGACGGCCTGCTGGACCTTACCGTCATAACAGATATGTCCAAGTTCAAGATTATCCGGAACTTCAAGCTGCTGTACTCGGGAAAGATCTACAATTTGCCTGAGATTCTCTTCAAGCAGTGCCGCACCATAGAGATACATACCGAACCTGAAACCAGAATAGAGATAGACGGAGAGGCCGTGGGCACATCTCCTTTCAAGTTCGCCCTTGTTCCAAAGAGCATAAAGGTAGTGGTGGGAGCCTCCTACAAGTTCTGATTTCTCAGCGATTTAGTTCGGGTCCACGTCTATTGCAACCTGAACCGGAACTTTCACAAGATCAATGACTCTTTTGAGTGCATCCTTGTTTTTGGCAAGGTTGGCGTCTTTTGCAAACTTTACGGCAAAGCACAGCTGGTACTCGTCCCTGAGCTTCTCCATTCTCGGAGGGAAAGGCCCGCTCACCTCGGTGGCGGAGAAGGCCCTTGAGCTCTTGAGGACGCTGGACAGGGATGAGGCGGCAGTTTCCAGCTTGTGGAAATTCTTGTCGCGGAGGATAATGTTCACCAGCCTCACGAAAGGCGGGAAGCAGTACATGCTCCTTTCGGCCATCATTCCTCCGTCCGCCCTTTCGGCAGAGTTTGCGGCATTCTGGGCTCCGGTTTCATATTCCCATGACAGGCGCTCGGACATGGAAACGATTTCCTTTATCACCGGATGATTTTTCTGGTTGGTCTGGATTACAAGAGAGCCTCTTTCTGTTCTTCTTCCGCTGCGCCCCAGAAGCTGGATGAAAAGCTGCATGGCCTTCTCGTCTGCCCTGAAGTCTTGCTGGGAGAGAATGGTATCCGCCTGTATAACAGCCACAAGAGCCAGGTTCTCAAAGTCGAACCCCTTGCTTGTCATCTGGGTTCCTACAAGTATGTCTGTCTTGCCAGCGGCAAAATCTGACAGCACTTTTTCAGACTCTTTCTTGCTTTTTGCAATGTCCGCGTCATAGCGGGCCACGGCTGCGTCAGGAAACAGCTGCTTGAGCTCTTCCTCAATCTTTTCAGTGCCCGCTCCCCTAAGTTCCAGTGCCTTCTCCTTGCAAGACGGGCACTCAGGATTGTAAGGAGCCTTGTATTCGCACCAGTGGCATCTGAGAGAATTGTCATAGCGGTGGTAGCTCAGCGGCACGTTGCAGTGAGGGCACTTTAGAGGCTCTCCGCAGCTGGAGCACTGCACAACCGGAGCGTAGGACCTTATGTTCCTGAACACCAGCACCTGCTTTTTCTCGGCGATGGTGCTTTCAATCATATTTATCAGCTGCTGGGAGAAGCTGCCTTTCATCTGGCGGCTCTTTCTTGTCCAGATAGTGTCTATGACGGTGACCTTAGGCGGAGGAGACCGGAAATACTTCTGGGCAAGAGCCACTCTGGCAAACTTTCTCGTGTAGCAGTTGTAAAGGCTTTCAAAAGACGGGGTGGCGCTGCCCATCAGAGTCTGCGCTCCCAGCATCTGGGCCAGCAGCAGGGCAGCATCCCTGCCGTTATATCGCGGAGCCGGATCTTCCTGCTTGAAGCTGGAGTCGTGCTCTTCGTCAATCACAGCCAACCCCAGATTCTCAAACGGCAGGAAAACGGAAGACCTCGTTCCCAGCACCACTACCGGCTTTCTCGGGCATTCCTCCGTCCCCTTGAAGGTGAGGATGTCTCTTATGAGTTTCTTTGCAGCCTGAGTCACAGACGAATGGAAGCACAGCAGCCTTTCTCCGTAATGCTTCTTGAGCCTCTGGTGCAGATAGTTTCCCATAGCGATTTCCGGCACCATATAGAGCATGTCCTTTCCCTTGGACAGGTATTCGTCGATGAGCTTTATGTAGATTTCTGTCTTGCCGCTGCCCGTTACGCCCTCCAGCAGGACAGTCTTTTCAGGAATCTTCTCCTTGATTTCGTCAAGAGCCTTCTGCTGGGCATCGGAAAGCTCTATTTCCTCGAATTCGTCTTTCACTGCTTTCAGCACATCTTCCGGCTTGCGGTGAGATGCCACTTCCTGCTGCCTGACTGTGAGAATAGGGTAGGCGGCCTTGAACACCTCGCCCGTGGAGCACAGATAATACCTTGCTATCATATCCCAGAAGCGGATTTCCTTAACCGAGACAGCAGGCTTGTCCACCACTTCTCCCAGGGACTTTATCTCGATGTTTCTGCTCTGGTAGGGCAGCTCTTTCCATTCCAGGCGTCTTCTGACCACTCCCTGCAGGCTTCTTTTGCCGAAGTCCACGCTCACCCAGCTCCCGGCCTTTACTGCAGAACAAGCCGCAGTAACTCCGTAGAATATCTCCCCTTCCCACTTTATGGGCAGTATAACAGACACGTAAAAAACAAATTGCCCTTCCATAGTTGCAAAATTAAAAATTATCTCTATATTTGCACTCCCAAACCGATGGTGTCATAGATCAGTTGGTAGAGCAAAGGACTGAAAATCCTTGTGTCCCTGGTTCGATTCCCGGTGACACCACAAAAAAGGCCGCAGAGATGCGGCTTTTTTTGTGTCCTTTTATTTGATAATCTACTTCACTTTTATGAAGCCGTAGTCGTCATAGCGAGGCGAGTCTTCATCCTCGTCTTCATCCTCGTCATCGCCTCCCACCAGCTTCTCCAGGTCCAGGGCAAGCAATTCTTTCGTGACGCTTATATAATCGTCGCCCACCTTTTCATAGTAGCCTGCTGTAATCTCCTTATCCAATAAAATAGGCAAACCTGCCGCTTTATCGGCAAGTTCGGTAATGTTTATAATGCGGAAGAGCCTTCTAGGATCGGCTTTCTCAAGCAGCTCATCCATTTCTTCTTTTGACAAATTACGGCTGGAATAAAGATTATCCAGGACTAGATGTGGATCAAAACGTTCAAAGGATCTGAAAACATACAAATCTTTGAAATCCTCGTTGCTGTCTGAGAAAGACTTGTCCCATCCAAAAGTATTATTGGAATAGTACCACTTATGATCCGCATCGCACTGCAGGCTATCTATGCTTACATAGGCGGTATCTGCCTGATAGCCATATCCGCCAAAGAAAAACAAATCCGGGTAATCGCTGGCAGCATGCCACATGATGAAACTGGAGTCTCTCATATATGAAAACCTCTCTTCCCATTGTTCTTTGGAAAGCTTTTCATCTACATAAGAGCTTTTGGACAGAGTGTCACAGATATAATCCAGATTCTTTGTATATCTGGAAAGCAGCTCATCCAAGAAACGATTTGTGAAGAGATCCCCATTGTATTCAACGATAATTTCGTAAGGAGTGCCGTCTCCAATAAGGCAGGTGTTGCTCATGAAGTATGGAATATTGCATTCAGGACCCTCCTTTTTAAAGTTTTCTTGTGTTACGCTGAGATGTATCCAATGATCTTCCTTGTTGTTTTCAAGTACTTCAAAGGAAATGTCTTTGGTAATGGAACTGGTTATAGTAGTGTCTTTTACGGCACCTATTCCGATTTTGGCTCTCTGGTAAATATACTTGAAAGGGAGAATATCTCCTTTGTCAAGACTCTCGAGGAAGTTTACATACAGAGTGTCTGATGACACTGTTTTTTCTTCCTGAGCTCTGGCTGAAAAAGATGTCAGCAATGCGGCCAGCAAAAGAATGGTTGTAAGATATCGTTTCATTTTCAAAATGTTTTATTATTCAAATCTTTCCTTGATTGGAGAGTTGTCCAGGATATTCAGGTAGAAGGCCTTGACTTTGTCCCACTCGTAGTAAGGGAACTTGCCGGTTTCAACAGGAAGGGTGGCCTCGTGCTCGTTGAGCAGCACCTTGACCAGGACAGGAGCGCCTTTCTTGCCGTAGAAGATGAACTGGAGGTTGCCGGCCTTTGGAATGTAATGCTCAATGTTCCAGACGTTTGCCACGTTGTCGTTGTCTGGTTCATATACTCCGGCGCCGTCTATGTTCATCAGCGAGCACAGAGGCATAAGGTTGGAATCGTGGCCGAAACGAAGGGTGGCTCCGGCGGTCTTTTTCCCGTCTGTTCCCACGCTTTCAATGGCTTTGTCTGCCGTTTCGATTATGTTTTTCAGTAGATATGTCTGGCGGAAAGGAGTAACCTTCTGGCCCATGTCGCAGAAGCCGGCATAACGGTAGGAACCCAGGTTGCGGTAGAGGTTGAGCTGATGCATGTCCTGAAGGGTTACCACGTCCATCAGGCTGATGTCCAGGTCTGTGTTAGGAAGGCTGATGGCCAGCTCGGTGATGTCGTAGAACAGGCTTCTGGCTGAGTATTTCGGAAGATTTTCTGGATTGTCCTTGAAGGCGAACTTCTCCTTGTAAGTGGTAAACCAGGAAGTGTCTTTGATCAGGCTCATAACCAGGCGGTCAGGGGTGAAGATCTTCTTGGAATATGCTTTGAGGATTTCAGAATTCTTGGGGTCAGAAGTTATCTTGTTGAAGAACTTGTCCGGATCCTGGTTGTTCATGTAGTACATGTCGTGGCTGGAGGCGTCGTTGGTGATCCTGAGCTTTGGGTTCAGCTCCTTGAGCCTCATGCAGAAAGACTCCATGCTGAGGATGCAGCGGATAATCACCGTGCTTCTGGCGTCAACCGGAGCGTTTCCCTTGAACACCTGCGGAAAGTTCTTGAACATTCTGCCCGCAATCTGGCGGTGCTGCTCCGCACCCAGTCGGGTAAGTTCCCCGTAACGTCCTCTGGCTGCTTCTTCCACTTTTTCCAGCCGTCGCAGCACGTCTTTGCCTTTTGGAGTAAGCATTCCTTCCTCGTTGGCCTTTTTCAGGAAAGCTACAGGCTCCGTATAGGTTGCAGTGCTTATCAGCCAGCGAGAGCCGTGCCTTCCGTAGTGGCTGATGTAGAACGGCTTGTAGCCTTTAGGGGCCTTGGTCAGCGCAGGGATGGATGCCGGATCCTCATCCAGGATCGGGTAGGGCTGGTAGTCGGAGAGAACCAGCTTAGGGTTGGCCTGAACCTGCTCCCAGTCCGGAACTGCATATACAGGGCTGGTCTGGGGTCCTGGATAAGGCTGGGCCTTCAGGCTCAGCGATGCTGCCAAAACAAACGCAGCTGCTGCGATAATTCTTTTCATATATGATTCTGACTTAAATCGTGAGTTTTTCACCTTCGCTCTTGGCGATTACCACTGCTCCGCAGGCATCTCCGTAGGAGTTGGTAGCGGTTCTAGGCATATCGCACAGCTGATCTATTGCAAGAACCAGGCCCATTGCTTCCAGTGGAAGGCCCGCAACGCTCAGGGCTATGCTCAGCATAACGAATCCGGCCATAGGTATGCCGGCCGTTCCGATGGCGCTTAGCATAACAGTTCCCAGGACTATCAGCTGCTGGGCTATGCTCATGTCTATGCCGTAAACCTGGGCTATGAACAGCACCGTAACTCCCTCATACAAGGCGGTTCCGTTCATGTTGATGGTAGCTCCCAGAGGCAGCACGAAGCTGGTTATCTTGTTGGAGATGCCGCACTTGGTCTCGCTGTCTCTCATCGATATAGGAAGAGCCGCTCCGGAAGAGCAGGTGGAGAATGCGGTAAGGATAGCAGTGCTCATCTTCTTCATGTGGCGGTAAGGATGCTCCCTTCCGAGGAAGAAGACTCCTGCCGGAAGCACTCCGAAGAACTGGATGAGCATGCCGGCCCAGACAACGAGCAGGTAGATGCCCAGGGAACTGATAAGGTCTATGATAGAGTTTCCTGCATTTATCTGCTTTGCAAGCATGTTGCTCACTATGGCAAACACTCCGTAAGGAGCCAGCTTGATGACGAACATCGTGATTTTCATTATCACCTCGTTGATGGAGTTGCAGATGTCCAGCAGGGTGCTTCTGGTCTTTTCGCCGCTTCGGGTGATGAAGAATCCAAATATTATGGCGAAGAAGATTACCGGAAGGATGTTGCCGGCGCTCATCTCCTTGAAGATGTTGTCAGGCACAATGTGGATTATCTGGTCCATAAAGGAGGTCTGGCTCTTGCCGACCGTGGAAAGGTCCACGTTCTCAGGCATAGGCAGATTGGCTCCCACTCCAGGCTTTATGAGGTTTACCAGCACCAGGCCGATGGCAATGGCTATTGCGGTGGTAACCAGGTAGTAAAGAAGCGTCTTTCCGGCAATCCTTCCCAGGTCTTTGGAAGAGTTGATACTGGCCACTCCAACTACCAGAGACGTGAATACCAGAGGGATGATGATCATCTTCAGGGCCCTGAGGAAAATCTGTCCGGCCCAGTCTATGTATCCTGCGTATTGCGGCAGAAGTATGCCGAAAACGGCGCCCAGCAAAAGGCCTATCAATATCTGCCAAGGCAGGGCAATACTTATCTTTTTCATCGGCGATTAATAAAGTTCAATACCATAAAGTTCTCTTACGCAGCCGTCTGCCAGTGCGTCCAGGCTGCTGATGTGCATTTTTGGGTCCAGTCCTGTGGCTGCGTATGCAATAGGAATCTCGGTGCAGGCTCCCACAATAGGCTGCTCCTTGATTGTCCAAAGGCCTTCTATGATAGGACGGAATTTGCATCCGGCTTCCTCAATCTTTCCGGCCTTGACAAGGTCCGTGACGTCGTGGATGTCCACCTGAGTCTGGTAGTCCGCTATGTCAAAGTTATAGCCGCTGTCCTTGGCGTGCCTCTGGTACAGGCCGGTCTTCATAGTGCCTAAAGTGGCTGTCAGCCAAGCTCCTTTAGGAGAAACCTTGCTCACCTTGCGGATGGTCTCGTCTATGATATGTATGACGGGCTTTGAAAGCTCGCTGCGGAACTCGTCTATGAAATAATGGGCCGTGTTGCAGGTTACGCAGAGGTAGTCCGCTCCCCATTTGATCAAGGTTTCCAGGCCTTCCCTCAGATACTTTCTCGGATCCGGGCCTTTGCCAAGAAGATAAGTGGTGCGGTCAGGGGTTTCCGTATATTCGTAAACTATCATGCGGGGATGCTCCTGATCGCAGTCTGCAGGGTCTTTTTTTGCCAGCAGCATCAGAAAGTCCGCCGTAGCGGCAGGGCCCATCCCGCCCAGTACTCCAAGTGTCTTGTCTGTTTTCATCTTTTTTCTGATTCAATCATACAAATTTACTCTTTATCTTTGACCTCGCAAAATATGAGAAAATTCAGGGGCCTTCTGCTGGCTATGCTGGCCAGCGCAACGTTCGGTTTCATACCGCTGTTCTCCATACCGCTTCTAAGGAGCGGGGTGGATCTGGACAGCGTGTGCTTCTACCGGTTTGCCTTTGCCGCGTTTTTCATGTGGATAATCTGCAAGGTAATGCGGGTGGATCTTTCCTTCAAGTGGAAAGAGATTGTTGCAATGGGCATCCTGTCAATCTTTTATGCGGCCACAAGCTTCTTTTTGACAGCCTCTTACAAATACATTTCCAGCGGAACGGCAACAACCATCCATTTCTTCTATCCGGTGGTGGTGGCCCTGGCAATGATACTGCTTTTCGGGGAGAAGATTTCACTCTGGAAGGTTATCGCGATAATAGCGGGAATAGCGGGAGTGTTCTTTTTGAGCGGCGGAATATCGGGAGAGAAAATATCGCTGACGGGCCTGATACTGGTGCTGATTACCGTGATAACTTATCCTACTTATGTTGTGGGAGTTAACCAGACTCCAGTGGTGATGAAGATGAACGGGATGAAGCAGACGCTTATGGTTCTTTCTTTCTCGGCGATAATCTTTTTGGTTAACGTGCTGGTGAAGGGGGCGCATTTCTCTCCGCTTGAAACTTCATACCAGTGGGAATATGCCATAGCGCTGGCTATCATCCCTACACTGGTGAGCGACTTTGCCTTGATTTACGCCATCCAGATGGCCGGAAGCACCATTACCGCAATCCTGGGCTGCATGGAGCCTCTGGTGGCGGTGATTTGCGGAGTGATTTTCTTCGGAGAAACATTCACGTCCAACTCGCTTATTGGAATGCTGCTGGTGTTTGCTGCGGTTTTCATCATTATTATTGTAGGGCGGAAAGATTAAATGCCTAAATTTGCCTTGGCGGGAAATAATCAATTAAAAGATACGTTATGAAAAGTTTGAAAGGAACCAAGACCGAAAAGAACCTGCTCTGCGCTTTTGCAGGCGAGAGCCAGGCCAGAAACCGTTACACTTTTTTTGCAAGCGCCGCAAAGAAAGAGGGTTATGAGCAGATTAGCGCATTCTTCACAGAAACTGCAGACAACGAGAAGGAGCACGCCAAGAAGTTCTTCAAGTTCCTGGAGGGCGGAATGGTGGAGATCACCGCTTCTTTCCCTGCAGGAGTTATAGGCTCCACCGCAGACAACCTGAAGGCTGCCGCTGACGGAGAGCTTGAGGAGTGGAAGATTGCTTATCCTGAATTCGCAAAGATCGCCAAGGAAGAGGGCTTCCCTGAGATTGCAAAGTGCTTCAAGGAGATAGCCGTGGCAGAGAAGGCTCACGAGAAGAGATACCGTGCTCTGCTGAAGAACCTCAAGAGCGGAAAGGTGTTTGAAAAAGACGAGGTTGTGGTTTGGAAGTGCCGCAACTGCGGATATGTGTTCCGTGGCAAGAACGCTCCTAAGGAGTGCCCTGCCTGCAAGCATCCTCAGGCTTACTTTGAGGTTAAGGGAGAAAACTACTAAACAGATTCCATTTGAAAGAAGATTCCCAGGGAAAGCCATCTGCCACCAGCTTTGGCAGGCGGCTTTCCTCTTGTGTTAAAGAGGCCGTTCCCGGGGCCCTGAAGACTATGTGGTGGGTGGTGAAAATCACCGCCATAGTCTCTGTTGTCATATACATTCTCAGGCTAACGGGAGTTCTGCCCGTTCTGGGCCGCAGCCTGGAACCCGTGATGAGTTTTATCGGGCTTCCGGGAGAAGCCTCTCTGGCATACGTTAGCGGCTATTTCGTGAATGTTTACTCGGCGATAGCAGCCTGCGCATCGCTGAACCTTAGCGCCAGAAGCGTCACCATCCTTGCCGTTCTGGTGATGTGCTCCCACAATATGATTGTTGAAACGGCCGTGCAGAAAAAGACCGGTTCATCCGCACTCAGGATAGTGCTGGTCAGGACGCTTGCCGGACTGGTTCTGGCTTTTGTGCTGAACAAGATACTTCCGGCGGAGGCGCAGGGAGAGGTTGGAGCTGTGGCCCAGGAGAAGATAACCCTTGCTGACAGCTTTGTTCCGTGGGCGGTTTCGCTTCTGAAGCTCTGCCTGAAGATGACGGTGCTGATATTCCTGCTTTCCATTCTGCAGAAGATCCTGGACGAATTCGGGGTAATGAAGCTTCTGACAAGCGTGGTCAAATGGCCGCTTAAACTTTTCGGCCTGAGCGAAAACTCGTCTTTTCTGTGGATTGTTGCAAATACCCTCGGCCTGGCTTACGGGGCGGCGGTGATGTTCCAGGAAAAGGAGTGCGGACACATAGGCGACCGCGACATTCAGCTTTTGAACACTCATATCTGCATATCTCACAGCAACATAGAAGATCTTCTTCTGTTTGTCGCCATTGGCGGGGTGTGGTGGATAATCCTGCTTTCCAGATGGGCGGCGTCTCTGATTTTGGTCTGGGCCCAGAGGCTGGAGTTTCATATTCGCGACAGATTTACTAAATTTGCAGGCTAACTTATTTTTTGGAGAACATGGAGAGGATAAAAGTGCTGATAGCGGGAAGCGGTCCCGCCGGTTATACTGCTGCAATCTATGCCGCAAGAGCCAACCTGGCTCCTGTGGTGTTTACCGGCATGGAGCTTGGCGGACAGCTGACCACAACCACCGTAGTGGAGAATTTCCCGGGCTTTCCTGAAGGCATAGACGGCACCGTCCTGGTGGACAACATGCGCCGTCAGGCAGAAAGGGTGGGGGCTGAAATCCGCACCGGCACAGTCACTTCCTGCGACCTTTCTTCGCGTCCGTTCAAGGTTACTGTAGACGGTTCGGTTACCGTAGAGGCGGACACTCTGATTATTGCCACCGGAGCCAGCGCCAAGTATCTTGGCATACCGGGCGAGCAGGAATTCAGGGGAAGCGGAGTGAGCGCCTGCGCCACCTGCGACGGCTTTTTCTACCGCAAGCAGGACGTGGCAGTAATAGGCGGCGGGGATACGGCCTGCGAAGAAGCCGTGTACCTTTCCGGCATGTGCCGCAAGGTTTACATGATAATCCGCAGAGACCAGATGAGGGCTTCCAAGGTTATGCAGGAGAAAGTGGCTTCCAGGGATAACATAGAAGTCTTGTGGAACAGCCTTCCAAAGGAAGTTGTGGGAGACCTCAAGGGCGTAAATGGCATAAAGATTGAAGACAAATTTACCGGAGAGCTGAGGACGGTTCCCGTATCCGGAGTTTTTCTTGCAGTTGGCCATCACCCGAATTCAGAGGTTTTCGCCCCTTGGGTAAAGACAGACAAGGAGGGCTACATAATTACTGAACCCGATTCTCCAAAGACAAACATCGAAGGCGTTTTTGCCGCTGGAGATGTTATGGATGTGCATTATAAACAGGCTATTACGGCCGCTGCTTCTGGATGCAGGGCTGCCATTGAGGCAGACCGCTATCTGCAGGGCCAATAAAAGACAGATGATGAGAAAAACAAGTGTTATAGCAGCTTTGTTCCTGATAGTTGTTGCAATGTCGGGCTGCAAGAGTTATTACGAGTCTTTGTTCCGCACCCAGGATCTTGATGAAAGATTCAGGGGCGCCATGTCTTATTACGAAAAAGGAAAATTCCGCAAGGCAGCAGCGCTTTTCGAAAGCATGGTGTTTCTCTCCCAGGGTACGGAGAAGGAAGACAGCGTGCAGTTCTACAACGCCATGAGCAACTACCGCTACGGAGACTACATCACCGCTGAGCAGAACTTCAACAAGTTTCTGGAAGTGTTCCCGAGAAGCCCTATGAGCGAAGAGGCAAAGTTCCTCAGAATCAAGTGCCTGTACGAAGGAACATACAGATGGGAACTGGACCAGGTTCCAACCCAGAAAGCTATGGCCACTATTGCCGAGTTCATGTATGACAATCCTCGCAGCGAGTATTACGAAGTGTGCAAGGCCATGCTGGACGAGTTCGGAGAGAGGCTGGACCGCAAGTCATACGAGGCAGCCAAGCTCTATTACACGATGAAAGACTACAAGTCTTCTCACTATGCCCTGAAGACCGTCCTCAGAGACAATTCCGACAACCGCTATCGCGAGGAAATTCTTTACTATACAGCCCTTTCCTCCTATAAATACGCTTTCAACAGCATCAAGGAGAAGCAGAAGGAAAGGTATATGACTTTCATCGACGATTACTATAACTTCATCGGCGAATATCCTAACGTTAGCGAGCGCAGAGAGCTGGACCAGATGTTTGTAAGGGCCCAGAAGTATGTAGGCCTGAAAGGCGGGCTGGATTCAGCCCAGGTGGCTGCAGCAGCTGCCCTTGCCAAGGAAGACGCGGTTATGCCTAGGTCTTCAAAGAACATCAGGGCAGACCGCAAGAATACCAGAAAGGCTATCAAGGAAGCCAAGAAGGCAGTGAAGGAAGCCGAGAGCCGCAGCGCTGTGGCCAGGAAGGTGAACGAGGAAACCTCCGGAAACCAGAAGCAGAACGAAAGGCGCAAGGCCCGCAAGGAGAGGGCGGAGGCTATGAAGGTTTACGAAGAAGCCAAAGCTAAGGCCAAGGAAGAAAAAGAAAAGAACAAGGAAGACAACAAGAAATAAAAGCAAAGAATATATGGAAGAAAAGAGATCTACAAAAGTACCGGACAACACCATTTCCAGAGAGGTTGTGAAGCTGTCTGAGCCAACAGGCAACATTTACGAGTCTGTTGTGATTATTGCAAAGAGAGCCAACCAGATAGCAGCTGCCTTGAAGAAGGAGCTGAGCGAGAAGCTTGAGGAATTCTCACAGGGCAATGTAGCTGACACTCTGGAGGAGACTTATGAGAACAGGGAGCAGATAGAGATTTCCCGCCATTACGAGAGGCTTCCAAAGCCAACTCTTACTGCTATCAAAGAGTTCCAGGACGGAGAAATTTACTGGCGCAAGATTGAATCTTAGTGCTTGAAAGGCTAACCATACAGAACTATGCTCTCATAGAGAGTCTTGACATCGATTTTCCTGATGGTCTGGTGATTATGACAGGAGAGACCGGTGCCGGCAAGTCTGTCTTGCTTGGCGCCGTTTCTCTTTTGAGCGGAGGAAAGGCAGATTCTTCCATCCTCCGCGACGAGGGCAAAAACTGTGTGGTAGAGGCAATCTTCAACCGTGACGGGGAGCAGACGATACTCCGGAGAGTGATATCTCCGGCTATGCGTTCCCGGTTCTTTATAGACGATGAACCGGTATCCGCTCTCCAGATGGCTGAGGTTTCTTCCGCTCTTATGGATATACACTCCCAGCACAGCAACCTTATGCTTTCCAGCCGCAGGTTTCAGCTGGAGATGATAGACGGCTTCTGCAAAAACCAGAAGCTGCTGGAGGGTTACAAAGCGGAATACGAGGCTGTCAAAGTTCTGGAAGAGAAACTCCTCAGCCTTGGCAAACAGATAGAGAGGGCGCAGAATGAATCTTCCTCCAGGTCTGAAGATCTAAGACGCCTTGAAGAGGCCTCCTTGGCTGAAGGCGAGCTGGAGGATCTGGAACAGGAGCTCAGGCAGCTGGAGAATGCCGGGCAGCTGAAGGAAAATGCCTTCGGGGCCGCTTCGGTTCTGGATGGGGAAGAAGGTTCCGTGGTTCGGAATATTAAAGAGGCTCTAAGGAATGTGGAAAAACTTTCCGCCGAGGTTCCAAAATTGGAGCCTTTGGCTTCGAGGCTGGAGAGCTGCAGGGTGGAATGCAAAGACATAGCCTCTGACCTTCAGGATTTTGCTGAAGGGATTTCGGCGTCGCCGAGAAGGCAGCAGCAGATAGAGGAAAGGCTGGATGTGCTCTATTCTCTGATGCGGAGGTTTTCTCTCAAGGACATTTCTTCTTTGATTGCCCTCAGAGATGAATTGAAAGCCTCCCAAACGAATGTGGAAGACCTTGTGTGGGAAAAGAACAAGCTGGAAAATGAGCTGGACTCTCACAGGCAAAAGAGGGTGGAACTGTCCTCAAGCCTGACTTCCAGGAGAGAGGCTGCCGCTTCCAGGATACAGAAGAGCCTGCAGGAGAGCATAAGGAATCTGGAGATGCCTTCCGCCTGCATTTCTGTGGAGCTGGAGAGGGCTTCGGACTTTACTCCCGACGGGGTTGACAACCCAAGAATACTGTTTTCCGCCAATCCCAAGGAGAAGATGGTGGAGCTGAACAAGGTTGCCAGCGGAGGAGAATTGTCCAGGATTATGCTTTGCATAAAGAGCCTTATGGCTTCCTGCGTCAAGATGCCTACAATGTTCTTCGACGAGATAGACATGGGCGTTTCGGGAAGCGTGGCGGACAAGATGGGCCGTCAGATAGTGGCAATGGGGCAGAAGATGCAGGTGATAGCCATTACCCATCTTCCTCAGGTTGCAAGCAAGGGAGTGGCGCATATTCTGGTTTACAAGGACAAGACTGCCGACGGGCGGAATACCGTGCGTTTGCGCAGAGTCCAGGGAAAGGACAGGGTTATGGAGATAGCCCGCCTTTTGAGCGGAGAAAAAACTACGGCACAAGCGGTTGCAAACGCAGAGGTGCTGCTTGGAATAAACAGATGATATTTTAAAACTATTATATTATGAGACTGATTATCCAGAAGTCGTATGCAGATATGTCCAAATGGGCTGCATCGCTGATCCTAAAAAGAATTACAGACTTCAATCCGTCACCGGAGCGTCCTTTCGTGCTGGGTCTTCCTACAGGCTCAACACCTATAGGCACCTACAAGGAACTGGTGAATTTCTACAAAGAGGGCAAGATTTCCTTCAAGAACGTGGTTACCTTCAACATGGACGAGTATGTGGGCATTCCTGAGAACCATCCGGAAAGCTATCATACTTTCATGAGAGAGAACTTCTTCAGCCACATAGACATTCCGGCCGAGAACATAAACATCCTGGACGGAAACGCCAAAGACCTGCTGGCCGAATGCCAGAGGTACGAGGAAAAGATCAAGTCCTATGGCGGAATCAACCTGTTCATGGGAGGAATAGGGCCGGACGGCCACATAGCCTTCAACGAGCCAGGCTCGTCGCTGACCTCAAGAACCAGGCTCAAGTATCTGACTACAGATACCATTATAGCCAACTCCAGGTTCTTCAACCACGATATCAACCTGGTGCCTAAGACCGCTTTGACAGTTGGCGTAGGCACTATTATGGACGCTGAGGAAGTGATGATTCTGGTCAACGGGCACAACAAGGCCAGGGCTCTTCGCCACGCTGTTGAAGAGGGCATCAGCCAGATGTGGACGGTAAGCATTCTCCAGATGCACAAGAAAGGCATCATCGTCTGCGACGACGCTGCAACCGTAGAGTTGAAGGTTGGTACCGTCAACTATTTCAAGGATATTGAAAGAGGAGACTTTTAGTTCTGCTCTTGAGTGATGGAGTAATCCGGGTTGAAGTAAATCTTGGTGGCCGCAGTGTTCACCCAGCCTCCTTCCGGATTGCGGACAAACCTGAATTTCTGCTGCAGCATATCCAGTTGCAGCAGATTTTTTTGCATGTAGTCAGATGCGATGGTGTTGTCCGGTTCTTCGGAGCATTCTCTCATTCCGCCCAGCACAGCTTTGCAGAAGAAATAGACTATGTCGTAGCCGTTGAAGGCGTAGGCTTTCGGCTCGCAGTTGTACAGCGACCTGTAGGCCCTTATGAACTGCCTTACATCCTGGCGGTTAAGGTCTATGTTGTGCGGCATGCAGATTCTGGTGTTGTACTTGAAGTACAGTGACATGTCCAGAGCCTCGAAATTCTTCCACTTAGGAGTTCCAAACAAGGTAACCTTCTCCGGCGGAATCATCTTGATGTCTATCTGGCGGAGAATTTCTGCAGTGAGGCCTTCTGTATAGGTCTGCACCACAATTATATTGTCCATGTCTCTGCGAACGGCACTCAGCACTCCTGAACTTCCAGAAGCGGTTACGCTGGCTCCCTTTTCTTCCAGAACCTGCTTTAGCATCTCGGCTTTTGAAGCATCGGCGGAAGACGTGCTGTAAACTATAATGATGTTCGGGTTCGGAGCCTTTGAAGCCTCGTCAATAATCATGTCGGCCAGAGCCTCAACCTGCCTTTGGGTGGAAAGGGCGGCCTGGAACAGGTAAGGGCACTCTCCGAGCAGAGAGTCTGCAGCGGCGTCCAGAGGAGATACTATTGGTATTCTCAGCGAGTTTGCCATCGGAACTATCTCCTTGAGAGCCTGGTATCTGATAGGGCCGATGATGAGGTCGGCCTCGCTGATCTTTTCGCTGAAGGCAACAGAAGATATATCTTCTCCATAGTCCAGGACATTTAGCTTGATGCTTCCACCGTCTCTTTTGATCTGCTCAATTGCCATAAGCGCTCCGCTGTAGAAGTCCATGTAGTTGGCGTTGGCCTTTCCGTTGGAGTTCATTGGAAGAAGCAGCGCTATTGTCCTTGCCTTGGAAGCGTCTATATCCGGCATGGAATAAACCTTAGGATAATCTGTATCGTCCGGAAGGATATCCGGATTGTCCGGCGTATCTGTTTGAATCTGAGGATTATTGTCGGTGAAAAGAGAGTCAACAGGCTGCGTGGTGTAAGGCGGCTCGGCCTTCTTGACAGGAATCTTCAGCCTCTTTATCTTTCTCAGGCTTTCAGACTTCATGTTGTTGAAAGCCATAATGTCTTTCTTGTCAACCCCGTATTTCTCGGCGATGTCGTCGAGGTTCTCCAGCCACCTTACCTTGTGGTTGATGAAACTCTCCGGATCATATTCGGTGTTTTGAGGCTGCGGGCTGTCTGGCTCTGACACGCTGTTCTGGAGTCCGGAAACCGGGATGTAAAGAATCTGCCCTTCTTTCAGCCCCGAGGCGATTACCGGATTGTACCTCTGAAGGTCGTCAGCAGTGATGTTGTAGGCCTTGCAGATGGAGTAGATAGTCTCTCCTTTCTTTACGTTGTGCACGTACATCTTCTCCCCTTTGACACTGACTATCTGGTCTGAGATGGTGATCTTCACCTGTGAAAGGGCGTATGTAGGGGCTGCTGCCACTACGGCAACAAATAGCAGCCTGATGCACAGGCGTGAAATTCTTTGTCTGAAATTGGTTTCCATGTTAAAGCCTTGCAAGCATGTTCTTTATGTTCTCTTCAATTCTCTCGAAGATGTTTTCGTCATACGGAAGCTTAGTGAACTTCTCGCCGGTAACAGCTTCGTAGAGCTCAATGTAGCGGTCTGAAATTCCTGAAACTATGCTGTCTGTCATTTCCGGAACTTTTTCTCCGGGACGCCCCTGGAATCCGTTTTCCATCAGCCACTCCCTGACGAATTCCTTGGAGAGCTGCTTCTGAGGCTGCCCGTCATCGAACCTTTCCTGATATCCGTCGAGATAAAAATATCTGGAAGAATCAGGGGTGTGGATCTCGTCCATCAGGCAGACTTCGCCGTCCAGCAGGCCGAACTCGTACTTGGTGTCTACAAGAATCAGGCCCCTCTCCCTGGCTATTTCAGTTCCTCTTTCAAAGAGCTTGAGGGCTGCCTGCTCCACCTTTTCGTATACATCAGCAGGGATAAGCCCCTTGGCTATAATCTCTTCCTTGGAAATGTCCTGGTCGTGGCCGCCGATTTCAGCCTTGGTGGTAGGGGTGACAATGGGGTGGTCAAATTTCTGGTGCTCCCGCATTCCTTCAGGAATGTCCACTCCGCAGATCTGCCTGGCACCTGCCTTGTAGCTTCTCCATGAGCTGCCGGTAAGATAGCCCCTGACAATCATCTCCACAGGCAAAGGCTGGCACTTGTAGCCCACGGTTACCATAGGGTCCGGGCACGCTATCTTCCAGTTGCGGACGATATCGGTGGTGCTGTCCAAAAACTTGGCGGCTATCTGATTGAGAACCTGTCCCTTATAAGGGATTCCACGAGGCAGCACAACATCGAATGCGGAGATTCTGTCTGTAGCCACCATAACCATATACTTGTCCTGAATGAAGTAAACGTCTCTTACCTTGCCGGTGTAAGTTCCGGTAAGGTTCTTGAAATCGAAACTGGTTTTTACAATGGAATCCATAAGTCTATAAGGTTTTTATGAAGTCTTCAAGCTTCTGGGTAAACGCTTCCCATCCCAGCTCCCGCTTAAGAAGGGAGATGTTGTAAAGATACTCTTCTTTCTTGTTTTCTGCAAAGTATTTCTCGATTGCCTTTGCAACCGATTCCGCGCTGACGCTTTCCGTGAGCATTCCGGTTCCGGCCTCTCCCACGCTCTCCACCAGCCCTCCTACGGGAGTGGTTATGAGCGGAACGTCAAAATTCCAGGAGATGGAGCTTATGCCGCTCTGGGTTGCAGACCTGTAAGGCAGAACGCTTACGTCGGCGGCGCTGAAATAGTTTTTCACCTCGTTGTCAGGAATGTACCTGTCTATGAGAATGAGATTGTCTTTGCAAGGGGCAAACCGCTCTGACTCAATAATCTTCCTGTATTTGTCAAAGCTGCCGTAGCATTCCCCGGCCACAACAAGAGTGTAGGATCTGTCAAGATAAGGCATTGCCTCCAGCAGCAGGTCCAGGCCCTTGTACTCTCTTATCAGGCCGAAGAAAAGCAGCACTTTCCTGCTCATTATCTCTTGGTCTGTGCCTTTCATCCCGATCAGCTTTCTGGCCTGAAGGGTGTCTATCTTTTCTCCGAAATTTGAGTATAGAGGATGTGGTATGGTAACGCTTTTGGCTTTCGGGCAGATCTGGTGAAGCTGCTGCTCAACGGCATGGCTGAGCGTAACAATCCCGCTCTGCCTTCTGGCGAATCTGCGGGCGAGCGGGATGTCGAAGAAATGTTTTTCGTGAGGTATTATGTTGTCTGCTATGGCTACGGCCTTGAAGTCTTTCTTTCCTTTCTTTTCAAGCCTTCTTCTCACTTTGGATGTCACGCTTCCCAGTGACGGGGCGAAATAGCTCATCCAGTATCTTGTCAGAAGCACGTCCGGTTCAAACTCGGCGATGGCCTTTGCCGTCTTGCCGTAAGTCAGCGGATTTGCCGTATCCAGCAGAGAAACGCTTTCTACGGAGCGGGCCGTGTCGTCGGATGCAACTTTCTGTGTCTTGCCTGGAAAGAGGATGCCCGGATATTGCCTTTTGAAGTTGAACGCCTTGACTGTGTGCTTTTTGGAAAGTTCCTCCAACAGATAGGTGTTGAACTGCGATATCCCTCCCCTGTACGGGTAAAAACACGAGAGAATTGCTATCCTCATCGGCTATTTTGCCTTTTCAGCCTTTTCTGCCTCGGCAGGCTTCTCCTCTGCTTTTTCCTCAGAGGCAGATGCGTTTTTCTTGTCAGAGACGTACTCGTTGTTGAGGCCTTCGATAATCTCAGCTGTGATGTCGAGGTTAGGGTCGCCGCAAAGAACGGTTGTGGAAGCGTCTGTGGTGGTGAGTATGAGGGCGAATTTTTTCTCCTGGTTATACTTAGCCACGTATGTCTGGATGGCGTCCATCACCTTGTTGAACATAACTGCCTGCTCCTCCTGAATCTCAGCCTCTTTCTGTGCGCTGAGGTTCTCGAGTTCTGCCTGACGGTTGGTAAGCACCTGGTTTCTCTCCTGGGCTTCTGCCTGGGTGAGAAGGCCCTTGTTTATCTTGTTGGTGAAATCGTTTGCCGCGTTCCGGAAATCCCTGGTCTTTGCCTGAAGCTCGTTCTGGATCTTCTGCACCTTCTCTTCAAGCTTGCTCTTCAGGTCGTTGAACATATCGTAGTTGTTTACTACGGAGTCCAGCTGGAGATATACTATGCTGCCCGCTTCTGGAGCTGTCTTCTCGCCGTCTGAAGTGTTGGTGTTCTGGTTCTGGCTGCAGGATGCAAAAGCAAAAGCCAATGCAGCGCAAAGGAATAGTCTGATCTGTTTCATCATTGAAATATGTTACGTTTTAAAAATTCTTTACAACAACCCGCAAATATACATAAAATATGCAAATCTACCGGAGTTCTCTGCGATAGGCGCGGATGGTGTTCTCAAGTCCCAGGTACAGAGCGTCGCAAATCAGCGCGTGGCCGATAGAGACCTCCAGGAGTCCCGGGATGGTCTGGGCGAAATACCTCAGGTTATCCAGGTTCAGGTCGTGGCCGGCGTTGAGTCCCAGTCCGCACTGCCCGGCAGCCACGGCAGCCTTGTAGTAAGGCTCGATGGCCTGCTCGCGGTTTGAGTGATAGTTCTTGGCATAGGCTTCCGTGTAAAGTTCCACGCGGTCGCATCCACAGTCGGCGGCGTTTTTGATCATTTCCTCCACAGGGTCAACGAAGATGGACACTCTGATTCCGGCCTCCTTGAACATCTTGCAGACTTTCTTCAGATACTCCTTGTGGGTTACAGTATCCCATCCGGCGTTTGAGGTAATGGCGTTCTCGGCATCGGGGACCAAAGTCACCTGAGCGGGGAGCACGCTTAGAACCAGCTGGTTGAATGGTTCCTTAGGATTGCCCTCGATGTTGAATTCCGTGGTCAGCAGGGGCTTGAGATCCAGCACGTCCTGTCTTCTTATATGTCTTTCGTCCGGCCTGGGGTGCACGGTAATGCCCTGAGCCCCGAATCTTTCGCAGTCGAGAGCGCATTTCACCACATCCGGCATATTGCCTCCTCTGGCATTTCTGAGGGTGGCAATCTTGTTTATATTTACACTAAGTCTTGTTTCCATAGATTACAAATTTATGAAAATATAACTAACTTGCGAAAAATTGGCAAAATATGAAAGTTGCTATATTCGGCAGAACCATAGACAAGAACAGCTGGCCCAGACTTTCTGAGCTGCTGGAGCTTATAGGAAAAGACAATTCCGTGCAGCCGGTAGTTTACGCTCCGTTCTTCAATTATCTGAAACAGATATCTCCTTCTCTGGACATTAAGGGAGCTTCTTTCTTCAGCGGCTCTTCGGACTTGCCAGAAGATACCGGACTGTTCCTGACGCTGGGCGGAGACGGAACTTTCCTGAGCAGCGTGCCTCTGGTAAGAGACAAGAAGATACCGGTTGCAGGCATCAACTTCGGCCGTCTGGGTTTCTTGACCACATCCAAGATAGAAAGCATCTCGGCTCTTTTGAGAGGGGAGTTCAAGACAGAGAGGCGACCTCTTCTGAAAATGGAATACGAGGGCATGCCGGAGGATTTCTACCCTTACGCCCTGAACGAGTTTTCCATCCAGAGGAAGGGCCCGGCCGTGCTGGAGCTTGAAATCAAGGTTGACGGAGCTCCTATTCCACGATATATGGCAGACGGGGTGCTGGTAGCTTCCGCTACGGGCTCCACCGCTTATTCGATGAGTGCCGGCGGGCCGATAGTGATGCCGGGCTGCAGAGTGCTGATAATTGTGCCGGTAGCTCCGCACAACCTGAATATCAGGCCGCTGGTGGTTTCAGACACTGCCACTATTGAAGTGAGCTTCACCACCAGATACAAAGACGCTGTTCTGGCAGCGGACAACAGGACTTTCTCTTTCCCGGACGGGGCGTGCGCCAAGTTCACCAGCTCTCCTGCAAGCCTTGAGCTGGTAAGCTCAGACAATGATTTCATGCAGGCCCTAAGCCGCAAGCTCTATTGGGGCGCAGATTGGAGAAATGCCTAAAAATTGTTATATTTGCCGTCTATAGACTTTTTTATGGAAGCAAATCCGAAAATACCGCAGCACGTGACCATAATCATGGACGGAAACGGCCGCTGGGCAAAGTCCCGCGGGCATGAAAGGCTCGTGGGGCATAAAGAAGGGGCCGAGAGCGTCAGGGCTTGTCTTGAACTGGCTGTAGAGCTGAAGATCAAGTACTTGAGCCTTTTCGCCTTTTCCACTGAAAACTGGGGCCGTCCTGAGCAGGAAATCCAGGGTCTTTGGAGTCTTCTTCTCGAATACATAAACAAAGAAACTCCTTACATGCTGGAGAACCACGTCAGGTTCATGGTTGCGGGGAACGTGGAGCAGCTTCCTGAATATCTGCGCATAGCTATCCGCGATGTCACGGAAGCCACTGCAGCCAGTGACGGAACCACATTGGTGCTGATGCTCAACTACAGTGGCAAATGGGATATCGTGCAGGCTGCAAACCGCTTCGCCCAGGAGAATCCGGGAAGGCAGATGAGCTGGGAGGATATGGACAGTTACCTTGCAACCTCAGGCATTCCTGATCCGGATCTTCTTATACGCACCAGCGGAGAGGAGCGCATAAGCAATTACATGCTGTGGCAGACAGCCTATACAGAGTTTTATTTTACCGATATTCTTTGGCCTGATTTTCGCAAACCTGAATTCCGCTGTGCGCTGGAGGCCTATTCGAAAAGAGAAAGGAGATTCGGCAAACTGTAAAAGAAAATTTTTTGTTGATGAGAATATTTAAGCTTTTGGCCGCCTGTGCCTTGACTGTTCTTCCGCTTGCCGCTATGGCACAGAACGTAGACTACACCAGTCCAAGGACATACATTATCGGCGGAGTCAAGGTGTCCGGTATCAAGTACTTGAGCGAAGAGCAGATTCTTTCTGTCACCGGACTCGCAAAGGGAGACAAGATAACAATCCCGAGCATTGAGCTTTCTGACATTCTGAAAAGAGTCTGGGCCCAGAGATATTTTTCCGATGCAGGCTTCTACATCGATTCCCTTTCACAGAACAGAGATACTGTCTGGCTGGGTCTTCACCTTTCAGAGAGGCCTAGGGTTTCCAGATGGTCTTTCAATGGAATCCGCAGCGGCCAGAAGTCAGACCTGACAGAAAGGCTGAAGCTCAAGAGAGGTTCCGAGCTTTCAGATTATGTGCTCGAGTCTTCCACCAACATTATCAAAAAGTATTTCGCGGAGAAAGGATTCCTCAAGTGCGAGGTTAAAGTGCTGCAGGAAGAGGATCCTGTAGTAAAGAACGCGGTCAGAGTCACTTTCGACATCAACAGAGGCCCGAGGGTCAAAATCGGGAGAATCACATTCAAAGGCAACCAGAACCTGACCGAGCGCAAGCTTGTCAAGAGCATGAAGCATACTCGCGACACCAGGCTGATGAACTTCTTCCGTTCCAAGAAATTCAAGCAGAAGGAATATGCCGAGGACAAGAACAACCTGATAGCCGCCTTTAACGAGCAGGGTTATCGCGATGCCCGAATCCTCAAAGACACAATGTATTACATCTCTGACGACCGTCTCGCCATAGATTTTGACCTTGAAGAGGGCGACAGGTATTATTTCAGAGACATAACCTGGACCGGAAACAGCATTTATTCCGCAGACCAGCTGAACCAGGTGCTCAGGATCAAGAAGGGAGACATCTATGACCTGGTGACTATGGACAAGAGGCTGAACGGAGACCCTAAGCAGATGGAGCCCGACGTAAAGAAAATGTATACCGACAACGGATACCTTTTCTTCAACGTGATGCCGGTTGAGAAATCTATCCAGAACGACTCCGTAGATGTGGAAATGAGGATGTACGAGGGCAAGCCTGCCACATTCAACAAGATCATAATCAACGGAAACAACATAACCGCAGAGAAGATTGCCAGAAGGGCCTTGTTCACCAAGCCGGGCTACCTGTATTCTCAGACCGACTTTGAAAGATCTGTCAGAGAGCTTTCTTCAATCGGCCATTTCAATCCTGAGGTGTTCCAGACAGGAACAGGCTACAGCGTTGTTCCTGACCCTAACAAGAATACCGTGGACATTGCCTACAACCTGGAAGAAAAGCCAGACAGCCACGTTGAGCTGTCCGGCGGATGGGGCGGCAACACGTTCGTGGGAACTCTCGGACTGAGCTTCAACAACTTCGCCATCAAGAGGGTGTTCAAGAAGAAGGCCTGGAGGCCGGTTCCTCTTGGAGACGGACAGAATCTTTCAATAAGGTTCCAGACCAGCGGCACATACTATACTGCCTTGAGCGCCAGCTTCGCAGAGCCTTGGCTTCTGGGCAACAAGCCTGTGAGCCTCAGCGTTTCCACCTATTTCACAAGGCAGACCAACTCCACATATTTCTACAGGCATTCAGACCAGTACATGGAGGTTTACGGAGTTAGCGCAAGCCTGGGTTCAAGACTTTCCTGGCCGGACAACTACTTTGTTCTGTTCCACGCCTTGAGCTGGCAGACTTACAAGCTCCAGAAGTGGTACTACAACTTCATGTTCGATACGGGAAAGAGCCACAACTTCAGCTATACAGTAGGTCTGGAGAGAAACTCCACAGACCAGCCGATATTCCCTAGAGGCGGTTCAGACTTCTCCTTCACCCTCCAGCTCACTCCTCCTTATTCTCTGATGAGGGGCCATCGCGACTACAAGCACATGGACGCCACAGAGAAATACAAGTGGATTGAGTACCACAAGTGGCAGTTCAAGAGCGACATCTATATGCAGATTGTCAAGAACCTGGTATTCAGGGCAGCAGCCAACTGGGGATATCTGGGCTACTACAAGAAGTCTCTGGGCTACTCCCCATTCGAGGGATTTGAAGTTGGAGGAGACGGAATGAGCGGCTACAATACTTACGGTTCCGACATTATCGCCCTCAGGGGTTATCCTAACTACTCTCTGACTCCTATTGAGAACGGCGCATACGTAGGCCATGTTTACGACAAGTTCACCCTGGAGCTCAGATACCCGCTCATCCTCCAGCCTTCCAGCACCATTTTCGCGCTGGCGTTCCTGGAGGGAGGAAACTGCTGGAGCGAGATTGGAGGCTTCAATCCGTTTGAAATCAAGCGAAGCGCCGGAGTGGGCGTGAGAATCATGCTCCCGATGGTAGGCCTTATGGGTATCGACTGGGGCTACGGATTCGACCCTGTTCCTAACGAAGGAAAGAAGAAGGGAGGAAGCCAGTTCCACTTCGTGATCGGACAGCAATTCTAAAAGCGGCAAGGTATTTGAATAACGCATTGCAGATTCACTAAAACAGTTTCTAAAAACAGGAGGAAATGTTATGAAAAGATTATTTGTTTTGGCAGTAGCTTCATTGCTTGTATGCCTTCAGGCATCGGCTCAGAATGTTCCGCAAAAGTGCGGTTACGTCAATACCGAAACAATCCTTAACGCCATTCCTGAATACAAGGTGGCAACTGACAAGCTTCAGGCCCTGGGCAACCAGTATCAGGAGGCTGTCAAGAAGGATTTCGCTGAGATTGAGAAACTTTACAACACATATCAGAAACAGAAAGCCTCTATGAGCGCATCGCAGAGGCAAGCTAAGGAAGAAGAGATAATCAACAAGGAAAAGGCCGCAAAGCAAAAGCAGCAGTCTTATTTCGGACAGGACGGGCTGATGCAGAAGAAGAGCCAGGAGCTTGTAGATCCTATCAAGGAGAAGGTTCAGAAAGCTATTGACATAGTGGCCGAGAAAGGTGGATATATGCTTATCATAGACATTGCAACCTCAGGAGGAGTTGTCTATGCCGCATCTGCCGCAGACCTTTCAAGCCAGGTGATAAGCGTTTATCCTACAGTTAAATAGATAATTCAAATTTGTAAAAGTTAATAATATGAAAAAGACAATCAAGTTGCTGGTTGCTTCTGTAATTGCAGTTGCAGCCTTTATGCCAACCAAGGCCAGCGCACAGAAATTCGGCCACATCAATTCACAGGAAATAGTTGCCCTCATGCCGGAAAGAGATGAGGCTTTCACCAAGCTTCAGGCTTTCGGAAAGGAACTTCAGGAGACTCTGAATTCCATGAAGGCAGACTATGATGCAAAGATAAAGGAGTACAATGAGAAAGTTTCTACCTGGAACGAGTCTATAAAGAAGACCAAGGAAGATGAGATCAACAGCATCATCCAGCGTATGAACCAGTTCCAGTCTCAGGCAGAGCAGGACTTCAGCTCCCGTCAGGAAACCCTCCTTACTCCGGTAATGAAGAAGGCTCAGGACGCTATTGACAAAGTGGCCAAGGCTCAGGGTCTGGCTTACGTGTTTGACCTGGCAACCGGCGCCATCATCTACATCGATGAGGCAAATACAGTTAACCTGCTTCCTCTTGTAAAGGCAGAACTGGGCATTCCTGCTAGCAAAACACAACCTACCCAAATTCAGTAGTTTTTTGGACTGATTGCTTTAGAGCGCGGCTTGTTTACAGGCTGCGCTTTATTTTTTAAAATTTATCTCGATTTTATTGTTTAAGGTTGAAAGATTGTCTATATTTGAAAATATTTTAGTGATTAATTGAAAGTATTTCTATACGCGAATCGTTTATTATGGAACGTAAAGTGGTTGACGTAAAAGATGTGGTAATCCGTTTCACCGGCGACTCCGGCGATGGAATGCAGCTCACAGGTACTTTGTTTGCAGACGCTTCTGCACTGTACGGCAATGAGATATCTACATTCCCGGATTATCCAGCTGAAATCAGAGCCCCTCAGGGCACCGTATCAGGTGTGTCCGGTTTTCAAGTGCATATAGGCCAGAGCAATGTCAAGACTCCGGGAGATCTTGCAGATGTTCTCGTGTCCATGAACCCGGCTGCACTTATGGCCAACGCCAAGTTTGCAAAGCCTGGCGGAAGCATAATTCTGGATCAGGATTCATTTGACGAGCAAGGTCTGGAAAAGGCCGGCTTCAAGACTCTGGATCCAGTACAGGAACTTAATCTTCAGGACTATAACATTATCTGGGCTCCTATAACTTCTCTGACAAAGGAGAGTTTGAAGGACAGCGGAATGGATATGAAGTCCATTGTAAGGTGCAAGAACATCTTCACCTTGGGAATGTGCTATTTCATGTTTAACCGTCCGCTGCATTTCACCGAGGAGTACCTGAGGAAGAAGTTCGCAAAGAAGCCGGATCTTATTGAACCTAATATCAAGGTTCTCAACGATGGCTACAACTACGCTCACAACACTCACGCTATAGGAAACACTTATACCGTTGAGCCGGCAAAGCTCGAGAAGGGAGTTTACCGCAGCATAAACGGAAACCAGGCCACTGCATGGGGTCTGATTGCCGCTTCCGAGAAGAGCGGAAGGCCTATGTTCGTAGGCTCATATCCTATCACTCCGGCAACAGCTATCCTGGAGGAACTTGCAATCCACAAGAATCTGGGCGTGAAGACAATGCAGTGCGAAGACGAGATCTCCGGAATCTGCACTTCCATCGGTGCCGCATACGCCGGCAACATGGCGGTTACTACTACTTCCGGCCCTGGATTGTCGCTCAAGAGCGAGGCTCTGGGCCTGGCATGCATCGCCGAACTTCCACTGGTTGTGGTTGACGTCCAGAGAAGCGGCCCTTCCACCGGTATTCCTACAAAGACCGAGCAGACAGACCTCGGACAGGCTCTTTACGGAAGAAACGGCGAGTGCCCTGTAATGGTTATGGCAGCCCGCACTCCTTCAGACTGCTTCAGGGCAGCGTTCTACGCAGCAAAATATGCTATGGAGCACATGATGCCTGTAGTCTTCCTGTCAGAGGGTTATCTGGGCAACGGAAGCGAGCCTTGGAAGATTCCTTCAATGGCCGATTATCCTGCCATCAACCCTCCGATTGTCAGCCAGTGCGAAGGCAAGTTCAAGCCGTTCGAGAGAGACCCTGAGACTTTCGTCAGAAAGTGGGCCATCCCTGGAACTCCTGGTCTGGAGCATAGGGTAGGAGGTCTGGAGAAGAATCCGGCCGGTGCCGTTTCTTCAGATCCTGAGGTTCACGAGATGATGGTGGCAAACCGCGCCGCAAAGCTGGCAAAGGTTGCAGACTGCATTCCTGAACTTGAGGTTTACGGAGAGAAGGAAGCAGACGTGCTGCTGGTAGGATGGGGCGGAACTTACGGCCATCTTTACACTGCCGCATCACAGCTTCTTGAAGAAGGAAAGAGCGTGGGCTTTGCCCAGTTTGACTATATCAACCCGCTGCCTAAGAACACCGCTGAGGTCTTCAGCCATTACAAGAAGATTCTCGTATGCGAGCTCAATAGCGGACAGTTTGCAGACTATCTGAGGGCTAAGCTTCCTCAGTTCAAGTATCTGCAGCTCAATAAAGTACAGGGTCAGCCATTCATGGTTCACGAGATTGTGGACGCAGTAAAGGCACTTTAATCGGCGGAGGAAAAATTATGAAATATACACAGCAAGATTTCAAAAGCGATCAGATAGTGAAGTGGTGCCCGGGTTGCGGAGACCACGCCATTCTTGCAGCCGTCCTCAGGGCAATGCCTGAGATCTGCGAGAAGAGGGGATATACCAGAGAGCAGTTTGTATTTGTTTCCGGTATTGGCTGTTCCAGCCGTTTTCCTTACTACATGAACACTTACGGCTTCCACGGAATCCACGGCAGGGCAGGCGCCCTGGCTACCGGAATGAAGGTGGCAAACCCTAAGCTTTCCGTTTGGCAGATGACAGGAGACGGAGACGCCCTGGCTATCGGCGGAAACCATTTCATCCACGAGATCAGACGTAATATAGACGTTAACATCATACTGTTCAACAACAGGATTTACGGTCTGACAAAGGGCCAGTATTCTCCTACATCCCGTTTCGGCACCGTTACCAAAACTTCGCCTTACGGAACAATCGAGTATCCATTCACTCCGGGTGAACTTGTTCTCGGCGCAAGGGGAACTTTCTTTGCCAGAAGCCTTGACAGTGAACTGGCTCTCAACCAGGAGATTATGGTAAGGGCTGCAATGCATGACGGAACCTCCGTTATGGAGATGCTGGTGAACTGCATGATCTACAACAACGGAACTCACGCAGACATTTCAGACCGCGCCGTAAGAGCTGACAGAACCATCATCCTCCGCGACGGCGAGCCTATGATCTTCGGCAAGGACCGTGACAAGGGAATTATCCTGGACGGCCTGAAGCTCAAGGTGGTCAAGATCGGAGAAAACGGAATCACCGAGAAAGACCTTCTGGTTCACAACTCCAAGGAAGACAACTTCGGTATCCACTCTATGCTGGTTGACATGAAGGGTCCTGACTTCCCTGTGGCACTGGGTGTCATCCGCGATGTGGCTGACAAGACCTACGACGACAGCATCTATGAGCAGCTGGACGAAGTAAAGGCCAAGGCCAAGATCCACAGCATGGACGAGCTGCTTCACAGCGGAGCTACCTGGACAGTAGAATAGAAATTAACATTCACACTATAAACAAACCAATTTAAAACATTCATACTTATATGAAAACAGCTGAAATAATGGCTAACCTGGCTGCAAAGCATCCTGGTGAAAATGAGTACCTTCAGGCCGTTCAGGAAGTTCTCGAGTCTATCGAGGAGGTTTATAACCAGCATCCTGAATTTGAAAAGGCAAAAATCGTTGAGAGAATGGTCGAGCCAGACCGTATCTTCACATTCCGTGTAACTTGGGTAGACGACAAGGGAGAAGTTCAGACTAACCTCGGTTATCGTATCCAGTTCAACAGCGCTATCGGCCCTTACAAGGGAGGTCTCCGTTTCCACAAGGCAGTGGTTCCTTCAATGTTGAAGTTCCTCGGTTTCGAGCAGACTTTCAAAAACGCTTTGACTACTCTTCCTATGGGTGGCGCAAAGGGTGGTTCTGACTTCGATCCAGTTGGAAAGTCAAATGATGAAATCATGCGCTTCTGCCAGGCATTCATGACTGAACTTTGGCAGTGCATCGGTCCTGACCAGGATATTCCTGCAGGTGACGTAGGAGTAGGCGGCCGAGAAATCGGTTTCCTCTACGGAATGTACAAGAAGCTTGCTAGAGAGTACAACACAGGAGTTCTCACCGGAAAGGGAGCAACTTGGGGAGGTTCAATCCTTCGTCCTGAGGCTACCGGTTTCGGCGCCCTGTATTTCACTCAGCATCTTCTCCAGACTGCCGGCAAGGACATCGTAGGCAAGAAGGTAGCTCTCTCCGGCTTCGGCAACGTGGCTTGGGGTGCCGCTACAAAGGCTAAGGAGCTTGGCGCAAAGGTTGTTGCCATCTCCGGACCTGACGGAGTCTGCGAGATTCCAGACGGCATTACAGACGAGATGATCGCTTATATGCTTGACATGCGCGCTTCTAACCGCAACAAGGTAGAGGATATGGCTACCAAGTTCCCTGAGAAGGCTAAGTTCACTGCTGGAAAGAAGGCTTGGAGCATTCCTTGCGACATCGCTCTGCCTTGCGCATTCCAGAACGAGCTTTCTGAGGACGACGCAAAAGAGCTTCAGGCAAACGGCTGCTGGTGCTGCTGCGAAGTTTCCAACATGGGCTGCCAGCCTGGCGCTATCCACTATTTCCAGAACAACGGCATCCTCTTCGCTCCTGGCAAGGCTGTAAACGCCGGTGGTGTTGCTACTTCAGGTCTTGAAATGACCCAGAACGCAAGCCACATCAGCTGGTCAGCTAAGGAGGTTGACGACAAGCTGCACTTCATTATGCAGAGCATCCACGAGCAGTGCGTTAAGTACGGTACTCAGCCAGATGGTCATATCGACTATGTTAAGGGTGCCAACATCGCCGGCTTCATGAAGGTTGCTACCGCAATGCTGGAGCAGGGTATTATTTAATTCTCAGCGAATTAAATAATCAAAAAAAAGAGATGGCCAATCGGCCATCTCTTTTTTTTCATTCCGTTGAAGATTACTTCATCTTGTACGGTTTCTTGTGGTAAGGGTCTATCAGGATAGGGCCCTCGCACCTTCTGGAGTCTGGAGTTGCACTCTTGGTTGAAGGAGCTGCAGAACCGTAGTTGTTGGTCTTGTCAAAGTCATGAGCAATGAAGTCTTCAACATCAGGGGTTTCACCGGCCGTAATCTTGATGCGGCAGTAAATTTTCCAGCGGCTGAAGGTGTTGAAGTGAGGAATGTTGTTGATCATGCAGCTGCTGTTCTCTGAACGGTAGATTCCCACACCGTAGGTTGCGCTTCCTGCGTGAAGGTTAATCTTGCAGGCTCCGTAAATGTCAACCTTGTCTGAGAAAGTCTTCCAGTTGGCGCCTTCAACGACAGGAGTGAGACTTAAATTGCAATGATCATAGTCTGAATACCATCCATTGTTCGCGCTATCCCACTGAGGAAGATAGCTGTTGGCGTAAGCGCCGATGCTCTGCCAATAACGGAAAGTAGACTGGTTGTCCAGAGGATATGGGGTGGTGTTGTAGTAAACGTACTCGTCGCCGAGAAGACCGATTCCGTGTCCTCCATACTCGTGCCTGAGGGTATATTCAAATCCGCCGTAAGATCCGGAAGCAGGATGTCTTGCAGGAGTCTGGGCTATAGAAACCATCTTCATTCCGCCCATTCCTGAAGACCAGATGTTGGTTCCTGCATACTGGTCTGCGTTGATGATGACGCTGATAGGAGACCAGCTGAGCTTGGTTCTGATTTCATTGCCTCCGTCATAATTAACGCCAAAGCATTTTGCTGCGTATGTTTCAACCATCCTGGTGTCGCAGCCGATGCCTGTGGAGTTGCCGCCGGCCCAGGAGCACTTGAACTTGGTGTCTTTCTTTGTAGAGGCGTTGTCCCACTCGGTGGAGCCCGTGCTCATTCCGGCCTCGTTAGAGTATGCGGCAACCTTGTAAATGGCAAAGTAGTAGTAATAGTACTTGTAAGGTTCAATCTGGAACAGAGCCTTGATACCCTTGTCTACCTCGGTGTCAAACTGTCCGCCGTATTTGAACAGATCCTGAGTATAGCCGTCGCCGGTATAGATGAGCTTGAATGGTCTTGTGGTTGAAGTAACTTCAGTAATAGAACCATCGGAATTAACCTCGTAAAGTTTTACTTCTCCGTCTGCCCAGTAAGACTTGGTAGAGCCTGTAGTAAAGGTGACAACGTCGCTTTCTGTCTTGCCTCCCTCGTATCCGTCATCAGCCAGAACCTTGTAATAATAGGTGGTACTCTTTTCCAGAGCTTCGCTGTTCATCACCGATGTCTTTTCGGTAGGCTCGAAAGATGTCCAGTTGGAGTTGTCCTTGGAAAGCATAACGGTGTACTTGATCTTGTCATTGTTGCCGTCTGTAGAAGCGTTCCATGAGAATGTGGTGATAGTCTCTACATTCGAACCTGTCGGCTTGAGGCCAGTTGGCTTTGTAGGAGGTGTGTTAGGAGCGGCTTCCTTGGTGATTGTCAGATATTTGCTATTGGTTCCGCTCTTAACGGTAAGGAATGTCTGACCCTTTGTCTTTTCTGTATAGTTGCCGGTAACGATGGTAACGGTAGCGTTGCCTGTGCCGCTTGAAGGAGTTACGTTAGACAGCCATGCCGGTTTAGGGCTAGGAAGGGTGATGCTCCAGCTTCCGGTGCAGTTAACCTTGAAAGTGGCGTTTCCTGCAGCGGCTGGAATGGTAACAGCTTCCGGATCCAGAGTAATGGCTGCAGTTGAAGGGGCTGACAGGGTAACGCTTACAGACTTGGTCTTTCCCTTGATTGTCAGTGTTCCGCCTGCTGCCGTTGCAGATGCTGTTACGGTAATGGTTCCGTTGTTGCTTCCGCTTGTAGGGCTTGCGGTATATCCGCTAGGTGCGCTTACTGTCCATGCTACATTCGAACTCACGCTGATTGTTCCTGATGCTCCGCCTGCCAGGGTGAGAGTGGTTGGGCTGGCGCTGAGAGTTTCCGTAGTAGGGGTTGGGCCCGGCTTTTCGCCTTTTCCGCCGCCACCGCCGCATGAAACAGTGATCAGGGAGATAATACTGAGTGCCGCCAAAAGGGCTGTCAGTCTAGGTCTTCTGAGTGTTGTTCTCATTGTCATATCGTTTTGTATGTTACAATCCAGTTGATACAATATACAAATATAGCAATAATAATGCCTAATGCAAAAACCTCGGAAGACAGGGCAAAAAGAAAGGCTGACCCTAAGGCCAGCCTAACTTTGACTTTAGAATGAAGCATTAAAGAATGTCATAGTCTGCGTAGGTGTTGTATCCGCCGCCGAACCATGTGCCGTTCTTTGATACCCATCCTTCAAGTTCAACGCAGTCTCCACTAGTCAGATCCTCGCTAGAGCAGTAGATTTCGCAATTTGCAGGTCTCTGCTGGAATACGTATGCATTGCCCTTGTGAGTGAAGCTCATATCTGCCCTGCCTCCTGAGTACTTCTCTACGAAGTCGTTGTATCCAGGATACTTGTCGAATACGAGAGTTCCGTCACCAGGGTTCTTGAACTCGAAGAACATGTTCTCGTCATACAGAACCATCTTGTAGTAAGCGGTGGTTCCCTTTGCTCTCTGGAGAGTCCAGGTGTCATCATCAAGGTCATCGATGAAAGGTCCGTCAACCCACTGGAATGCCATAATGGCTGTGTTAACCTCCCAGCGGCCAGAGTACCAGCCAGTCTGGTAGTCTTCATACTGAAGCAGCATCTTGCCGTTGCCTTCGTATGAGCTGAAGCAGCCATGTCCTGCAAGGGCATCGTTGAAGCTGAGAACGAAGATATACTCAACACCTGGTTCAAGCTTTGAATAATCGTAGTTTACGGTTACAGTCTTCTCGAACTCACCGGCAGCGAAGCTAACCTTTGAAGGAGTTACTGTGTAAACACCGTGCTCGTCAGTGAGGGTGATTGGAACTTCCAGAGCCTCGTTGGCAACACCTCTCTGTATCTTTACAACAACTGGAGTTTCAGCCTCGTCCATTCCGAAGCCAGCTCCTTCCATTGCAAAGGAAACATCTTCGTTTACAACCTTATACTCAGGCCACTTAGATGCGCAAGATGTTACGATCAATACAGAAAGCAATAATCCGAATCCGTATTTAATAAGTTTCATGTTCATCTTTTTTAAACAATTAACAATCTATTAATAACCTGGGTTCTGCTGGTCTCTGATCTGAGGGTTGGCAGCAAGCTCGTCTACAGGAATAGGGGCTACCCACTTGTGGTCTGATGCAGAAACTGCAAGATTGAGGGCAGGACCGTTTGAACCTCCTGTGTGAATCAGAGCTGCGAGCTGTGGATCAGGTCTTGCGGCCATTCCTGCGCCCCATCTCTTGAGGTCGAACCATCTGAAGCCTTCGCCGATGAGCTCTCTTACTCTCTCCTCCTTGATGTACTCCATAAGAGCATCTCCGGTAGCAGTTAAAGCGTGATAAGAAGGATCTCTCTTCTCACCCAGCTTGTCAAGATACTGGCAAGCAACTGCGTCTGCACCACCCTTCTTTGCGAATGCCTCAGCAGCAATCAGATACTGCTCAGCGATACGGAAAGGCTTAATCTTGTTAAGGTGAGCGGTCTCAGCTCCGAGAGCGGTGTTTCCAGGGAACTTGTTGAACAGGGTCATTCCGGAAGCGGTACCGATAGAAACGGTAACCTTGATGCCGGTCATGATCCAAGTCTTGAACCTGAGGTCAGTAGTAGAATAGAGAGACTTGGCAACCCACTTGTTAGGAATCCAGTCAGGACGGTAAGTGTCGTTAGAAGGTGTGTAGCCTACGTAGCTAGGGTCGTTTGAGCTAGGTTTTGAGTTAGCTGAAGCGTCTGCCCAAAGCTGCATGATGCACTCCTTTCCAGAGTCGTTCTTCCACAGATCTGTCATCTCAGTCTGGTCTGTGCAGAGAGGATATTTGCCGCCGTCAACCAAAGAGGTTGATTTGGAAATAGCCAGATCCCACTGGCCCATGTACAGGGCGAGTCTTGCCTGGAAAGCGCGAACGATATCTATTGTAAGCTCGTCAGCAGCAACCTCTCCAGGGAAGCCTCCCATAAGGGTTTCAGACTTGTTGATGTTGGTGACAACCCACTGATAAGACTCCTCAACTGTGCTTCTGCCAGGATAAGAAGTGATGTCGCCAGAAGGTCTGTGAAGGTCAACCAGCATAATGCCGTACTTGTCCTTGTTTGATGCATTGTAAATAGGTGCATAGTATTCAAGGAGCTTGAGTCCGAAGTAAGCCTTTGTAAAGTAAGCTACGCCGAGAACTTTGTCAAGGCGCTTGAGCTCGCTGGCGTCAAATCCGCTCTTGTCCATATTCTCGATTTCCTCGATAAGGAAGCAAGCATGGTTGATTGCGCTGTAGCCGCCAGCCCAGATATCAACAAAAGGAGAACCTGAATTCCAGTCCCATCTGTACTCGGAACCTTCACGGTTACCGTAGTCGATAGAAGGGTTGAAGAAGTCTGATGCAATTTCAGTGGTGTAGATGTATGAACCAGCTGTGTAAGCTCTCAGATAAATATACTCTTCGTTAGCCCAGCCTTCTGCATCTTCTACTGTTTGAATAGCACCGGCCTTAGGAATAACTCCCTGAGGCTGCTCGTCAAGGTTGCAACTTGTAACCAGGAGAGCCAAAACTGCAAGTGAAAATATAATCTTTTTCATATTCTATACGATTTTAGAAGGTTAACTCAACACCTGCTGCATACTGCTTACTGTTAGGATAAACAGCGAGCTGGAGGTTGATGTTCTGCTCAGGATCCCAACCGGAGTACTTGGTCCAAGTAAGAAGGTTACGTCCTGTTACGAAGAATCTTACACCTGTAAGCACGCCACCCAGCTTATTGAGGGCATTCTTGCCGAGAGAGTAAGAAAGGGTAACACCCTTAAGTCTTACGAATGAAGCATTCTCAACCAGTCTTGAGTCGAAGCACTCATCGTTAACCACATACAAAGGGTTAGGATACTTGGCCTTCTGGCCAGGGGTTGTCCACATTTCTGTAAGCAACTCGCTTGCAAGACGGTTGTCTGCAAAGTTGGAGTTGGTGTAGAAGTAACGGTCGTTGTTGATCAGATATTTTCCGAAGATGCCTGAGAACTGTGCCTGGAGGGCGAAGTTCTTGTAGGTGAAGTCAATCTGGAGACCAGCTGACCAAGGAGCATATCTAGACTTGCCAAGGAGAACGCGGTTGTCGTCTGAGTAAACGTCAGTGATGTTGCCATCCTTGTCATACCACAGAGGGCGACCGGTTGCAGGGTCGATACCTGCACTCTTTACATACCAAAGTTCACCTGCTGAATGTCCTACCTTGTAGTTCAGGCCATAGTCAGGAAGCTGGAATTCGTCACGTCCGTCGAACAGGCTGGTGATCTTGTCCTTGTTGTAAGAAACGTTCAAGCTAGTCTGCAGGAACATGTTCTCGTTGCGGATCCAGTCATAGGTGATGGTAGCCTCAACACCCTGGTTCTTCATGTTACCGATGTTACCGTAACCGCCGGAGAAACCAGTTGAATAAGACCAAGGAATTTCAAGGAGCATGTCCTTTGTCATCTTTCTGTACCACTCAACCTTAGCCTCCAGTTTGTTCCAGAGTCTGAAGTCGAGAGCTACGTTCAAGCTCTCCAGAGTTTCCCAAGTCAGGTTTTCGTTACCGGAGTTGTTGATATAATAGGTGGTTCCCTTGTAAGTGGTTCCGGTTGCAACAGTTGCGTGTGACAGGTAGTTGCTGATACCAGAGTTACCTACAGTACCGTAGTTGGCTGAAAGCTGGAGTTTGTCAATCCACTGAACGTCCTTGAGGAAGTTCTCAGCCTTGATGTTCCACATTGCGCCTGCAGACCAGAAGTTTGCATACCTCTTGTTTGCACCGAACAGTGAAGAACCGTCTCTACGGAAGGAGAGGTCTACATAGTACTTAGCGTTGTAGTCGTAAGAAAGTCTGGTGAACAGTGAGTTGAACTTGTACTGTGACCAGCTCTCGCTTGCAGTGATAGGCTTGGTATCGTCCTTGTTGTCCAAGGTACCCAGACGATAGTCAGGCATACCGTATGCAGAAGTGCTGAATCCAGTTGAGTTGTTGATGATAGCCTCCTGTCCTACGAGGGCAGTGATGTTGTGCTTCTGGCCAAGCTGGAATTTGTACTCTGCAGTGTTGGTGGAAGTAAGACGATAGTATCTTGTGAAACTCTGTCCTACGTATGGACCATCTGAATGGTAGATGTGAATCCAGTCCTCAGGGTCCTGGAGGTCTCTTCTTGTCCATCTGTAGTCATAACCCTCGAGACCCTGTGCAAATCTGATGGTCAGACCCTTGATAGGGGTGATCTGCTCGTAGAGGTTACCGTTGAGTCTAACGGTATTGTCCTTTACCTTCAGATATTTGTAACGATAGTGAGGGTTGTATGCGCCGAAGTCGGCCATGTAAGGAGTCTCCTCGCCGAAGCCTGTAAAGTTGCCAGCGCCGTCGGTCAGAATCTCATAAGGAGTCCACCATGTTGGTGCCCACATAGCGAAGTTTACAGGGTTGTTCCAGTTGTTTCTGTTGCCAGATGAATAGTCTGAGTTGTAAGGGTTCTCCCTTGACTGCTGGTAGCCAACACCCAGAGCAATTCCGAACTTGAACCAGTCGGTAGGAGTTACGTTCATGTTGATACGAGCTGCATAACGGTTGTGTGCAGTCATTGGCTCAACACCTTCCATTCTGTTGGCAGTCATTGAGATGTAGTAGTCTACAACCTTTGTTCTACCGGAAACTGAAAGGTCTGCGCCGAAGGTAGGAACGTTCTCGTTCAAAGCCCACTTCATCCAGTTGGTGTTGAAGTTGTTCTCGAGTCTGAACTTCTTGGTTGCCTGGAAATCTGCATCAGTCAGATAAGCAGGGTTAACCATTTCAGCCAGTCTGAACCACTCTTCTGAATTCACGCGCTTGATAGGGTTCCTTGCGAGGTTGGAAATACCGTAGTTAGCAGAAAGCTTTACTACTGGCTTCTCGGTTGTACCTTTCTTGGTGGTGATGTAAACGACACCGTTGGCAGCACGTGAACCGTAGATAGCGGTTGAGGAAGCGTCCTTCAGAATGGTTACGCTCTCAATGTCGTTAGGGTTCAGAGTGTTGAAGATGTCGCTGAGAACAGGGGTTCCGTCAAGAACGAACAGAGGAGCTGTGGAAGCCTCGAGGGAGTTCACACCTCTAATTCGCATTGAAACGGTTGCTGAAGGGTCTCCTGAAGAGGTATAAACCTGCAGACCTGCAACCTGTCCCTGAAGAGCATCAGCAGCATTGATAACTGGCTTGTCCTTGAGGGCCTTTGCCTTAACGGTCTGGGCTGAACCTACCACTGTGGAGATCTTTCTACCAGTACCGTAACCTACAACGATTACGTCCTCCAGGGTTTCGGTGTCGGCCTTCAGAGATACGTTGATAACGGACCTACCGTTAACAGGAATCTCCTGAGTTGTATAACCTACTGAAGAGAAAACGAGAACAGCGTCTCTCCTTACGTTGATGACATACTGTCCGTTTGCATCAGTAGCAACACCATTGGTAGTACCCTTTACCATAACGCCCGCAGCGATGACAGGCTCGTTGGTAGCCTCATCGATTACGGTTCCTGTTACTTTGATTGTCTGTGCATAGGCAAGTTGCCCCACACATAACAACAGTAACGCCAAAACAAATGTAATTCGTTTCATTTGGTTGATTTTTAGTTAATTTTAAGTAGTGTTGTTTATTTGTTAATAAATAATTTGGTCGGTTGGCTTTAGCTTTGGGGGTGCAAGATACATATTATTATATAATGCACCAAACTTTTTGAAAAGAATTTTACGCTTGCTTTAATTTTTTAATGAAAAAAGCAACATTTGTGTTATATTTGTGGTGGGGCTAAGTCATTTCCCCCTGAAACGCTGTTTTTATGATAGGTTTATTTGATTCCGGAGCTGGCGGCCTTTCAGTTTGGAAGGAGCTTCTAAAGATAATGCCATCAGAGGATTACTTCTATATTTCAGATGCGGCCTATTGTCCGTATGGTCCCAAAAGTAAAGAAATGATATTGAAAAGGGCCACTGCAATTTCACAATTTCTTATTGAAAGAGGAGCGGAAATTATTGTGGTTGCCTGCAATACAGCTACGGCGGCGGCCATATCAGATTTAAGACAACTATTTGATATTCCGTTTGTTGGAATGGAGCCGGCGGTAAAACCGGCCGCAGCGCTGACCAAGACAGGCGTTATAGGAGTTCTGGCTACCCAGGGCACTTTCAAGGGGCAGCTGTATCTGACCACTTCAGAAAAATATGCCCGCAGAAAGCAGGTGAAAATCATAGAAAGGGTAGGCGAGGGACTGGTGGAACTGGTGGAGTCTGGCAATACCGATTCGCCTGAGGCTGAGGCTCTTGTGAAGAAATACATAGATCCAATGGTGGAGGAAGGGGCAGACTGCGTGGTGCTTGGATGCACTCATTACCCTTTCCTTGAGAAGGTTATAAGGCGCGTGGCCTCTGACAGTTTGCAAATTATCAATCCGGCACCTGCTGTAGCACGAAGGGCTAGAAATCTCCTTGAAAAGGCACGTAAATCAAGGGTTTATACCTCTTCATCCGACTTTCAGCTTAAAAAGGAACATAGAATTACTGTTGCTACAACTGGCTCACACACAGACGTTTTGCGTAAGCTCACTGCAGGCGTTGTTGAGGAAATTAAATACCAGGGCTTACTAAATGAAAGCCAAATAGATTCACTTGGTCAAATATTTTTTGTATCTTTGGAAATATAATTTGAATTATTAAAAATAATCTGCGATATGGATATAACTGGTTATTTGTTCTATCTTGTTCCTGCGGCATCGCTGATGGCCCTGATTTTTGCTTTTATCTTCTACCGCCAGATGCTCCGCCAGGATGAGGGAACGCCTAAGATGAGGGAAATTGCCTCGTATGTAAGGCAGGGGGCTATGGCTTACCTGAAACAGCAGTATAAAGTAGTGATCATAGTATTTTTGGTTCTGGCTGCCGTTTTCGCTTTCCTGGCCTACGGTCTGGGAATCCAGAACGGATGGGTTCCGTTCGCCTTCCTTACAGGAGGTTTCTTCAGCGGACTGGCCGGATTCATAGGAATGAAGACCGCTACCTACGCTTCCGCCCGTACAGCCAACGCGGCTCGTTCGTCTTTGAACAAGGGCCTGAAGGTGGCTTTCCGCAGCGGAGCGGTTATGGGACTTACTGTAGTAGGCCTTGGACTGCTGGACATTTCTATATGGTATATGGTGCTTGACTATTTCATCAGGCCAGAAGACATGACCCAGAAGCTGACAATCATAACCACCACAATGCTGACCTTCGGAATGGGAGCTTCCACCCAGGCTCTGTTTGCCAGAGTGGGCGGCGGAATCTACACCAAGGC
>JAGCVJ010000004.1 GCA_017962375.1 Bacteroidales bacterium
AGGGCGATAATAAATACAAATAACTTTTTCATAACTCTTCCTCCTGATTAAGCATTGAAATCTCCTTCTCCATAATCATCTCCATCGCCGAAATCCTCATTATCTCCGCTGGTGATGCAAATTGCTCCCTCCTGTTCCAGATCCTGGATTTCTGTTAGGGGAGCTTCATAAAGCTGTTTTTCCGCCTTTTTCATCGATATAATCTTTTTATAATAATTCATTGAAAGAAACTATTCCCTTACGCAGCGTACACTGCCGCCTCTAGTCTTATACAAGTTACGGACTCTTCCAAAATCTGAATAGTTGTAAACTCCAGTAGGGTTGGAGGTCAGGCCATACGTACCATCATCCTCGAAATAGAATTTCTCTTTTAACAAGACTCCGTTTTGAGCCCATACGAGAACGTGATAATCACTCGTTCTTTCAAGGGCTCCCTCTCCATTCATAAGCTTATAGCTTGTACCCGAATGAGAACCATAGACAACTTGTGGCATACGGGCGGCAATACCAGGGAAGCGGCATTTAATTCCACCTTCGTCAATATAAAAACCGTCTTGATAGAAACTATGCCCATTCAGCCAAACGACGAATTGATCGTTCCAGGCGCTCTTGTCAGGTACTTTCCATCCGGAAGGACAAGGGTCAAAGATGGTTTTGCTTTCCTGCCACAGATCTTCGGTAATGTCTGAAGCCCAGTTGTCGCGGTCTAAAGAACTGTTAAAGTAAGATCCGTTACTGAATGTAGTTGGATAAGCAACCATTGAGGCAACTGTAGGGTTTGACACAACGGCACGGGATTCCGCCGTTCCAAGAGTAGCCGGAATGTAACAGGTAGCCCAGTCGCTTGAAGATACGTAACCGCTGGTAAAACCAGGAGAAACGGAGTTCTGGAACGGATCTTTTCTTCCCCACTGATACATAAGACCGTAATCGAAGGTGTTGGAGTTGCTATGGGTTCTAGTCAACGCTCCCAGGTTGCGGTCCATGAATACGGCGCCGCTATTGTAAGTCTGGGCAAGAGGGGCAAGGTCTGTTGCGGTAAACCACAGATGCCAGCTCCAGAGAATCGTTCCGCTGGAATTCTTGATGGCAATTACCGCATTGCCTTCATGGAAGGTTTCAGGAACGCGGAAATATACATAACCGTCCTCATAGCGTACGCCGTACAGCATTTCACCCTCTGCCGGGGCGGTAGTGGTTCCGTAACTTGCCCAAAGAAGGTTAGCCGAAGCGATTTCAGAAGCGCTTATGGTTTTGCTGACGCCTGCAAGCGTAGCAGCTCCGTTACCTCTTACGGTAGCCTTGAACTTATAGTCTCCAGAACTGGAAATTATGTAGCAGTTGGCTGTTTCCTCTGCACTCAGGTCTGCGTATGTCAAAGAAGCCTCATCCCGAACCGGACGGATAGGCATTCCGGACATCATATATACGTCAGGCCAGTCTCCATATTGTTTATACATTGAGCCATAAGCGTTAGCCCAGGCTCCAATGAAACCGTCACTGTTGTCACAGGTGCTGCTCCACAGCAAAACGGAGCCTGGATTTCCATATCCGAAATCTGAATTGCTGCCAGGGCCGATAAAACCGGATCCATAGAAGGATATTGCAGATGTTATTCCGGTCAGTTGGGCCTTTGAAGGAACTTTCCAGCCTATTGGGGACGGGTCATAAATGGTTTTGACGTTATCTGACCAAAGGGTCATGCAAGTAGCATTATCCGGCATCCAGTTGCTTCTTCTGCCATGGTAGAAGAATGTGACTGGATGTGAAGTGGCGTGGTCTACGGTAGTTCCGTTTCCTATGTTCTCAAATGAGAAGACAGAGGTTCTTGGCGGGACGTAATTGAAAGGAGTATAAGCCTGCCCTAATGAAGACGCGAACGGGGCAGGTCTTCCCCACTGATAGCTGAAACCTGCGGTGTAGCTTCCGTCGTCGAAAGTTCCCGTGGTTACGGAACCGATGTTGCGGTCCAGGAACTGATTGCCGTTGTAAACCACGGTGCCCGGGTTGGTTGCCCATATGAGCCAGCTCCAGAGAATCTCGTCTACATCCTTGTCGTAAACCCCGTCAGTTCCACCTTCCTTGTCTTTGAAAATGGCTACATAAGAGTTTCCTTCAAGGTTGTAATTTTTATAGAAATATATGTAGCCGTCGTGATAATAAATATCTTGGGCCTGCATTTTTCCGTCATGGTATACGACATTGCCTCTCTGCTTGAGATCCCACAGTACGGTAACTCCGCTGATGTCGTTCTTGTTTATCTCCGTGGCCGTTGTTCCGGTGACAGGGTCGAGCCCGCCGTTACCCTTTACGGTAGCCTTGAACTTGTAATAGCCTCTCTGCATTGCTATATAGGTGTTGGCTGTACCGTTTTCGCTGAGGTCGATGATTTCCGGATTCTTGTTGAAAGTAAGGGTAATGTCTGCTATGGAACTTCTCTCAACCACTATGCTCTTGTCTGAGTTCAGGGTGTATGTCTGCTTTATGCCTTCTACGGTTATTACACCAATCGTGAGATCGGTATATGTGTTTGCCGGAACCGCTATATAGAATGGTGTCGGGTCTGAACCTATCTCCACTCCGTTATTGCCACAATCCAGAACCACAGGATGCTGGGCCGGACTGTTTTTGTCAACAGTTGCGGTGGGATTGCTGTTAAGCGAGGTTATGTTTGTAATGGTGCCGCTCAAGCTCTGGGCTGTGGAATAGAGATAGATTTTCTTGATCTTCTTTCCCGTCAAAGGCGTCTTGAGGTTTATTCTGATCAAACCGCCGATATTCTTGAACTGAAGATTTGTGGTAGTACTGTATGCAAACATAGGAGCCTTAATAACTCCAGGGGTGTAATTCTGGGTGATAGGATATGCTGCATTTTGTTCACTCCAGTATTCTGCAGGATAAAAAGCATAGAAAGACCCGGTTGTCAACTCGGTTCCACTGTGGTAGGTGAAATCACCATGGGACGTGTTGCTGGTCGTAGTGTAGAATCCTACAGGTGGAGTTCCAAAAACGTAATTTCTTACGGCAATCATGTCTCCGCTGCGCCATAAGACGTTGTAGGTGTCGCCTTCCTTTTCAAGAGCTATTTTTGTGGCGGGTTCTATGGTAGCCGAAAATACCAGTCCCTTGGAGGCTTCAACTTCTGGTTTTGTCTCGATTTTGTCTTCCTGGGTGCAGGAAACAAACAATCCCGCGCTAATCGCGATTATAATTGCAAGTGTCTTTTTCATGTCTGTTCCTCCTAGTTTGAAGTGAAATCATCGTCACCATATTCTTCACCGTCGTGGTAATCCTCTGTATCGCCACTGGTGCATATGATCCCTTCCGGGTTACATACGTAGATTTTGATTGTAGGAGCAAGATAGAAAAGGCGCTCCTTGTCGAAAATAGATCGCATAAGCCTATGTTTTGAATTAATTTTAATTCAAATTTAGGCTCAAGCCGTCTTTTGGACCGCTACAATACACATAAATAGGTGTTACAAATCGTAAAATAATCCGTTACACCGGTGTCTGTAAAGGCTTTTTTATTGAAAATGGGTGGACACCTTTTTTGCGGCGGATTTGCCGATAACAGCGGCAAGATCCTCCTCGGAAGCCTTTTTTATCCTTGCCACGCTCTTGAAATGCTGCAGGAGCTTCTTTGCGGTGGCTTCACCGATGCCTTTTATGGAGGTCAGTTCTGATTTTGTCTGGCGTTTGCTCCTTAGGCTGCGGTGGAAGGTGATGCCGAAGCGGTGGGCCTCGTCTCTGAGCTGCATGATTATCTTCAGGCTCGGGGAGTTCTTGTCCAGGAAGAGTGGGTTAGGGTCACCTGGTTTTATGAGCTCCTCCAGACGCTTGGCGATGCCGATTATAGGCATGGTCTTTTCCAGTCCAAGGTCTGTCAGGGCCTGATAGGCGAAGTCCAGCTGGCCTCTACCTCCATCCACAACCACCAGCTGCGGCAAGTCTTCCGGGTTTTCCTCCATCAGTCTGGAGTACCGGCGGTAGACTACCTCGTACATCGAGGCGAAGTCATTTGCTCCCACCACTGTCTTGATGTTGAACTTGCGGTAGTCCTTCTTGGAAGGCTTTCCGTTTCTGAACACCACGCAAGATGCTACCGGATCGGTTCCCTGGATGTTGGAGTTGTCGAAGCACTCTATATGGTTTGGATACTCTTTCAGGTGAAGGTCCCGTTTGAGCATCTCCACGCCAATGTTTTTCTTCTCTTCAGGATTTTTGAGGGCTTCCTGCTTGAGAGCCTGGAGCATGAACTCCTTGGCGTTCTTTGTGGAAAGCTCCAGCAGGGAAAGCTTGTCTCCTTTCAGGGGAACGTGGATGTTGTGCTCCTGGGAAAGGATGCCTTCTGTCGGGAGGAACGGCACCAGGATTTCCTTGCTCGGCTTTTCGGAGGCATCGCTGAGGATATTGTATACACTCAGCATAAACTGGGTCAGTATGGACTTTCTTCCTTCCGGGGCGTCTTCTTCTATGGACAGGTCTCCCTGTGTCTTGAGTTCCAGGTTCAGGACCCTTGTTATGCATCCGTTTGTAACCCGGAAGAAGTTTCCGAAGGCGGAACCTTTGCTGCCGTTTCCGATACTGTCCGTAAACACTATGGAGAAAACGTCCAGATTGGTCAGGTCCGGCTGGACGATCAGAGACTTGTTGTAATGGGTGGAGAGGGTCTGCATCCTTTCCTTGTAAACCTGGGCAAGCTCGAACTCCATCCTGGATGCGGCCTCGGTCATCTTTTCCTTGAAAAGCCTTATCATCTGCGATGAGTTGCCCTTGAGGATGTTCTTAATGGCCTCGATACTCTCCGAATATGCTTCTTCGGTGATTTTTCCTATGCAAGGAGCGTCGCATTTTCCGATGTGGAAATTCAGGCATTCCTTGAATTTGCCTTTTGCGATATCCTCCTTGTTGAGCTTCAGGGAACAGGTTCTCAGACGGAACATCGAGTGGAACATATCCACCAGGCTGTGGGCGTACATCGCCGAGCTGTAAGGACCGAAGTAAAGCGATCCGTCCCTGGTCAGCGTCCTGGTGATGAATACCCTTGGGAACGGCTCCTTCTTAATGCATATCCACGGATAGGTCTTGCTGTCTTTAAGAAGGATGTTGTAGCGTGGCTGGTTTTCCTTTATCAGGTTGTTTTCCAGAAGGAAAGCGTCCTGTTCGTTTTCCACGACAGTGAATTTTACATCGGCGATCTTGCTGACAAGGACCTGTGTCTTGGCATTCAGCCTGTTTTCAGAGACGAAATAGGAACTGACCCTGTTCTTGAGGTTTTTGGCCTTGCCCACATAGATAATCTTTCCGTCCTTGTCCAGAAACCTGTAAACTCCGGGTTGATGGGGAAGGATGGAGATTATCTCTTTTTTTATTTTATCTTTGTCTTTGATAGGCATAGGTCATCGGTATGAGCGCAAAAGTAATCAATAAAAGCGAAGTTAAGAAGTCAATGAAGATTCCGGGGATTCCCGGCAGTCTTCTCGCCGCCATGACAATGAAGATCGCCGGCCTTGACAAGCTCAACGAGCTTTATGACCGCCTGGCTGATTACAAAGGAGTAGAGTTTGCGGACAAGGTGCTGGAGCATCTGGAGATAACCCTGAATGTCAACACGTCCGCTCTCGAGAACATTCCTAAGGAAGGTGGCTTGGTCATAACTTCCAACCACCCGTTCGGCGGGCTGGACGGACTGGCCGCCCTGAGCATTCTGGGAAAGGTGCGAAAAGACGTGAAGATCCTCACGAACTTCATCCTTTCAAAGGTCCCTAACGTTTCCGATCACTTTATTCCGATCAACACCACTTACGCTTTCGGCAAATTCACCGCCCCGACGATTTCCGGTCTCAGGCAGGCCGAAGAACATCTGCTTAAAGGTGGTCTCCTGGTGATATTCCCGGCCGGAGAGGTTTCTTCCTGGAACAATCAGGGAAAGGTTGTTGAAGATGCCGAATGGATGACCTATATCAGCCGTCAGGTCCGCCGCTCAAAATGCCCGGTAATCCCGATGTATTTCCACGGCAAGAACTCCAAGTATTTCCAGTGGCTGGGAAGGATATCCACAAAGCTCAGCGACCTTCGCTTCACGGGAGAGATATTTGACAAGAAGGGCAAGGAAATAAAGGTGAGGATAGGATCGGTGATCCAGCATGCTGAACTTGAGAAGTTCCAGGAAGACAAGATAGTGGCCAAATTCCTCAGAAGCCGTTCCTATATGCTGGAGGCTGACACCATAGAAAAGGACGAGAGCGTTTACACCACCAAGCTTGGAGAATTTGTTCCGACAGACGTCCTCTTGAGGGAACTGGAAGAAAACAAGGACGCCCATTTGTTTGACGTGGGAACCCTTTCCTGCTACCTGTTCGACTACAACCGCATACCGAACATTATGCGCGAGATTGCTGTAAGAAGGGAGGAAGCTTTCCGCGCCGTAGTGGAAGGCACCAACACTCCTGCGGATACGGACGCATACGATGTTTACTACAAGCATCTTGTTCTATGGGACAATGCCGCAAAAGATCTTGTGGGGGCCTACAGGCTTGGCTTGGGTGCAGATATTCTCCGTGAGAGAGGAATCCACGGATTCTATGCGGATACGCTCTTCCGCTATTCCGACAAATTCGCTCCCGTTCTGGAAAAGTGCGTTGAACTCGGCCGCAGTTTCGTGTGTGTAAGCCACCAGAAGGACACGCTGGCGCTTATGCTTTTGCTCAAGGGTCTTTTCTATACGCTGATGAAGTATCCGGAATACAAATACCTCATCGGCCCTGTAAGTATAAGTTCTTGGTATCCTATGCTTTACCGCAGCGTGATGATTCACTATCTGAGGCAGCACCACAGTAATCCGGAGTATGACAAGATGACAAACCCAAAGACTCCGTTTATTCCTGATTTCGGAAGGGTGGATCCGGATGCGCTTCTTTTCGGCAAAACCGCCAATCTGGAAATGTTCGACCGCTATCTTCTGAGAATGAGCGGAGGGCAGTACCGTCTTCCGCCGCTGCTGAAGAAATACATAAAGATGGGATCCAAGATCATCGACTACAACGTGGATCCGGATTTCAACTATTGTGTGGACGGACTGATAATGCTGGCCCTTGAGGATATTCCTACGGACGACCTGGATTCTCTCTCAAGAGAGTTCGAAGACAGGGAACCTATCTACCGCCGCTTCTACGGCTCCAGCTTCTAAAACATTTACGGTACCGGATCGTAGCCGCTGCCGCCCCACGGGTGGCATCTCAGGATACGTTTTGCAGCTAGGTAGAAACCTTTGAAAGGCCCGTATTTGCGGAACGCCTCAATAGCGTACTGCGAACAGGTGGGAGTGAATCTGCAGGTGGCGGGCTTGAGCGGCGAAATGCACACCTGGTAAAACTTTATCAGAATGACAAAAGGAAAAATCGCGACACTCTTGACAACAGACAGGAAAGTTCGCCGAGGCTTTTCTCCAGAAGAACTGTCTTCTTTGGAGCCTTCCTCTTTTGGCTCTTCCGGCTTGTTCTCGGCGATGGTTGAGAGTATGGCCTTCACCGCCTCTTCAATCTTTGAGTAGGGCAGCTTTTCCTTTGCAATGTAATTGAAGCTGATGCTGGCCCTGCAAGGCGGAAGTATCTCCTTGTTCAGACGATAAGCCTCTCTCATCCTGCGCTTCAGAAGATTGCGGTCGACGGCTTTCTTGAACAGTTTCTTGGGCACCACAACCATGATCCGGTTCTGGTTTCCGTCTTCAGAAGAGGAATTGAAAAGATACTTTGCGGCCAGAGGAAAACTCTCTGCACGCCGCCCCCTGGACATAAGCCGCAGGATTTGATTTCTGGACTTAAGCCTCTCGTTCTTTTTGAATGTCTTTGGAGCGGTGGATGGCATCAGTTATTTCTTTGCCGCTTTCTTTGGAGCGGTTTTCTTTGCGGGTGCTTTTGCAGCAGGCTTGGCGGCAGCCTTCTTTGCAGGAGCCTTGGCAGCAGTCTTTTTTGCCGCAGGCTTTGCAGCGGCCTTCTTCTTGGCCGAAGCCTTCTTTTCTTCCGGCTCTTCAGGCAGGCTGGTCTGTTTGAAATCAGGATCCTGAATGAGTTTCTCCAGGGCGTTTGCCAGAGCCGGGAACTCAGGAGTAGGGCCTCCGATAGCGTATTTGAGTCCGGCTTCTCTCATGGCTTTGCGGATACCGGCTCCGAAAGCCACAAACTTTGTGTCTTTCTGCTTGAAGCCCGGGAAGTTGTTTTTCAGCGATGTTACGTCCAGAGCATTGTAGAATGCAATTATCTGGTAATCGTCCAGTTTCAGGTCTTTCAGGTCATTGTCCACGAACTTGGCAACAACTGCAGGAGCGAAATTCAGCTTAGCTTCTTTGAACATCTGAATCCATTCAGGATAGATATGGTCAGGAGAAGCAATCAGTATGCTCTCGTTCTTGTGCTTGTCTGCCTTTGCAAGCTTGACAACAGAGGCAAAAGTTCCGTCGCCGAAGGAAATCTTTCTCTTTCTGTAAATTATATGCTTCTGCAGATAATATGAAAGGCTTTCAGATGTGCAGAAGTACTTCTGTGAATCCGGAACTTTGATTCTCAGCTCAGAGCAGAGTTTGAAAAAGGCGTCTATGGTTCCCTTGGAGGTGAACACAATGGCCGAATAGTCTGGTATGTTGATCTTTTGGGTGCGGAATTCCCTTACAGTAAGAGGTACCAGGCTGAAGAACGGCCTGAAGTCAATCTGCACATTAAACCTATTCATCAGGTTGATGTAGTGCGGATTGGCGCTAGCCGCGCTAGGCTGTGCTATAAGTATCTTGTTTATCTTCATTACACAAACAATCTAATCAGAACGGCTGCAGGCAGCAATTCGAGGGTGCAAATGTACAAAATGTAGAAATAAACAGAAAAATTGTTTTTAAGTATTATTCTCGACACCATTACCAGATACAAGACGGCTGGTATTATGCAAAGCAAAGAAAGATAGGGGCTTATCTTGTACAAAAGCAAGAATGGAGAGGCCATTATCAGATAATTTGCCCCAACCCTTCCGGCAAACTTGAAAACAGATGTGCGGTTCACATAGTCCAGCACGGAGAGTATCCCGTACTTTAGGGCAAGGCCCAGGGCAATCAGGCCTAATGCCAGAACGAAATATTCCGGAGCGGGTGACAGGGCGAACACTACAGTGGGGAAAAAGAAGAAAAACGCGATGTCTCTGGATGAGCTCCAGGACAGGTCGTCATCCACTTCTATCTGTCTTTTAACCAGAAGCGATGCCCAGAAAGCTCTGCCCAGCCCCTCTATGATTCTCTCCGTTGCCACCAGGAAAAAAATCACCAGCACCAGCACAATCCCCAGATCCACATACCTTTCCGACATCATCTTCACCTTGGGAATTTCAACAGTTGCGCCCGTAGAAAGCTTTGTGCCATTCCAGGCTTTGGCTATGTTCACCGATGAATCTGAAGCCACGGCAGAAGAGTCGCGATCGAGATAAAAAGTATTGCATGCGGCATTGCCCTGGTCCGGGAATTCAGGCTTGAGCGCCGGGGCCAGAGAGTCATAAGGATTATATATCACCGTATGCTGGAGCATGTTGTCAGTTGCCTCGTTTTGCCTTGTAGCCGTCCTGAGTGAGAAGGGCCACTATCTTGTCTCTGAAATCTCCCTGGATGATGATTTCTCCGTCCTTTACGCTTCCGCCTACGCCGCACTTGGTCTTGAGCTTTTTGCCCAGGGCAGACAGGTCATCGTCGCTCCCCACAAAACCCTTGACCAGAGTCACCTGCTTTCCGGCTCTTCCGCTGCGGTCTATTGCAACAATCAGTTTCTGCTTTTCTGCCGGCAGCGTAGCGGCTTGCTCTTCAGACTCTTGCGTCTCGTATTTAAAATTGGGGTTGGTGGAGAAAACCACTCCGTCCCTCTTTTTCCAGTCGTTCTTTCCCATAATCGTAGAAATAGAGCTACAAAGATAGTGCAAGTTTTCTTATCTTTGCTTGTTACACAAAAGACACGAAAAACAAGAAAGAATGGAATACAGAAAATTCAGCCGGATTAACAATATTGTGGCAGTTGTGGTTTTGGCGATAGCGTCTTTCACATACCTGTCCACGATTGAACCGACAGCCAGTTTCTGGGATTGCGGAGAATTCATAGCATCATCATACAAGCTGGAGGTGGGACACCCTCCGGGAAACCCTACGTTCCAGGTGATTGCCCGCTTCTTCACCATGTTTGCAGACAAGGAGCATGCGGCAATGATGGTAAACGCCATGAGCGCCATCTGCTCTGCGCTTACAATAATGCTGCTTTATCTGACCATAGTGCATCTGGCACGCCGCCTGATGGAAAAGAAAGGAAGTGAATTCACATCCGCCAATGCAATCAAGATAATCGGGGCCGGAATAGTTGGATCGCTGGCATACTGCTGGTCTGACACATTCTGGTTCTCGGCTGTGGAGGGCGAGGTTTATGCAATGAGCTCCCTTGCCACGGCTCTGGTGTTCTGGGCTATGCTCAGGTGGGAAGAGAGGGCCGACGAGCCTTACGCCAACCGCTGGCTGGTGCTGATAGCTTTCATTATGGGCTTTTCAATCGGAGTGCATCTGCTGAACCTGCTGACCATTCCGGCACTGGGAATGATTTACTACTACCGCAAGTTCAAGGTTACAACCTGGGGCGCGTGGAAGGCGTTCTTCGTTTCCTGCTTCATTCTCATCGTGATAAACTGGATAATCATACCTTATCTGCCGGCTTTGTCCGCGTTTGTAGACAGGATCTTCGTAAACGGATTCTCCATGCCTAAAAACAGCGGAGCGGCATTCTTTGTTCTGTTGATCATAGGCCTTTGCTTCTGGGGCGCCTACAGGTCTTACAAGAAGGGCAAGGCGCTGTGGAACAATGTGTTCCTTTGCACACTGGCCATCATCATCGGCTACTCGATATTTGCCGTAACGGTTATCAGGTCATCGGTGAACACTCCTACAAACGAGTATCAGCCGGACAACCCTTACACCCTGGTAAGGTATCTGAACAGAGAGCAGTACGGTTCGGCGCCGCTGCTTTACGGCCAGACTTTCAAGTCTCAGATGACAGCCGTAGAAACTCCGGAATACTACAACTACGACAACTCTGCAAAGAAATATGTGAAGCTCGACGGTCCCGCACAGCCGGTTTACGGAGGCAAGATGCTCTTCCCGAGAATGTGGTCCAATGCAGACGCTTCATACGACAGGTTCTACCAGATCTACACGGAAGGCGTAGGAACGGGGCCTAACGGAGCTCCTTCTTTCGGGGCCAACCTCAAGTATTTCTTCGGCTACCAGCTGAACTTCATGTACTGGAGATATTTCCTGTGGAACTTTGCCGGAAGGCAGAACGACCTCCACGCCCAGGTTCCTGGAGACATCTACAAGGGCAACTGGGAGAGCGGCATAGGCTTCATAGACAGGGCCCGTCTGGGCGACCAGTCCGAAGGTCCTGACTACATTGTGAACAGTCGGGCCAAGAATCACTTCTACCTTCTGCCTCTGATTCTGGGAATTATAGGGCTTTTGTACCAGCTGCGTCACGACAAGCGCAACGCTCTGGTCACCTTCTTGCTGTTCTTCCTGACGGGAATTGCCGTAGTGCTTTATCTGAACCAGCCGCCTTACCAGCCGAGAGAGAGGGATTACGCATACGCGGGATCTTTCTACGCTTTCACAATCTGGATTGGCTTTGCCGTGCTTTGGCTCGGCGACAAATTTGAAAAGCTGTTCAAGTCAAAGAAAGCGGCTCCTGCAGTTGTGGCCGGCGTCCTCTGCCTGCTGGTTCCGATTCAGATGGTGTCCCAGACCTGGGACGACCACGACCGCAGCGGAAGATACACCTGCCGCGACATGGCCTACAACTATCTGGCGGCCCTGGGGCCTAATGCCATTCTGGTAACTCACGGCGACAACGACACTTTCCCTCTATGGTACATCCAGGAGGTTGAGGGCGTGAGGACGGACGTGAGGATAATGAACACCTCACTGCTCGGAACAGACTGGTACATAGACCAGATGAAGTGCAAGCAGTACGACAGCGATCCGGTTCCGTTCTCTTTGGAGAAGAAAGACTACTACTACGGCAAGAACGATTTTGTTCCGGTTGCCGACTACATAGAGGAACCGGTTCTGGCATCCGACCTGATCAAGGTTCTGAAAGACCCTTCTGTAAAAGTGAGGATGGGGGACAACAAGGATCACAACATCATAGCCGGAAGGCATTACATTATTCCTGTGAACAAGGAGAGCGCCATCAAGAACGGAATTATTTCTCCTCGCGATTATGACAGGATTCCGGAATATATCCAGCTCGACATTCCTGCCGGAGTGAGCAGCATAGACAAGACATCGCTGATGACTTTGGATTTGCTTGCAAACTACAAGTGGGACCGTCCGCTTTACTTCCTCCAGAGGGCCGGAGACATCAACATCGGCCTCAAGGAATACCTGCAGTGGGAAGGCTTCGGGTTCAAGTTTGTTCCTTTCAAGAGCCAGACCGGAGTAAGGAACGACAACTTCGACCAGACAGCCGATGCCGACACACTCTACCACAGGATTATGGATGTTTACAGGTTCGAGTCCCTTGCCGGCAAGTTCAATGTGGACTACCAGAACCTGCTTACTTTCAACTCCCTGATTTCCACTCGCGACCTGATAGTAAACACCGCCAAGATGTATGTTGAGGAAGACAATGCAGAAAAGGCCGTAGAGCTTCTGGACAAGATGCAGAGCGTTATGCCTGAGAGCAACTTCCCTCTGAACAACTCGCTGATTTCAACCATCAACGACCTGGCCGTCCTGGATGCCATAAACATTTATTTCGCTTGCGGAGAAAATGAGAAGGGAGAGTCTCTCTCCGACAGGTTCGTGACAGAAACCTTAAATCACATAAAGCTGCTGAGCAAGCCTTACAAGGGAGAAATCTTCTCTATGGAGAAACTTCAGAACAACCTCTACTATCTGATCTGGATATCAGACTCATACAAGAAGGCCGGGCTGAAGGACAAAGCCGCTTCGCTGCGCAATACCATCAACACTTATCTTCAGGCAACGCTGGGACAGACGCTTCCAGATGACGAACCTGAAGAAAAGCCGGAAGAGGCAGCCGCATAGAATTATTCTACAAGCATGTTGCAGCCGCGGCGCTCAGAGTTTTTTATGCGTCCATCAACTGTAAAAGGAGGGTGGACGCTTCTTTTTGCCTCATCTGTCCCTGTCGAGAAAACTTTGCCGCTGTCTTCCGTTTCTATGAAGCAGCAGGAATTGATATTGGCCAGGTCTATGATGTTCAGCCCGCCAAGGGCATAAGGCTCTCTGCTGAGGATTCTGAACGGATCCTGGATGTCTCTTGCCAAAGCCCTCATCCACGGTGGGGTGAAGAATACGCCTTCCTCGTCAAAGGAATAAGCCTGGCTAAGAAGCTCGCACATCCCGTATTCGGAGTGGATAGGGCTTGAGATGAAAGCATCGCTGAGACGGGAGTGGAGTTCCTTTCTTGAAAGCTCTTCTCCCCGGCCTTTCATTCCGCCAGTTTCCATTATTATGACATCGCTGAAGATGCTTTTTCTTTCCTGAGGATCTGGAATCTGCCCTTTGGCATACTTGGCAAAATCCAGCAGGGCGAAGCTCACTCCAAGCAGGATGGTCTTGCGGCCTTTGAGCTTTTTGAGATTGTCCAGAAGATTGAGGTGGTCATAGAGGAAAAAACCGCCTTCAGCTCCGTTGGCTTTTGTCTCGGCGATGAGTTTTTCCGCCATATACACCAGCGATGAGCCTTCTCTTTCCAGATAGGACGGCAGCAGGGCCAGAAGGTTGTAAGATTCGCTTTCTCCGTAGAAATTCCTGAAGCCTTCCCTGAAGCTTCTCTCATAAACGGAAATATCCTTCACTATATGATGGGACGGAACCATTCCGGTAGTGGCGCTGGACGTGAAAACAACTCCGCTCTCTGCGGCCGGGCCCGTCAAAACATCGCGGCTCTTGAAAAACCTTATCGGAAGAAACGGAATCTGTTCAACCGATTTTGGATGAAACTCTCCCTTTTCAATCAGGTTCAAGTATTCGCGATAAACAGGACAGTTCTCCCTCTGGAACTCGTACGCTTCCAGAGCCAGGGCGTTAAATTGTTCGGGGCTTTGTATGCTGAATATCTTGTCTATGAAGCTGTTCATAGATGCTGTTATTTTTGGGCTGAGGCTAATTGCTTGAGCTGGTTTATGTACTTCTGGTCTTTCCACAGGCGAGGAATCTTGTTCTGGCCGCCGGTCTTGCCGCGGGAGTCCATCCACTTGTAGAATGTTCCGGGAGAGAGCGGCAATATCTTCAGGTTGCTCATAGTGGAGCCTGGGGAGCGTTTGGCCTCGTAGTCTGAATTCACTTTCTGGATTTCCTTGTCCAGAATCTCGGCGAATTCGTCCACGGCCTTCTGGCTGAATTCAGGGCTTTCCGGATTGCGGAGAGAATCGCTGAACTCTATTGCCCACACGTGGCAGCCTTGAGCCATTGCTGAGCCTTCTACATTCATAAACTCCGGAGCGGCGGTGTAGTCCGTGATTTCCAGACCGCATTTGGCTGAAGCGGCGGCTATTGCCTGCTCAGCGTTGTTAATCATCAGCTCTTCCCCGAAGGCGTTGATGAACATCTTTGTCCTTCCAGTGACAATCAGCTTGTAAGGGTTTACGGAGGTGAATCTCACAAGGTCTTCCGGCATATATCTCCAAAGTCCGCCGACGGTTGAAATAACTATGGCGTAGTCTATGCCCGTCTGCACTCCTTCAAGCGGAACTATGCAGGAATTGTCTCCGTCCAGAGCCTCGCCGAATTTGCTGAACGGAATAAACTCGTAGAAGATGCCGTTGTTTACTGTAAGAAGCATTCCGTCTCCTCCTTCGAGAGTGTCCTGGAAAGCAAAGTATCCTTCGGAAGCGTTGTAGTTTTCCAGATAGTGCATCTGGTCAGACGGAATCAGTTTCTTGTATATCTCTCTGTACGGCTCAAAGCTGATGCCTCCGTGCATGAAAAGCTCCATATCCGGCCATACCTCCAGAAGGTTGCTCTTGCCGGTGTACTCCAGTATCTTGTTCATCAGCACCAGGTTCCAGCTGGGAACGCCGGAAAAGTTGCTCACGTTCTTCTTTGTGCTCTCCTTGCAGATCAAGTCAACTTTTGTTGCGAAATCGGCGACAAGGGCGGTCTTTCTGCAAGGTGTTCTGAGCAGCTCCACCGCCACTGGAGAATTGCGGAGCATCACGGCCGAAAGGTCTCCGTCAAACACATTTCCTCCGGAGAGCTGGTCGGGAGCGACGCTTCCTCCAAGAGTAAGGGCGTATGAAGAAAAAATTCGGCTGTCCGGATTAAGATGCGCATAGTTGAAGAGCATCATCTTCATTCCCTTGAAATGCGTGCCGTAAAGGGAGTCTTTGGTTATCGGGATGTACTTGCTCTTGTCCGAAGACGTGCCGCTTGATTTTGCAAACCATCGGACTTTCTGGTTCCACAGCACATAGTCTTCTCCGCTGCGGATGCGGGTTATGTAAGGAGCAATGTCGTCGTATTTGGAAAGCTTCACTCTGCTCTGGAAATCGCTGAGGCTGTTTATGCTGTCAAAGCCTCTCTCCTTCCCGAAAAGAGTCTGCCGTCCGCCTTCCATCAGTCTCTTGAATACCGACTGCTGCAGCTCGGGAGCATGGGTGCGGCTTTTCTCAACCTCTTTCAAAAAACCTTTGCCCCAGGCTAGGACGGCTTTGTTGATTATCCTTGCAGTTTTCTTTCCCATAGTTATTTCCAGGCGGCAACGGCTCTCCAGAGCTGGACGTCATAGTCGAGCATGTGGCGGATCCGCGGAGCCGTGAAAGCGTACTTATGTATGATTTCCTCTTCCATAAGAGGCTGGATTTCATCGCGATAAAGATTCAGCACTTCTTCCTTTGAGAGCTTTACCTTTGAAGCCAGAAGATCGTAGGCTTCCTTGTCCTTCTCGTACAGGCCTTCCGCCTTGGCTTCTCTTATCATCTGGTCAAAGACCACCTCCGCAGAAGAACGGTGGTCGAACTTCTTCTGGGCTGCGAATTTCACGAAATCTTCCCACTGCGCGTCTGTCATCCTGAAAGATCCGGAAGTTTCCGGATCCAAGTTTTTCCTGGTCTCGACATTTAACAGCTCGAAATCGTCCAACCCGTCTTTGTTTTCTCCTAATTGAGGCATCGTTGATGATGTGGAAAGGAAACTTTCGGGCTCTATATGTTTCTTGTAGAACTCAACCGCGTATTCTTCCATTATTCCGCTCAGGCTTAAAGCCAGAACCGGGCGGCTGTAATACTGGCCTTTGATTTCCACGTCTGGAGTAATTCCGCCGCCGTCGTAAACGGTTCTGCCGCCTTTGGTCTTGAAGGCTTTCTTCAGCGAATCAGGCACGGCTCCAACGCTTCCGTCCGGGTTTCGGTGAGCATAGTCCAGAATCTGGATGCAACGCCCGCTAGGGGTGTAGTACTTGGCGATTGTGAGCTTCAGCTTTCCGCTGTAACCTACCGGACGGAAACTCTGAACAAGGCCCTTGCCGTATGTGCGGGTTCCCATAATCACGGCCCTGTCCAGATCCTGCAGCGCTCCGGCTACAATCTCTGAAGAAGAAGCGGATGAAGAACTCGTGAGAACCATCAGCGGAATGAGAGTGTCAACCGGCTCCTTGTCCGTTACGCACTCGAAGTTGGCTCCGGGGCCTCTGCCTTTGGCTGTTGCCACCAGCGTGCCCTTTGGAACGAAAAGAGAAACAATGTCTGTTGCCTCGTCCATAAGTCCTCCGCCATTGCCCCTAAGATCCAGAACTATGCGGTTTGCGCCCCATTCTTTCAGCTGTATCAGGGCCTTGCGCACGTCTTCCGAGCCGTTGAGGGTGAAGCTGTTCACCTTTATGTATCCAGTTGCGTTTTTGCTATTATCAAAAACAACATTGCTGTCTTTCATCAGCTTGCTTTCTTCCGGGAATTCCAGAAAGCCCCAGTACGGAACATCCGACGTGTGGACTTTGTCTCTCGTGACAAACCTTTCCACAACATTTCCCGTACGGCCTTTCTTTATCGTGAACTTGACCTGCGTTCCCGGGTTTCCCCTCATCCTTTTGCTGCACTCGTCTACGGAGAGCTTGCTGATATCCTGCCCGTCTATTTTCATTATGATGTCTCCAGGCTCAATGTTGTAGCGGACGGCAGGGGAGTTCTCGTATGTCTGCATGATCATCACTCCAAGAGAGTCTTTGCGGATGGTGGCTCCAATGCCGCCGTAGGAGGCGGTGGTCATCATCTCGATAGTCTCCTCGTTTTCCGCCGGCACATATTCGGTGTAAGGGTCTATGGACTCCAGCATTGAGTTGATGCCGTAGTTAATCAGCTTTGAGAAATCTACCGTGTCTACATATTCGGTAGCCAGCGTCTTGAGTATGTTGTAATGAATTTCAAGGCCTTGCGTGAGCTTGAAGTTGCGGCTCTGGGCTGAAGTCCGCGTTGAGAGGAAGGCCAGTGCCAGAACAAGGAATCCGCCGGCAAAGGCCGTTCTGAAGAATCGTTTTGTATGATGAATAGACATTGACATATCTTTTTTCAGACATTTCAAAAATAGTAAAACTTTTGCTAACTTTGGGTAAGTAATAATATGAAGCTATGGAACTGGTATTCGCAACTGGCAATTCTCACAAACTCAAAGAAGCATCTGACATCCTGGGCAAGAATGTTACACTAATCATGCCGAAAAAGCTCGGCTACAAGGGAGACATTCCGGAAACGGGAGCCACCATAGAGGCCAATTCAAAAATGAAATGCCAGTTTGTGTGGAACAAGTTCGGCAAGACCTGCTTCGCCGATGACACAGCTCTTGAAGTTCCGTCTCTGGGCGGGGCTCCGGGCGTGCATTCCGCCAGATATGCCGGCGAGGGCCACGACGATACCGCCAACCGCGCCAAGCTTCTGGACGAGCTGACAAAGGTTGACCGCCGCAAGAAGAACATCCGCGCCGCCAGATTCCGCACGGTTGTCACCCTCATCCACAAGGGCACTCTCTACACCTTCGAGGGAACGATGAACGGCACCATTGCCGAGAAAGAAAGTGGCGAAGGAGGCTTCGGGTATGACTCCATCTTCATCCCCGACGGCTGCAGCTGCACTTTCGCCGAGATGAGCGAAAACCAGAAAAACGCAATCTCCCACCGCGGCATCGCGATGAGAAAACTTGCCAACTTCCTCTCCCGCCTTCAGTGATTATGCTCACAAAAAGCCGCATCATAGTCTTGCATACAATCAAGCATTCCGACAAAGGGATGGTGGTCCAGTGCTATTCGGACGCGAAGGGCCGCACCGCCTGCTACTTTTTTGCCGGCAGCAAGAATTCCCGTTCGGCTATGATGTTTCCGCTTAGCATCCTGGATGTAGTCCTGTTTTCACGCCATCAGAATGATACATCCATGCCCGTGATCAAGGAAGTTTCGCCGGTTTGTCCGCTGGGCAACCTGAAGACCGATGTCCGCAAGGGCGCCATATCGCTGTTCATGTGCGAGCTGCTGCTCAAGACTGTGCGTGAAAGCAGCCCGGACCCTTCCATGTTCTCGTTTCTTACAAACTCGGTGATGCTTCTGGATGCCGAAGAGGACGGCTTTGAGAACTTCCATCTGCACTTTGCGGTAAACCTTTGCAAAGTCCTGGGATACATGCCTGAAGACAACTACTCAGAGGCCAGTCCTCACTTCAACTTCGCCAACGGAAAGTTCTCCGGAGACTACACCGAATCGTTCTGCTTTCTGCCCGAAGAGTCAAGGCTTTTGCACCAGATACTCTCAACTCCGCTTACCGGCCTGCAGGAAATCCGATGCAGCGGCGAAACCCGCAACCGTTTTCTGGGAAAGATTATAGATTACCTCTCGTTCCACTCCTCCTTCCGCACGGAACTCAAGTCCCTGCCCGTCCTCCGCGAACTTTTTGCCTAGGCGGGTTGCCAGATGTAGAGCTTGTCGGAGCGGCGGAGCTTCTCGGCTACAGGGATGGAGCAAAGATCTCCCTTGACGGCCTTCTTGACTGGTTTCAAATCCACTCTTATCTCTTCAACGGTATGCTCTATGCAGCCGGTAGAAGGGCCGATTATGAGGATTTCGTCTCCGACGTTTATTTCGCCGGCTTCAACTAGAATTTCAGCCACGCCCAGCTTGGAGAAGTAGTTGGTGACTTTTGCGGCATAGACTTTCTTGCGGCTGGCCTTGTTGCCGTAGACCTCGCTCCACTGGCCGAGTCTTGCGCCCTGGTAGTAGCCGTCCCAGAAGCCGCGGTTGAAGACTCCGGAAAGCTTGTCTTTCAGCGCCTGCTTCATCTCATCGGTGTATTTGCCCTCGACAACGGCATCGGCGGCCTGGCGGTAGGCGGCGGTCACGATCTTGACGTACTCGGCGCTGCGGGCGCGTCCTTCGATCTTGAAGACCGTGATGCCGGATGCTATGATCTTGTCTATGAACTCTATGGTGCAAAGGTCCTTAGGGCTCATGATGTACTTGTTCTCTATGTTGAGTTCCTGTCCGGTTTCAAGGTCGGTGACACGGTAGCCGCGGCGGCATAGCTGGTAGCAGCTTCCGCGGTTTGCGGAGGCTCCGTATTCCTGCAGGCTGAGGTAGCACTTGCCGGAGATGGACATGCATAGAGCTCCGTGGACGAAAAGCTCAAGGCGGAGCAGTTCCCCGCTTGGACCGCAGATATGCTCTTCCTCAATCTTCCGGCTGATTTCCTCGATTTGCGGCAGGGTAAGCTCACGAGCCAGGACAATCACGTCCGCAAACCGGGCGTAGAACTTGGCGGCCTCAAAGTTGGAGATGTTCATCTGGGTGGAGATGTGAATCTCTATGCCCATGCTTCTGGCCATCTGGATAACGGCCATGTCTGAAGCTATGACGGCTGAAATGCCGGCGTCCTTGGCGGCCTGGAGAGCTTTCTTAACGTCCTCCATCTCCGTCTGGTAGACCACTATGTTTAGCGTAAGGTATGTCTTCACGCCGTGCTCGCGGCAGATGCGGACCACTTCCGGAAGGTCTTCGTTGGTGAAGTTGTTGGCCGAGTGGCTTCTCATGTTCAGGTTGCCCACGCCAAAGTACACGGAATTAGCTCCGCCCTGGATGGCCGCCATCAGGCACTCGAAGTTGCCGGCCGGTGCCATTATCTCTATTTGTTTTGCCGTTTTGTTCATCGCGATAAAGATTTGCTACGCAAAAATAAGAAAAACGCTACATTTGCAAAGACATCAAACACTTCAGACTATGCTTATAACAACCACACCAACAATTGAAGGCCGCAAGATTCTCGAGTACAAGGGCATTGTTACCGGAGAAACCATTATCGGCGCTAACTTCTGGAAAGACATCAAGGCCAGCATCCGCGACATAGTGGGCGGCAGGAGCGGCTCCTACGAGAGAGTTCTCATAGAGGCGAGAGAAACATCGATGAACGAAATGGCCCAGAGGGCGATGGCTATGGGCGCCAATGCTATAATAGGCGTTGACATAGACTATGAAACGGTAGGGGAAAAGGGCTCAATGCTGATGGTTTCCACCAGCGGCACTGCGGTAGTGCTTGTATAGGTCTTCGCCAAGAAGCAAAAAAAGAAAGCCCCGTCAAATGACGAGGCTTTCTTGCAATTATTGAAAGATGTTATTCCTCTGCAGGAACAGCCTCTTTAACAGCGTCTCCAAGCTCCTCGAGAGCGTCGTTGAGTTTGTTTACGTTGTCCTCAGTGAAGAGCTCAACAGCTGCCTTCTGGATCTTTGGAACATAGTAGAACTTCCAAACGCAGATAGCTGCTACAGCCAGGATAACACCGATGAGAGCAAGACCTTTGAGTCTGTTGGTGAACAGACCGATAAGACCGAAGATCACAGCCAAAATGGCGAGAATCCAGTTAAGGATAGGGCACCAGCAGAATACTGCTGCAAGGATACCGAGAACAAAACCCGTAATTGCGAGTCCTGAACCTTTCTTTGTAGTTTCAGTCATAGTTTTTCAAGCACTGGTTTGTGTCGTGCGCAACATTATGTTAATAATAGTTTGAATAGTCATTTTTTGTCGCAGACATTGCAAATATAACAAATTGTAAGTTTGTTTGCAACTGGTATCGTATGTTTTGTGTGTTGTTTTTCCCGATTTACCTGTTTCGTTTGACAAGAGAAGTGGCTATGGTTTCCATCTGCCGGATTTGATCTTCTTTCAGCCCCGAATTTTTAAGGGATTGCATAGCCTCTGTATAATAGGCGTTTACGGCTTCTTCTGCCAGGCGGTCAATTTCCAGGCTGCAGTAAAATTCTTTTACGGCTTTGATTTTTTCTTCTCCAGAAGTTTCTGCCATCGCGAGAAGCTCTTTCAGCCGGGATGAAGTCTGCGATCCGTTTTGGCGGTCTTTTTCCTGAGCCATCTCCCTGCATTTTATCAGCAGCCAGGTCTGCTTGTTGTTGAGGATGTCGCCGCCTATTTTCTTCCCGAAAGTCTTTTCGTCACCGAAGCTGTCGAGCCAGTCGTCCTGGATCTGGAAGGCGATGCCCAGCTTGTAGCCGAAGCTGTAGAGGCCTTCGCAGATTTTGTCGGGCGCTCCGGCAATTACAGCCCCCATGGCTGAGGAGCAAGCCAGCAGCACGCTGGTTTTCAGGCCGATCATCTTTATGTATTCATCAAGGCTCACGTCGTTTCTGGTCTCAAAATCCATATCCATCTGCTGCCCTTCGCACACCTCTATGGTAGTTTTCGTGAATAGATTCAGAGCCTTGTCCAGGGTTTGTTTCGGAGCTTTGCCGATCATCTTGAAAGCCCACAGGCACATTGTGTCTCCGGAGAGAATGGCTATGTTGTCGTTCCACTTGCGGTAAACCGTAGGAACACCCCTTCGGATATCGGCGTTGTCCATAATGTCATCGTGGATGAGGGTGAAATTGTGGAACACCTCCAGCGCCAGGGCGGGTGATAGAATGTGCTCGCCAATGTCGTCTTTGAAAAGGTTGTAGGACGTAAGGCAGAGCCTCGGCCTGAGCCTCTTTCCTCCCATGTCCATCATGTATCGAAGCGGGTCGTAGAGCAGTTTGGGCTCTTCCGGCCATTTCAAGCGTGACGCTTCCTGGTCTATCAGACTGTATAGCTGTTCGAGTTTTAGCATATCGCGATTATTGTCAAATCCAGCCTCTAAGATACGAAAGATGAGGGAATCTTTGCTCAAATCAAAATCAGATTCTTAACTTTGGCACTCTGATTTATGAAAACAGAAGCCAAGGACACGGACAATTCAGCTGTTGTGGTAAAACACACGGGCAGCCACTATCTGCTTTCGAGACTTCCTGAGTGGGAGCCTTTTACAGCAGTGGTCAGGGGGAAGCTGCGCCTCAAGGGCTCGTCTTCCACCAACCCGATAGCCGTGGGCGATGTTGTGGACTTTGTTGGAGATGAGTTCAACGGCTTCAACATCACCAAGATACACGACCGCAAAAACTGCATAGTAAGGCGCTCCACCAATCTTTCCAGGCAGAACCACGTGATTGCAGCCAACATAGACAGGGTTTTCCTCACGGTCACTCTCCGCGATCCCGAGGTGAAGCTCCAGTTTGTGGACCGCTTCCTTGTGACTTGCGAGGCTTACGGAGTGCCTGTCACAATTCTTCTGAACAAGGCGGATCTGTACCGCGGAGATGAATCTGACGGAGAGAACCTGGCGGACGAAGACCTGGCGCAGATGGCGGCCGGCTTCATACAGATCTATGAGGGCGCCGGCTACCAGGTGCTGGAGACATCGGTCAAGACAGGTTTCAACATAGACGTTCTCAAGCAGATGTGCAAAGACAAGGTGGTGCTGTTCAGCGGCCAGAGCGGTGTTGGCAAGAGTTCTCTGGTCAACGCCCTGGACCCATCGCTGAACCTCAAGACTGCTGAAATCTCCCAGGCGCATCTTCAGGGCAAGCACACCACCACATTCTACCAGATGCACCCGCTTTCCTGTGGAGGCTTTGTTGTTGACACTCCGGGCATCAGGGGTTTCGGGCTGGTGGATTTCAAGAAGGAAGAGCTCAGCAATTTCTTCCCCGAGATGCTCCGCATAGAAGACAACTGCCGGTTTGTCCCTTGCACTCACACTCACGAGCCGGGCTGCGCCGTAAAACAAGCCGTGGAAAACGGGGAGATTTCTCCTTTGCGATATTCTTCCTATCTGGCGATGCTGGAAGATGACGGCAAGTACCGCGAAGGCGATGAATAAGATGAACAAAAGTGTGCTCAGGCTCGCCCTGCCGAGTATCCTGGCCAACATCACCGTTCCGCTTGTGGGAATGGTGGACGTGGGCGTTAGCGGCCACATAGGAGACGCTGTTGCCATTGGCGGAATGGCCATTTCCACAATGCTTTTCGACCTGCTTTACTGGAACATGGGCTTCCTGAGAGTGGGAACGGGCGGAATGACAGCCCAGGCCTACGGCCGCAGAGACTTTGGCGAGGTGATGAAAATCTTCACCCAGGGGCTGGGCACGGCTATAGGAATTGCCCTGATAATCTTCGCGATACAATATCTGTACATAGACATAGCCCTCGGGTTCATCAACTGCTCTGAAGCGGTTGCCGGTTATGCCCGCCAGTATTACTTCATCAGAATATGGGCCGCTCCTGCAACTTTGTCGCTTTTCGTTTTCAAGGGCTTTTTCATCGGGATGCAAAATGCTATCAGCCCTATGGCGGCTGACATTACGGTGAATGTTGCCAACCTTGGCCTTAGCCTGCTGTTTGCCGTTAAGATGGGGATGGGCTTCAGGGGCATAGCCTGGGCCGTGCTCACAGCTCAGTACACAGGACTTGTTCTCTGCACCGCGATATTCCTGATTTATTACAGAAGGCTCCTCAAATACATCAACCTGAAACAGTCGCTGAGGCTGAAAGATCTTGGCAGATTCTTCTCGGTGAACGGCAACCTTTTCATCCGCAGCGTCTGCTTCCTTTTCATATATGTGGGCTTTACCTCATTGTCCGCCAACTACGGAGACACTCAGCTGGCCGTTGGCACCATCATAATGAAGCTGCTGATGCTCTACTCCTTCTTCATAGACGGCTTTGCCTATGCCGGGGAGGCTCTTGCAGGAAAATATATCGGTGCCAGAGACAAAAACGGCTTGAGGCTTTCCGTGAAAGTCATTTTCCGCTGGTGCCTTTGGATAGCTGTTGCTTCCACAATTATTTATGTTCTGGGCGGAAAGCAGATGTTCTCTCTGATGACAGACAAGGCGGATGTGATAGAAGCTTCTATTCCGTTCTTGGTATGGCTCTGGGTAATGCCCGCTCTCAGCACGGCTGCTTTTGTCTGGGACGGCATCTACATAGGCGCCACTTCCACCAAGAGCATTATGTGGGGAATGATTTGCGCCGCCCTGGCCTTCTTCGGCTTCTACTATGCGCTCAGGCCTCTCTGGGGCATCCAGGCTCTATATGCTGCGTATATGGCCCACATCATCGTCCGCAGCGCCTGGATGTATGCTTTCCGCCAAAAAGCGGTTTTTTCAAAAGTCTGAAAAAATCTTTCAGATTCTGCTAAATTTATCTTCAGCGATAACGATTCTTTGATTATATTTGTGGGCGGAAAATTCATAGCTATATGCAAAAACGCAACTTATTATCGATCTCCGACTTGAGCAAGGAAGAGATTCTGGCACTTCTCAAGCGTGCCAAGGAATTTGAAAAGAACCCCAACCAGCATCTGTTAGACGGAAAAGTTGTGGGTTCTTTGTTTTTTGAACCGTCAACCCGTACTCGTCTCAGCTTTGAGACAGCCGTGAACCGCCTCGGCGGGCGAGTGATCGGCTTCAGCGATGCCCGCACCAGCAGCCAGAGCAAGGGAGAAACCCTGAAAGACACTATTATGATGGTTGCAAACTATGCGGACCTGATTGTGATGCGCCATCCGTTGGAGGGAGCTGCACGCTATGCCAGCGAGATTTCAAAGGTTCCTATTGTAAATGCCGGAGACGGAAGCAACCAGCACCCGAGTCAGACGATGCTGGACCTGTACACCATCTACCAGACTCAGGGAACACTGGAGAACCTTACGATTACAATGGTGGGAGACCTCAAGTACGGCCGTACCGTTCACTCTCTGCTGGAGGCGATGAGGTTCTTCAATCCTCATTTCATCTTTGTTGCATGTGATGAGTTGCGTATGCCTAAGCAGTACAAGGAGTATTGCAAGAACCTGGGCATTGAGTATGAGGAAACCAAGAACTTCTCCCCGGAGGTTATCAACAAGACAGACATTCTCTACATGACTCGAGTTCAGAGGGAGCGTTTCAGCGACCTTATGGAATACGAGAGGGTCAAGAACGTTTACACCCTGACTGCATCGATGCTCAAGACCTGCAAGCCGAACCTCAGGGTTCTGCATCCGCTGCCAAGGGTGACCGAGATTACCCAGGACGTGGACGACACTCCTCAGGCATATTACTTCGAGCAGGCCCTCAACGGCCTTTACACCCGCGAGGCCATCATCTGCCGAGCACTTGGATTGTAAAACTGTTAAAACGGAACATTATGAGTATTCAAGGAAAGAAAGAACTGGCCGTAGCTGCTCTGCAGAACGGCATCGTTATAGACCATATCCCGTGCGATTCCCTTTTCAAGGTTGTTAACATACTGGGCATCCAGAACCTGGAAAACGGAGTTTTCATCGGCAACAACCTCTCCAGCCGCAGCATGGGAAGGAAGGGCCTGATCAAGATAGCGGACATAGACCTTCCTAAGGCAACTCTCAACCGCATAGCAGTCATCGCCCCGAGCGCCGTGATCAACATCATCAAGGACTATGAGGTGGTGGAAAAGCACAAGGTAGAGCTTCCGGAAGACTTGTTCGACGTTGTAAAGTGCAACAATCCTAAGTGCATCTCCAACAACGAGCCAATGAAGACCCACTTCCACGTGGTGGATGAAAAGAACATCACCCTCCGCTGCCATTACTGCGAGAGAATCGTGAAACACGAGGAAGTTGTTTTAAAGTAATCCTCCGCGACTGCAATCTGTCTATGCAAGGCGTGCCTTAAGCGGTGCGCCTTGTTTTTGTTTCTTTTTTTATGAAATATCGCGAATCTCATTAAAAATATTATATCTTTGTGGCCTGTTTAACAAATAAATAGTTATTTATGCCAAGAAGTTTATCTGGTAGAAGTTTTCTGAAACTGCTGGACTTCACCACCGAAGAAATTCAATATTTGCTGAAACTGAGTGAGGATTTCAAGAACCTCAAGCGTACAAACACTCCACACAAATACCTTCAGGGAAAGAATATCGTGCTGCTGTTTGAAAAGACATCTACACGTACCCGCTGCTCTTTTGAAGTGGCCGGAAACGACCTGGGCATGGGAGTTACCTACCTGGACCCGAACTCTTCCCAGATGGGCAAGAAGGAGTCTCTGGAAGATACCGCAAAGGTTCTCGGAAGAATGTATGACGGAATCGAATACCGCGGCTTTGACCAGAAGATCGTTGAGGATCTTGCAAGATATGCAGGAGTTCCTGTATGGAATGGCCTTACCACAGACTTCCATCCAACTCAGATGCTGGCAGACGTGCTGACAATCAAGGAAAACTTCGGATACTACAAGGGCCTGACAATGGTGTTTATGGGCGATGCCCGCAACAACGTTGCCAACTCCCTTATGGTGGTTTCTGCAAAGCTCGGAATCAACTTCGTGGCTTGCGGCCCTAAGGCCAATATGCCTGCCAAGGAGCTGGTTGACACCTGCAAGAAGATTGCAAAGGAGAACGGCTGCACCATCACCCTCACAGACGATGTGAAGAAGGGAACCAAGAACGCAGACGTTATCTACACAGACATCTGGGTTTCCATGGGCGAGCCGGCAGAGCTCTGGGAGAAGAGAATCAAGCTCCTGAAGCCTTATCAGGTCAACGACGCCGTTATGAAGAACGCTTCTCCAAACGCCATCTTCCTGCACTGCCTTCCTTCTTTCCACGACCTGGAGACAACGATCGGAAGAGACATCTACGAGAAGTTCGGCCTGAAGGAGATGGAGGTTACCGACAAAGTCTTCCGCAGCAAGCAGTCAAAGGTATTTGACGAGGCAGAGAACCGTATGCACACCATTAAGGCCGTGATGTACGCAACTCTCAAGTAATTAACTGAAACACACAAGATTATCTGAGCTCCCACTCCTTATGGAATGGGAGTTTGGTTTTCTTTTTTTTCTGAATTTGGACAAAGATTTATGGGAAAGAGATTAGTATTGGCGCTGGGAGGAAACGCTCTGGGAAACACTCCCGAGGAGCAGCTTAAACTGGTAGAGACCACAGCCTCTGCGATAGTGGACCTGGAGGAAGACGGATACGACGTGGTCGTTGGCCACGGCAACGGTCCGCAGGTGGGAATGGTTAACCTGGCACTGGAATATTCGGCCACTCACGGAGGAAAGACTCCGCTGATGCCGTTCCCGGAGTGCGGAGCCATGACTCAGGGCTACATAGGATATCATCTGCAGCAGGCTATCCAGAGGGAGCACGGAAGAAGGCACATGCCAAGGCCTTGCGCCGCTGTCCTGACTCAGGTGGTGGTTGACGAGAACGACCCTGCCTTCCAGAACCCGACCAAGCCGATCGGTGCTTTCTACGGCAAGAACGAGGCTGAGGCCATTGCCAGAAAGACAGGCTATATTTTCGTTGAGGATGCAGGCAGGGGCTGGAGGAGAGTTGTTCCTTCTCCAAAGCCTGTGAAGATTGTCGAGCTTCCGGTTGTAAGGCGTCTTATTGAGGCCCATACTACTGTCATCACCGTTGGCGGTGGCGGCATACCTGTTGTCCAGAAGGGCTGGGACGACTTCCGCGGAGTGGCTGCCGTGATAGACAAGGACCGCGCCTGCGCCAAGCTTGCCATAGACCTCAAGGCCGATATGCTGGTCATCCTTACCGCTGTGGATAAGGTTTCCATCAACTTCAACCAGCCTAACCAGTACGATCTGGATTCAATGTCAGTGGAAGAGGCCAAACAGTTCATGGCCGAGGGGCAGTTTGCTCCTGGCAGCATGCTTCCTAAGATTGAGTCTTGCGTGAACTTCCTGGAGAAACGTCCTTCCGGCATGGCATTGATCACTTCTCTGGAAAAAGCCCGTGAAGCCCTCTGGGGCAAGACCGGAACGATAATCGTTTCCAAGAAAAAGTAGTCTCGTTTCAAAGAACATACATAGGTTCAGACAACAAATAATCAAATATATGAACACAAGAGTCACATCAAGTTATTCTGTAACTTTACTCACTATATTATTAGTTGCGATAGTAACTTCTTGTAGTAAAGACGACAGTGTAGTTAACAAACAAGAAAAATATATTAATTCTCACAGGATACCTCAAGAAATTGCTATTAAAGAACTAGAATCCTTTCTCATCGATGATGATGTTCTTACTAAAGGAGGTAATGGACATAGAGTTATTAAAAGTATTGAATGTTTAACTGAGCGTGTGCCATCTACCAAAATCGGGAGCGATTACAACGGTTTGGATACCCTTATCTACATTGTTAATTTTGATAATCAAGAGGGTTTTGCTGTTCTCAGCGCTGATGACAGAATTTCATCAATGATAATAGCCGTTACAGAAAAGGGAGAGCTGCATCCTGATGATTTCCTCTCTGCTCAAAATATGCAGGAAGATTCCTTGATACACTATACAGACACTCTTGGGATAGAGAGAACGCTTAATCGTTACAATTCGGAAGAAGACGACTATTATGTTGCAAGACGAGATTCTTCTGATATGATACCTGAACTTATATGGGATTACATAGACGGTGAAAGATCAGGACGTGGTGGTAGTGATTATAATCCGGGAGAGAATGAGGGTGGCGGTAATAATGGAGGGTCCAATAGCGGAAGTAATCTACCCGGCAGCAATGGAGACGGCAACGGAAACAACTGGGCCTCTCAGTCAGTCTGGGTAACAAGACAAAACGTCCCAATGATGTTGCAGACTCTTTGGAATCAAGAAGATGATGTCATAGAATATAATAGATATTGTCCTCGAACCTTGTTTGGTAAAACTCCTGTAGGTTGTGTTCCTGTTGCTGTTGGTCAAATAATGGCATATCATGAATATCCCTCCATTTTTCCTTGTGATAATTACACAATTAATTGGGGTGCTATCAAAACAGTACACCCATACGGTGTTGATTCTACATATATTGAAGATGATGATGCTATTGATATGTTGGCTCATTATTTAAAGAAAGTTGGAAGAGCTTGCAACACACTGTATTTAGGACCAGGTTTTTCTTTCTCCTTGTCAAGCTGGGCTAGAAGAGCTCTTGAAGGATATGGTTATAGAAATGTAGAAAACAACTGGCATTTTAGAAAGAGCGATATTATTAATATGCTAGATAATGATAACCCAGTATTTATGTTAGCCGTATCTGGTTTGTTTAATGGACACGCTTGGGTGGTTGATGGCTATCGATATCAAGAAAGAGTTGTGCCTGAGTCTGGAGACATAACTGGGAATAGAACTCTTCTTCACTGTAATTGGGGGTGGGGTGGTTATGCAAATGGTTACTATGCATACAAGATTTTTAAACCAAAGAACGGAGCTTATGAGTATGAGGATGATTGGGAAGAAGAATATTACGGAAACACTACGGAACCATACAATTTCAAGTGGCATTTCAGAATAATTACATATAGCAATCCAAGTCTCTGATCGAAATGAGAAGATTTTTATTTCTGTTATTTGTGGTTTCTTTTTCATGCGTTTTTATTGGTTGTCCAGCAAAACACCATTGGGAAAAAGAAACATTTTTCATATCCAAATATTTTGAGCCAACTTTATTTGTTTCTCAGATAGAGGGAGCAGATACGCTTTTTGTGGTCAAATATAAGGTGGGGAACAAGGATATGAAAGGAGAGGAATGGAATAAGTACAAATCTTTGTGTGTTAAACATAATGATTTAGGTTTATCAAAGCCTTACAAATATAGTTATGAGTACGGTGCTAAGGTTGTAGCTTGGGATTTTGAGAAAGTGGAAATCAAATGTCTTTCCGATTATGACAAAGAACACCTGAAAGGCTCTTCTTTGAATGATATAACAACCTTTTATACGACTACTTTATATCCTTTTCTTAAAAGCGGATATGAAAAACTAGCAGATCCTAAGAGCTTTGGCATACCGGAAACTATTTTAAAGCTCTTGTATCCGGCTCAATGGTTGCACTCTCCTGATTTCAAGTTTTCATTGTCTTCTTTTTTCCCGAACATACCGGTTGTAAGGCGTACATCTGAACTTAAGAAAGATGATCTAATGGTAATAGGAGGGGGGTATCCTAATACAGTACCTCATTTGGCTGTAATCAGATTAGATAAGAGGCCAGATAAACCTGGTGATTATATGATAGATGTGATATTTACCACAGACGAAGGTGGAACTATTACAGCTGGAGGAATCGTTCATTTCGATTAGTTCAAGGGAAAGACCGGAACGATAATCGTTTCCAAGAAGAGATAAAAAAAAGAGCGGCAGCCGCCGCTCTTTTTTTACTTGGACATTTCCTCGAATGTCTTCTTGATGATGCCCACTGCCTGTTTGATTTCCTTTTCGTTGATGCACAATGGCGGCGCGAAGCGGATGATGTGGTCGTGGGTTGGCTTAGCCAGCAGGCCGTTGTCGCGGAGCTTCAGGCAGATGTCCCAGGCGGTTTTCTTGCCGATAGGCTTGGTTACGATGGCATTCAGAAGGCCGCGTCCTCTTACCTGCACGATGAACGGAGAGTGGATCTTGTTGATTTCGTCGCGGAAGATCTTTCCCATCTTCTCTGCGTTCTCGGTAAGCTTCTCTTCCTTTATTACAGTAAGGGCCGCTACTGCAACCTTTGCTGCCAGAGGGAATCCTCCGAAGGTTGAGCCGTGTTCGCCTGGCTTCACGTTCAGCATGATGTCGTCGTCTGCAAGGCAGGCTGAAACTGGAAGCACACCTCCTCCGAGGGCCTTGCCCAGGATAACGATGTCCGGACGGATGCCGTCGTGCATTGAGCAGAGCATCTTTCCTGTCCTTGCTATACCTGTCTGAACCTCATCGGCGATGAAGAGCACATTGTGCTTGTGGCACAGGTCGAAGCATTTCTTCAGGTAGCCGTCATCCGGAACAAACACTCCTGCCTCTCCCTGGATTGGCTCGGCGATGAAAGCGCACACTTCCTTGCCATATCTGTTGAGAGCTTTCTCCAGCGCCTTAGGATCGTTGTAAGGGATGCGGATGAAGCCAGGGGTCAGAGGACCGTACTGGGCGAATGAAGAAGGATCGTCGCTCATGGTGATGATGGTGACGGTTCTTCCGTGGAAGTTTCCGCTGCAGCAGATGATCTTGATCTTGTCGTTAGGAATGCCCTTCTTTACTGCTCCCCAGCGGCGAGCCAGTTTCAAAGCTGTCTCCACTCCTTCCGCTCCGGTGTTCATAGGCAGAACCTTGTCATATCCGAAGTATCCGTGCATGAATTTCTCGTACTCGCACAGGCAGTTGTTGTAGAATGCCCTTGAAGTCAGGCAAAGCTTGTCTGCCTGGTCTTTGAGGGCCTTCACGATCTTTGGATGGCAGTGGCCCTGGTTTACTGCCGAATAAGATGAGAGGAAGTCGAAGTACTTGTTGCCCTCAACATCCCATACATAGATTCCCTTTCCTCTTTCGAGTACTACAGGAAGCGGATGGTAGTTGTGCGCTCCATACTTTTCCTCCATTGCCATATAACGTTTGCTAACGGCGGTTATCTTTGCCTTAGGCTGCACCTTCTTTGCTGCTGGCTTTGCAGCTTTCTTTGCCGGTGCTTTTGCTGTTTTGGTTTTTGTTGCCATATAGTTGTTTTAAAAGGATTCGCGGGAAAAATGCAACCGTATTAAAGGTATTCAATTGCAAATCTTTACAAATGTAGTGTATTTCTTTGAAATGTGAAACTGTTTATTTACCTATATTACTCGTTGGTTGAATTAATTTGATTAAAAATATATGATAAAAAAGTTGCGCATATTATTGATATTTAGTAATTTAATAGTACCCAATCTATTAAATACTATAACATCGTTTATGCACAACTTCATTATAAAATTCGCAAAATTCTTGAAATAGTCAAAGAATTTGCAGGCAATCGTGTTACAGAACAGGGAAACATACCACGGAGAGGAGTTGTTCCCAAGTTCTCGGATTTTGAAGTTATCGCTCTTTCTATTGCCGCGGAATCTTGCGGTTTTGACAGCGAAAACTATCTGTTTAAACTTCTTGAGAAAGAGGCGACAAGCTTCAAAATCTTATATCCAGAAGGCCGTTTAATCAGCGCAGAAAACTTACAAGCAAGCATGCCGAGGAAATCCGCAAAGATATCGCCTGTGCCGTTGACGGCAAGGATGATGTCTTTTGTATAGACTCCAAGCCCGTCAAAGTCTGTCAGAACGCAAGGGCTGCCAGGTGTGTTATGGGCCGAGATGACATAACGCCGCACCGGCATAGGGATATTGCTCATCGCAGAGCATGTACTTCTATGGAGATAAATTACACGCAGTCTGCGGAATAAGCGGTGTTTTCCATTCCTATGATATAATGGCTGCCGATGTTCATGACTTAAAGTTTACTGATGATTTGAAATGGGAATACAGTTATTGTACGATGCTTGGAGACAAGGCATATTTGAGCGCTGAGATTCAGCAAACACTCTTCGACACCGCCAAAATCACGCTTGAAGTTCCGTATCGCCTTAACCAGAAAAACTGGAAGCCAGCAAGCTGGACTTACAGAAGGTTCAGAAAAAGAATCGAGACTTGCTTTTCTCAGCTCAACGACCAGTTGTTGAAAATGATAAGTACAGTTGATTATCAATCCGTTAAGTATTTTTTACATGTATTTTATACAAACAAACTTTAATCTCTGAGGAACTCAAATGAGAGGTTTGTATGACTGGTCCGCTAGTTTCACATTAAGTCTAAAAAACGAATCATGATTCTTTATAAACTCTCTTTAAAATGTCTATTCTCGAATAATATACACTGCACACTATGGGTTGATTCTTGGTGTATTTGTAAGTATTTCTCTCATCAATTCAGTAGAGGTTTTTAGATCCTCTTCGGAATAGGTGTAAGGGCTATCAGCAGGGTGGTCAATCTTGTTTCTAATAAGAGTTGTAAGTGAAGAATAGGTTGTACTGCCATTGTATGTTATCCTTTCATGTACAGCCCTGTTATATTGAGGCGTTGAAACTATAAAGTCATCGCATGTCTTAATGTGTTGATTTGAACAGTATCTTGCTTGAATTTCTCCATACAGAGCAATGTGATAATCAACCGAATAGATTCCGAAAGCTTTATAATTGATTTCTGCAGCTGTAATAGTCGGAAGAAGGAAAGGTTGCCTTATCTCATTAGATTCAATCTTGCCATTATTGTCGTGAAGAACGATAACGAGTGTGTTTTCAGCATCACTAAGTGCGGATTCCAGAAGGAAATCTGAATGCGAAGCAAAAAACAATTGGACACGAAGGGAGCCATCCCCATTTCGAAACAAATCTTGATAATAATTAAGTATTTTCTTTTGCCATTTTGGGTGCATGCTAAGTTCCGGTTCGTCAATATATACTGTCGCACCATCCAATTGGTTAACATTCCTTAGAAGATAGATTCCCCTGAAAACTATTTGTTTTTCTCCAGTACTAAGCGAATCGATAGATATTTCTTTATTGTGTTTTTTAAAAATAATCCTCTTCTCACCATCTACTGTTTTGACCTGATCATATTCAAGTTCATCAAAGAAGCCATTAATAGCCTCTTTAAAACGATACATCCTTGATGATGGGTAGAAGGTAGTCCATGGATTTGCAGCACCGTCATTTTGAATACCTCTTTGCATATAATCTTCAGCATCCATTATATCAACATCAACAATAAGTTGCTTTAGATCAGTAAAGTCGTTATTTTCGTCAACTTGATATTTGCTATCATCCAGCACGGATGTTGAAGAAGATTTGATAGGTTTTGCAATAAAGTCAGAACGAGCTTTTGATAAAACACAGCCATAGTGACGCAGATCGTCCTTGTCCTTCTCGGCATCCTGTGGATTATTGCTTCGGTCACGGGCGAGATTCGTCCCCTCTCCAGTAGATAAATTGGTTCTTTTATACCAACTGCTCGGAGGATTGGAATATCCAGTACCGTCAAATTTTGAAGCAACATAATTGTGCCCATCTACCGAATATTCTATACATTCAAAAGGAGCCAGACTCCCTCCATTAAGAAAGCTAGATAACTGATGTAAGATAGTAGATTTTCCAGTTCCGTTCTCTCCAGCGAAAACGATAGTTGAATATGCCTTATCTGTATGATGATTAACAAAATCCAATGATAAATTGCCCATTATCTGGTCGTCTTTCCAAGTTATCTTTCTAATTAGCATACTCTTATATTTTTATGTGTTTGCCTCCTTAGTCTCCCATCCTTCATTAAAATAATGGGGAATAAGTTTGATTATCGGCCAGTTACATTATTTCATTGATTGTTGATTTCGCCAATGGAATGAGTGTTTTCCCTATTGTATTGGATCATTAACCATAAAAGGAATGGCACCATAAAGGCCATTGACATAATTCTTTTGATAATTGGAATCACTCCGTGGGGCATGACCCAATTTATCAGTTGCCCTCATCATAGGATAGAGCACGCTGCATTCACTGTGGTTTTTTTCTACAAACCAAATCTGATCTCGACGGAAAAGACGGTTGGAGAGAAGATGGGTATTATGTGTGGTGAATATCAACTGCGCTCCATGAGGGTTTTGGGAAGAATTGTTAAAAATCTGAATTAGCCGCCACGATAGAAGAGGGTGCATTTGCGAATCAAGTTCATCAATAACGAGAACACGTCCATTTTGGAGCGCCTCTAAAATTGGACCTGTCAGATTAAAAATCTTGTTCGTCCCGGCTGATTCATTCTCATCAAGATCAAGAGAACGATTTCCAACGGCGTGTCCATCTTTTTCATACACAATATGCATTGATGAGACCTCAATGATACTTCGCCCCCTGAACTGCTCTATCAGTTCTGAAGGGAAGCCCTGAGGAAAAGCGATTTTTTCGAACTCCACTTTCTTGGTTTCAAACTCATCAAACCCCAAATTCATATTCCGAAGGAACTCTTTGGCAAGTATTCTATATTGCTCATTCTCGTGAACCAGACGCCTTGTGTAACCAGCATAATCAGAGCCTTCAATGCCAGAGAGAACTCGAATCTCGTTTTGAAACAAAGCGATTACGCTATTTGATAGCGTACCACCTAATTGCCCAACCAGAGAAAGGAATAGCCTATTCTTGTTCAGGTTAACTGTAATACCGAACCCTTCTTGAAAACCTACGGGACTGATTTCCAACTGATCACCATCACGCGAAAAGAGTGTCTTCCCTGATTTCCTGGGAGACTTCAAATGCAGCCATTCCTTTGTTATAGATGAACGTAGATACTCAAATCCATACGTGTAGGTTGTCTTATCTAGAATACTATATAATACAGCCTCGAGTTTTGTGGGGCGTGGCTTTTCATTGGTCAGTAGGAAAGGATCGTAAGGAAGATCCTCATTTTCGTTGAGCTTAACTGACTGGACAATAATACGCCTCATTGTGCTGATGGCTCGGAGAAAGTTTGTTTTACCGCTAGAATTGGCGCCATAGAAAGATACGACGTTCAATACTTTACTGTTTCCAATATCTGTAAATGCACCTTCAATGTTATCGCGAAGGCCATTGGATGCGGAAAGGTCGAGCGTCATTTCCCGCCCAAAAGAACGGTAGTTATCTACGGTAAATCTCAAAAGCATGCTTGTGTCCTAGTTTAGATAGCAAATATAGTAATTATAACGACACGTTGTAACACTATTGAGGTTTTTGCTCAAAAAATGACAATTTGTCAGGAATGCTCAATTTTCAACAAGACAATAGTGCAACAATGTCAGGGTTGTTGTGCAAAATTGAGCAATATCAACCAGTGGAACAGTATTTGACATTTTTATCATAAACTAAAAATATGAATAGTGTTAAAAATAACAATCATCCGATTGATTCGGACACCCGGTCTTTAATATCGACAAGATATAAGACCATCACGAAAGCCGTGAATGGAGATTTTTGGGATACTAACTCAGAGACAGCCCATAGTAGGTATGTGGGATCATACGGGCGCGGCACTGCTATCGATGTTAGTGACCTTGATGTGCTCATCGAACTTCCAAATGAAGAGTATGACCATTTTGCCTCTCTGACCAGAAATGGACCATCAAGGCTATTGCAAGCAGTAAAAAGGGCGATTCAAGATACTTATCCGAGAACAGATGTGCGCGGAGATGGACAGATTGTGGTTGTTCAGTTTTCGGATGGTATGAAGTTCGAAATCCTTCCGGCTTTTCGACATTTGAATTATTGGGGGGAATGGGATGGCACATATATCTACCCTGATTCCAACATGGGAGGTAATTGGCTTTCAACCAATCCCAAGGCAGAGCAGGATGCTATGGCTCAGAAAAACGGATATTATTATAGCAATGGATTGCTATTTGACACATGTAAACATATGCGAGCCCTACGTGCAGAGTATTATTCGAGTTATCATCTGTCGGGCATTTTGATTGATTCGTTCGTTTTTTCAGCAATTGGCGGTTGGCACTGGCTGAAAGAAGGAGAGCAAGGGAGCGGCAACAATGGAATTTCATTTGAGCAGTCTTTACTTGATAAGTATGAACGCACCTGTAGTTGGATGATATCAGCTCCTGGCAGCGGAATGAAAGTCGACACTTCAAAAGACTGGGATGTTTTGGGTAAGGTTCTTAAAACTATGGCAGAGTAATGGACCAGACGACGAAGAAATTGATGCGTCAGATAATGGATGCAGCTGGGAATGTCCTGTACACATATGATGCTCACTGGATAATTGTGAACAGACTAAAAGCCAGGTATACACGTATTAAAATAACGCAAATCGTATTAACTGCGTTATCGACCGGAGGATTCTTGGCATCATTAATAGCAGGTATTCCTTGGCTTAGCTGGGTTGGAGGTTTTACCTCGGCAACGGCACTTGGTTTGAACCTATACTCGCTCAATTTCAATATTCCTGCAGACATCAAGAATCACACAGATGCCGCCAATGCTTTATGGGATGTAAGAGAAGCATACAGAGACCTTATTTCTGATTATAATGATTTGACCAATGATCAGATTCGACAGAGACGGAATAAAATCACTCAGGAAGTCAGTAAAATTAATAAAATGTATCCAGGAACAGATGAAAAGGCCTTTACGAAAGCACAAAAGATTATCAATAATTATATGTTTACTGACGGTGAGGCTGCAAGAGTCTTTAACGTCGAGGAAGTAGGCGATAGTGTTGATGACAATAAAAGAACAGGGTGTATTTCCCCTGAATAATCTCTAGATTATGCCTGACTGGCTCCAGAATCCAGTATTGTTTAACTCAAAATCTTTGAAATCATGGGTGTTAAACCTGGACCGAAAAGAATCGCAAAATCAACAGGGAAACCGGACAGGCGTCAGCGTGACAACAAACTGACACCAGGGAACACTCCTACGTTGAAACCGCACATCCACAAAAAGGGCGATTAGAAGATGTCATCCAAGTTTAGGTCATATGGCGGTTAAGAATCATTCAAACATGGCCCTCAATATGGGGTCATGTTTGTTTTATACTCTGTGTATGCTAAATAAAAAATAACCCACTCTGTGTTATCCTGATTTAAGTTGACTCCAGTAGAGCCTGTCCCTGATAGAAGTTGACTCTGGTTTTACATTATTATTGTTATAGGTTGACTTTCGTTGTTATTCATATTTTTGGTTGTCTTCCCAGGTCTTATCCCGTTCATGGGTTGACTGAAAGCAGTAGGCCTGAGGGAGGCCCATAAACGACAAACAAAGTAAAGTATTTTCAGTGATTTCTGAAGCATGCTTTTCCCTGATAGCTCTCTCCCGATAACCTATCCGGCGCTTTTTTATTTCACTCTCACAGAATGAAGCCATAGCCGGCGTCATCAAGTCTATGCTCATATGAGACCGCTCATTATTGTAGAAGTCCACAGCACGAGCCATGGCCGCAATAACTTCCTCAATGCAGGTGAAGCGCATATCCTTTAGAAGTTCGTTCTTCATCGTATTGTTGATACGCTCTGCTTGAGGATTGTCTTTAGGATCTCCCGACTCTGTCATGCTGATAAGGATATGGTAGTCTTTCAACTCCTTTACATACTCCGAGCTGGCATATTGGCAGCCGCGGTCGAAGTGATGTATAAGATTAATGGCCTGCATTCCATCTATTCGTTTCAGAGCCATTTTCAAAGCCTCTAACGGGTAAGCGGCATCCAAGGTCTGGCCGACACTCCAGCCGATGAAATCCTCGGTATAGGCTGTCTAGGATTAAAGACAGGTAGCAGAACACGTAGTGGCTTTCATCCACCCAGATGATGATGTATGTAATATCGCTCACCCATAGCTGGTTCGGGGCTGTGGGAATAAAGTCTTTGATGAGGTTGGGATATATAGGGAGCCCATGCGAGGAGTCCGTTGTGCGTGGTTTGCGTACCTTCATACGCACCTTCAGCTTATGCTTGTTGATGATATCCGCAAACCAGTCGCGGCCTATCGGTTTATTCCCGTTAAAGTCACGACGGTACATATGCCATAGCTTGATTCCGCCTATTCCCGGATCTTTAGTCCGGATTCCCCTGATGTACTCCAAAGCGAAAGCTTCCCTGACCGCGCGGGCCAGAACCTTTGATTCATCGTGTTTGTAATAGGCCTGCTACGCCAAACAGTCCGCAAAGATGTTGAACCTCATATCGTTTAGGATCCTTTGCGTGCAGGTTTTCTAAAGCTTGGCGCCAGTTTTTTTTCTGATTGGGATTTTGAACTTGGCTTCGGCTACATTAATGAGTTCTTCATATGCCTCCGCCTTGATCTCAGCCTTCGTCAGCTGAGCCCGCAGTTCCTTGAGTTCAGCTTGTAGTTCCTGAATAACCTTTGAAAGTTCAGTATCTGGAACTTCCACCGATAGTTAAGGAGACGGTTTTAATGTTTTGACTCGTTTCATGGATGCTGCTTGTGGATTCTCTGACACAAAGTTAGCGATCCACTTGCGAATAGTGCTCGAACCTACCTCCGGAATCAGTTTTGAAAGACGTTTTTTCCCGAAACCGGTCTGCTGATACAGTGTAATCACACGGTTATAGTAGAGTTCCCTTTTTTTTGTTTGATAGATAAACATTGTTACTCGTGTTTATGAGTCAACTTTTTTCAGGGAAAGACAAATGGGTCTATTTTTGGTTAGCAGATACAGAACTATGCTACGCAGACAAGAGGATTCTTCATTAGAATTGCGGCTAAAATTTCTGCTTTTATAGTGCTCCAACATGTCAATTACCAATCGTCAAATCAGTCAAGTCAAATATGCATTATTTTAATTCAACCAACAGGTCTTTATTGTATTTTTTACTCAAGATTTGTATATTTGCAAAACAAACTTAGTAAACAATAAAATCTATGAAAAAAGTATTTGCCGTTTTAGCCGTGTTTTTATTAGTAATCGTCATTTCATCTTCTTTCAAATTAAAAGTTGAAGAGCTTGTTCGTTTTTGTCCGAGGTGTGCAAATCCATATGATTATGACGATCTAGAGATAGAAACAGATAGCACTCATTTTTACTTTGTTTATACATGCAAGATTTGTGGCTCTGAAGAAACTGTAAAAGCTGATATTTCGGCTGATTCAAATTCGGTCAAGACACCAGTTTTGAATGAAGATATGGCAAAATAAGCGGTTGTTGTTAATAACTGCTTTATTGGTTTTTCAATACGCTTACAGCCAGGATGTTAAATACACCCTAGACTCTTTGGTTGTGTCTTCAAAACGCACGGGTCTGAATGTTAGAGACAATGTTATAACATACAATATTTCCCAAGATCCTTCTGCCGCACTTAAGACGATGAGAGTTTTGGTAAGTTCAATGCCTTTGGTTAAATACGATCAAATTGAAGGAAAGCTAAAGATTAATGGAGCTGAAAATGTTATCATTCTTCTTAATGGACGTAAAAGTTTGGTGGTTAATAATTCAAATTTCAATTATATCTCAGAGTTTCTGCGAGGAAGAGATATAGAGTCTATAAGCATTGACATATCTCCAACAGGTATATATTCAGATTATTCGGCCGTTATAAACATCACTTCAAAGGAGATTCTTTCAAATTTTTATTCCGGCTCTCTTTCTGGTACTGCCTCTACTGAATACAAAATCAATCCCTCTGCTGCAATAACCGTGTCATTGGGCAAACTGACAACAAATGCAAAATATAATTACGGATGGTCAGACATCAGGCCTTCTTGGAATAATACGGAAAGCCGGAATGCAGACGGGTCTGCTTCTGGACATTATGTAACATCCGACACAACAAAAAGAAGACTGAATAGTCATGATTTGGGATTGTCTTTGAGCTATGACTTGACGCCGTCAGATATTTTTTTCATTACCTCAACAGGCAGTTTCTCTGATGGCAGCAGCAAAATTAATTCTTTAAGCGAAATAGACGGAATACGGAATTCATTCAGGAACACCAACAAGAATAACGATAACAAGGGCACCGGTAGTATAGCCTATCAGCATTTGTTTGACAATAAAAATCAGAAGATGCTGACATTGCAATATTCCTTGGACAGCAGGATGAGCAACAACCAGTATGGTGTTGCGTTTAGTGAAAACAAGTTTACAAATAGACAACAAATTGTTTCTGCGGATTATCTTCACACAGTTGATAAATCTGCAAATTGGAATGCAAACCTTACTTGGTTTTCCCGTAAATACAAAAGTAAACAATCTGATTTTGTGTTTTTAGACCAAAATCAGGATGTGCTGCAAACAACCCTGAATGCCTCTAAACGGTTGGGAAAATTTCTTTTGGCTGCCCAAACCGCATACGATTTTACGTCGGATCGTGCAGATTTCAACAATACGGCCTCTCATCTAAATGACAGTTATGGATGTTTTCGCTACAACATTAGAATTCAATGGTTTCCACGTGCCGGGCATAACGTGAGATTCCATTTTGGCAGAAGAATCTACAGGCCGGATATTAATGTGCGTAATCCATATAGAGATGAGTCTATTCCGGGAGTTGTAAGTCAGGGAAACCCTCAACTGAGCAACGAAAAGATCAACAATCTGCTCCTGTCTTATATGTATATGAAGGGCTCAAAGTATTCAGTTAATATCATGGCGTCCTATATGAATTCATCAAACGGGGTTTTTGCGGTAACAAAAATTCTGGAAGACGGGCGTTTGCTCAATACCTACGAAAACGGAATAAAAATAAACAAGTTTTTTGTGAGCCCTTCCTTTATGTGGCGTCCGAACACAAAATTAATGATTGACGTGGCATATCGTATTGGGTGGAATGAGTTCAAGAGTTCCAATGTAACACATTCATATTTTGATCATTTTGCCAATATCGATCTTACATATAAAGCTTGGGGGGGGGGGGAGTTAGAGCTGGCCGCTCAATTGATGAATCCTTCTATTATGTCCAAAGTGTATTCTCAATCTACTAAGATACATTACGTTGTCAATGGTTTTGTTTTGTTGACTCAGCACTTTGGCAAATCTTGGGTAGTTGGGATAGTTGTCAGTCAGCCTTGGAACAGGCGTCGTGATATAATCTTGGATTATGAAATAAACGGAAGCCGTTATTATTCCAGAAACAGCGAGCCGGGAGTAATTTTCAGAGCTTCGGTTCGCTATAATTTTGGACGTTTCAGATATAGAGTAAAACGCAATTCTAGAGAGGTTGCTGATACCGACCGCAATAAATCTAATTAAACACTTTCTGCCACAATCTTTTGGAGGTAAAGAAACTTTTACTATCTTTGCAACCCGCCAAAAACGGCGGTAAGTAAATTAAATTAAAGATTAACAGTATTTTAAATGCCAACAATCCAACAATTGGTAAGGAACGGACGCAAGAGAATTGTGACTAAGTCCAAGTCTCGCGCTCTGGATTCCAGCCCTCAGAAGAGAGGAGTTTGTGTACGTGTTTACACAACCACTCCTAAGAAGCCTAACTCAGCGATGAGAAAAGTTGCTCGTGTAAGGCTTACTAACCAGAAAGAGGTGAATGCCTACATCCCGGGAGAAGGCCACAACCTGCAGGAACACAGCATCGTGCTGGTTCGCGGCGGTCGTGTAAAGGACCTTCCTGGAGTACGTTATCACATTCTTAGGGGCGCCTTGGATACCGCAGGAGTAGACGGCCGCAAGCAGGGTCGTTCTCTCTATGGAGCCAAGAGGCCAAAGGCTAAGAAGTAAGTCATCAACTATTAAAACATTTCCAAAATGAGAAAAGCAAAGCCTAAAAAGAGGATTCTACTTCCAGATCCTAAGTATCACGATGTAATGGTTACCCGTTTCGTGAACAACCTTATGTTGCAGGGGAAGAAGAGTATCGCTTACGCTATTTTTTACGATTCTATCGACATGATCGGCGAGAAGATGAAAGATTCTGGCAAGGCTCCTATGGAAATTTGGAAGAAAGCGCTTGAAAACGTTACCCCGCAGATCGAGGTAAAGAGCCGCAGAGTCGGTGGCGCCAATTTCCAGGTTCCTACGGAAGTGCGTCCGGAGAGAAAGATTTCGCTGAGTATGAAGAACATGATTTCATACGCTCGCAAACGTCCGGGCAAGTCGATGGCTGAAAAGTTAGCGGCGGAGATAATGGCAGCATACAATAACGAAGGTGGTGCCTTCAAGAGAAAGGAGGATATGCACAAGATGGCTGAGGCCAACAAGGCATTCGCTCATTTCCGTTTTTAGTGTTTAGGGAGAAAAGCTAAATGGCAAGAGACCTTAAATACACTAGAAACATCGGCATCATGGCCCACATAGATGCCGGCAAGACAACCACATCTGAAAGAATCCTTTACTACACTGGTAAGACTCACAAGATTGGTGAGGTTCACGACGGTGCCGCAACAATGGATTTCATGGTGCAGGAGCAGGAGAGAGGTATTACCATCACTTCTGCCGCCACCACTGCGTTCTGGCACTACAACGGTGAAAAATACCAGATTAACCTTATCGACACTCCGGGCCACGTGGACTTTACCGTTGAGGTAGAGCGTTCACTTCGTGTCCTGGACGGTACGGTTGCTACTTTCTGCGCTGTGGGACGCGTCCAGCCTCAGAGCGAGACCGTCTGGAGACAGGCAGACAAGTACAATGTTCCAAAGATCGCCTATGTAAACAAGATGGACCGTGTAGGTGCAGACTTCATGGGCGTGGTAGATGATATCAAGAACAAGCTCGGAGCACACCCTGTTCCTATTTGCCTCCCGATCGGGTCGGAAGAGAAGTTCCAGGGCATTGTTGACCTTATCGACATGAAGGCTTACTTCTACGATACGGACAACAAGGAGCTTGTTAATTTTGAGATAAAGGATATTCCTGCAGAGCTTCTGGACGATGCCGCAGAGTGGAGGAACAACCTCCTCGAGACAGCAGCTGAGTTCGACGAGGCTCTGATGCAGAAATATTTCGACGATCCGGAAACCATAACCAAGGAAGAGATTGTTGCGGCAATCCGCAAGGGAACCATCGCTATGCAGGTTGTTCCTATTTGCTGCGGATCTTCATTCAAGAATAAGGGCGTTCAATTCCTCTTGGATGCAGTGGTAAGATACCTGCCTAGTCCTCTGGACAAGGGCAACGTTGTCGGTACCAATCCTAAGAACAACGAGGAGGCTGAGAGGAAACCTTCAGCTTCAGAGCCGTTCTGCGGACTCGTGTTCAAGATTGCCACAGACCCGTTCGTTGGAAGACTGGCCTATATGCGTGCATACTCAGGCCGTCTGGATTCCGGTTCATACGTACTCAACACAAGAAGCGGCAAGAAGGAGAGAGTTGCAAGACTCTACCAGATGCATTCCAACAAGCAGAATCCTATAGATTTTGTAGAAGCCGGAGACATCTGCGCAGTTGTAGGATTCAAGGATCTTCGCACCGGAGACACCGTATGCGAGGAGAACCATCCTATTGTACTGGAGTCTATGGTATTCCCTGATCCGGTTATCGGACTGGCAGTGGAGCCTAAGACTCAGGGAGACCTTGACAAACTCGGCATCGCTCTCGGCAAATTGGCTGAGGAAGATCCTACCTTCACCGTCAAGTCAGACACGGAGACCGGCCAGACCGTGATCAGCGGAATGGGCGAGCTCCATCTGGAGATTCTTGTAGACCGCCTCAAGAGAGAGTTCGGCGTAGAGATCAACCAGGGTGCACCTCAGGTGAACTATAAGGAGGCTCTTATGCAGACTGTCCAGCACAGGGAGGTCTTCAAGAAGCAGACGGGAGGCCGCGGAAAGTTTGCGGATATAATTGTGGAGCTTGGCCCGGCAGACGAGGGAGTTACCGGACTGCAGTTTGTGGATGAAGTCAAGGGTGGAAATATTCCTAGAGAGTTCATTCCTGCAGTTGAGAAGGGCTTCAAGGCTGCCATGCAGAACGGACCGCTCGCCGGATACGAGGTTACCTCTATGAAGGTTGTCCTCAAGGATGGTTCTTTCCACCCTGTAGATTCCGACCAGCTGTCATTCGAGATCTGCGCCCGCCAGGCATTCCGCAAGGCCGCAAGAAAAGCCGCTCCGGTAATTATGGAGCCTATCATGGCACTCGAGGTTGTAACCCCTGAGGACTATATGGGTGACGTTATCGGAGACCTGAACAAGAGAAGAGGACAGATCACCAACATGGACTCAAGAGGCGGCGCTCGCATAATCAAGGCGAAAGTTCCGCTCAGCGAGCAGTTCGGTTACGTGACCGTCCTCAGAACCTTGTCCTCGGGCCGCGCTACAAGTACAATGGAATTCTCTCATTATGCAGAGCTTCCTTCTAACCTGGCCAAGGAGATCATCGACAAGGCCGGCATGAGGATGCTGGATGATGAAGACTAATCGTCGATAAATGATAATATTTTAAAAAAGATAAAAATGAGCCAAAAGATTAGAATTAAACTGAAGTCATACGATCATGCACTGGTTGACAAGTCAGCTGCACGTATCGTTGAGACAGTAAAGTCTACAGGTGCTATCGTTAGTGGTCCTATTCCACTTCCGACACACAAGAAGATCTTTACCGTAAACCGCTCAACCTTCGTTAACAAGAAGGCCAGAGAGCAGTTCGAGCTCAATTCTTTCTGCCGTCTTCTGGACATCTATTCATCTTCAGCCAAGACTGTTGACGCCTTGATGAAGCTGGAGCTTCCGAGCGGTGTGGAAGTGGAGATCAAAGTCTGATAGCATCAGACTCTTGTCTTAAAGAATGCAGATAAAGAAAAATCTTTATCTTTGCGTTTGAAATAGCGGAACCTGTCCGCTGGATTGGGGCTCATAGCTCAGTTGGTTAGAGCACCTGACTCATAATCAGGGGGTCGGAGGATCATGCCCTTCTGGGCCCACAACAAGGGATTGTCAAGCAGTTTAACACCTGACCTGGCAATCCCTTTTCTTTTATAAATATCCGCTTACAGACACTTCTAACAGGGATTTTGACAAGTAACCTATCTTCTCTCCCTTCTCTTGATAGAAACCCCAGAAACCCTTAAAAATGGAGTAAAATTGCCCAATCCGTCGCCTATGTGTCGCCAAAAATTCTGCCCTTTTAAAACAAAACACTACCTTTGATAGAAACTAATGTGCTATAAAATATCAGAAGAAAGAAGAGGCAAAAAGTGAACGATTATGGGAAAGAAACAGAGAAGAAAGAAAAATAGCAGCAAAAAAACCAAGAAACAAAATGCCGCTAATAACCAAATATCCCATAAACTACATTCTTTTTTCAGAAGAAAGGATTGTATCGCAATTATTCTAATAGTCATCTTTTTACCTTTTTTCACTATTCATTTTTTTCTTTTAAAAAAGGAAATGCGTGATGATTCTGTTTTGTTGAAAGCTGAAGTTGTGGGTTTGTTTTATCACAACCCCAGCATTCGTTACAAACCAGAATGGAGCATTCGTTTCAAGTATGAATTAGATGGACAGGTATTCTCAAAAACTAATAAGATTTCTGAAAAACAGTATGACTCAATGAATATTGGTGATACTATTGATGTTCTTGTTAGCGTTAAACATCCAAATAGGCATGCTTTCTGGATAGAAGCCAAAGGTTATTTAGCGCTCCCTTCTCAAACCGAACTTAACAGCATCCCCAGAAAACCTTAATTGAGAGTATAATACCACAAAATCTTCCCCATCCATTCCGTATTCTTCCCCCAAGCGCGTTCGGAAAAGTGTTATAGAGCTTAATACAGGTTGATAGAATAGGGGTGGTGTGGTTGGATCAGCCGCCGATAGCATCTTTGATATAATTGAATACAGGATAGCCTTGCCGATGGTGGAGTTTTCAGAAAAGTTCAACTATCCTCATTAATCATCGAGAGAATATGGTTTCTTCCCAAATTTATATATAAGGGGCTTGAAACGTGGCTTTTCTTCTTTTTTGAAAGATCGGTATAAGCACTCTGAAAAGGCAGATTTTTGGAATTCTTTCAAATTAAGGAACATTTCATTAGTGAACATATCATCAATGAAGTTATAAGCCCAGTCATTATCATACGCCATAATTGCTTCGAACAGTGCTAATGGTACACCGTAGCTGAACCCTTTTCTTGCCAGTTCTTCATCACGTATTCTCTCTAATTCAGGAATAAAATCTTTATCTGGCCAGACCTTAATGGCCTCAAGAGCGAGTAACTTCGAGCCTTTAAACCATAATTGTTCTCGCAAAGCCGATATGATTAAAGATTTATCCTCTGGGTGCTTGTAAGAAGCCAGTAACGGGAAAAGTTCATAGTGCCCTTCATAGAATAATTCTTTCACCCGGTTATGAATATCCTGAAGAAGAGATACTCTAGAAGCATAAGGAACCATCCAAATGTGTTTAAGGCCTGGAGTGAAAACAACGATACTATCAAGAGTAATCATCTGTTTATCAGAAAAGACACTCAAACCTTCATCGAATCTGCCATTGACTACATCTAGATAGAATGAAGCCACGTCTATTATCCTTCCCATGTCGAAAGAAAAGACACAAAATAATGAAGTGTCTTTCAGCGATGAAATGGCAATCTCATAGCATCTGTCGCTTTGTTTTTGAGAAAGAGTGCGAAAAGCCAAAGCCCTTACGGCCGGGATGGTGCAATACCGGGCAAGAGAATCCAAATCATCATCAGTTGCAATGCTTTTTATTGCTTCCTGGGCTTCCCAACATTTGGATTTTGCACCCCATCCTGCGCTGCTAGTAAAAGAATACTCATTCTCGGACATTTTTGATATCGCCTTGGCCAGCCTTTTCTCGTGCCTTTGGGAGAATCCTTCGACACAAGACAGCACCATCACGATAACTAAAAATATTCTTACAACATTTCTCATAGATAAAACAGTCAAGTCTGTTTTGTTCAAATCATATCAATCTGCTCTCAAAGATAAATAAAAGAATAAGGGTTTTGTCCATTTTTATCGCCTCCGGATTGAATGGTTTTCAATTTTGTTTTGTCGCCTATGTGTCGCCTATGTGTCGCCAAATTTCTATCTATCTCGGAAGGGGAAAACAGAAGTCGAACCTTGCATTCTTTCTCAACTTAAATGGACATATTTATAGCCATCTGAAATAGACCGAGAAAAAAGAGGAAAAGCGGAACAAATATCGAGCAGTAGAATAAACCCCAAGTGAAGTTACTGGTTTTCCTGGTTTCTTTGGGAAACAATTCTTTAAGTTTCACAGAAATACATACGAATACAAACAGGAAAATAGTCAGAATCAAAGGGATTAGTTCATACGGTTTAAGTAACGGATTTATCAGGACCACAAGGAATCTGTATACTAAAGCGTATATCATAAAATGCATTACATTGAATATCGTATCGCGTTTCTTCTTTACAAAAGCATATATAGAGTATAACCCTAGGGAAATAATGAATAAATGATAAACAATAACAAATAGAAGAATGAGGTAAAAGTCTTTCCAACTATCTGCAACATCCTCATCTAAAAAGAAAGAAACTCCAGCTATAATATCATATATGAGATAAGCCGGTATCAGGATATAGAAAAAGACTTTAAGTAATTTCATACAGTCCTTATTATCTGTGCTAAATTGAATAGTAGAACCAGTTAGCACAAAGATAGGATAATCATTGGAAAGGGAGCAAATATCCTTTCCATTTCCCACCATTTCCGTATTCGCATTCAAAGCGCGTTCGGAAAAGTGTTCTAGAGTTTAGTACAGGTTGATAGAATAGGGGTGCTTTGGTAGGATCAGCTGTCGGTAGTTTTGACTAGTATTCCAGAGCAAGATATCTCAGCAGGAAAACATCATAGACACGGTAAGAGGTTCGGTCTTTGGTTGTTTCCTTGAGAACAAGCTCTTTTTCGACCAGCGTGTCTAGCATCCGGCGGGCGTTGGTGGCCCCTCCAAGGTTATACTTTGAGAGAAACCTGGCAGAAGTGGGCTGTGTGAGTGTCTCTTCCTTTGCTATTGCTATCAGCATCTTCCACTGCTGCGGTGTAAGGAACTCGCGGAACTGGGCATAGTTGGCGCTCTCCCCATTCAGGATTTCTCTGCAAGAAGCCTTTACGTCATCTATAGTTATATCTTTCTGGCGGCGGAAAAGGTGGTTGCAAAGACATTGGGTGTAAAAGGTATGGAGCTTTGTCCAGTCAAGTACAAAGTCTATTGCTTCCGATGAAATGGACAACCCGTTCTCTTTGAATTTTTCTTTGATGAAGCCGAAATAATTGTCTCGGTCGATCTTGTCTATAGACAACGTGGATGTTGAGGAAAAGAACGGACGGTTTGGGCTATGGAACATCTCAGACATCAGTCTCCGCTTGCTGCCACAATATATGAATATGATGTTGTGCAGATTCTGGATTATGGTCCGGAGCAAAGCCTCCATGTTTTTTTCAGGATATTGGGCGATTTGCTGGAACTCGTCGATGGCAAGAACAATTGGTTTGTTTTGGGCGTTGAGATAATTCAACAAGTCCTTTAAGGTTGAAACCTTATCATTGTCTGAAGAATAGGCAAAAGAGACCTGAGGTGACCCACTAAGGCCATCGTAAGAGAATACAGGACGGAGGCTCTTCAGGAAATTGAGGAATTTCTTACCGGCAGATGATTTTTCCGGAAATGTTTCAAGTATGGAAGAAGAAAGTTCTTTGACAAAATCCTCTAGAGACAGAGTGGAATAAATATCAACATACAGAGTGTAGTACGGCAAGGATTTCTTTCTGATTTGATCAAATAAATGAAGAATCAACCCTGTCTTGCCATATTTTCTCGGCGATATAAGAGTGGTGTCCACACCATTGGCAACATTGGACAGAAGATCCTGTGTTTCCGCAAACCTGTCGCAGAAGAATTTCTCTGATTTATAACCTTTAATTATGAATGGATTTTCTTTCATAAAACTCTATATTTATGCAAATATACAATTATTTACACAATTATCAAAATTGGGTTACCTATTTTAGGTTACCTAATTTAGGCAATGCGGTGGTTTGGGAATGTGGTCTGCCTTCCGCCTATCTGTCGCAAAAACTGAAGCACAGAAGTCTATCAACTGTCCTTTCCAGACACCTAGGAGAAGGATTTTGCAGTTTTCTCTATCATTTCTTACAGTCTTGATAGAATCCCCAAAACTCCTGAAAAATGGGGGAAAACTCCTAATATGTCGCCTGGGTCACCAGTTTTTTCTTATTCTTACTCTATCGGGATGTACATTGAAAACCTTCCGGTAGCTTTATAAAGGATGTTATTGCCATTTTTGTCCTTGGCAGGAAGGATTCTTGGGAAGTCTTTTATCTTTTGTGTCAGATAACTATCTAGTTCTTCATCCAATCCACGGATTATACTGAATGTGTTAAGGTATCCGTACATATTGATATAGAACTCAACGTGGAAATAGCCTTTTACAATGTTTCCGGAATAGCCTTCCGGTATTTTAACATTGTCTTTGCACCATTCCATAAAGCGTACGCAGAATGCTCTTTCTTGGAATGATAGAACATTGCTAATCGCTTGTAAGAAAATCGTGTCTCTGTTAAGAGAATCCTGAGGGAAACACGGCATTAATTTCACCTCGCTGTTAGTCATATCAATTCCTCCTTTGCACTTGAACCTATCTTCCACATCCACGGTGGAGTTCTTTATTGCGAAAAGGAAATCAGACCGCTTTTTCTCAGGAATCAGGTTTTTATACCTAAAAGCATATTCTCCATCTTTACAGGTTACAATGTCATATTGGTCTGCTATTGTGAGTAAGCTATCGTTGAGCCTAATGTATCTATAACTGGATTTGAAGTCGTAGAAATTATTAGTGTATGCTATAGGTGTGTCAGCTCTTAACTCTTTCCTTGAATAACTACCCCTGAAGACAGGAATAAAAGAAAAGAAAACCTTATCTATATCTTTTCCTCTATAACTATGATAGCAGGTAGAAATGGAGTCTTTGGTTATTCTATAAACGATGCAGCTGAAATTGTTGTCCTGTTCCGGATTCTCGGTGTAAAAGTTAAAATGGCTCAAATACCAAGTGCCTTCGACTTTCTCTGCGTCAATGTTTTCCACCTTGACAGGAGGCAGTTTCCCCCTTTCAGAAAGCTGGGCGTATATGTTTTGCCCTGAAAGAAGCAGAGCACAAACAAGAGTCAGAATAATATAGATTCGTTTCATAATTAACGACTTCTCAAATTTGTTGGCAAATTTATGTTTTTTTTTATTTTTGCAAATGAAAGGGTCATCTAAACATTAAAATTATAATTAGAATTATGAAACGATCATACAAATACTTTTTATCATTGCTGTTTATAATGACGGCCATACCTTTTCTCTGCATTGCCCAGACTCCAAAGAAACTGAAGAAAGCAGATGTTCTTGTTCGCTCGGACAAGGAGTTTTCAGTATCGGGGAAGAAGGTTTTTATAGTAGCGTATTCACCTTCTAATCTTTCTGAAGAAGAATTGTCATACAGAGATGCTCTACTTTCCGGATTCCTGACAAATCAAGGTGCAATTGTAGTTGATAAAGAGAGTGACGCTGAATGCATTGCAATCAGCGTCTTTAAAGATACTACCTGGACGAATTCCTGGGTGGATATGGATAAGAGCAATAGACTGGTTCTTTCAGAAAACAACAGTTTATACAAAGGCCAGTATTCTGGTCAAATGATTATCAATGGGGAGAGAGTATCCCCATACCAAACTGTTGAAAAGAAACATGTTTATTCCACCAAGACTTCCAAAGAAGACAGGTTCCGCTATGACCACGGCCTCTATATCATTAATCGCGACAGAACGGACGATTCATATCTTTACTATTTCCAGAGTACTATTTTGCAGTCAAAGCCTTGTAGATTCGAGGATGTCTTGTCTTTAATGATGTCCGCATCTAAAGACAACTTTGGGAACAATATCGGAGACAAATTCAAGCAGATTAAGGTTAAGAACAGTGACAGCCATTACAATTACTATAGCGATGATGTAAGGCAGGAACAACGATGGTTGAGACTTAAGGAAAAGGGAAGGGGCTGGAATCCTGATATGAACAGAAATAATATTCCAG
>JAGCVJ010000005.1 GCA_017962375.1 Bacteroidales bacterium
TCAAAGTTGACGGTCTTCATCTTACCAGCCTGGAACTCGAAGTTCTTGGTGGTGGTGATATTCTTCTCATAACCATTAACAGAAACCTTGATAACATCACCTGAAGTGGTGGAGAAAGGTTTCACGGCAAGGTAGAACGTTGCGTATGCATCTTTGGCAATGGCGGCGCCTCCTGAAACATTAAGGCTTGCTGCATCGCTTACATAGGTGCTGTACTTGTTAATTGTCAGAGGAGAGGTCGAAAAGTCTATAATGTAGTTGCCCACAATCCCTTTTCCATCGGGAGCTGTAAAGGTAACGTTTGTGACCGTGAGAGGGCTTTCATTCTTATTGGTTACCTTGACCTCAATGAACGAAGCGATAGGGGAAAGAGTAATGGCCGGAGTTGCATCATATGCAACGCCGGTAGCCTTACCGAACAGAGGATAGTTTGAACCGGCAAGGTGTGCGGTACTGCTGTTACCTGTCTGTGTCTGGCTTTGGTCAGAGCGGCTGCCGATATAAAAACGTGCTTCGTCCGTATTATTTACATTTTTCAGGTAGCTGGTATACGGGTAAACGGCATACCAGTCATACGTATTCCCTGATTCAGGAATAGGAGTCTTCACAGTACCGGTGAATGTTCCGGATGCCAGTCCTTCAGCAGCAATGGAAAAAGCACTATCATCTGTATAAGTAGTACTTCCATTAATTGCGTGGAACAGATTAATCTTATCATCAGCCGCCCAGGCGGTCTGCAGGCCGGCAATAGTAGTCTTTGTTGCAGGGTTGGCAACAATTTCAAACGGAATTCCTTCCTCAATTGTGGGTTCCTCAACGATGTTGGGGTTGTCGATTTCCTTAGCGCAGGAAACGAGGGTCAGTGCGGCTGCCGCAATGATTCCAAAGTATACAGAAATCTTTTTCATAGCTAGAAGATGTCAGGAAGGATTTCTTGCATACCAAATGCGTTCAAAGGATCTCCGTCACCGGTAATGGGGTCGATGCCCATACCGGCCGAGGCAAGTAGATTCTCCTCGAATCGTATCACGAGGAGATCCGCTTCAGGTGCGGTGTAAGGAAGATTTTTTTGTGTCATAAGTACTTATGGATTTGTTTGAGTTTATATCGCTGCAACAAGTTTCAAAGTTAACCAATAATCTCCACATTAGCAAAAACAATAACACCAAAAAACCACAAAAAATGACACCAATTTTCAAAGAAGTCGCCATCCTCTGGAAGGACCAGAAGAGGCAGTACGTCAGGCCTTCGACGTATGCCACTTACACACAGCTCTGCAACAGTCTCATTCTTCCCGTATTCGGCGACGGCCCGCTTCCGGACGAGGCCGCCGTCCAGTCTTTCGTTACCGATCTTCTGGGCCTGGGTTATGCCGTCAAGACTGTCAAAGACACAGTCCTTGTTCTAAAGATGATAGTCCGTCACGGTGAAAAGCTGGGAGTGTGGCCGGCCAAGAGGTTTACAATCCATTATCCGTCAAATATTGAGAACTCAAAACAAGTCCAGTCTTTTCAGCCATATCACATCAGCAAACTCCTGAAATACATAACAAGCAATCCCAATCCAAGAAATATCGGTCTCGTGATATGCATTTTCAGCGGGCTCAGGATAGGGGAGATCTGCGGCCTGCAATGGAGGGATGTGGATCTCCGCGAGGGCGTTCTCCGGGTGAACAAGACCGTGCAGCGCATATATCTTGCCGATGGGGCAAATCGTCAGTACTATGTGTCGGTGGACAGGCCAAAGACGAATTCTTCCATAAGGGAGATTCCTATCCCAGCCAATCTCAAGGTTATGCTGAAGTCATATAAAAGAACAATCCAACAGGATTATTTCGTTATCTCCGGAAAAGCAAGTCCTTTGGAGCCACGGACTTACCGGGCATATTTCTACCGACTTCTAAAAATGCTTAGCCTACCCAAGACGCGGTTTCACGCCCTACGACACAGTTTTGCCACGCGCTGCATAGAGAGCAAGTGCGACTACAAGACCGTCTCCGCCATCCTTGGCCACTCTTCCATCGCCACAACTCTGAACCTCTATGTCCACCCAGGTCTTTCCCAGAAGCGCAAATGCATAGAGCGTCTCGCCAAATCCATTCACTTGTAGTTAAAGTCAAAAATGTTTATCTTTGCCTTTGCAATGCTCTAGAGCGTTGCGGACATATGTAATTTAGCATTTGCTATTTATTCGGCTGCCCTGAAACCTGAGAAATTTCAAAAAGCAATACACCGGATAAGTCAGTGAATGTCTGCGCTTTGGCGTGGACTGGACTTATCTAGTGTTGCGGGCTTCTCAGGGCCTCAGGGCATGGATATGCGAAAGTCCATGCCTTTTTTGTGCCCTGGAAAGCCTGAGTCAAGGATAAGTCGCAAGTGCCATAAGAGCGCAGCTTATGGCCAACAACAGCAATCTTGGCGCCGCTAAGGCTGCCAAGAATGATGAGTTCTATACTCAGTACGCCGACATCCAGAAGGAGATCAATGCCTATCTGGAGTACAA
>JAGCVJ010000006.1 GCA_017962375.1 Bacteroidales bacterium
TCACATCTTAATCTGATAAATAGCTATATTTGCAAGAAATACATACGAACAATGGAATACACAGAGTTACTTGAGAAACAAATTATCGGAAGGTTAAGGATAGATAACCCTTGGTGGGTAGACAATGAAATTCCGAAATTCTATCGCGATATGACCCCGCGATTATTTCTGGACATTTTTTACCCATTGGTTCGAGAGTTCCGTGTCAGACGTGCTCTTATTCTGATGGGGCCTAGGCGCGTGGGAAAGACGGTGATGTTATTCCATACAGTACAGAAGTTGATTGATGAAGGGATTCCTGCACAAAATATCATATATATATCTGTTGAAACGCCTATCTACAACAATATATATTTGGAGCAGCTTTTTAATTTGGCTAAGCGAGCATTAGGCAAGCCTGAGGTGGACGATTCCCAGTATTATGTTCTATTCGATGAGGTACAGTATCTTAAAGATTGGGAGGTCAACCTTAAATCTTTGGTTGACACATACAGGAACGTAAAATTTATCGCATCAGGTTCCGCTGCTGCTGAATTGAAAAAGAAAAGCAATGAAAGCGGTGCTGGAAGGTTTACAGACTTCAACTTGCCACCGCTGACATTTTATGAGTACATCCACATCAGGAAATTCAATCACCTTGTAAATACGATTACGATTCAATGGCAAGGCAGGGAAATCTCATCCAATACAGCAATTGATATAGATAAATTCAATGAGCTATTCGTAGATTACATCAACTACGGAGGTTATCCTGAAGTTGTTTTTTCTGAAATCATTCGGGAAGATCCAGGGCAGTTCATACGCCACGATATCATTGACAAAGTCCTCTTACGGGATTTGCCAAGTATTTATGGCATTACTGATGTTCAAGAATTGAATTCGTTATTCACGATGATTGCATATCATTCTGGAAAGGAGTTTTCCTATGAGGCTCTTTCAAAAGGATCTGGGGTGCGGAAAGACCTTTTGAAAAAGTATATCGAGTACCTTGAGGCCGCATTCTTAATTAGAGTTATTCATAGAACTGATGATAATGCCAAATCATATCAGCGTGAAACGAGTTTTAAGATTTATCTAACAAATCCTTCCTTAAGGTGTGCATTATTTCAACCAATCAAAGAGTCTGATGAAGAGATGGGTGATATGGTTGAGACAGCTGTATTTGCTCAGTGGATACCTCGCAGTGGCGCGAATATCAGTTATGCAAACTGGAAGAATAGCAGAAAGGATCAAGGGGAAGTCGATATTGTAGGGATCAACGCGGCAAAACTCAAACCTGAGTGGGCGGTTGAGGTTAAATGGACAGATGCCTTTTTCAATAAGCCGTACGACTTAACTTCATTGCGAACCTATATGGAAAGGAATAATCTGAATTATGCTATGGTGACAACCAAGACCGAAAGCGGTCTAAAAGAGCTGCAATTCGGTAGTATTCAGTTTGTTCCCGTTGCTTGCTATGCATATACTGTAGGACAAAATACTCTTAATTCTATTAGGGATTCCTTCGGTCTATAGAAAATCATTCATATATGATTTCTGGCGTCGATTGTAAGACTATTCAAGTTTTAGTATGACCTCCTGTTTCCTCGTCGTTTTGTCCTTCTTATTAGATTATAGAGTATTTAATAGTCGTTAAATCAATCATTTAGATTGCCACAAAAGTAATCAAATTCTGGCGACATTGGCGACTTAGCTGAAAAATATTGATTTTTTCGTAGCCCCGTCATAGAATCGAAACAAGCCTAAAAACGCATATAATATATTTAATATCAACAGATAATAAGCAGTCACCACTTTCAAGTCCATTCAACCCCTTTCAGACCCATTCGCATTTTCGATTCCCGCCCGAGGCATATATCAGCCCCAGGTCTGGGCTACATAGTCCAACAGCTCCAATACTTTCTGCGGATCATTTTCCGTAACCAGCTTCATCCTGGTTTCCTTGAAATTGAATAGATTCTTGAAGTAGCAGCTAAGATGCCTTCTCATTTCCAGAAGGCCTCGTCTTTCTCCTTTCGTCTCGATTGATTTGAGAAAATGCCTCTTTGCCAGAGCCACTCTTTCATTGACGCTCATAGGCGGCATTTCTTCTCCAGTGTCCAGATAGTGCCTTATCTCCCGGAATATCCACGGATGCCCGTATGTGGCTCTTCCTATCATAACTGCATCCACTCCATACCGGTCAAAAGCCAACTTGCAAGACGGCCCGTCAGTAATATCTCCGTTACCTATAATTGGAATCTTCATCCTCGGGTTCTCTTTCACCTTCCCGATCAGCGTCCAGTCCGCCTGCCCCTTGTACATCTGGCATCGGGTTCTCCCGTGAATAGTCAGGGCCTTGATTCCTGCATCCTGGAGCCTTTCAGCCAGCTCCACAATAATCAGTGAATCTTCATCCCAGCCCAGCCTTGTCTTCACGGTCACCGGCAGGTTCACGGCCTTCACCACCTTTTCCGTTATCTCCACCATCAGATCGGGGAACCTCATCATTCCGCTCCCTGCCCCTCTTTTTGCAATCTTGTTTACAGGGCATCCAAAGTTTATGTCTATCAAATCCGGATGATACTGCTCAGCGAACTTGGCCGCCTCCACCATTGCTTCCGGGATATGCCCGTATATCTGGATTCCGATAGGTCTTTCATAGTCAAAGACCTCCATCTTCTTGAAAGACTTCTCCGCGTTATGAGTAAGCCCGTCTGAAGACACGAACTCCGTGTACATCATATCCGCCCCGAACTCCTTGCACACATATCTGAACGAAGGATCAGTCACATCCTCCATAGGCGCAAGGAACAGCGCCTTGTCTCTGAATTCTATGTCTCCTATCTTGAAAGCCATCGTGATGCAAAGATATTGCAAATAAAGAAATTTTGTCTATCTTTGCACCCCCTTAAAAAATAGGGGCCTCGCATTTGGCGGGGGATTTTAGTAATTTAAAACAACAAACAGTGGATTACAGAAGTTACAAATCGGCCTTTGTAAACGATCAGACAGCTACCAAGGAGTGGCTGGTGATCGATGCAACAGACCAGATTTTAGGCCGTCTTGCTTCCCGATTGGCACTGATCCTCAGGGGCAAGAACAAAGCCAACTTCACGCCTCACACAGACTGCGGAGATAACGTAATTGTTATCAATGCAGAGAAGATTCGTCTGACAGGCAAGAAGTTGACTGACAAGGTGTACGTAAGGCACACCGGTTATCCTGGCGGCCAGCGTTTCGCAACTCCAGCAGAGCTGTTGAAGCGCAAGCCGGTAGCAGTTTTAGAGGAAGCTGTAAGAGGAATGCTTCCTAAATCAAGGCTCGGAGCCCAGATGTTCCGCAACCTGCACGTTTATGCAGGAAGTGAGCATCCTCACGAGGCACAGAAACCAAGAACAATCACTTTAAACGAGATTTAAGAGCATGGAGAAAGTAAACGCCCTTGGAAGACGTAAATCAGCTGTTGCTCGCGTTTATGTGAATTCAGGCAAAGGCAACATCACGATCAACGGAAAGGAACTGGGAGTATATTTCCCGGATGACTCTCTCAAGTACATCGTAATGCAGCCTCTGAACGTTACCAACACCGCAGGAAACTTTGACATTGATGTCAACCTTGACGGTGGCGGAATCAAAGGACAGGCTGAGGCTCTTCGCCTCGCTATCTCTCGCGCTCTCTGCAAGATAGACGCAGAGGCCTACCGCTCAGTTCTCAAGAAGGAAGGCTTCCTTTCAAGAGATGCAAGAGAGGTGGAGAGAAAGAAACCTGGCCAGCCTGGCGCACGCAGACGCTTCCAGTTCAGCAAGCGTTAATATTTGCGTTGTAAAGCATTCTGCACAGAAGAGGAAAAAAGATACGGACTCTTACAGATTACCGCTCTTTGCCCTTCTGCGGAAAATCCCAGGGATTGAGAGATTCACTGCCCGGGGATTGATGAAAAGAGGCCTGATAGTTGAATTTCAGGCAAAAGAAAAAGATTAACAAAAAGCATTAAAGGTTATTAAAATGCCAAGAACAAATTTCCAAGAATTATTAGAGGCAGGCGCACACTTCGGACACCTGAAGAGGAAGTGGGATCCTAAGATGGCTCCATACATTTTCATGGAGAAGAACGGTATCCATATTATCGACCTGCACAAGACCGTGCTTATGATTGATGACGCGGCAGCTATGATGAAGAACCTCGCCCGCTCTGGACGCAGGATTCTTTTTGTCGCTACAAAGAAGCAGGCCAAGGACATTATCGCGGAGCAGGCCAAAGCCGTGAATATGCCATACGTAACTGAAAGATGGCCAGGTGGTATGCTTACAAACTTCCCGACAATCCGCAAGGCTGTCAAGAAGATGAATACCATAGACAAGATGAAGACAGACGGTACCTACGAGACTCTTGCAAAGAGAGAGAAACTCCAGATAGACCGTCAGAGAGCAAAATTGGAGAAGAACTTAGGTTCCATAGCAGACATGAGCCGTCTCCCGTCAGCACTGTTTGTTGTTGATGTTCAGAAAGAGGCCAATGCCGTAAAGGAGGCCAAGAGACTGAATATTCCTGTTATCGCGATGGTTGACACTTGCTGCGACCCTACTCCAATTGATTATGTAATTCCTGCTAACGACGATGCAGCAAAGAGTGTTGCAGTTGTTGTAAGCGCGCTCTGCGGCGCCATTGCAGAAGGTCTCGAGGAGAGAAAGCTCGAGAAGGAGAAGATGGCTGCTGAGGAAGAGAAGAGAGCAAAGGAAAAGGAACTCGCAAAGGCAGAAGGCGAGAAGAAGGCTTCCGACTCAATGCCTGAGGGAAAGAGGATCCGTCCAAGAAGAAAAGTTAATACAGACGATGCAAAGCCTGCAAAGAAGGCTGAGCCTAAGGCTGAATAATTAAAACCGAGGAGATTTTAATATGGAAATCAAAGCATCAGATGTAATGAAGCTCCGCCAGATGACGCAGGCCGGAATGATGGACTGCAAGAAGGCCTTGATTGAGGCTGAGGGCGACTTCGACAGAGCAAAGGAAATACTTAGGGAAAAGGGCAAGGTCATTGCCGCAAAGCGTTCTGACAGAGAGACCACCGAGGGTGCAGTTCTGGCAAGAGTAAACGCTGACAAGACCGTTGCCACACTCATTTGCCTGGGCTGCGAGACAGACTTCGTAGCCAAGACCGAGGGCTTCCAGGCTCTTGCAAACGGCATAGCAGACGCTGCTATAGCTAATGTTCCAGCAGACCTGGCCGGACTGAAGGCTTGCAAAATCGGCGAGTATAACTCAATTGAGGATGCAGTTATGGACCAGACCGGAAAGAGCGGCGAGAAGCACGTTGTTGCTTGCTACGAGAAGATCGAGGCTCCTTTTGTTGGATATTACATCCACTCAAACCAGAAGGTTGCCACTATCGTTGGCATGAGCAAGAAGGTTTCAGATGAGGTTGCAAAGGAAATTGCAATGCAGGTTACCGCCATGAATCCTGTAGCTGTGACAGCAGAAGACATTCCTCAGGAGAGAAAGAACGAGGAACTGGCCATTGCCGTTACCAAGACTAAGGAAGAGATGATCAAGAAGGCTGTTGACGCCGCGCTGAGCAAGGCTGGCCTTAACCCGAATCATTTCGACAGCGAAGACCATATCGAGAGCAACATTTCCAAGAAGTGGATTACTCCTGAGGAGGCTGCAAAGGGCCGCCAGATTATGAAGGAGACCGCTGAGCAGAAGGCTGCAAACCTTCCGGAGGCAATGATCCAGAACATCGCCAACGGCCGTCTGAACAAGTTCTTCAAGGAGAAAACCCTTGTTGAGCAGGTTCTGGCTCTTGGTGACGGAAAGGAGACCGTTGCACAGTATCTGAAGAGGATGGATCCTGAGGTTAAGGTTCTTTCCTTCCGCAGATTCTCACTCTCTGACTAAGCCGTTTGGCCTATTATTTGAACGGGGTTGATTACAACAACCCCGTTTTTTTTGTACATTGCACCCAAATAGTGTTAATTTTTATGAAGAATTTTTTCAGAATTTCAGTCATTGCAGCCATCGCGGCCATCTTCTGTGGCAATACAATGTTTGCCCAGGGAAAGCTCGAAGACCGCTTCAAGGCTTTCTCGCAGCTCCTTTCTCCTGAAAAGCTTTATCTACAGACAGACAGGGAAACCTATTGTGTGGGAGATACTGTGTGGTTCAAGGGTTATCTGGTGAACAATTCCATGCTGTCGGAGTTCCCGGAGAGCAACTACATCTATGTGGAGCTTCTGGACTACTACTATGCCAAGAACGTGTATTCCAATAGAGTAGAGGAGACGTTCAGGACAGTTCAGAGAGTGAAGGTGAAAAGGCGCAACGGCATTCTTCAGGGCTATGTGGTTCTGGACAGCGACATGAATACGGGAAGCGCCATTCTGAGGGCCTATCCTTACTGGGCGCTGAATTTCCCTGCCGAGTACATCTACAGCAAGATGCTCACGGTAATCAATCCTATCAAGGACAATTTCGTGAAGGATCTTGTAGACCATAAGGTTGACAACACAGAAGAGTACACAAAGGTTGGAGTTCAGAATCCTTTCAAGAAAGAGAAAACCCCGAAACATGATGTAGACTGCCAGTTCCTGCCTGAGAGCGGGCGCTATTTCGCCGGCAGAAAGGCAGTTATCGGAGTCAAGAACGTAAATGAGACTGGTTTCGGCTCATACGTGGAAGGAGATATTGTTGACGCAAACGGCAACAAGGCCGCTGAGTTCAAGACTAATGAGCTGGGTATGGGCAAGTTTGTGTTCATGCCGGTTCCGGGAATGAAATACTATGCCAGGATCAAGGACAACAGAGATGTGGAGAAGAGAATCGAGCTTCCGGCAGCAGAAAAGCAGGGCGCAGTTATAAACCTGGATTTCCAGGGAGACAACATAATCGCCGATCTCTATGCTACAGAGGGGCTTAACAAGGATTCCCTGTTCTTTCTTCTGTCAGACGGCACGGAGATTTTCTACAGCAAGGCTCTTTCCGCAGCCCAGAAACTGGCGCTTCCAATCAACAATCTTGGCGAGGGCGTGAATGTGGCTACAATAGTGGACAATAGCGGAAACATCTACGCCAAGAGGCCGTTCTTCATTCTCCCTATATCAGAGGGCGGCGTGAAGATGACAACCGACAAGGCTTCCTACGGTCAGAGAGATCCGGTGACCTGCACAATCACCCTCGGCCGTCCTGTAAACGGAGACTTTTCAGTGTCTGTAACAGATGACAGCCATTCTCCTTATCTGGGAACGGAAGACAACATTATATCCTATATGCTTCTGTCTTCAGAACTCAAGGGCTATGTGGAGAATCCTCAGAGCTATTTTGACGATGCTCGCGATTTCCACGAAAGGGAGGCCGACGTGGATCTTCTGATGATGACTCAGGGATGGCAGTACTACGATCTTTCCAAGATATTCAAGGGGCAGTATGAGATGCCTCTGTACGGAAAGGAATACATCCAGACGGTTTCCGGAAGGGTAAAGAAAGCATCGCTGAGGAGAGGCAACACTTCCATTGTATCGTTTGTGGCTCCTTCTATCGGATTCACGGCAATGGGCCAGCTGGATTCCGCCGGCTTCTTTGAGCTGAAAGACGTTAATTTCCCTGACTCCACGCTGTTCATTGTGAATGCGGTAAGCCCTGGCGGAAGAAAGTCTTTCATTCCTTACATCACCGAAGATTCTTTTGCTCCTATAATCAACTACCAGAGAAGAAAGGAAAAGGTCAACTATTCAGACCAGACCGCCCAGTATATGCTCCAGAATTATTACAATTCCGGCGGAGAGAAGGTTTATCAGCTTGATCCTGTGTATGTTACCGGGCAGAGAATGGTAAAGGCAAAAGACAATGTTTCTCCTTTCCCTATCCAGTATTTCAAGGAGGGCCAGATGAAGACGGAAGAAGACCTGAAGCCATTTATCGGCTACGACCTTATGACTTACGTTATAGAGAACTGCACCGGAGTCAGGTATGACACAGACACCACTTCCGGAGAAAGGAAACTGGTTTACAGGGTTCCTGCAAGGGCTGCAGACTGGACCATCAGCGAGTATACGGAAATCATAGTTTACATCAACGGATTCCAGGCAACGTCATCTACAGAACTGGAGCACTACAATGTGGATGAGCTGGAGGCCTTCGTATATCTGAGGGGCATGGATGCGGCTCCGTTCTCGCCGATGCAGGACGGAAGCGGCGCCATTGTTCCGGTGGTGATGATAAAGACCAAGCCGAGCGCCAAAACCGGCATGCCTAAGAACGTGACCAAGGGCTATCCTCTGGGATGGCAGAGGCCGAAGCATTTCTACTCTCCGGCTTACGATGTTTACGGCAAGTCCATCAGCCGCTCCGGCTCAGACCGCCGCTCCACCGTTTACTGGAGCCCGGATGTGAAAGTTGAGGGCGGAGAGGGCAAGTTCCACTTCAACACCTCCGACGGCAACTCCAAATATACGGTTGTGATTGAGGGAATTACCTCAGATGGCGAATATGTTTTCTCTAAACAGGAAATTAACAGATAAAAATAAGAGTTATGAAGTTTTCAGCATTCTTTCAAAAGACAAAGTTGCTGTCAATGGCAGCAATAGTGGCTTTTTCAGTTTCGTTGACTAGTTGCGGCGGAGGAGGCGGCAAAGACAAACCGCTTGATCCGGATCCAACACCTGCAGCGCCTTCTTCCCAGTGCGAGCTGTCCACTTTCCAGTTCAAGACATTGAGCAACCCGGGTCTCAAGTCTGACGCTACGGCTGTTGTGGCAACAATACAGAGCCGCAATCTTGTTCTTATTACCGTTCCTGAGGGAACAGATCTGACTAAGCTGGTAGCTACGTTCAATGTCAGCAACAAGGCTACTGTTAAACTGGGTACCGCGGCAGCTACTTCAGGCGTTACTGCAGCCAACTACACCAAAGACGTGGACCTGACTGTAACTGCGGAAGACGGCAAGCACACCAAGAAATATTTTGTTCTTGTAAGGCAGGGTGACGCACAGGCAGATGCCCAGGTTTACAGCGTAATGAAAAAGTACAACATTCCGGGCATCGGAGTGGCTACCACCAAAGGCGAAAAGCCTGCATACGAGGCCGGTTACGGATATTCCAGCCTGGAGCAGAGCCCTTGGACCAGGACAACTCCTACCACCCTGTTCCGCCTGGCCAGTGTTTCCAAGTTCCAGTGCGCGCTTTGCATAATGAGTCTTTATGAAGAGGGCAAGCTCTCTCCTTCCGACTATGTGTTTGCTCCGGCAGGAGCCAACGGCTCAGGAAGTCCTGAGGGAATTCTCTACAGCATGTATCCTGGAACCCACGCTGCTGGCGTTGACCAGATTACGGTTCATCAGCTGCTTACCCATACCTCCGGCTGGAACTACAATCTTACCGGCGGCACAGATCCTATCTTTGCAGGCAGCGACAGCCGCTTTGCAGGCAAGAGCCTCAAAGCCAGGGTTGAGTACATGATGAATGTTTCTCCGGGTTCCAAGAGCTACTCTTACTATAACCTCGGTTACTGCGTTCTGGGCCAGATCGTTGAAAAACTGACAGGAGGATCTTACGAAGATTATCTGAGAAAGGTTGAGGCCAAGGCCGGTGTCACCGATGTTTGGATTGCCAAGAGTGACAAGAGCGGCAGAAGAGCCAACGAGTGCGTTTACTACGCTCAGTACGGCGGAACCGCCTACGGCAACGACATGACAGTTGTTGCAGCCTGCGGCGCCGTGATAAACTCTCCTGTAGGCCTGATGAAGCTGGTTTGCGCCATTGACTACGGAACTGTTGTTCCTGATATTCTCCAGAAGGAGACTTTGGATATGATCTATACAGACTATACCACATCCAACCCTCCTACCACCAAGAACGGCTACGGCTACGGATGGAGAATTCTCCACTACACCCTTAACAACTGGGCCACTTTCCACGGCGGAAACATCAACGGAACAGCCACAATCATCGTTAGGGGAAAGAATGGCGTGAACGGAGTTCTGCTCTGCAACTCAAGAAATAGCAACGATGATTTCGATACAGCCCTCTATCTGGCTCTTGACGCCATAATGGCAAGAACGGATGTGCTGTACTAGCAGTATCCTCTGAAAGCAAAAAGGGATGCCAATATGTTTTGGCATCCCTTTTTGTTTTGGTCCGGCCTTGATATTACTCCGGATTGGATTTCTTGTAGAAACCTGCAACCTTTGAAGGTACAAGCGGTCCCTGGAATTTGCGTGTTGATCCGGAAGAAGGAGTGTAGATTACGCTCACGATGTTTCCGTTGTCAACCTTAGGCAGGGTAA
>JAGCVJ010000007.1 GCA_017962375.1 Bacteroidales bacterium
CCAATAGCCTTCCAGCCTGTAAATGAAATCTTTGAGGTATTCCTGCGCGGCATAGACCGCAATCGGAATGCCGATGACGCAGGCAATCCCTACCAGCACCATGTATTCACGTATCGTTCTCCAAGCCTCGGTGTCCACAGTACCGCCGAAGACCTTCCGCACTGCAATGTCGCGGCTCTTTTCATCGGCATAATAGGTACTCATGGCCACAAGCCCCAGAAGAGCTATGAGGATGGAAAGGAGCATGAATATCTCCACCAGACGCATGTTGTTGCGGGCCGGTTTCCAGTCCTCGGCGATATTCTCGTCAATCCAGAAGGCTAAACTTCCGTAAATCTGCTTGCCCTTGATGTAGTTATCGTAAGCTTCCATGATCTGCGCTTTCGCTGCTTTCCGGTCCGGGGTGGTTTCTATGACCCACCCGGCGAAAGGGATGTCTTCAGAGCGCATTAGCGAAACGATTGCATAGTCTTCTTCCCCAATATTGGCATTATTCGTCGGGAAAGATTTGAAAACGCCGGCAACCTGTTCGCAGCCCTTCGTCCGTCTGCTCAGCGTGCCACTGATGTCGTGATAGTCCGTATCGAAACCGGTAGCGGCATAACTCTTGTCCGAGAACCATACGCTGTTGAACTGTGGCGCATGAAAGTCCTCCAGAATCTCAAATCTGAACATTGAAAAAGCGGTGCTGTCCAGCCTGATCAGTTTATAGAGGATATCCTGACCATCCCGGGTAGTGCTGTACTGGCCCATATTGATACTGCCGGGAACGCCCGAACTCCTTCCGATTCGTCTTACGCAAGGGAGCGACTCAAGGGCATCTTTCAAAGGAGCATTGTCCTCACCGGAAAAATCTTTAAGGAAGAATATGTTCTCAATATTGCAGTTCATCGGTCGCTCCTGTGTCTTGCGCATCTGCGCCTCCATCGTGATGGCCAACGCAATAAGGATGACCGCCAGTGCATTCTGCAGCACAATGAATACCTTGCTGAATACCATTTTGCTTCGGCGCCGGTATCCACCTTTCATTACATCCACGGGTTTATAGCGGCCCGCCATCATGGCCGGGAAGATACCGCAGAGCACTCCCACAAGCAGAATGATAACGATATATGCAATTACATAACCTGGAGACCAGATGACTTTAATCGGGATATCCGGATTGTTCAAAAGCGCATTCATAGCCGGGCAGAAGGCTTCCGCAAGCAATAGCCCGGCTGCAAAGCATACTGCGGTAAACGCGATGGATTCGGCCACGTACTTCCAGATAATGCCGGCCCTTGATGCTCCGGACAATTGCCTCACGGCCATTTCCTTTGCCCTCTTTCCGGTGAGTGCGACAGACAGGTTGATGTAGTTCAGAATGGCCGAAAGAAGGAGCAGAAGCCCAACCAGCATCAGAACTCTGAGTGTCGCTTTGTCTCCTTGTCTGAAAAATCCGCCCGTATCCTTGAAAAACAGTTCATCATAACGAGAAAGTTCCAGATGTTCAAAGAAAGATCGTCCATAGATACTTGAATAAACATTCTTGCAAACACTCTCAAGTTTATCAAATAGCTCGTTCCTGTCAGTTGCAGGCCGGACCTTGATCAGTATGACCGTACTGCCGTAATTATCGAATGGCTGCCACTCGTCTTTGTAAACAGCTGCATTGAGGAATATATCATAAGGCTTGATGACCGTGCCCTTCAGGTCCTCCAATATGGCACCCACCACATAGCTGCTCCCACTGATGTCAAGGGCATCACCCATCGAAAGACTGTATTTTTTAGCAAAAGAGGCTGAAAGAATGACATTGGTCGGATCTGAAAGCACATCTGCGGAGCCTTCCGCAAAGCGGAGCTGAGGACATATCTCAAAGAACGCAGGTTCTACGCCGACGCTTTCTGCATCCGTATTCTCTCCCCGAATGACAGGATGTACTACTACATTGCACATCCTGGAAACGGACTCGATTTCCGGAATGCCCCCAATGGCATCAGGGAAACCGTATGTAAGTGCCGGGAAGTCAGGCGTTCCGGGCACATAGACTCTTACCCTGTCCGGATTCTCCCACGTCACGGCATATTGCTGCCATACATAGGAACCTATGATGATCACAAACGCCAGACTCACGGCAAGCCCCATAGCCTCAATTGATGCATATAACTTGTTTCTGCTGAGGAATTTGAAAAAGCTTTTCATTTTTATTCTTTTTTCAGCACTCCGGCCACACTAATGCCTATGATTTCTATCAGAGTATAAAACTTGTGTTCCTTCAGGAAACGGAGATATGTTCTCATAATATTCTTTAAAGCAGATTCTTAACGTCGTTTACTATACGTCCGTCAAACAGGTCAATCACCCTCTGGGCAAATGTGGAGTCTTTCTGGGAGTGGGTAACCATCACGATTGTGGTTCCCTCCTTGTTCAATTCACTCAACAGGTCCATAACCTCCTTGCCGTTCTTGGAATCCAGGTTTCCGGTAGGCTCATCGGCCAGGATCAGTTTAGGGTTGGACACCACGGCCCTGGCAATTGCAACCCTCTGCTGCTGACCACCTGAAAGCTGCTGAGGAAAATGCTTTGCACGGTGAGAGATATTCATCCTCTTGAGCATCTCGGTAACTCTCTTTTTCCTCTCCGATGCAGATATGTTCAGATACCTTAGAGGAAGTTCAACGTTCTCATACACATTAAGTTCATCGATGAGGTTGAAGCTCTGGAAAACAAACCCGATGTTGCCCTTGCGGAATTTTGTCCTCTCTTTTTCCCTCAACTTGGCCACCTCGGTTCCAAGAAGCCGATAGCTTCCGCCCGTAGGATTGTCCAGAAGGCCGAGGATGTTCAGAAGAGTTGACTTTCCGCATCCGGAAGGCCCCATTATGGCCACAAACTCCCCTTGCTTGATCTCAAATGAAACACCGTCAAGTGCAGTGGTCTCGATTTCTTCCGTACGGAAGACCTTGCTAAGATTAGATACTTTTATCATAATGTGTTGTTTATTAGTTATTTCTATTTGATTTTCAAACTCTTATTCTTTTTTCAATGCCTCGACGGGATTAGTCCGTGCGGTCTTGATGCTCTGATAAAGCACGCTTACCGCCGCTATGATGGCAACCGCCAGTCCAGCAAGTGCAAATATCCACCAGTGAAGGCTGATTCGATGACCGTAACCGGAGAGCCAGCGGTTCATGATGAACCAGGCAACCGGTACGCCGATGACAAAGGCAATGCCCACAATCTTCATGAACGACAGCACCAGTTCCTTCAACACGCCGGAATAATCAGCCCCGAAAACCTTTTTCACGGATACGCTGCGAATCTCCTGCTGCATATAGTAAGAACTCATTGCAAAAAGGCCTAGAGCACTCACCAAAATGGAGAGCAGCGTAAAAACAAGCACTATTTTGAGCACCCGGCTTTCATCCTTGAAACCGTCTTCAATCAATTCCTCAATATAACTGGCATCGAACAGGTGGTCTGGAAACAAATCATTCGTAATGTTTTCCACCCGCTTTCGTGCTTCTGACTTGTCGCCTATAGTTTTCACGACAAGAACCCAAGGGGAATCATCATCCGGATTTTCTCCGCGATTATAGATAAGTGCCGCACTCTGGTCATTCTCAAGAGGACGGATCTTGAAATCGTGGTAGATACCACCTATCTGAAATGTCCCGAATTTGGCAGTCTGGAACTCAGTGGCTGATTCGTCTATGCCTATCTGTTTAAAGGCATACTCATTCAGCCACCAAGTGTGAGGCTGATGATTGTCGTGTTTGACTTTCAAGCCCAAGATATCAAAGTATTTGTCATCTCCCTGAATCTGCTGGAAAGATACCCAGCGGCCGTCAGGCAATTCAAACGTCCAGTTGTTCGTGCCTCCCAGCGGAATGCCGTCACCCTGGCCCACTTCCTCCACGCAGGGTTCTGCACGAAGACGGTCCAGCAGCGGACGGATATCCCCGGTCTTTCCAAACGCATTGTCCACCACAAGGACATCTTTCGTATTGTAACCCAAGTCTGAGGTAACCAGATGCCGAACCTGAAGCCACATGGTAATTGCGCTGACCAGCATAACAATAGCCACCACATTCTGCACAACGATGATTATCTTGCTGTAAACCGTCTTTGTCTTCAGCCTGAGCGTGCCGCGCACAATCTCAATTGGCTCAGCCCTTTGGATTAACAGAGCCGGGACAATACCGGCAAGTATGCCCAGTACTGCAATAAAACCAGCCACCAGTAAAATGTTTATTGATGTAACTGCTTCAAAAATTGACACTTGGTATTCAAGAACACGGGATGCAAGAGGAGAGAGCACCTGGGCAAGCACTATAGCCAGAAGCATAGAAATGCCGCAAACAAGAGTACTTTCTCCAATCATCTTCAAGAAGATACTGCGTTTACCGGCACCTGAAAGCCTACGGGTAGCCATCTCCCGGGCCCGAAAACCAGTCAAGGCAGTAGTAAGATTGATGTAGTTCAAGACGGCAAAGACCAGAAGGAGAATGCACATCGCCAGAAGGAAATTCACGAAATTCCTGTTACCGAACTGAACGGTCCTTGTCCCGTCATAATTTCCGTCTTTAAGGAAATACATATCCTTCAATGGAATGATACGGACCGTATCGTACTCCTGCTTATATACCCAGAAATTTTCTTCCAGCCATTCAAGGATTTCGCCCTGCTTTGCCTTGATGTCTGCATTGGGATAAGTCATAACGAAACAGATACCGGCACCCGCATTGCTCATTTCCTCATTGTTGGCGGAATTCATTTTGGTCATCATTTCGCCGCGCAGAAGAATGTCCTGAGCTTTAAGGATGGAATTCCCGAAGTCTTTGTAGATGCCGCAAACAGTCAACGGGACTTCATATGCGTTATTGATAATTACCTGACCTATAGGATCCTTGTCGCCGAAATGTGCATTGGCAAACTCCTGGCTTATCATACAGCGGTCCCAGGAAACCTTCCAGTCGGATTTACTGCCAGCCACCAGATCGTAGCTGAACATCTCGAAGAAAGTGCTGTCGGCTGCCATAACACTTCCATAGACCAGTTTTCCATTTATTGTATAAGCGGAAGCAGAAGAGAGATTGGCTACGCAGCACCCCTTTTCAATTTCCGGGAAATTATCCTTCAGGTGTTTGTCTAGCCAATAACCCATTGTAACCCGATTGTCATTGGCTATCACATAAATCCGGTCCGCGTTCTGCTGGAAAGAATCAGTGGACAACTGCCGATGGATATACACCGCCAGCAGCAGCACGAAAGCCATAGACACCGTAAGGCCAACAAGGTTTACCGCCCCGTACAGCTTGTTCTTCTTCAAAAAATTCCAGAAACTCTTCATAGCTTAGAATACAAGTACATCGCTGTCACCATAGTTGTCATAACTGGAAGTGATTACCTTCTCTCCTGGATTCAGGCCTTCCAGCACCTCAAAGTACTGAGGATTCTGCCTGCCGATCTTGATTTTGCGCTTGGTTGCGCTCTTTCCGTCATTGTCCATTACATAGATCCACTGTCCGCCGGTCTTCTGGTAGAAGGAGCCACGGCTTATGAGGATGGCTTCTTCACTCTGGCCGAGCTGGAGGTTAAGGTAATAGGTCTGTCCGGTCCTTATGTTGTCCGGCTGGGCTCCCGTGAAAAGGAAGTCTGCCTTGAACTTGCCCTCCCTGACCTCTGGATAGACTTTGCGGATGACTGTGTTGTATGTTTCTCCCTGGCGGTCGAAAGAAGCTGAAAGGCCGGCTGTCACTCGATCTATATAATGCTCGTCTATCTGAGCCTCTATCTTGTAGGTTTCAAGGTTGTTGATCTGGCCTATCTTCATTCCCGCGGCAACATTCTGGCCAAGTACAACATCCAGAAGCCCGAGCTCCCCGTCTATAGGAGCGGTAACGGTGAGGTTGTTTTTCCTCTCCCTTATCATATTCATATTCAGACGCATATTGGAAAGGCTCTCGTTCATCTGCTGGATTTCCACAGAGCGGTAAAGGCTGTCCTGCCTTTCCCTTTCTTTGGTGAGCTGGTAATTTTTCTGGCTCAGGATGAAGTCTTCCTCAGCCTTGAGATACTCGTCTCTTGAAACAAGCTTGTCTGCATAAAGAGCCTTGTACTGATCGTATGTACGCCTGTTCCTCTGGACTTCCATCTCCAGGGCAAGCCTCTCCTTTCGTACGGAGAGCTTCTGCTGTTCCATGGAAATCATGGTGTTACGCAGGATGTTCTCCTTTTCGGCCAGGTCTGCCTCGGCGTTGAGGATCTGAAGATCCAGATTGTCGTTCCTCAGGCGGAGAATCGGATCGCCCTTCTTTACGGCAGTGCCTTCCTCTATGAGAATCTGCTCCACCACTCCGCCTTCCATCGGGCTGAGCTGTATGGTAACCATTGGCTGAACCTGGGCGTTGATCCTGATGTAATCTTTGAACTCTCCCTTTTTCACTTCGCTGAGAGTGATGCTCTTGGCATCTGCCCTGAGAGTCTTCTGGTTACCCTTGGCAAGAAGGTAAACCACAAAAAGCAGTACAAACGCTCCCAGCCAGTATGGAAGAGCTTTAGTGGTGAAAGCCCGGCGTATTCCTTTTTTCTTTTCAATAACCCTATCCATATCGATTGCTATCCTATTTCTTTATTATTTGTGTAATTATCGCTGAGACAGATAACTCTGCCCCTGATAATATCTGAGAACCTTTTCCTTAATCATATAGGTGAGCTGGGCCTGAAGCCTGTCGGCCTGAGCCTGGAGCCAGGTGTTTACTGCTGTCTGATACTCTATGGAGGAAATCATGCCCTGCTCGTATTTCTTGACATTCAGCTTATATGCTTCTTCCTGGACTTCAGCCCTTTTTACGGCCAGCTTCCAGGATGAGAGGGTATTGTCCCTGTCCTGTACGGCCCTTTTTACCTCAGAGGCAAGCTCTGTCATCTTCTGGTCTCTTTCGGCTACCGCCTTGTCATACGCGTTCTTTCTCCTTCTTACAGACGATTGAGACTGGAGTCTGTTATATATCGGAATGCTTATACTTACCTGAAGGTATTCTCCACTGTTGTTCTTGAACTGCTCCCTGAATGGAGTCGGCGTGTAGCCGGCTCTGCCTGGATATGTGAAATAAGACGTTGACCAGCCACCATTAAGGCTCAGGCTCGGAGCCAGCTGCCATCTGGCTGTGGAAAGCTGTCTTTTGGCATTGCTGACATTTCCCTCGGCGATTATTGCCTGGGGATTGTGGGCCAAGGCGTAATCTACAATCTGACTGATGTCTTCTTTCGTGCCGGCGGACTCATTTGCAAGACGGGACGGCTCGTTCTCATCCAGGACAAGAGGCTCCTCCATCGGCCACATCATCACGCTCTTGAGGGTAAGAAGCGCATCCTCCGCGCGGTTCTTGGCCTGAAGGCTCTGATACTGCTTGTCTGAAAGTTCGGCTTCCATCTGGACCACGTCTGCGTAAGCCTTCTTGCCTAGCTGCTCTTCCTTTCTGGCTTTGGAAAGCGACAGTTCGGCGGCTGCCACCTGATCCTGGAGAATCTTTGACAACTCAGTATAATAAAGTACATTGCTCCAGGCTTCCATAGTTGCCAGACAAACCTCATCCTCAGTCTGTTGCTCCCGGCTGATACCCATAAGAAGAGAAGTCTCTGCAATCTTCATATTGTTGACTGCCTGGAATCCGTCAAACAAAGTAAGGCCGGCTGAAAGAGAATATCCGTTGTGGAAAGACTTGATGTTGCTGTAGGTGTTGGTCTCAGGGTCAACGCTTCGGCCCCAGTTGTAATAGCCATAAGAAGATGCACTCACAAATGGAGTGAAAGTTTTCAGAATCGCATCTCTACGCTCCACTCTGGCATCGGAAAGATCCGCCTGGGCCATCTTCATCTTTGATGAATGCTCCACGGCATATTCCATACACTGAAGGAGAGTCATCGGCATTGGGGACTCTGCGCTTTCCCCGGTGTCAGCCATATCTTGGGCTAAGGATTGACCTGTTGAAGAAAGCATCAGGAAAAGCGCAGCAGACCACGCAAACAAACATCTAACTGAATTAACTTTAACCATAACCTGAAATCAATCGCAACATATAGTAGCACCACCCGTGCCACAAAAGTCAAATCGCTGAGAAACAGGAGGTTTAAGGAAAAACAAAAAGAAAAGGGTGTAAATTTTCTTTACACCCCTTCTTATTTGTTTACAGAACGGTTACTGTAAGCCAGCTATTCTGTGTTATTCTGTGTTATGCTCTCTTCTTCTTTCTGAGAGCCTTGATGCCGAAGATGATTGCAAGCAGAACTGCAAGGCAGATGGCTCCGAAGATGAAGTAAGGAGCGCTGCTCTTGATGTCCTTTCCGGCAGGAACAGGATAGCTGTCGCGCAGAACAACCTTGTCTCTCAGGTAGAGTGCGTAGGCATACCACTCGTTGATGTCTGCATTGTCAAGGTACCAGCCCTCGGCGTTGCCGTGAATTGAGCACTGCCTCTCGATGTCTATCAGAGACTTGCCGTTCTGGTCTTTAGGGTCAAGGCTGAGGAAGCCGTGAGACTTGTCTCCTGCAAGGGCAATGCTGTTGGCGGTGTAGAGGTCAGTTACAACCGGATAGAGAGTGGAGCTCTCAACCTCCTTGCCGTGAACATAAACCTTCTTGATCCTGAACAATTTAGGCATTGCGGAATTGTACTCGTAGTTCATTCCGTAGAAAGTCATGAAGATGTCCGGGTTGTCCAGAGCGGCAGAAGCGTTGAACTCACAGATCTTCTTGAGCTCGCTGCCAGAGAGGAAGCAGATAACCAGCGGGCTGCCAGGATTCTTGTTGAAGTCTCTTCCCAAAGACAGGGAGTTGAACACGTCGCTGTAGGCAATCTGGCCCTGAGGCAGACTCTGGCGGAGAACTCCGGTTGGAACAATTGCCACCAGACGGGATGTATCCATAGGAATGCCCTTCAGGAAATAGGCGCAATTGAAGATTGCCTTGGCCACGTCGTATCCCATTGGGTTGAAGCCGTTCTCATCTGTCTTGATAGAAAGCGGAGTTGCAATGGAGTCTATAATGTCAAAAGGAGATGAATGGTATCTCTTTCCGAACTGGTCCAGAACCTTTGACTGCAGGTTGCTGAACAAAATGTTTGTGCCCAGGTCCGGCTCAATGTCATCAGGAATACTCTTGAGCTCATAGTTGCCAACTTGTGGACCCTGTGCGGTTTTCATAAGGTCTATCTCGCCGAGGAAATCGCCGTTGGCTCCTGCTGAAACTATTGCAGTGCTGCCCACCATAAACGGCTCAGTGAGAGCCTCGTGGTCGTGAGCGCTTATGATTAGATTTATCTCAGGGCACTCTCTTGCAAGACGAGCGTCCTCGCTGTTCTCTCTGGCCTTGGCTCCGCTGTGAGAGAGGGCTACAATGAAATCCGCTCCCTTGGCCTTGATCATCGGGATAACCTTCTTGGCAGTCTCCACAGGATCCATGAACTGGATCTTGCCGTTTGCCATGCTGGCCTGGTAAGCCTCTTTGCCCAGAATGCCGAACACGCCAACTTTAACTCCTCCCCTGTCCAGGATGATGTATGGCTGGTGGTTGATGAACTTGAGAGCGTTTGCAAAATTCTTGTTGTCGTCTGTCTCCTCCAGTTTCGCGTCAATGTTTGCAGTGATGTTCAACGGGAAAAACAGCTGCTCTTTGGTTGCCGGGTTTTCGTAGTTGCCCTTTACAGCCCTGTTGTAGAACATATAGGCAAGGGAGGTAATTCCCAGGTCAAAGTCGTGGTTTCCAAAGGTGAAAGCGTCATAGCCTGCCAATGCAAGCTGGCGGTATTCAGGAGCGTCTATCTCGGTGAATGCAGAATAGAGAGAGCCGAAAGCCATGTCTCCGGCATCCAGAGTCACAACTCCAAAGCCCTTGTCCTGAGCGGCCTTCCTCTCCTGGTTGATGAAAGCGGTAAGATACGGATACTTGTCTGCACAAGAATGCAGGTCTCCGGTAAAGAGCACCTTTACCGTATTGGCGGACTGTGAGAAGAGAGCTGGACTCGCTGCCAAGACAACAGCCAGCATCAGAGAAAACTTGATAAAACGTTTCATATCTTGAACTTTTGTTGTTTCAAACTAGTCATTTGGTGAGGAACGGAGCCATCTCGGCCACCATCTCCCTGGCCTTTTGAGCAGCTGCCTGGGCAAAGTCTTCAGAAGAGCTGGCGTAAAGTATTCCTCGCGATGAGTTTACAATCAGGCCGCAGGAAGAGTTCATGCCGGCCGCAGCAACTTCCTCCACCTTTCCGCCCTGGACTCCAACGCCTGGAACCAGGAAGAAATTGTCTGGGCAAAGAAGACGGATGCGATTAAGCTGGCTCGGACGGGTTGCCCCTACCACAAACATTATGTTGTCTTTGGTCCCCCATTTCTCGGCCTTCTGCAGAACCCTTTCGTACAAAGGCACGTGAGTCTGGGCTTCGTCATCCACATCCATCCTGTGGGGGCGAGTCTCCAGAGTCTCAAAGTCCTCAGCGGTAACATTAGACGTAAGCGCCAGAATTATAACCCATTTCCCCTCATACTTGAGGAACGGGGTAATGGCATCTCCGCCCATATATGGAGAAAGGGTTACCGCGTCAAAATCCATGGTCTCGAAGAAAGCCTTGGCATACTGCTTGGCTGTGTTCCCGATATCTCCCCTCTTGGCATCGGCGATGACAAAAACATCGGGATACTCCTTCTTCAGATAGGAAGCCGTCTTTTCCATCTGGCGGATGCCTTCCACTCCCATTGCCTCATAAAAGGCCGTATTGACCTTGAATGCAATGGCGTATGGAGCCGTAGCGTCTATTATCTGCTTGTTAAAAAGGAAAACGGCATCCTCTTCAGGAAGGGAAGCCGCTTTAGCCTGCTCTTTCACGCAGGCAGGGATTTTCTCGATGTCGGTGTCCAGACCCACACAGAGAAAACTGCCTTTTTTCTTAATCTGTCCGTATAGCTGGTCGTAAGTCATTAATTTGGAATCAGCATGCTGCCTGTAAAGGAAGAAAGCTTTTCTTCCGCATAAGGCTTGGTTACTGTAAACTGTTTCTTGTGGGAAGAAGGAGCATCGTACATGGCATCCACCATAATGGCCTCGCAGATAGACCTCAAACCCCTTGCGCCAAGATTGTACTTGACTGCCGTATCTACAATCAGGTCAAGCACTTCGTCCTCAAATTTAAGCTCTATGCCATCCATCTTGAACATCATCTTGTACTGCTTTATCAGGGCGTTCTTGGGACTAGTGAGAATGTCTCTGAGAGCCGTCTTGTCCAGAGGGTGCAGATATGTGACCACAGGCAGTCTTCCGATAAGTTCCGGAATCAGGCCGTATGAGCGAAGATCCTGAGGCGCAATGTAACGCAGCAGCTCTTTCTTGTCTATGTCCTTGGTGCGTTCCTGAACTCCGTAGCCCACAACCTTGGTGTTCAGCCTCTGGGCAATCTTCTTGTCTATGCCCTCGAAGGCACCGCCGCAGATGAACAGGATATTGGTGGTGTCCACCGCTATCATCTTCTGCTCCGGATGCTTGCGGCCTCCCTGAGGCGGCACGTTCACTATGTTGCCTTCCAGTATCTTGAGCATAGCCTGCTGCACTCCTTCTCCGCTCACGTCGCGGGTAATGGAAGGGTTGTCGCTCTTTCTTGCAATCTTGTCTATCTCATCGATGAATACAATTCCCATCTGGGCCTTGTCCACGTCATAGTCGGCATCCTGAAGAAGGCGGGTGAGAATGCTCTCCACGTCTTCTCCCACATATCCGGCCTCGGTGAGGACAGTGGCATCAACGATTGCAAACGGCAGGTGAAGCATCTTGGCTATGGTGCGGGCCAGAAGAGTCTTGCCGGTTCCGGTAGGCCCAACCATAAGCACATTAGACTTCTCCAGCTCAAGTTCCTTAGCTCCGGCATCCTGGTGGAGAATTCTCTTGTAATGGTTGTAAACGGCCACGCTGAGGAACTTCTTGGCCTCTTCCTGGCCAATCACATACTGGTCCAGATACTTGTGTATCTCAATAGGAGACAGGAGCTTGAAATCCTCTTTAACCTGAGCGGCAAACTGCTTGGAGCTTTTAGCAGGCTGCATCTCGTGCAGATACTTGTGGATATTCTCCACGCATTCCGTGCAGATGCAGCCGTTGTCTCTGCCTATGAGCATGACACCGTCTTTCTCGCCCCGGCTGCAAATAATGCAGCGGGGAATTCTCCTCGTAGTTCCGGTTCCTTTTTTGATTTCAGCCATTACTTGCTCTTCTTGGCCTTGCAAAGAATCTCGTCAATCATTCCGTATTCCTTTGCTTCGGCAGATGTCATCCAGTAGTCTCTGTCGGCATCTTTCTCAATCTGCTCCAGAGTCTTGCCGGTATTCTCGGCCAGAGACTCGTAGAGTTCTTTCTTAGTCTTGATGATTTCCCTTGCCTCAATCTCGATGTCGGAAGCCTGGCCGGAAGTTCCGCCCATAGGCTGGTGAATCATAATCCTGGAATGAGGAAGCGCGCTGCGCCTGCCCTTAACTCCGGCTGCAAGCAGCACGGCTGCCATTGAAGCTGCCATTCCGGTGCAGATAGTGCAAACCTTAGGGTTCACCAGATTCATAGTGTCATAGATGCCCCATCCTGCATATACCTGTCCGCCAGGAGAATTGATGTACAGCTGGATATCTGATTCAGGGTCTGCAGACTCCAGATAGAGGAGCTGAGCCTGGATGATATTTGCAACATCGTCGTTGATAGGTACTCCAAGGAAGATGATTCTGTCCATCATAAGACGGGAGAACACGTCCATGGTTGCTACATTGAGGTGTCTCTCCTCAATAATCGTAGGGTTGATGTAAGCGGCGCTAAAGCCGGCGTAACCGTCGAGTTTAAGGGAGCTTATACCCTTGCGGTCTTGTGCGAATTTCTGAAAGTCTTTTGTCATGTTCATTTGCTTTTACAACTATATGTACCTGTCAAACGGCAAAATATTGCACTTTACTTCAAATTATTCTTCTTTCTTTGCCTTTGGAGCTCTCTTCTTTGCAGGAGCTTTCTTTGCCGGCTTGTCTTCAGCCATTCCGCTGAGCTTCAAGAGCTCTTCGCGGGTAACTTCCTTCATGTCAGCAGTGATGACGCTCTTCACATAGTCCAGAACCTTCTCCTCCTCGCACTTTTCAACAATGCGGTTGATCTCCTTCTTGTCGTTAAGCATCTGCTCTGCATAGCGGTTAAGGTAGTCCTCAGGCATATTTGGCATTCCGTACATTGCAAACTGCTCTTTGGTGATTTTCTTTGCAACATCCAGAAGGTCTTCCTTTGCCATAGTCATCTTCTGGGCATCGAAAATATGGCGTGAAACCATCTGCCAGCGGTAGTCCTGGAGGAAGAGAGGGAACTCCTTCTCTATCTGCTCCATGGTAAACTTGCCCTCATTAACCCTGAAGAGCCACTTCTTGAGGAATTCCTCAGGAAGAGTGATGTTTGCCTTCTTCACCAGATAGTCTATCAAGTCTCTGCGGAAACGCCAGTCGCTTTCCTGCTTGTACTCGCCCTTGAGCTTCTCCTGAAGTGCCTTGTCAAACTCTTCCTCGTTCTTTACGGCATCTTTTCCGAATGCGCGGTCGAACAGGTTCTGGTCTATCTTGGCAGGAACGAAAGTCTTGACTTCCACAACTGTAAGCTTGTAAACAGGATTTGAATCGTCGAACTCGTCCTTTCCTATGCGGAGCAAAGAAGCGCGGTCTGTCTCGTTAGGGAAGCACTTCACAACGTCAATGTCAAAGCTGTCTCCAACCTTCTTGCCAATGAACTGCTTCTTGTTCTTCTCGTCTATGGTCTTGAGAGTTATGAAGGTCTTCTCGATCTTCTTGTCGCCCTGCTCCAGATCTACTGACAGGAAGTCTTCCTCGCCGGCTTTCTCGGTATTTTCCAGAGAGCCGAACTGGCGGAGCATATCCTCCTTGTACTTGGCCAGAGCTTCATCCTCCACTTTTATGTTGTAGTAAACAACATTGTCGTTCTTGTCCAGAGCAACCTCCACCTTAGGACGTATGGCCATGTCGTACAGGAACTCGAACTTCTCGTCTTTTTCAATGTCTATCTGCTTCTGGAGTTCTTCGTTAGGGATTGGCTCGCCTATCAGGTCCAGGTCGTTTTCCTTGATATGGTTGTTGATTCCTTCGGTGATAAGATCATTCACAGCCTCGTTCATTGCTGATGGCCCGTAGAGCTTCTCAATAAGTCCCATAGGAGCCATTCCCTTGCGGAATCCTTTGATTTCAGCCTTCTTGCGATACTCTTTCAGCTGCTTTTCCTTCTTCTCGTTTGCTTCTTTCTTTTCAATTTCCACCGTTACCAGGTAGGTCAGCGGTTGGGTTTCTTTCTTAGTTACTTTCATATTCTGTATTAATTGTTTCTTATTCAGCGATTGGTTGCGGCTCTAAATGCAAACCGCGCTAAGGGCGGCAAATTTAATCAATTTTTCCTGAAAAGTATCGCGATAATCACAGGAATGCCCAGAAGAGCCGCCACCGTGTTGATCGGGATGACAGAGCCCGTCCCGGGAAGTTCAGCCACCGTGTCGGCGAAAACAGTCAGCACCGCTCCCAGCAGGGCGGAGGCCGGCATCAAGACTCTGTGGTCTGCATTCTTGAAAATGAACCTTGCTATATGAGGAACTGCAATTCCCAGAAAGCCTATAGGCCCGCAGAAAGCCGTAACCGCTCCAGACAGCAAGGTTGTGGAAATCAAGATTCTTGTCCTGATGCGCTTGACATTCAAGCCCACGGAAGATGCATATTCCTCTCCCGGGAGCAAGGCGTTCAAGTCCTTGATGTTCCACACGGCCAGCGCCAGCCCCGCAAAAGCCAAAACGCACAGCACCGTTATCTGGATTCCGTCCAGAGCCGCAAAGCTGCCCATAGTCCACAGCACGTATGCCTTCAGCGAATGGGCGTTGGAGGCATATTGCAGCAGATTGACCAGGGCGCTTGCTATGAAGCCTATCATAACTCCGAATATCAGCAGCGTGAGACTTCCCTTCACTCTCCCCGACACATAAAGCAGAAGCAGAGTTACCAGCAGCGCTCCCGCCAAGGCCGCACCCGCGCTTCCGAGCGAGTTTAGAATCAGACTCTTGGAAGCCCCGAACAAGGAGGTTCCCATTATGTACAGCGCAACGCCCAGCCCGGCTCCGCTGCTCACTCCCAGTATGTACGGGTCGGCCAGCGGATTTCTGAAAAGCGTCTGCATCTGAAGGCCGCACACTGCCAGGCAGGCTCCGCAAACCAGAGCCACCAGGGCCTTAGGCAGACGGAACTGCAGCAGTATATCTCGCCCCAGATCCGTGCGGAACAAATCCCCCAGACCTATCCCCGACGACCCCACAAGCAGGTCCGCCACAAACACAACCGCCAGCAAAACTGCCGACACTATGAAATATATCGTCCTTCTTTTCAAGTCAAAACAGGTTTCTCAGTTTCCCAAATAACAAAAATACGTACTATTTGCTACTTTTGCAACGCAATAAGCCCAAAGCACAACATTGAATAACTATTAAAATCAAGAATAATATGAGACAGAAAATCGTGGCCGGAAACTGGAAGATGAACACCACAGTGGCCGAAGGAATTGAACTTGTAAACCAGATCATAGGAAAGATTGAGGAAGTTCCTCAGGACGTTAAGCTTATCGTGAACACCCCGTTCACTCACCTGTTTCCTGTCAGCAAGATAATCGGCGACATCAAGTGCCCGTTCTGCCGTTCGAAGATCGCTCTGGGAGCCCAGAACTGCTCAGACAAGGAAAAAGGCGCCTACACCGGAGAGGTTTCCGCCAAGATGCTCGCATCCGTAGGCAAGGCCGTCGGAACCGTAGCCGGCGCCCCTGAGGGAGCTGTCGGAGCACCTGTTGAATATGTAATCCTCGGCCACTCTGAAAGAAGAGGCTACTACGGAGAAACCAACGCCATCCTCCTGGAGAAAATCAAGCTCGCCCTTGCAGAAGGCCTGAAGGTCATCTACTGCGTAGGAGAAGCCCTGGAAGAAAGAAAGGCCGGCAAGCACTTTGAAGTTGTCGGAAACGAAATCAAGGAAGTCCTGTTCAACCTCAGCCCTGAACAGATGAAGAATGTGGTTGTAGCCTACGAGCCGATCTGGGCAATCGGAACCGGCGAAACTGCCACCAAGGAGCAGGCTCAGGAAATCCACGAGTTCATCCGCAAGACCCTCAGCGAGAAGTTCGGCGCCCTTGCAGAAGAAACCTCTATCCTCTACGGCGGAAGCTGCAAGCCTTCCAACGCCAAGGAGCTTTTCAGCCAGAAAGACATTGACGGCGGCCTGATCGGCGGAGCATCCCTCAAGGCAGACGATTTCATCGCCATCGCCAAGAGCTATTAAGCCCAACCGTTCACGCCCGTATAGTCAAACAAAACATCCCCTCCTGAAAACCAAGAGGGGATGTTTATTTATATCGCTGAGTTGCAATTATTATTCACTATCCGCAGTTTTCTCCTTGAGCCTCAAAGTGCCTTCCACCTCATAAAATCCTAGATCATTGGCCCCGTCTCCATCTTTAATCTTCACAGGCACAACTTTTACAGAATCACTTTCATACTTGCCTGTTACTATTGATGGATAAGAACTGTGGAAAACTATATATGTATTGGAAGTATCCGGTACCGATCCAATAGTTTCAAGACCTAACAAGGAACCTGTCATATCGGTCGAGTCTACAATAAGTTGATCATACCAACCAGGATGAGTCTCACTTGGAACTAAATCATAGTGTGTCAAATAATAAGACATAGCTCTGGAATCTTTGCCATAACGCAACTTCAGCCTTGCTCCCTGAACCGGACTTCCTGAACTGTCCAAGACATTTGCCTTAACGCGAACTGAAGCAACAGCAGCAGGAGTGCCGTATGCAGCCCATATCTCTTCTTCAGGTCCTTGTTCAAGATCAGCCTTGGAGCAAGAAGAAAAACCGATAAGTGTAAGAAAACTAACCAAAAGGTACTTGTAGAAATGTCTTGCTTTCCTTGCCATAACAATGATTTTTTTATCATCCAATGACAAAGATAATACTCCCCCCCCCAAAAAAAAATATATTTGAAAATTATTTTGAATCTGCGTCTTTCTTGAGTTTCAATGTGCCGTCAAGCTTATAGGTTCCTTCAACGAAAAGGCTCTTCTTTTCAGATTCCACTTCAACCGGAGCAATCTTTACAGAATCATTGCCGTACTGAGGATTCTGCTCCGGGTTGTCAGACGAGCGGTAAACCACATATACCTCGTCTTTGTCAAAACTGTAGTACATTTCCTTATCCACCGTAAGCACTCCGTTCGTATCTGTCTTTTCAGCAATCATTTCCGTATTGTCAGAGTCTGTCGATTCGTGAGTTCTGATTCTCAAAGTGGCATTCTTGACAGGATTGCCCTCACTGTCCTGAACATTGACTTTTAGCTTGAACACCGTGTGCGGCGCCCCGTACTCGCATATAACTCCAGGATCGCTACCCCTATTGCAGGTGCAAGACGACAGCCCCAGAACCGAGATGACGCTTGCCAGCAGATACTTCCAAAATGCCTTGATTCTCTTTGCCATAATAAAAACAATTTGCGTCAGCGATTGAACAATTCCATCACTGACGCAAATTTATAAAAAAATCTGTGATTTATTTCAGGCGGTCGAGGTGGCAGAACTGGAGGCTGCCGTCCGAGTTCCTCAGATGCATGCCGCCGCCTTCACAGTAGCGGAAGAACTTGCAGGAGCCGCACTGGCCGGTTTTCATCCAGGATCTGTCACGATAAACCTGGAAGCGGTTGTTCCACACTTCCATAAAATCGTCCTTGTATATGTTGCCCTGGTTGTAGTCCGCCCTGATGCTCACGCAGGCGGAGATGGAGCCGTCGTTGAGCACTGAGCCCACATTCACTCCGGCGTGGCAGCGGAACAGATGACCTCTCACCTTTCCCTCCAATGGCCCCAGGAAGCCCTCGCAGGCATAGTCGCACTTTATACGGCCTTCCTTGCGAGTATCTTCTATGAACTTCATCACACCCCGGAAACGCTCGTTGTCCAGCTGCATCATAGGATCGTACTTGCCCCTTCCGGACGGGAACACGGTGAACACTCTCCACCGCTTCAGCCCCATCGAGATAAGCATCTCCTTTATCTGGCTGAGCTCGTTATAGTTTCTCTGGTTTACGCAGGTAACCACGTCAAAGGCCAGTTCATCGCCGGCCGCTATAGCCAGCTTGATGGCTTCTACCGCCCTCTCGTAGCTTCCTTCACGGCCTCTCATCCAGTCGTGAGACTCCTTCAGGCCGTCCAGACTCACCGTCATGGAATGCAGGCCGGAAGCCATCAGCCTCCTGAACCTGTCCGGAGTCATTGCAAAGCCGTTGGTTACCATTCCCCACGGGAAGCCTTTCTGGATTATCTTGCGCCCGCATTCCTCCAGGTCTTTGCGCATCAGCGGCTCTCCTCCGGTCAGTATCACCAGGATATGCCCTGGATCATCCCCCACTTTCTCGCAATAGGCCTTTACGGAATCCAGCACCTTCAGAAAATCTTCCGCCTTCATAGACATTGCAGACGGCAGAACCTTGCAGTCGCTGCCGCAGTGCCTGCAATGCAGGTTGCAGGACAGCGTGCATTCCCAGAACAGCTGCTTGAGCTTATGCTCCTTTATGTCTATGTGCCTGATTTTCCGCTCTGCCTCGCAAGCCAGCCAGGTCTTGAAAGGAAGTCCTCTCATATCACGATCAATTCAAACAAATCAACTATTCTGCCTTTCCTTGAGCTTTAGATCAACTTTCATCTCGTATGTTCCGTAGTCCCAGCGGCCATCTCCCTTCCCCACCTTCTCAGCCTTCACGGCAACAGAATCGTCTTTGAACTTTCCCTCATGCCCCGGATTGCCTTCCTCATAGTAAACCACATTGGCCCCCTCTATAAGCTCCATCTCGTGGATCATGACATGCCGAGTCACGGAAAGAGTTCCATCCTCTCCCGTAACCTCATCGCGGATCCATCTGTTATCCTTCAGATCCTTGAACACCAGGCTTGTATTCCCCACCGGATTGCCGGCCTGGTCCACTACCGTGGCCTTTAGTTTAAGTTTAGCTTGAGGGCATCCGTACTCCACCTTAGGCGCACACCCTGAGAACCCGGCCAGGGCCAGGATTCCCACAAGCACTTTTCTAAAACTCAGTTTCATATCCAGACAATAATGTTATTCTACTTTCTTTTTCAGCCTCAGCGATGCCTTTATCTCATATGTTCCTTCGTGCCAGTCTCCATGGCCTTTCTTGTATGAAGACAGGACTCTTACCGAGTCGTCTTTGTACTTGACCGGCAAACCTGCGTTATGATTCCCTATGAAAACTATGTTAGCCCCTTCTTTGAGGTTATCGGAACCATAGTGTGAATAATCCAAATCGTGAGAATAATCTATCTTGCCCTGGGCGTCAGTTACCAGTTCAAGGTGTTTGTGATTATAGTTCAAGTCCTTGAACTCCAGCTTTGCGTCTGCCACCGGCTGGTTAGCCTCGTCTGTCACCGTTCCTTTTATCCTGAGAGTTGTATAGGGAGAGCCGTAGGCGGCACATCCTATGGTAACACTCATTCCAAAGGCTGAAACCACAAAGGCCAAAAGTTTTCTTCTAGTTGTCATAGCAAACAATTCTTAACCTTTGACAAATATAACAAATATCTATCCAAGTAACTTGCAACTACCTTGCAAATTGTCAGAAAAATAATACCTTTGCAGTCCAATGCGGGTATGGCGTAATTGGCAGCCGCGCCAGACTTAGGATCTGGTGGAGTAATCCGTGGGGGTTCGAGTCCCTTTACCCGCACAAACATCATTCTAATGGTCAAGCGAACAACTTAGAATGGTCGTTTCCATAAGTTATTGATAGCACAGGCATCCGACTCTCACAGGTGCCTGTTTTTTCTTTATCTTTGTCAAAAGACAAATAAGTACTTATGAAAACAAAAGATTTCTCCATTCAAAATAGCGACAATCATATCTGCTTTCATCTTCATTATCCTGGAGAAGGATTGGATTTTAAGGCAATAATCAAATACGAGTATCCATGGAGGGCAATTACCTTAGAGCATGACTGGGGAATCGGAATGGAGCAGTTGCAAGCATTTCTGGAAGAACTGACATCTATGCAGAATAGTCTCACGGGGAAAGCGAATCTGTCATCATTTGAAGGAGATTCTATTGTTCTTTCTATTATTGATGAGTTAGGGCATATTGATGTTGAAATAAAGGATGGGCTAAGGGATTCTGATGCTTATTTGCAAATCTGTTTTAGAATAGACCAATCTTATCTTCCAGACATCATTAAACAAATGGAAGCCCTCTGTACATCCAATTAAACTCTTTGTCGCTTTAAACACAGGTCTTTCTAAAATTTCTTTATATTTGCAGTGTCATAAAAGCAAGTGAGTAGAACAAAGTAGACATTCAGCCCATAATGAGTGTCTACTTTTTTATTCATCGCTGAGCCCTGCTTGATAGTCTTTGAGCCATTGGGAGAAGGTGATTATTACGACTACAATTTATATATATATTTTTTTTTTTGGGGTGGGGGGATTGCTATATTTGTGGCAATAAAAGGTTTTTAGCAATGAAAAAGTTACTATTTACAATGCTTTTTATGCTCACCGCTCTTCTCATTGCTTCTTGTGAAAAGGCAGATACAACAGCAGTGGATGAAGATATTATAGCGGGAGAAGAAGTGGTAGAGGGAACAAACGGCGGTATTTATTTGGATGGAAAACTTATAATTCCTCTCCGTTCCGCTTTCGTTGGAGGCGCATTTCCTACTCCATATGTGAATTCTAACCGTTGTCATATTTATGAGAAAAAATTCAAAACGGGACCATTATGGAATGAGGTTAAAGAAACCGCATATATTACTGGTGTGAAATATTCAGAGAAAGAATATTCTTCCATGAGTCAGTCTATAGAACGTATAGAAATAACAGTGCCAGCGGGAGTTTCTGGGTTAAGCGGAACATTGGCTATTCCTTTGACTCAGGGGCAATATAACGGAGGGTGTGAAAAAGTATCTGCAGTAAAATTTCATAATTATGATTTTGCATTGGACAAGGAGGGAAAGATTGATATTGAGATTACTCTTACAGATGGACGTTCTCTCCGCATTTATTATGCAGGTGCAACACCATACGATGGTTATATCTAATTGACAATTTAATACAAAAATTGCACAAAAGAGCACAGGCATCCTAATCTAATGGATGCCTGTTTTGTTATTATAATCGGAATAAACACTATCTTTATATCGAGATAAATCTTTTCTAAAAATGAATAAGTTGAGTATCCGCATTTTGATTTGGCTTATGATGCTTTTCTCTTCAGCGATGGTTTGGGGACAAAAGCATGAGAAAGAGCTTTCTTTTGCTCTTTCAGGAATGGCGGACAATACTTATTCATTTACACGAACGATGAATAAAAGATGGGAGGCTCAAGAACATATTAAAAGAATTGCTACTGACAAAGATTTGGATTCACTTGCCCGTTATTGCAGCATTCCTGCTGTCAAAGCGTTGGCTTTTCTGACCTTAGCTCAAAAGCAAAGCGACAAGTGCTTTGAAATAGTTGTATCATCGTTGAAAGACACTTCACAATTTCTTGCTTTTACATACGATATGGGAAGATGGTTAAACATAGCCTCTTTCTTTCTGGATGTTGTCAATGTCAAATATGAAGAAGGAATAAGTGTACTTTCTGATGAACAAATGATTCATCTAGACAGCCTTATTGTATTCACTCCAGGGTTAAGACACATTTATATGACACCTTATGCCACTAGAGTTGCATATCTCCAAGATATTCATGACAGGGTGAAAGAATTGTTCTATGAAGGACATCCAGAGGTCTTGCCATTACTTGCATCCTATAAACGCCCTGAAGATAAATTATTATTACTATCGGCTCTTCGTGAGTTCAAAGTTGGATTGGATGAGAAAGGTCGGATAACAGGACGGAAAGGAGCCACAGATGACGCTCTTGAAGCAATCAAAAACTGGCCAGATGAGGCTTTTATCCCTGCCTTGGAGGAAATCAGAGATTATGAACTTGCAAGTAATTATTTCAGCTACAGTGAAACAATTCCGTTGTTCAAAGCAGTAATGGCATACGATAACGACTGGGCTTATAACTTCATTGAAGATATGTTCATTTTCATTACCGTGGCAGCAAAGCACGAATCCTCCTTTTCGGAGTGTCTTTACCGAGCTTTCAAGGAAGAGACAGAAAGACAGCGCTTTAAACCTTTGATAGAAAAGTTCGGTAAGAATCACTTATATGTCAAAGACTGATTTTTGCCGTAAGTACTTGTCGTTTATAAAGATTTCTTTATATTTGCATCGAGTTATTGAAAAAAGACAGCAAGAAAAAAGACAGACATCTATTCTCTCAGTGGATGTCTGTTTTTTGTTTTCTTGGAGATAATTAACCGATGGGAGGTACTGAAGCAGGGGAGCCTTTTGTTTCACACTGTCTTTAATAATTTCAATAACTTATATGGAAACAAAGCAACGCTTGACTCAAATCACCATTAGGGTGTGTGTTGAGAGGAAAGTCAAAGTAAGAGCGCATATACGTCTCCGAAATGGCAGACTCGAAAAGGTTAAGTGCCATTATCGCAGATTGAGAGTTATCTGAGATAAAAGAGGCTGAACCTTAGCCTAACGGCTGACGCTACTCTATCCCATCGGTTTTTTATTCATCTAAATCGTTGAGCCCTGCTTGATAGTCTTTGAGCCACTGGGAGAAGTCGTACATCTCCATAAAGTCATCGTAGAATGTTAGAGAGTCTGTAAGAAAATTGCACTTTTATAAAACAGGCATCCGTGGAATCGGGTGCCTGTTTTGTTATTATAATCGGAATAAACACTATCTTTATATCGAGATACATAGTTTCTAAAATGAATAAGTTGAATATTGCTTTTTCGGTTTTGCTGGGCATGCTTTTGTCTTGCACCTCGGTGCCTAGTCAAAAACATGAGAGACAGCTTGCCAGGGCTATATCAAAAATGTCGAACAATGTTTATTGCTTAACTGACTATAACGGCTGGGGAGGTAACCATAAAGGTTGGAAAAATCAGGAAAGGATAAAGAGCATTGCAAATGATGACGACTTGGACTCTCTGGCCAGGTATTGCAGTATTCCTGCTGTCAGGGCATTGGCTTTTAGCACATTAGCTCAAAAACAAAGTGAAAGATGTTTTGATATTCTAATCTCCTCTCTGTCAGACTCATCCACTTTTGAAATATGCGCATATGATATTTGGGGAGCTACCACTATTGCTTCTTATTTTCAAGATGTGGCCTGCTATGACGAAGACGGAAAAGAAAGGATATTTTTCACCGATATACAGAAGCATCTTTTGGACAGTCTGGTTAAGAGCTTTAATCTCAATGATGTTGACGTCAAACCATCTTTTCAGAATGACACAACAATGGCCAACTTCCAAAAGTGGGTAAAAGCCAACATGTGGTACCCTGAAGACCAACCAGACGCATTCGGCAGAGTGATTGTTGATTTTGACATATTGCCTGACGGGCATGTCTCAAATGTGATAATTACAAGAGGTCTATGCGAATCTATAGACAATGTGATTCATACGGTTATTATTAGCTCTCCTCAATGGACTCCTGGCGAAAAATACGGGCAAAAATGCACTACGAGAATTAGAGGTCTGGGTATTTACTGGAGAGGTCCTGAGTAAGTACATGCCGTTCTATAAGATTTCTCTATATTTGCAGTGTCATAAAAGCAAGTGAGTAGAACAAAGTAGACATTCAGCCCATAATGAGTGTCTACTTTTTTATTCATCGCGGACCCCTGCTTGATAGTCTTTGAGCCACTGGGAAAAGTCATACATCTCCATAAAATCATCGTAGAAGGTTAGAGAGTCTGTAAGAAAATTGCACTTTTATAAAACAGGCATCCGTGGAATCGGGTGCCTGTTTTTTATTATAATCGGAATAAACACTATCTTTATATCGAGATAAATAGTTTTACCTATGAATAAGTTGAGTATCCGCATTTTGATTGGACTTATAGGCTTGTTCTTTTTCAATTCCTGCTCTCAGCGAGATGCTTTATCCGAGAAAGCGTTTGAAGGATATTATCATCCTATTGAGTATATCGTTATCAGATTCCACCCAAATTCAGAGGTTAGTGCTCGTATATGTTGTACTGAGGTTGTAGGCTCTTTTCATGTCGAGGTTTATGGCCATTATGAATACAGGCACCCTTTCATTAATATAGCATGGGAAAAGATGGAAGATAATGGATATCATTATTGCGAAGGGTTGATTAATAACCCTGACTCCCTGCGCATCAATGATGCTCTAGACACCTTGTATTTATACGAAGATAGCGAACATTATGTCCTTTCGTCTTTCCCTTCTTCGAAGTTTATTAAAATCATTGCATTGGGCATCCTGTTCTTAATAATCTTGGGGCTATTGTATGTAAATTGGAGGATAAAGAAAAAACGTTTAATTCATCGCTGAGTCCAGATAGGGTGTCGGAATAAACGCTATCTTTGTGTCGGAATAAAAATAATTGATTCTTAAACAATTAAATATGAAAAGAATTGTTTTTTTGTTTGTGCCGCAGTGGCTGTGGCTTGTGCTGCAGGGTGCACGAAAGCAAGCAAAAGCTATGTGAACAAAGCCGTTAAAATAATGGACAAGAACGGCCTGTATGCGGTTGGAGATGAGTGGGAGAAGGCAAAGAAAGAAGCGCTGGAGGCTGATCCCCTTACGATGGAGGAAGCGCATAGCATTGTTAAAGAGGCCTTGAAAGTTGCAGGAGGAAAGCATTCATTCCTGAAGGAAGCGGAAGTGGAGGTGCAGGAAAAGACATCAGAGTGGGAAATGCCACAAGTCAGCATCACAGATTCTTGCGGGGCCAAGATTGCAGTGGTGAAACTGCCGCAGTTTGCCGGCAATCGCGATGAAGGCCTTAAATATGCCAAAACCGTGATAGATGCAGTTCCAGATGACATTCAAGGAGTGGTGATAGACATCAGGGGAAACGGCGGCGGAGATATGTATCCGATGATTTCTTCTGTACACAGGTTCATTCCGGAGGGCGACATCATCAGCTTCAGGAACCGGAAGGGCACTATGAAGATTTCTCTGGACTATGTTCTGATGTGTACCGATGTGAAACAGTCATCCCCTATTGAATGCCCTGTGGCAATACTCACCGATGAAGGAACAGGAAGTTCCGCAGAAGCTCTCCTGCTGTGCTTTCGAGGACTGGAGAAAGCTAGAGTATTTGGTTCAGAAACAGCAGGATATGCATCCAGCAACATGCCTTACAAGATGCAGGACGGATCTGTTGTGGTGCTTACGATCGGATGCGATGTTGCCCGTACTGGAGAAGAGTTCTGCGACGACCCGATTCAGCCGGATGTGCAGACTGACTCCCCTATGGAAGACGCCGTAGCCTGGATTACCGGGCAAATCTGATCTGGCCGCCTTCCAGGGATTCGATGATGGCGAGAGACTCTATGCGAGCGGCGCCGGCCTGTTCAAGAATCTGCCTTCCGTTCTGGAAGGCTTTTTCTATTATGAAGCCCATGCCTTCGATGGTGGCGCCCGCCTGGCGGCAGAGGTCGATTGCCCCTTTTCCGGTGCTGCCATAGGCAAGGAAATCGTCGATGAACAGAACATGGTCTTCCTTGGTGAGGAACTCCTTGCTGATGACCATAGTGTAGTCGCACTTCTTGGTAAAGGAAGTTGCTTCGGCGACATACATGTCACTCATCGTGGAAGGCTGCTGCTTCTTGGCAAAAACCACAGGAAGCTCCATCTGGTAGCCCAGCATCACGGCGGGAGCAATGCCGGAAGCCTCCACCGTTACGATCTTGTTCACCTTCAGGTCTGCAAAGCGCCGGATGAACTCAATGGAAATCTGCTTCATCAGATAAGGGTCCATCTGATGGTTGATGAAGCGGTCAACTTTAAGCACTCCGCCGTCAAAGCACTTTCCGTCTTTGAGGATGCGGTCTTTCAAAATCTCAAATACCATGGCTGTTGGGTTTTCTGTATCAATACCACCGGAGCGGGGCGGGAGCGTTGGCGACGGCGATGCCCATGCTGAACATCAGGTTTACGTTGGCAATCGTGCCTTCGAGGTCCCAGTCTTCGTGGTATTCGTCTATAGGTTTGTGATATATGCTCAGATAAGGATATTTGTTGGGGCGGTCAGGGTGTACCAGATCCCTGCCGTTTTCTATGACCAGAGCAGGCACGCCTTTCTTGACAAAGTTGTAGTGGTCGGAGCGGAAGAACCATCCGTCAGAGTTGTCATCGTCGAAGAAGACATATCTGCCTTGGGCCAGGGCGGCGGCAGTCACGTAGTTGTCCAGCTCACAGGCGCCTCCTCCCATAACATTCACGTCGTGAGTAAGTTCGGCCGGGCCAACACTCTCGTAGTTGATGCAGGCGACGGTCTTGTCCATAGCGATTGCTGGATGCTCGCAGTAGTACTGTGACCCGAAAAGGCCGCTCTCTTCAGAAGACACGCTGAGGAACACCAGGGAACGGCGGGTGGCGGGAAGTTCCCGGGCCTTCTTGACTGAAAGCAGAAGAGCTGCCATAGCTGACGCGTTGTCGGAAGCGCCGTTGTAGATGGAGTCTCCTCTGGCGTCGGGAGTACCTATGCCCAGATGGTCCCAGTGGGCGTTGAACACTACACATTCGTCTTTCAGGTCTGTTCCTTCAAGTATGCCGCCCACGTTGTTGGTCTGCTTAACATTGTATGCGACATCCATATCAACATCGCACTTGAGGTTGAGGCTAAACGCCTTGAAACCAGGCTTCTTGGCCGCTTCAAAAGCCGCGTCGAAGTCCACACCCGCAGCGGCGAAAAGCTTGCGGCAGCCTTCCTCTTTAATCCATCCTTTTATGGCAAGAGCGTCGGCATTGCCCGTTTGTTCGTTATATATAGCTATGTTGTCCACAAGATGACCGTTCACGCACACGTGCCATCCATAGCCGGCTGCTTCAGAATGGTGGAGGACCAGGCATCCTGCCGCCCCTAATCTCTTGGCCTGCTCAAACTTGTAAAGCCAGCGGCCGTAGTATGTCATATTCCTGCCGCGGAAAAGGGACGAGTTGTAGTATCCCGGCTCATTCACCATCGCGATGATAATCTTGCCCTTGACATCAATACCGTCGAAGTCGTTCCAGTTGTATTCAGGGGCATCTATGCCAAAGCCGCAGAAAACGATTTCTGCGGCTGGAATCTTCACTTTGTCTGTAGCCCTGGCTGTCCAGACCATCATATCTTTCTCGTAAAGGAGTTCTGTCTTCTTTTTGCCCTTTACCCGGAACTTGCCCCCCACCGGACGGCAGGTTGTGGCTATCATCTTGAACGGCTGGAAATAGCTGTCGCCAAAGAGCGGCTTCAGGCCGAGTGCCCTGAACTGGTCCGCCATATAGTTGATGGTCTTCTCCTCATAAGGCGTCATTGGCTTGCGGCCGCCAAACTCGTCTGAAGAGATGGTCCTTATCCAGTCGCGGAGCAAAGCCTCCTCCTGCTGAAGGGTTGTATGGTCCCTCTGACCAAAGCAAAGGGAAGACATTGAGATAAAAAAGACAAGAACAAACAGTTTTCTCATAATCGGGAGATGATTTGTTTCAGTAAAGATACACAATTCTCCCGTGTTTTTCCTTATATTTATATCGCGATTAAAATCCGGCAACAAAAACAAACGATACTTTTATGAAACGGCTGTTTACCATTCTTCTGGGCGCAATGCTCATTTTCCAGTCCACTCCGACTGACGCCTGCACAAACCTTATTGTTGGAAAGAAAGCATCCACGGACGGAAGCGTGATTTGCACATACAACTGCGACGGCTTCGGCTTTGCCGCATCACTGTCATTCTATATGCCTGGAATGCATCCAGAAGACGAGGTGCTCAACATCCGTGGCTGGGGACCTCAGGCTGGGCAGAGACTGGTCAAGCAAGTGCCTTATACCTTTGGAGTTGTAGGTCTTATGAACGACCACCAGGTATCCATCGTGGAAACTACCTGGAACGGAAGAGAAGAACTCCACAATCCTGAAGGATACTTCGACTACTTCTCCCTGATGCACATTACTCTTCAGAGAGCATCCACGGCCAGAGAGGCAATTCAGATAATGCACGAGCTTGTTACTGAATACGGCTATAACTCCACCGGAGAATCCTTTGCCGTATGCGACAAGAACGAGGCCTGGATAATGGAAATGATCGGCAAAGGCAAGGACCGCAAGGGAGCAATCTGGATCGCGATGAGACTTCCGGACGACTGCATCACCGCCTACGCCAACTCCAGCCGCATAATGCAGTTCCCGCAGGCAAAGAAGGTGGACAAGAAACTGGGATTCTGCGTAGTGGAAGGAGAGTGCATGTACTCTTCAGACATCATTTCCTTCGCCCGCGAGATGGGATACTACAGCGGAGAAGACAAGGACTTCAGCTTCAGGGACGCCTACCAGCCTATGGATTTCAGCAAAATCCGCTACTGCGAGGCCAGGGTATGGAGCTTCTTCCGCCACCATTACGATAAGGCTGAAATGGATGCCTACCTGCCGTTCATCAACGGAAAGCTTGAAGTCTGCGACCATCTTCCGCTGTGGATCAAGCCAGACAAGCCAGTCAGCGTAAGAGAGATAATGGACGACATGAGAGACCATTACGAGGGAACCGCCCTGGACATGACCGCAGACGTGAGTGCCGGTCCTTGGGGCTCCCCTTACCGCAACCAGCCGGTTAACTTCTATTCTTCAGACTCCACCAAGATGTTCCGCGAAAGGCCTATCGGCTGCCAGCAGAGCGGAATGACAATGGTCTGCCAGATGAGAGACTGGCTGCCGGACGCAGTTGGAGGAGTAACTTACTTCAACCTCGACGATGCAACTATGGTTGCCTACGTCCCGGTTTACTGCGGCATCAACCGTATCCCGGAGCCGTTCCGCAGAGAGAACAACAACATCCGCGAGTTCTCTACCGAGAGCGCCTTCTGGATGAACAACTGGGTTGCCAATATGGTATATCCAAGATGGAGCGCCCTCTATCCTGACCTGCGCGAAGCCCAGAAAGAGCTTGAAGACTACTACGCCGAGGACCAGAAGAAAGTTGAGGAGGCCGCCGCCAAGATGACTCCAAGCGAGCTCAGCGATTTCCTCACCTTCAAGACCGAGCAGTACACCGACAAGATGATGAAGCGCTGGGACAAGCTTGCCAAACTAATCATTGTCAAGCACAACGACCAGATTATGCTTCCTTCCAAGGACGGCGAGCTTACTCGCGGAAGGCATACCTCCCCTGCCTACGCTCCAGCATTCATTGAGGCAATTAAGTCTCACACTGGCGACCGCTACGTAAATCCTCAGAAATAATATGGAAGACAATTACCTGCAGGACAATCAGGACCAGCAGAATCAGCAGAACCTGCATAACATGGCCCAGCAGATGGAGCAGCAGAGAATCTGGTACGAGTATCAGTTCGAGCCCAAGAAGCCGCGCGGCAACAAGGGCTGGATAGTCTTGCTCATAGCCGCGGTCATCTTCATAATAGTGTTTTTATCACTGGCACATTATTTATAACTGATCATTATGAAACGTTTCCTTATTCTTATAATCACCCTGGGATTTGCCGCCAGCGTATCATACGCCCAGATTCCCCAAGTCCCAGAAGCCGCCTGCGCATATTGCGGAGTACAAATGACCAAAAACGGCAAGCTGATTCCGAACGTCAAGCACAAAAGCACGTGCAAGTACTATGTGAATGAAGAAGAATCATCTTCTTCCAATACCTCTTCTACTTCAACTTCTTCCAGATCATCCAGGGGAGACGAGCCTTATACGGACAGCAACTTCTTTAAGGAGATAGACGGCAAACCACTGACCAACAGGGAGTATTGGGAAATCCTCCTGGGCTCTTGCCCATATTGCGGAGCCAGGAATAACCATTCACACAAATCCGATTGCACCATAGGCAATGCCTATAAGTATTATAAGAATTATTCTGAACAAGGCAAAACGAAGGATGCTATCCGAATGAGGGACAATGTAGTTGTAATGAAGCTCAACACTCAGGAAGGAAAAGCCTTGCTCGCGTCAATCCGCAATCCAGGCGGAGCAAAGCCAGCTTCCTCAACTAACCTAGCATCCAAACCAACTAATACATCAACCAACACCAGCACAAGCCTGAAGGACTATACCCCTGCGCCTGAGAAGCCGAAACCATCCGTGGGAAAACCTATAATGGACCGTCCGGTTATGACTCGCGTTGCCGAGTATTCAGGCATAAACGAGCACAAAATCGTCTATGACAAGCTCCAAAGCATAGAAGGAGAGCATCCGTGGGGAACGGTAGATATGAATGACTTCCGCCGTAGCCAGAAAGGAGGATGGGGAGTCTTCGCAGATTATGACATTGAGCGTTACACCAACACTCCTAAGGGCGCTGTTATACTTGGCAAACGCCAACCAGACGGACACATCCTGTGGATGACACTGTTGTATGACAAGGATTCCGGGAAATATCGTGCATTTGAGGCAGAAAACGAAGATAAGGATCTTAAGGGCAACACCGTGTATCTCAAGGATATCCGTTTTGAAGGCGAAGGCGAAATCATCGTCAGAGAGTATTCGGAAGGATATAAAAAAGTTGGCAATGTCTTCGGAAAATACATCGACGCCGGTTACAACATAAAAGTTCTTCCGATGAAAGTGGATGGGCATCGTATCATCGCTCACTCTCAGGATCCTACCAGAAAACTGGACAAAGAAATTTTCATTTATGACGATACCGGAAAAAAAATAGCCAACGGAGAAGAGCTTGAATACTTCGACGATGCCATAATTGCCCGCTCCAAAGACTTCTCCACTTTGTACAACTGGAAAGGCCAGAGCATATACTTTGACAAGGGAGGATGGAATTCAAACTATATGGATGAAATACAAGCTTTCACCAGCAGCAGAGGTCGCTACTATGTAATCAAAGTAAAGGAAGGGAAATATGCCCTTATAGCTCAGGATTTCCGCCAGATAGGAGGCTACTACTCCTCCACCCAGGAGGCTCACGACGCCTGGAACAGATGGTAAAGGCGGCATAAAGATATTTTTACTATATTTGCAGTCCCGATGGGGCATTAGCTCAGTTGGCAGAGCGTTTGAATGGCATTCAAAAGGTCAGGGGTCCGACTCCCCTATGCTCCACTTCTAGAGGCTTTTCTTTAACAATAGTTTAAAGCAAGCCTCTTTTATTTTCGGAACAACCGTTAATTTTATCATATATATCTTAGGAAATTGAAATATTTCTAAATTTTCTTGGTTATATAAGAGGAAACTTGTAATTTTGTTCTATGGAAATAATACAAAGACCTGAGTACCTTCAACAGGTACAGCATTTTTTCGGAAAAGAAACCATCATAGTACTCACCGGCCAACGTCGTGTGGGAAAGAGTTATGTATTGATGTCTCTGAGGGATTTGCTTTCAGCTTCTAAAAACAATAACGTCATTTACATCAATAAGGAAAAGAAGGAGTGGGATGATATTGTCACATACAAAGACTTAAACAAATATTTAGAAGAAAGATACGTCCCTGACAAACAAAACTATATCCTCATTGATGAAATCCAAGAGATAGACTCTTTTGAAAAGAGTGTCCGTCACTGGAGAACGGAACCGCAAACAGACCTGGTTATTACAGGCAGCAATGCAGAGACTCTATCTAGTGACCTGTCCACACTTCTAGGTGCCAGATATCACGAGGTATACATTCAGGCCCTGACATACAAGGATTTCATCCGCTTCCATAGATTGGAGGAAGGAGATGATGCTCTTTCCCTCTATATCAATTCCGGAGGTCTTCCCGGACTTGTCAAGTATGACATCCGCGATGAGAACGAGGTTTATTCTTATGCCCAAGATGTACTGAACACGGCTCTTGTCAAGGACATTATCTTGAAGCACAAAATCAGGAATGTGCCATTTCTGTACAATCTGGTCCGTTTCCTTGCCGACAGTACAGGAAAACCGGTATCGGGCACCAGTATTTCCAACTATTTGAAGGGACAGAATAACCCAGTATCCATAGAGCTCGTCCTTAAATACTTGAAATACCTTTGCGACGCATACATTGTAACCAAAGTTCCTCGTTTCGATATCCGTGGAAAAAAGCTCTTGCAGTCCAACGACAAGTTCTACTTCGAGGATAACGGTATCCGTAATTCCTGTGTTGAAACTGTTCGGGACAAGGATATAGAGAAAGTCATTGAAAACATCATCTACCACCAGCTCATTCATGATGGATACAAAGTGAATGTAGGGCATTTGCTGGCAGGAGAAGTGGATTTCGTGTGCGTCAAAGATAAGCGGAGGATATATATCCAGGCTTCTTACATAATTGGCAACGACGAGACTCGCCAGAGGGAATTCGGTACTCTAAAGGCTATATCTGACAATTATCCTAAATACGTGATTTCCATGACACCTCTGGTTACACGGAACGATGACGAAGGAATCTTTCACTTAAGTCTTAGAGAGTTTCTCAAAAACGGTTTATGATGATATCTTAACTTTAAGTGTTTTCTGCGTCTATATAAGTGGATATGGAGAAAACCTTTGAAATTGAGCTCAGCGATGTAAGGCCTAAGGTTGTTGCCCTTGCCAGGAAATTCTGCAGGGCTTCTGCCCTGGAGGCAGATCCTGAAGACATTGCTCAGGATGTCCTGCTCCGCCTGTGGTCTTCTCTCAAAGGCGGCTCCCCTATCCAAAACATAGAAGCCTGGGCTGTTACTGCAACAAAGAACGCCTGCATTTCGGAATGGAGAAAGTCCAGAAAGGTTATTGCGACAAAGGCTTTCAAGGCAAATAATCCTGCTTCAGACAAACTTCCAGAAAAAGCCTTTAACGCAGCAGACAACGCATCCGCAAAAATTGAAGAAAGCGAGTATCAAGAAAGAGCCAGAAAGATACTTGAGAGCTTTTCAGCCGGAACCCGCAAACTTTTGGCTATGAGAGCAGACGGAATGAGCCTAGATGAGATTGCAGCCGCCACAGGCCGTAGCAAGGGCAGCGTCAAGACCTCCATTTCCACCGCCCGCAAGCAGATGCTTGAAGCACTTAATCAACGATAATGCAAAAATCAAAATAAATGAACCGCAAAGAACTCATAAAACGCTATCTGGATGCTGAGACCTCGTTAGAAGAGGAACTCCTGCTGGCAGAATCTTTCCGCCAGACTCCGCCACAGGACGAGGAGGAAGAAAAGATCGAGGCAATGCTGCTCTGCATGAAAGACTCCGCAGCTCCAGACTCTTCTGAGGAAGAACAAATCGCCGAGGAAGAGTTTGACAGGATTGTCAGCCAATCCGGCAGAAGAAAAGGCATTATCTGGGCCGTTTCCTCAGCGATGGCGGCAGCGGCCGTAATACTGTTGTTCCTGCTCCTCAAACCTGCCTCTCCTCAGCCAGAGGACAACACGGATCTGATCCAGCAGATTCAGCATATCCATCTGCTTTCCCAGCTAAGCCTGGAAGATGCTGACAAATGCGAATTCCGCCCGATTGAGGGAGGGTATGTGATGACAGCCTACTTCCCAGACGGAGAGACGGCATCCTATATCCTTATCGCTGAGGAAGATGGAAAAACCTATTCCCTTCTCAGCCTGAACCAGTAATAGATTAAAACAATAAAACCAAAGATTATGAAAACAAGACTCTATACAATGCTTTTAGCCCTCGGTTTCTGCCTGATAGGTTTCGCTGCCTACGGACAGAAAACCATTTACATAATAGACTCGGAAGTTGTCAACAATTTCTCAGGGCAACAGCTTAAGGGCAAGTTCATTAAGAATTACATAATCCAAACCATAGGTACAGGAAAAGAAGCAACAATTTTACATATCATTACCACCAATTCCGAGCCTAGCAAATATCATATTGCACAATTTGGAGGCAACACTAAGATTAAAGCTGATGACTATAAATTAACTTATAATGGCCGCGACTCTGCTAATTTAATCTCAATGAGCGTTGTAGACCCTGAAAATCCAGACAATCCTATGGTGGTGATAAAGCATTCCGGCTTCATAGATACATCTAAAACCGCAGTATTCAGCATCATAAGCAATGTGCCTGACCAAAAAATAAAGTATGTTGTTGACGGAAAGTTTTATAACGATGGCAATGAGCTTAAAGGCTTGAAACCAGGCGAGATAAGAAGAATTGCAATTTATAAGGAAGGCTCTCCGGAACAGCTTAAGTACGGTAAAGGATTTAGTGTGGTTGTCATAGACACAAAGGATCGGAAAGTTCGAGGTGAAGTTCAACTACGATCCAAGTAAACTCATATTATACGCAATATCATTATCTTTGTTTACTGAAGGAAAGAATCTTCATGAAAAAATATATCTGGAGCATATTATTGATTTTATGTTTTGCTGCGAGTTCCAAGGCGCAATTCGTTATCAACGATGCAATGTTTGCAGGCAGGATGAGCAGAATTAAGGTGAAGGTTGTTGATTCCCTGACCAACGAGCCTTTATCATACGCTTCAGTATATGTAGTTCCAGCTAAAGATACAACCATCACAAATTTCATAATATCAGACACATCTGGCGTTGCTACGCTTAAGGATGTGCCTTTTGGAAACTATGTTTTCCATATAGAGATGATGGGATATAAGCATTATGCTAAGGAGAAGTATTTCAGAGAAGATCGGGTGGATTTAGGTACAGTTAAAATGAAGCTGGACGAGAATTACCTCTCGGCGATTACTGTATCCGGTGTAGGAAATCCTATCGTGATGAAGCAAGATACCATTGAGTTCAATGCCGCTTCTTTCAGCGTTGGAGCCAATGCTATGCTCAAAGACCTGATTAAGAGGATGCCGGGTATGGAGATCACCTCGGAGGGCAAGGTGAAATTCAACGGAGAAATGATCTCCAAGCTAACCGTGGGAGGACGAACCTTCTTCTTTGATGACCAGAGCACGGCCCTGAACAATCTGCCGGCTGCGATAGTTGACAAGATACGCGTGATAGACAGAGAATCTGAACAGACCAGGAATACCGGCATCCAGGACGGAAATAGAGAGAAGGTTCTGGATGTGGGGCTGAAGAAAGAGTATGAGGAAGGCTGGTTCGGCAATGTGGATCTTAAGGCCGGAACCACCATAGAAGGCAAGAAAAGCAATGAGCCTCTTAGAGATAATCGCGGAGGGTTGTACAGCGCATACGCCTTGGCGGCAGCATATAACAAGAAAGACCAGGTTACGTTCATTGCCAACACTATGAATGTGAGTGACGGCGGTATTGTAGTGTTTTCAGCATATTCCGATGACGATGCCCCTAGGCCTGCATCAGGCCTTTCTACATCAGCGCTGCTTGGAGTTAACGTCAACACTTCCAGAGTAAAAGACGTGGAGACCACCCTGGCCGGAAACTACAAATACGGAGATACTAAATCAGGAAAACAAAGCTACAGAACCACTTACCAGGAAAACGGCAACTTGTACTACTCTTCAGAAAACTCGGGAAGGTCATTTGGCAACAGTGTGAACACGAATCTCGAGATGAAGAAAGAAAAAGGCAAGCTCTGGTTCAGTTTTGTTCCGCGATTTGTTTTCAGCAAATCAGATTCTTACAGCAACTCTTCAAGCGAAACTTCCAGAGAAGAGGCCGTGATCAACCAGTCTGAAAGCCACTCCCGCAACCATTCGATCAGCAGGCAGGCAATGCTCTCTACCGGCGTAACATTCAGAGACATTGGAGGAAAGAAAGGCCGGCACCTGCATTTAAATGTCAACGGCCAAGTCAACAATGGAGATGGCCGCAGCAACGAGCAGACTATCCTGAAAACCTCAGCCGGAGAAGATGACCGCACAATGCGCTACGAGTCCAACTCTTCTTCATACTCTGTTATTGGCTTCTTGAATTATACGGAACCCGTATCAGACAAGCTCACCCTTGCGGCAAGAGCCAGGCTTAATTTTTCAAAATCTGAAAGCACAAGAGACGCATTTGACGCAGGCGGGTTTAACGGCTATTATTCATCGCAGAGCAAAGCACACTCCATCAACCAGCAGTATGACCTTACAGCCCAATACCAGTTAGGCAAACAAAGCTATATTACATTCGGCGCTACCGCAAACGGAATACTCAATGAGCTTATTTCCAAAAGCTTTGGTATCCAAGACACTACAGGCAAAGGAGAATGGGACTGGTTTTTGTCCCCTAATATGAGACTCATGCTGGCAAAAGGTTCAGACCGTTTCTACTTTATGATTTCAGGCGAGAGCCATAAGCCTAGCAACGGCCGGATGATTCCTGTTCTTAACATCAGCAACCCATCCAGCCTGAGTTTAGGCAACATTTACCTCAGGACTTATTCGTCAATTGTTATGAATTCCTCCTGGAACCGCAACAACAGGCAGAAATTCACAAGCCTAATGGTAAATTTGTACGGAACCGTCAGAAACAGAGCCATCAGCAATGCCCTCTGGTATGATTCTGACGGAATTATGTACTCAATTCCTGTTAATTCCAAAGATCCGCAGATTTGGACAAGTTTGTCTACAACCTACACTGCCCCGCTGGATACCAAAAAGATATGGTCTATGAGTCTTTCAGCTGGAGCTTCATATAACTTTTCTTCCAGCTACCAGGCACTCGAAACACTTCCGGCATTGGACAAGGAAACCTTTGACTATTCTGCGTTTATGGCCGATTTTTGGGGAAACAACAAGGGAGACCGCTTCTATGGCGGACTTAGCGGCTTTAGAAAGAGCCAAACCAAAGTCTTTTCTCCAAACGGAAGTTTCAGAGTAAAATACAACCAGAAGCATTTCAACTTTTCTGCAGTAGCCAGTGCAAGCGGCAGAATATCACGCTATTCGCTGGACAAGAGGGCTAACACCAACACTCTGACCGCCAGATTCGGGGCAGACGGCAGATACACTACCAAACACGAATTCGAGTTCATTTCAGATATTTCCTACGTCTGCTACAAAGGCTACTCAAAAGGCTACGGAAAACCTGAATGGCAATGGAATGCTGAAGTTTCCAAGAACATAGGAGCCTTCAACCTGAGCGTGAAAGTCCACGATATTCTAAACAAGACTCGCAATCTTAGCCATACGGAGGCCGCAAACTATGTGGAAGACACCTACACGCTAGTTATGGGCCGCTATATCCTCTTCGGAGTCAAGTGGAACTTCGGCAAGATGAACGCTGTCAACAGCCAGAGAGCCCATAAAGCCGCATGGACCACTATATACTAGATCTGTGGATGATCCGCCATCATCTTGTCTGCCCAGGCGCGGAAGTCGCTCCAGCGGTAGTAGTTGCCTTGCACCGGAGTTAGGTCTGGCAATGTAGCTTCATTCTCGTTGAACACAACCTTGAAGAGAATGTCGTTTTTCTTGTTCTTGTAGAAGACAAACAAGATTGTGGCCGCCATTGGAATGTTATAGTTCTGAAACCAGTATTTGGCATCTTCGGACTTGGATGGGATGGTGCCCATATCGTTTATGTTCAGGAGAGTAGCCAGAGCTTCAACGATGTAGTCGTGCCCAAATCTCAAATGCGCGGCCTGGTTGGGATCACTGAAAGAAGTCTCAGCCTTGGCAATTATGTCTTCAAGCAGAGGAATCACGCCATAGCGGGCTTTAATATCGGTGAAGAAAGAAAAATAGTTGTCAGCTTCCCAGAACTTCAGCCTCTGCTCCTGAGTTAGCAGGTCGTCGAAAAGCGGCTCGCTTTCATAGTTGTGGTATCCGCAGATCAGCTGCCACAGTTCGCTCATAAAACCTGTCGGGCCGTCTTGGAATCCATCAAGGAACTTGCTGTCTGTGAACAGCTTGTCCAGGACATCCTGATAGCCTGTAATCCTCTTGAAAAAATCTGTCACGCTCTCAAGTTCCGCTTTCCTGTCATCTGTCTTGAAACGCCTGATCAGGGTTTTAGGAGCACTTGGAGGAGCTATGATGCACATTCCGGTGTGGTCTGACCTAAGACGCATCGTGAGTTTTGGATTGCAGGTTTTAAGACCCAGTGTGAAAGCCCCCATACTAACGATACATCTCTGGCTGGTGGAGGAGATGGCGTCTACCTTCTTTCTTCCCTTGAAAACTTTCGGGAACTGTTCGTACACGAATGTTCCAATGGCCTGGTGCTGGTCAAATCCCAGCGGAACCAGGTCTCCGGTGTTGATGTACGGATTCATATAGAAAGCTTCGTACTTCCTGACAAACTCCTTTCCGTATGGTGTAAGCACATTTTCCTCTTTAGCCTTGGAGAACACATCGCGGAGAAGAGTGTAAGTCTTCGGGTTCCAGGCATAGCGGGAGCCGTGTCTTCCATAGTGGCTTATGTAGAAAGGCCTGTAGCCGGCAGGAGCCTTGCTAAGGGTTCCGAATTCATCCAGACGGTGCGGGCCTTCCATGCCCCGGACCTTGCGGGCATCGGCCTTTAGTTGTTCCAACACGTTGTACTGCTGAGCGTTCAGCAAAAAAGACGAGGACATCAATATCCCTGCAAAAAGTACCAGTATCTTTTTCATAACACTCAAATATAGTAATTGTAGGCAAAAAATTTTCGGATATTTGTGTAGTTTTCCGTTAGCCTCTGCGTCTAATGGGCAAACAAACAAGACAGACAATGACAGAAAAAGAATTCGAAAAGATGGTCAGAGAACACAAGGGGACGATTTACACCGTCTGCTATATGTTCTCGCAGGACAATGAAGAGGTAGCCGACCTCTTCCAGGAGATCCTGATCAACCTGTGGAAAGGATCCGGAACTTTCCGTGGCGAAAGCAGCCTGAACTCCTGGATTTGGAAAGTGAGCCTGAACACCTGCATTTCTTCAGACCGAAAGAAAAAACGCCTCCCGAGAAAGGAGCCGCTGAGCATGAACATCAACCTGTTCGAAGACGTGGATGAAGGCAGCCGCCAGTCCAACCTTCTCAGGGAGAGAATCTCCAAGCTCGGACCATTCGACAGGGCAATCGTCCTGCTGTGGCTGGAAAACCTCAGCTATGAAGAAATCGGCCAGATAGTCGGAATCAGCACCTCAAACGTCTCTGTCCGCCTTGTCAGAATCAAAGAACAACTCAAAAAGATGCAGTAAAATGGAAAACACAGATAACATCCTCAACGAAATGCAGCAGCAGCTGCGCCAGATGAAAGAAAAACTGGAAGGAGAAACCATCGTCAACGAAAAGCTCCTGCGCAACGCATACCGCAAAACTCTGGGCAGCCTTCAGAGAAAGGCCCTCCGCCAGACGATTATCGGGATTGTTGCAATGCTTCTCTGCCTTAACCTCCTGAATGTCGGATTCTCCATTCCTTTCGTAATCGCGACAGAAGTGATGCTGGCTTTCTGCCTGGTGGCAACCATCATAATCAACAACAGGCTCCCTAGCATGAACACAGACCTTGTAACTGCTGCCAAGGGAATCGTACGCTTCAGAAAAGGCTACGCCAACTGGCTCTGGATCGGAATCCCTCTGCTTATCCTCTGGCTCGGCGGAATGGTCTATGAAATCATGAAAAACGAAGCATTCCCTTCAGAAGCCAAGTCTGCGATGCTCATCGGTCTTGGAGTGGGAATCGTGATCGGCGGAGCGATTGGACTCATCCTCAGGCATAACATCCTCTCAAAGTCCGATGAAACCCTCGCCCAGATCAATGACCTGACAAGGGAGGACTAGGCACTAGCTTTTAGACAAATAGATTCTGCGCACCGGTTCGGGGAACTTCTCAATGGCGTACCTGAGCATGGTGCGCGGCATTTTTGAGGCTCGCTTGTCCAGGAATTTCCTCAGCGACGCCTCGTCTTTTTTGCCCGCTTCCCTGAGCAGCCACCCTACCGCCTTCTGCAGCAAGTCGTGAATTTGTCCAGGTTCTTGAGTTTTCTCCCCAACTTTGTCCTTAGGATCAAATGTCCCTTTGAAGTCTTTCTGTATGAAGATGTCCGAAATGGCAAATGTATCGCTGAGCTGATTCTTGCGGACAAAGGCCATTGTTGAAACTATGCCTATCCTCCGCTCCCAGATGTTTTTGCCGTTTCTTGCCAGTTCATAAAGCAGACTGCGGTCCTTGTCCAGAAGCCACTCGCCCAGAAGGCTGTAGCAGGAAAGGTCCACCAGGTCCCAGTTGTTGATGCGGTCTGTGTGGGCAAGATAGAAGTCCACGCACCGTTTCTGCAGGTCTTCCTGCTTTTTCTTCCCCGCTCTGGAAAAGATTTCAACCAGACAAAGAAGTGAAGCCAGACGGACCTCGTGCCAAGGGCTGAGAATGCACTCCTGAAGATTCTCAAATGAGACCTCCTTCCAGCATTCCTTTACGACGGCTCTTGTAACAGGCACCTTGATTCCCAGGAACTTGTCGCCTTCGCCGTACTGCCCCGGACCGGTCTTGAAAAAACGCATCAGCCCGGCCACCTGACTCTCGTCGCGATGGCTCAGCATATTCTGAAGAAGGATGTTATTCTTTGACATCGTTGACCAGATCTTTAATCTTGGAGGCTGGAACTCCTCCCACAAGGCAGTTGTCAGGAACGTCTTCGTGAACCACCGCTCCGGCCGCTATGACCACATTGTTGCCTATGGTAACTCCGGGCAGGATGGTTACGTTTCCGCCGATCCACACGTCGTTGCCGATTCTGACAGGCTTTGCCTCAGCGATGTAATCTCGCCTGCCCTGCGGAGAAAGCGGATGTCCGACGGTTGTGATCAGAGTGTTCGGCCCTATCATCACGTGACTGCCGATGTAAACCTCGCGGATGTCCAGGATGGTAAGATTGAAGTTTCCTGTGAAATCATCGCCGATGAAGATGTTTTTTCCGCAGTCGCATCCAAAGGTCTTGGAAATCCATACCCTCTCCCCCACTGCTCCAAGCATCTTCTGAAGGCACTTGTACTGAGCCTCATAGTCTGTCCCGTCAATGGCGTTGTACTCCTCGCACCACTTGATTGCGCGGCTCTTTCTTGCAATCATTTCTGCATCTGCATAGCAGTACGGCAGACCGGCTTTCAGTTTTTCAAGTTCTGTCATATGGTATCGTTTGGATTTGTTTCCTAGTCAATCCCTACAAATTTACATATTTCTTCCTCAAAGAAATGCTCATCCGGCCTGGCGGCACTGTATGAAAGGCTCCATTTGAGTATATTTGCAAAAAATAAGATCAAATGAGACATTATATAAACCTTCTTGCATCACTTGCAACAATCCTTATTCTTGCAGCAGGTTCAGCCTGTTCCCACAAGCACCTGACTCCTGAAACCCCAGACACGCCACTCACCCCTGAAAACTACAAGCCGGTCATGGGCAATTATTCCGAGATCAGCACCACTAGCAAAGAACCCTCTGGCCTTTGCCTTGCCCCTAATGGAGACGGTTTTCTTGTAGCGTCCGACGCAAACGGGATAGATCACGTAACCTGGACAGGAGCAACCACAGGATTTTACAACGGAAAGTTCGACTGCGAAGGCGTTACAATTGACCCTAAGACCAAGGATGTCTATTATGTGATTGAAAACAAACAGGAAGTGCACCGCCTGGTTGCTCCGGACTACAAGAAAGACGAACTGGTCCGCGTGATTAAAGATGTGGGTTACGGCACCAACGACGGGCTTGAAGGCATCACCTGGTACAAGAACAACACCCTTCTGATAGGCAACCAGAAAAAGCCTGTGGTCCTGATCACCTATTCCCTGGAAAAGGGAGAAACCGGCCGCAAGGACCTTACGGGAGGAAGCCTGAAGGAAATCGCCGACCTTTGCTATGATCCTGTAAGGGACGTGCTATGGATTGCGGACAGCAAGAACCGCACAATCAACCTCTGCACGATAGATGGCAAAGTGCTAGCAAGCTACAGCGTTTCCTTCATAGACAATGGCGAGGGGATATACGTGGACCACGCCCACAAATGCATCTGGGTCTGCGACGACACCACCGGCAAAATCTACAAGATCAACTTCACCAACCTATAGACGTTCAAGGTCGTGCACAAAACAGCCGACCCTGCACACTTTTCCAGCATAAAAATGCGCCCTCTGACACACAGGATGGGACAGAGGGCGCACGTTAACACCTAAAAATCAACCTTGGCGATTCTCAGCCTTTGGGAATCTGAAGATACTGCTTGAGAGTCTCCACGTACTCGGCAAAGGCATCCCGGCCCTTGCCGGTGATTCTGCAGAGAGTGCAGGTCTTCTTTCCCTTGAAAGTCTTCTCCACTTCGATGTATCCCGCAGCGGAAAGCTTGTCGAGCTGCACGCTCAGGTTTCCGGCCGTGGCTCCGGTCTGGGACTTGATGTACACGAAGTCCGCCTCCACCACGCCAATCAGTATGCTCATCACCGCAAGCCTTAACTCCGAATGGAGCAGCGGATCCAGCGGCTTGAACGTTTTCTGTTTCTCTTCCATAACACTTTGTCTTATAGCGTTATTACCCTATTGTCTGTTAGGCTTCCGGCTGGTTGTTTCTGGCCTTTCCCTGAAGAATAAGTCCTGGAACTACAAGTCCTAAGACACCCAGTACAGCGAATACCAGAATCTGTGCAGGACCGTTTACAACCAAGGCTATAACTACAGAGATTGCAGTAGCGATAACAAGGCAGGCAACAACGGAATTCATCTTCATGACTACTCCGGAGATAACTCCGCAAAGACCCATCATCAATGTGATAACAAGAGTAAGGTCAACGTGGATGCTGGCTTCCGGATTACAGGCTCTCATTATAAAGTATGCAACCCAGATCATCAGATAGAATCCTGTTGTAAAGATTCCAAACCACATCCAGGTCTTGCCCAGAATCCTGGATACTTCATTCTTCGGAGCCTTCTCGCCGTTCTTTGACATGAATATTGTGCAGATAAAACCTATAATACTCATCGCGAACCAGAGAAGATTCCATACTGGACTGCCGGTCTTTGACCAGAGGAAGTAAATGATTACAGAAGTTACAGCCACCAGGCATCCCCAAAGGATAAGAGGTCTGCCGGAATTCTTGGCTATTGTCATTCTGCTGCGCTCCATTGTCTCTGCGATAATTTTCAGAGAGCTTTCGGTTGTAAGGTTCTTAGTTTCCATCGTAAAATCTTTTAACATTGTTTAACACTTTTTGTTTTTCTGCTCCCCGATTGCGCACTCGGTCAGCATCAATCACACTGCAAATGTAAAGCGGTTTATATTATAAACCAAATTATTTTATAAAATATTTGCAAATTTATGGGAGAAACTATTGTTTTTAGGGAATAAATTGTATTTTTGTAGGGAATAAAATTTTACGACTTAGGGTATAAAAATTCATCGCTAAAAGGAAATAATTATGGATAAAATCAAAAAAGTGCTGCTTTTCACAGAAAACAACGAGTCTGTGGAACTGGATTACCAGGAATTCAGGGAAAAGCTTGCATCTGATATCCTGAACTCTATAGATTCCATTGTAAACCAGACGATTGGGCCTGTCAAAAAAGAGTCTCAGGAAGAAGAATGTGTTCCTAAGAAGAACCTCAAGACAAGAGACAAGATATTGCTGCTTATCGCTGAGAACAGGCACATTACGGCAAAAGCTCTTGCACAGAGGGTCTGCGTCACGGAAAAGGCCATCGAAAAACAGCTGGCCAATCTCAAGGCTGAAGGCATCATCAAGCGCCAGGGCTGCAACAAGGGCGGGCACTGGCTTATTATAAAAGGAGAATAGTCATGGCACACGAGCATCATGAACATCACCATCATCCTGAGGAAGGTGGGCTGAAAGAAAAACTTATTGTCATAATCGCGACAGTCATTCTGCTGGTTGCGGCGGTAATAATTGAAAAGAAGTGCAATCTCAAGACCTGGCAACTGCTTCTGGTTTACCTTGTTCCGTATCTTCTGGTCGGATGGGAAACGCTGAAAGAAGCGGTGGAAGGGCTGGTTCACGGTGATGCCTTCAACGAGCATTTTCTGATGTCGATTGCAACCATTGGGGCGCTTTGCATCGGATTTCTGCCGGGAGCTGAAACCCAGTTTCCTGAGGCGGTATTCGTGATGCTTTTCTTCCAGGTGGGAGAGCTGTTTGAAGGATATGCAGAAGGCAAGAGCAAGGAAAGCATTGCTCACCTGATGGGTATCCGCCCCGACAAAGCCAATGTGGAAAGAGAAGGCAACCTCCTGGAAGTAAGCCCGGAAGAAGTTGCTGTCGGGGAAGTTATAGTCATCCGCCCGGGAGAGAAAGTTCCTCTGGACGGGCAGATAATAGAAGGAGCCACATCGCTGAATACAGTGGCCCTTACCGGAGAGAGCGTGCCAAGGGAAGCAGGTGCGGGAGACGAGGTCATTTCCGGATGCGTGAACCTGTCCGGGGCGATAAAGGTCCGCACTACAAAGAGTTTCAAGGAAAGCACCGCCTCCAAGATCATAGACCTGGTGGAGAATGCCGCTGAAAAGAAGTCCAGGAGCGAGACTTTCATCACCCGCTTTGCCAGGATCTACACCCCTATCGTGGTATGCGCCGCTATCTTGCTGGCTTTCCTGCCGCCACTTCTGTCCGGCAGTTTCTCAGAGAGTTTCCCTACCTGGCTGTACAGGGCTCTGATGTTTCTGGTGGTCAGCTGCCCGTGTGCACTTGTCATCAGTGTTCCTCTGACTTTCTTCGGAGGAATCGGCGGAGCTTCAAGAAAGGGAATCCTCATCAAGGGAGCCAGTTATATGGACATCCTCTCCAAAGTCAAGACCGTGGTATTTGACAAGACCGGAACCCTTACACAGGGAAAGTTTGCTGTAGAAGCCGTGCATCCGGATACCTGCAAAGACGGCTCTCATTCGCAGGAATGCCACCAGGGCCACGGTTCAGACTCGAAGCGTCTGCTGCACCTGGCCGCCCACGTGGAGCATTTCTCCACCCACCCTATCGCGGGAGCGCTAAGAGATGCCTTTCCGCAGGAAGCCACAGACGGATGCCAGGTATCTGAGATAGAAGAGATTGCAGGACAGGGAGCAAGAGCCAGGATTGGAGAGGACACAGTGTATGCCGGAAATACCAAACTGATGGATTCCATAGGAGTGAAATGGCATCCTTGCCATCACGCCGGCACTATAATCCACATTGCAATCAACGGAGATTATTCCGGCCACATAGTCATCAACGACCAGATGAAGGAGGACAGCGCTCAGGCAATCTCCGAGCTGAGGTCTATGGGCATAACAGATACCGTAATGCTTACCGGAGACCGGGAAGAGGTTGCAAGGCAAATCGCAGGGAAACTGAATCTTTCTGAATACCACTCAGAACTGATGCCGGCAGACAAGGTAAGAATCGTTGAACAGCTTCTGGAAAAAGGAACTCTGGCATTTGTGGGAGACGGCATCAACGACGCTCCGGTCCTGGCCAGAGCGGACGTGGGCATCGCGATGGGAGCTCTCGGAAGCGACGCTGCCATTGAAGCCGCAGACGTGGTGCTGATGGATGACAAGCCTTCCAGGATCGCCACTGCCATAAAGATTGCAAGACGCACACTTTCAATAGCCAGGCAGAACATCTGGTTTGCAATTGGAGTAAAGGTTGCAGTCCTGATTCTGGCAACGCTAGGTATCGCTACGATGTGGATGGCCGTGTTCGCCGATGTTGGAGTGACCGTCCTGGCAGTCCTGAACGCCATGCGCGCCCTGCGTTCCTGAAAAGTCAGGCTTTTTCCGATTCAGGTTTTCCGCATTGTTTTTTGGCGAATCTTTTCTGTATATTTGTCTAAAACAGTCACCTTATGAAAAAGATACTTCTCACTATCGCGGCTTTGGCAATGGTAATTGCATCCTGCGGACAGAACAAGAAAACAGAACAGACACAGAACAATCAGGAGGAAAAACAAATGAAGACACTCGTAGCATTTTTCTCAGCGACAGGTACTACTAAAGCACTGGCAGAGAAGGTTGCCGCAGCAACAGGCGGAGACCTTTACGAAATCAAGCCAGAGGTACCTTATACATCAGCCGACCTCGACTGGACAGTCAAGACTTCCCGCAGCAGCGTGGAGATGGCAGACAAGGCATCCCGTCCGGCAATCGTTAAAGACCTTGAGAATGCATCAGACTATGAAACCATTTACATCGGGTTCCCTGTATGGTGGTACACCGCCCCTACCATAATCAACACGTTCCTCGAGGCTTACGATTTCTCAGGCAAGAACGTGGTGTTCTTTGCGACATCCGGCGGAAGCACGGTAGACAAGGCCAACGCCCAGTTCAAGCAGCAGTATCCTGCCCTCAAGTGGACTGCCGGAAAGGTGCTCAACAGAGCAACAGACGAGGATGTCAAGGCCTGGGTAGAATCTCTTAAATTCTAACGGAAAAACAGGAATGAGTATGATCAACGATTTCATATACGACATACCTTGCAGGGTGTATTTCGGAAAGGACCAGCTGAAGAACCTCGGTCCTGAACTCAAGAAGTGGGGCAAGAGAGTGCTGCTGACCTACGGCGGCGGTTCCATCAAGCGCATAGGGCTGTATGACAAAGTGATGAAAGAACTGAAAGAAGCTCAGCTCGAGGTCTATGAACTCTCAGGCATAGAGCCGAACCCTAGAATCGCATCGGTGAGGAAAGGTGCCCAGATGTGCAAGGACCTCAAGATAGACGTGCTGCTGGCCGTGGGCGGAGGCTCAACCATAGACGCCACCAAGTTTATGGCAGCCGGAGCGCTTGTGGACTTTGACCCGTGGGACTTCTTTGACATGAAGAAAAGAGTTCCGGTGGAGAAGGCTCTTCCGATAGTAAGCATCCTGACACTGAGCGCAACGGGAAGCGAGATGGACTGCGGCGGAGTGATCAGCAACCCTGAAACCAACGACAAGATAGGATGCATGTGCCCTCCTATGCTCCCGAAGGCCTCTTTCCTGAATCCTGAAAACACCTTTACAGTAAGCCCTTACCAGACGGCCTGAGGAGCGGCGGACATGCTCAGCCATATATTTGAGGTATATTTCAACGTGAACACAGATCTCTATATGCTGGACTGCTTTATGGAAGGCCTGATGAAGACCATTGTAAAGTTCGCCCCTGTGGCGATGAAGGAGCCGGAAAACTACGAGGCAAGAGCCAATCTGATGTGGACATCCTCCTGGGCTATAAATGGTTTCATAGACGGCGGAAAGCGCCAGGCATGGAGCTGCCACCCTATGGAGCACCAGCTCTCGGCGGTCTATGACATCACCCACGGCCTCGGCCTTGCCATACTGACCCCAAGATGGATGGAATACTGCCTGAATGAAAACACTGTGGGCAAGTTCGTGCAGTTCGGCGTAAACGTGTTTGGCATAGATGCTTCCCTTCCTCCTATGGATATCGCCCATAAGGCAATAGATATGCTCAGCGAATTCCTGTTCAAGACCCTTGGTCTCAAGAGCACACTCACAGATCTTGGAATAGACCAGACTCATTTCGAGGAAATGGCCCGGAAAGCCGTCAACGGCGGAACTCTGCCAGGTTTTATTCCTCTCCAGCAGAAAGATGTCGAGAACATCTACAAGATGTGCCTATAGCTAAAGGACATTTTTCTTAATTTTGCAGAGTATGATAACTCTCATTCTGCTTATCGGCGCACTGGTATTGTTCATAAGCATCGGGCTTAACAATATTTCCACACGCCTGGGAATTCCGGCTCTGCTGGCCTTTCTTCTGCTGGGCGCAATCTTCGGTGTCACCGACGTGATTCCGTTCCAGATGGATGACTTCAGGTTTGCCCACAACTTCTGTACTTGCGCCTTGATATTCATCATGTTCTACGGCGGTTTCGGAACCCGTTGGAGCGCCGTCAGGCACATAGCCACTGAAGCGGGTCTGCTGGCTTCTGTGGGAGTTGTCATAACTGCTGCCGTTACCAGCCTTTTGTGCTACTTTATTCTTGGTTGGGGACTGATAGAAAGCCTGATCCTCGGAGCGATAGTGAGCTCTACGGATGCCGCATCTGTATTCTCCATCCTCAGGACCAAGAAGCTCGGTCTGAAGAACAATACCTCCCCTATGCTTCAGGTCGAAAGCGGAAGCAACGACCCTATGGCATATATGCTGACCATCGGCATGCTTTCTATCGCAAACGGAAGCGCCTCGGGTGGAAAACTGGCCCTGATGCTGCTGATGCAGGTCGGCATTGGAACCGCCTGCGGTCTGGTCATAGCCAAAATCGCCAGCCTTACGCTTCAGAAAGTAACCATCAAAGGCAGCGGTTACATCTCGCTCTTTATCCTGGCCCTTGCGGTTGCCAGCTACTCGATCCCGGACATTCTGGGAGGCAACGGCTACCTGAGCGTTTACCTGGTGGGAATGATCGTAGGTAACCAGGATTTCAAGGACAAGAAGACCATCGTGAACTTCTTCGATGGAATTAACGAGCTTATGCAGGTGCTGACCTTCTTCCTGATAGGCTTGCTGGTAGAACCGTCCAAGATGCCAAATGACATCATTCCGGCTATACTCATTTTCCTGTTCCTGCTTCTGCTTGCCAGACCGGCGGCTGTCTTCGGCGTGCTGGCCCCGTTCCGCAAATACAGTTTCAAGCAGATGGCCTTCGTGTCGTTCGTAGGCCTGAGAGGAGCCTCCGCCATCGTTTTTGCCATAATGTGCATAAACGGAGACGAGCCAATCCAGCAGGATCTGTTCAACATAGTCTTCTGCCTGGTTGTCATATCAATAGCCTTCCAGGGCTCTATGATTCCGTGGGCTGCCAAGAAACTGGATATGATAGACAAGTACAGCAATGTACTCAAGTCTTTCAACGACTATACAGAAGACCACCTTCATTTCAGCTGGGTTGAAATCACTCCGGAGAGCAATATGTGCGGAAAGCAGGTTCACGAGATAAACTTCCCTAAGAATGTGCTGATTGCCCTCATACTGAGAGGGAATGAACAGATAATCGCAAGAGGAGACACTGTCCTTCAGCCTGGTGACAAGGCAATTATCGTCACCAAAGCGTTTGAAGGCTCTGACGCCATCTTCCTAGAAAAGACCATCAAGCCTACAAGCCGCAGAATCGGCAAGAAGATCAAGGAAGTTCCTGGAAGCGGCATTATCATCCTTATCCGCAGAGGAGACAAAAACATCATTCCTAACGGCAACACCGTCCTCCATGAAGGAGACCACCTGGTGCTGCTCAGATAGTCAAGATTCTGCCATAAATAACGAACAGCCAAACTGTACAAATATGAAACCTTCAGCTCTCCTTATAATCGCGATGCTCTTTTTCGCATCTGCAGCTGTGGCACAAACCCCTCAGTCTGAGACCCCTCAAACCGTAGATATCAGTTCCATAAAAGATTCTATAGCCAAAAGCAACCCTATTACTGAAGAAGAACTTCTCAAGATGTACGGGGCCGACACTAACGTCCTCTATCAGAAGATGCAGGGAGAGATGGACAAGGTTTTACAGCAAAGCGCCGAGACTAAAGCTCAGGACAAGCTGAGAAGACAGATTGCTTTCATCTTCTCTCTGCTGATAGCTCTCTTCCCGGCCATTTCCCTCTTCCGTCTTGTCAGGAAGAAGAAGGTCCAAATCCAGGACAAGAAGAACATCCCGTCCGCAGTTCTAGTTCTCCTGCTTGGAGGCGTCATACTGTTTGTTTTCAACTACTTCATGATCTGGATGAGCCTCAAGCACGGCACTTCATTCCACGCCTTCGTAGCCGTGGCTGCAATGGCCGTCCTCACCTTCTGGGCTATCTGGGAGTACTTCAAGAAGCCAAAGACCCCGGCAGATAAGAAAGAAGAGCAAAACAAGCAGGAATAACCCTCTTTATTGCATCTGACGCAGCAGCACCTTGATGTCCGGCAGCTGCTCAGGCAGTCCGCTGAGGTCTGTCTTGCTGAAGTGATATGGTATCAGCATCTTCGGCTTGAACATATTGGCTGCATTTACGCACTGCTCAACCGTCATAGTATATGGCTGGTTCACCGGCAGAAACGCCACATCTATATCTTTCAAATTCGCCATCTCAGGCACATCTTCCGTATCTCCAGCTATGTAGATCCTAAGCCCGTCTATCGTGAGAACATATCCGTTGCCGTTGCCTTTTGGATGGAACTTCTCTCTTCCTGGAGTCGTGTTGTATGCAGGAACGGCATCCAGAGTTATTCCCTTCGGAAGCTCACGGCTCTGTCCGTTGGCTATCACCTCTCCCCTGCCGATACGGTCCGCGCTGGTCTTGTTGAGAATCAGAACGGTATTTTCTCCCTCAAGAGTCTTCAGGGCGGCATCGTCCAGATGGTCTGGATGCTCGTGAGTTACAAGTATCACGTCGGCCTTCGGGAATTCGGTTGCATAGTCTGTATGCTTTCCGTACTCTCCCACCGGATCCACATGGATCTTCACTCCGTCATACTCTATCTCCAGCGTTCCGTGCTTTATCAGGCAGACTGCTACCGGCGAGCCGTTCTTTGTCTTGAACACCTCCACCTCGTACTTTGTAACTCTGCGACCAGCCTCTACCCAGGCCATATAGCCGCCTTTCAGGTTGTAAACCGTATATCCTGCCTCAGCGAGCTGCTTTGCGGCACCTGCACTTCGCTTTCCGCTACGGCAGTAAACAGCCAGCGGCCTGTCTTTCGGATAAGCCTCTTCCACCATACTAAGGAAAGAGTCGCTGAAGAAATCAAAGTTCGCCGCTCCTGCGATATGCCCCTCGGCATACTCCTTGTCTGTCCTCACGTCGATCAAAGCCGCCTCCTGTTCCTTGAGCAGCAGACCGAACTCGGTCACGTCCATATCGATGTACTTCGCTCCTGAGCAAGAGAAAATGCTCATCAGCATCGGGATAATTGAAAAACTCATAATCATTTTCATATCATTCTATATAACTTGTATCTTTTTCTGCTTCAGAAGATTCTGTGCCCTTTCCCTTCTTCCTGAAATAAGCCTTGACTCGTTTTACGCCTTCCACTCCCAGAATCGTGATTCCGCCCCACTGGAAAGTCTTCGCCAAGCCGAACAGCACCACCCAGAGCACTCCTTTCGCCCCGGCGCTGATTGGAAGGGCCATCTGTGCAAAAGACAGGATATAGAACGGGATGCAAAGCAGAAGAACAATCAGTCCTGTACGGAATGACAGCTTCTGGAGCCAGTTCTTGATCTTGAGAAAGAAACCCTTCATACTTAACCCTCCCTCACAAAAATAAGAATATTTTGCATTATCTTTGAACATAGAACAAATTATTGCAGCTATGTTGAAAATCGGAGACAAGATGCCGGCATTCGAGGTTCTCGACCAGGACGGCAACACTGTTAAATCAGAAAACTTTATCGGAAACGGAAAGAAAACCATCATATACTTCTACCCGAAGGACAACACATCCGGCTGTACGGCTGAGGCCTGCAGTTTCAGAGACAACTACGCCGCCCTCTCCAAGGCCGGCTACAACGTTGTGGGAGTGAGCAAGGACAGTCCAAAGTCCCATACCGGCTTCAAGTCCAAGTACGACCTGCCGTTCACCCTCCTGGCAGACACCACCACCCAAATGCTTCAGGACTTCGGAGCCTGGGGAGAGAAGAAAATGTACGGCAAAACCACAATGGGCACCCTCAGAAGAACCTTCATCTTCAGCGATAAAGGCATCCTTGAGCGCATCATAGAAAAAGTGGACACCAAAAACGCCGCCGGCCAGATTCTCAACCAATAGCCATCTCGGAAGAAAAGTCGATGAAAAAGCTCTTCAAGATATTCCTCTTTCTCTGCTTGATAGGCATCGTGATAGTTGCCTGGTGCAGCCACATAGTGGTAAAAAGTTCCAGGGGCAAGATCTTTGACAACGTAAACGACATCCCCAAAAACAACGTTGGCCTGCTTCTTGGCACCAGCCCTCTTGGCCGTACAGGAAGGCCTAACGTCTACTACGTCAACCGCATCAAAGCCACGGTAGACCTCTACAAAGCAGGAAAGATCAAGGTAGTCCTTATCAGCGGCGACAACCACCACAAGTCCTACAACGAGCCTCAATACATGAAAAACGACCTCGTTTCCAAAGGCATTCCTGACAGCTGCATTGTACTTGACTATGCCGGCTTCCGCACCTTCGACTCCATGATCCGCGCCCAGAAGGTCTTTGGCCAGGACTCCATCACCGTCATCTCCCAGAAGTTCCACAACCAGCGTGCTCTCTACATCTGCAATCATCTTGGCATCAGCGCAGTTGCCTTCAACGCCAAAAACACTATCTCCAGAATCTGGCGCATCCGCATGTACTTCCGTGAAAAGCTTGCCCGCACCAAAGCTGTCCTTGACATCCTCTTTGGCAAGAAACCTCACTTCCTCGGCGATCCTATCCCAATCACCATCCCTAAGGACACCATCATCCAGAAGGACACCACAATAAAGAAACCCGCTGGAGATAGCACGATGAAGAAACTCACTGCAGACACCACTGCAAAGAAACCTGCCGCAGACACTACAAGCAACTATTCGAAAAAATCGAATAGTTCTCCTATCTAAATGCTATCAGTATGTGCAAATCTTGCACACACTAACCTCTATGCGGTATTTAAAGAATCTTTAACTGCCATTGATTATAAATCGTATTATTAACACATATTGTTTTATTATGAATAAAGAATTTGATGAACAACTCCTCTCTTTAGAGGGTTTAACATGGCTTCCATGGGTAGGGCAGGATTATTCTAATGGAAAAAGACGCTTATTAATAGTTGCTGAGAGCCATTACGTTAGTGGCGATGATGATATACAAAAAAGTATTGAAGAAGTCATTAATTACCGCGAATACACAAGAGATGTCATCCAAGAATGTCCCATTGGAAATGAATGGTCTAATAGTATGTTTGAGAATCTTCATAGAACATTGTTCTTGAATGAATCCTTCAATAGCTCTTCATTTTGGGAAAATGTGGCTTTTTACAATTTTGTTCAAAGGCCTATGGATTACTCTAAAAAAGAAAGGCCAACTAATTCAGACTTTTGCAAAGGATGGAGCACTTTTGTATCTTTAATAGATATCCTTAAACCAACAGACTGTCTATTCGTAGGAGTTTCTGCATCATATTACTTTGAATCCTCAATGAGTACCTTAGGAGTGGAACATTCTTCTGTCAAATGGCTTGCCGGATCATCCTCAGCTTATGGTCGCAGTTTCTCATTGACCAGAGATTGGGGAACGATACCTATTCTGGGAATTCAGCATACATCGAAGTATTTCTCATATGATATTTGGCACAATTTCCTATTAGAGCAGAACAAAACCCTTATGCGGTATATATATTCTTTGGCCGGACTAAACATCAATCCATCTGTCATTAGTATTGATAAAACAAAGGAAAAAACTTGGTTACAATCAGTACCGAGCCGTATGCATAAATCTATACTTGCTTGCGATTATACCAAAATTGAAGAAGATTCAGATGCTCTTTATATAACAGTCGGAAGGTCTCAGTATGATAATGATTATAGCGCAAGCGTAAAGATTTGGCGATGGTCGGAAGAATATAAAAGGTGGAAAAGAAGTGATGATATACCAATAGCGAGAGTTGGAGACTTGGCTTTAATGTTAGCCTCTTCGATAAAAACATTTCAAACATTGGATTACGGTTCAGGCTTTACATACTTAAAAGAAGATTTTAGTAATGAGGAAGATGTAGGTTTTCTAAAAAAGTGTATCCACGAAAATGGACCAAGGATAAGAGAATCTTTATCTGAACTTAAAAGACTTTTAAATGAAATTGATCTTAATAAGATTTAATGAATTGATTTCTTCTATCTAAACGATTCACATACTTTTGAACTTAATGTTCGATACAGTAATTTATTTCTATGGACCACTAAACTTCTGCTTTTTCCTAATTGGCTATAAGTGTGGGTAGAAGATATTCCCGTGTATGGTTTTGCGCAAAGTTTAGGCTATGAATGGCTCCCATAGCGTTTCCATAGGTGGCATGGAATCGTTCAGAAGAAGTGGTGCTAGCTATCTTAAAGCAACTTGTTCCAAAATGGAACTAGTTCGGCAACTGCTTAATCATTCTAGGCTTATGTTTATTTCTGCCCTGAAATTGCGGCAGTAGGCAAAGTCTGTGATGGCGAAGCAGGTATTCTTGATTAAGGCTTCAACGGGGCGGATGACTTCCAGTTCGTTCAAATTAGGAGAGGTCCATCTTTTGCAGTTCCAATTGGCAAACGGGCGGGAGAGTTCCATTTCCTCCTCAAAAGACTTATTGTCAACATCCTGGTAACCAATAGACGTCATATTGAAGAGTTTGTTCTGAATAAGCGGTGTAGCGCAAAAGTCATCATCGCTGAATAATTTATTGTTGAAGATATCCCATAGACAGCAACCATATTCGTTACGTTGCTTCATGCTTTCCGGACAGTTAGCCATATAGACACTTAGCTGGAATATGTGCTGGTTGCCATACTTCGTTTCTTCAATAATTTTGCGGAAAGTATCGTAGGTGTCTTCAAGGAAAAGTTTCAGACTGTTGTTGAATTGCAATAATTCAACTGCAAGGCCGAAATCCATTATGCTGTAAGATTCTCTTAAGCCTGTATCAATCAAGTATTTTCTTTTTTCAAGAAGAGACTTGAGCCCAGCGGCCATAAAAGTCTGGTGGTTGTTGAAAGGGTTGCCGTCTTCATAAATGCTGAGGATGTCCTGCTCAAGTTTGAGGAGTTCTTTGTTGTCAATCATTGTTATCGCGATTATTGGGTTTTGATTGGGTTTTGATTGGGTTTTGATTGAGTTTTGCGTGGGGTTTGCGTGGGGTTTGCGTGGAGGTTACTTTGTTTCTTGTTTATTCCATAACGGTGGCTGGAGGTAACTCCATCGGCGAGATTTCCCGAAATAGGCTGATACGGTTTCCTCAGGGTTAGCCAGCCAATGCCTCCTTTCAATGTTGTATAGATGCATGTCTTCAGGCCTGCTCAAGTTTTCATAATCGATTTCATAATTGTCGCAGGAGTCAAGAGTAACACAACGGTCCAATTCTAATTCAAGCAGTTCAATGAGTTCTTCCTTGTCAAGACATCTTATGCGTTGTGCCAGAGTCCCGCCTTCATAAGTTGCTAGTGGTATTCCGGCGTTCATCGTATAAGTCAGATAGCGGAAAATCATCCACTGAATAGCTCTCAGCTGATCATAATTATCTCTGCCTATAAGGTAAATATCCAGCACATCAGAAATTTTTCCACCTTCTTTGACAAAGACTCCCAGACGGAGTATTTTCTGCTGCAAGGTCATGGATTCTTGTTCATATCCGAAATTGTCCCAGTATTCCCGGAATGCCAGATCGGATGGGTTGGGTGCTATTCGTTTCATAACTGTTCTGTTTTTGATGGTTGTTCTGTTCTTTGTTCTGTTCTTTGATATTTCTCTTTGTCTGAGACAAAGGAAGAGCATTACTTTGCAGGATTCCGGCAGAGTAAAATATTTCAATCATTGCCAGTATTTGGCAAACTGGAGGTTTACTTTTGCCGCAACAAACAAATCAAGTAAATTTGGAATTGATATGAGAGATTTTGCGGCAATAGACTTTGAAACGGCTAATTTTCAGTTCACCAGCGTTTGTAGCGTGGGCGTTGTAATTGTCAGGAATGGAGAGATTTCGGATTCGTTCTATTCGCTTATCCAGCCAGAGCCCAACTACTATAATCGTTTCTGCACAAATATTCACGGGCTGCGGCGCCAAGACACTGAGGAGGCTCCGGTATTCCCCAAGGTCTGGAAAGAGGTGGAGAAGCTGCTCTTGCTAAGTGATGAGGATGCCAAGAGGCTGGGACGCCCCTATCTGCCACTTGTGGCCCACAACAAGGCATTTGACGAAACATGCCTGAAGGCAGTGTTCCAGTGCTATCAGATGGATTATCCCGATTATGATTTCTACGATACCCTCTGGGCTTCAAGACGAGTGATGCCCGATCTGGAAAACCATCAGCTACAGACCGTTGCACGGGCCTGCGGCTATTGCCTGGAGCATCATCACCACGCTCTGGCAGATGCAGAAGCCTGCGCTGCAATCGCAATGAAAATACTGTAATCTATCGCTGAAGAATGCTGTCTATGACAGGATAGATTTCCTCCTCAGCTTTATATGGATGAATGTTGAAGTACTTGTCGCCGGTAAGCATGGCGGAAAGAGCCGTCCGTTTTCTATTGTAGAAGATGTGCACTGGCTTTCCGAGCTTCTCGGCAAAGGCCAGCTCGTACCCTACACCCAAAGACGGCGTAGTGCACTCGGCAATCACTAGATCACAGTCACGGAGCCAATTAGTATCCTGCTCATAGATAAGAACGTCACGTTTCTTTGTATTATCTGTACCAGAAAACATGACAGGTTTTGATCCTTCATGCTTGCTCAAACTCAAATCCCCCACATGCTCCGTAAGAACAGTGTCCGTTTTCTGAATATACTCTATAATCCGCTTGTAGATAGCAGCATCCGCCCGTCCTCCGCGGATTGATCCTGCAAAATAAACCTTCAGTCCTGCCATAAGAAACCTTTTTGCAAAAATACTGAGTTTTGTTGCAATAAAACGAAAGTTTGCGAGTAAATATTTCCGAGTTGCCACTATTTGGCAGAGGTGGCACTTTCCTTTGTATCGTGAAAAAAAATCTTCATCGCCGATGAAATAATCTCGAGTGAAGAAGGTATATATGATACGGACGGCTAAATAAACAAGGGAGATTGCTTATATATGAGTATGAAAGAAAAAACGATTATTGAGTGCATTCGCGCCATCGACCGCTGCTTTTGCGGCTTGGACGGGCGTCAGAACAAACAGCCCAAGACGGCTGACTGGATTGTTGGGGATATCGAAATCAAGGCAGGCAAGGAACTCGAACAGCTTAGCACCATGACTGGGCTGAACGAGATGCAGACAATTATCCTGGCCGCATTGGTAAGGATGTCAGGGCATTACGGAAGAATGGACGATGAGGACATCGCCAAGGTTATCGGAATGGACTATCTTGAGTTTCTGTGTTTCTATGATGATCTGGAGGGTCTGAAGAAAGCCGGATACGTCAAGATTTCAGAAAGCACCGGCATCTGCATTTCTTCCTCAGCCATGAATTGCATCAAGCACAACAAGCCGATTAAGCCGGAGCCGATTACCGGTCTGGATGCCAAGGCACTGCTTTCCCGCCTGAAAAGCAAACTCGACAATCTCAGGGCAGGAGACATCGAAAACGAAGAGTTTATGGAGTATATGGAGGAACTGCTCCAGAACAACAAGGAAAACAGCATCAGCGTCGCTTGCAGAAAGTATCTCAAGAATGCCAACGATCTGGAAAAGCTGCTTCTGTATGTAATGATTGACCTTTTCTGGTTTGACGGAGATGACAACATCTCTTGGGATGACTTGGATGACTTTTTTGAAAACAACGAACTGCCTTTCGTAAGGAACAGGTACAAGAACGGGGCGCTGATGCTTCTTAGAAAGAATATCATAGAGCCCGTGGCAGACGGGGGTATTTTCAGCAGAGACGCTTTCCACATCAAGGATGAGGTGAAAGAGGAGATTTTCAAGGACCTGGGATATACCGCAGAAAAGAAAGACGCAAAGAACAAGATTAGCGCATCTGCCATGCTCAAGGCTAGCGACATTGATGCAAAAGAGCTGTTTTTCAGCAAAGAGCAGCATAAGCAGATCCAGACTCTGGAAGACTTGTTTGAGGAAAAGCGCCTGAACAATGTTATGGAATCGCTGAAGAAAAAGGGGATGAGAACCGGCTTCACCTGCATTTTCTACGGCGCTCCAGGAACGGGCAAGACCGAATCCGTTTATCAGATTGCCAGAAAGAGCGGCAGAGACATCTTCCGCATAGACGTTTCCAAAATCAAGAGCTGCTGGGTGGGAGAGAGCGAAAAGAACATCCACAGAGTGTTTGAGCAGTACCGCGAGTGCGTAAAGTCCGGCGGCAAAACCCCTATTCTGCTTTTCAACGAGGCAGACGCCATCTTCGGCATCCGCCAGAGCGGGGCTGAGAGAGCGGTGGACAAAATGGAGAACAGCATCCAGAACATTATCCTTCAGGAGATGGAGGAGCTGGAAGGCATCCTGATTGCAACCACCAACCTGACAGACAATTTCGACAAGGCTTTCGACAGGCGCTTCCTCTACAAGCTCCGCTTCACAAAGCCAGACGCCAAGGTGAAGAGCAAGATATGGAAATCCATGATTCCTGAACTCAAGCCTTCCCAGGCAAAGAAACTGGCAGCGGAGTTCGACTTCTCCGGCGGGCAGATTGAGAACATCGCCCGCAAGAAGACCGTAGCGGCGCTGATCAGCGGCAAGGAACCCACTTACGCCCAGCTGAGGGAAATGTGCCAGGCCGAATCAATCAGCGGCAACTCTGAATCCAAGAGAAAAATCGGATACTAGGAAATCACTCTGCCTGATTTTGGCAGAGTGTTTTCTTATATTTGCATCAGGAAAAACAGAGAAGATATGGCACAGCATTACTTCAACCGGTACATTTGGCTTATAAGCACCATCAAGACAAACGGCCCGATCACGCTCAAAGAGCTTGGCAAAAAGTGGAAGGAGAGTCCGTTGAACGAAACTCGCGACAACCTTTACGAACGCACTTTCCACAACCACAGGATGGCCATTGAAGAGACCTTCGGCATAAAGATAAGCTACACTCGTCCAGATGGTTACTACATAGATACCGACAGCCTGGAAGACGGCAGCTTCAGGGAATGGATGCTGGACTGTCTTCAGGTGAACAATCTTCTGGAAGAGAGTTCCGGGCTTCACGACAAGATTCTTCTGGAGAGCATTCCTTCCGGCGGAAAATGGCTGAACGTCATAATTGACGCCATAAAAAGCAAAAGAGCCCTGGAAATGACCTACAAGAGTTACTCCAAAGACTTTCCGTCTACCTTTACTGCACATCCGTACTGTCTGAAACTGTTCAAGCAGAGGTGGTATCTGCTGGCCAAAAGCGAAGACTGGGAAACCCCTCGAATCTATTCTCTTGACCGAATCCAAGAATTGGACATAAGCAAAAAGAAACTTCTGGTGCCGGAAAGATTCAACGCTCAGGAGTATTTCTCCCAAAACTTCGGCATTATCGTTGACAAAAACATAAAACCCTGCTTGATAGAGATTTGGGCAGACTCCACTCAAGCCAATTACTTCAAGAGCCTGCCGCTTCACCATTCTCAGGCAATCAAGGAAGAAGACGATGACGGCACGGTATTTCAGTATTTCCTGGCTCCTACATACGACTTCATGCAGGAAGTTCTGCGCTACGGCTCCGGCGTACAAGTCCTCTCCCCCTCAAACTTAGTGGAGAAAATCAAGTCGGAGATAGACAACATGGTCCAGCTTTACAAGTAAATTGCTGATTTCTCGGCAACTTTTCGTAACTTTGGGAAAATGGCATAAAAGGCCATGCCTGAAGTTATGGTCAAAGTAAAGATCTACGAATACGATTCCCCGTGCGGCAAGCTCTATCTGGCAGCCAAGAAGGGAAACATCTGCCTCTGCGACTGGGCACTCAGCAAGAATCTTGCAGACACTCTGTCAAGGCTTTCCAAGGCGCTTGACGTTGAATTCATACTGCCTGAAACAGAGCCCGTTGAGGGCACAAAGAAAACCCGGCCGGAAAAGCCGTCAAAGGTAATTGTTTCTGCAAAGAAGCAGCTTGGACAGTATTTCAGCGGAAGACGCAAGACCTTCAATATCCCTTATCAGATGGCTGGCACTCCATTCCAGCAGGCCGTATGGAAAAGCCTTATGGACATCCCTTACGGAAAGAGCGTCTCATACGCGGAGATAGCCACAATGGCCGGTTATCCTAAAGCAGTCAGGGCTGCAGCCAACGCCTGCGGCGACAACGCCCTCACTGTCATAATTCCTTGCCACAGAGTCATAGGATCCGACGATGGCCTGACCGGTTACGGCGGAGGACTTGGAGCGAAACGCTATCTGCTTGACCTTGAAAGCCCTCAACAGCGGCTTCCGTTCAAGACCGTAACCAAGAAACCTGCGGCAAAAAAGACCGCAAAGAAAACAACAAAGAAAACGGTTAAGAAAACCCCTGCCAAGAAAACGGCTGCAAAAAAGCAATAATTTACAACACACCGTCCCCGATGAAAAAGTTCCTGATCATTTTAGCCGCCGTCCTGGTCTGCACCGGCCTCCAAGCCCAGAACAACAAAAAGCAGCAGAGCAAGAAAGACGCAGAGTACGAGCAGAAGAAGGCTGACCTTTACAAGGAGTTTTCCGAGAACATGAAATGGCATAACGCCAACATTCCTCCCGACAGGAGAAGGGCGATGAGAATCAAGAAGCAGATTGATTCGCTCACTAAAGTCAGGGACTCTTTGATGCACTATACCGACTCTCTGATAGCTATCTCAGATAACAGACGGAACAGGATAGACAACGATATCAATTCGCTGAGAAAAGATTACTACGCTGTTTCAGAAAGTGCTCTGGAAGATGTCTACAGAATCAAAAAAGGCCATACGAGAGATTCCCTGGAAAAGATTCTGGCCAACCTCAGCCCAAAGGTCAGAAAAAGCAAAGCTGCCCAAAGGCTGAAAGAATACCTGACAGGAAAGCCTCTAAAGGCCGGAGACAAGATATGGGAATTCACCTGCTACACCCTGGACGGAAAGAAGTTCAACTGGAAAAATGTACGAGGAAAAAGGATTTTCATAATACTTGACGGCTACGACTGTATGGGCGGCCACATGAATCCGCTTGCCTTCAAGGACTATTACAAAAACAATATAGAACAGAAGGTCAAAGGGCGCCGCGATTTTGCTTTCATTCCTTTTTTCACCGAAGACAACTATGAGAGGTTCAAAAAGGACGCTGACTTCTACGGGATGACTGAATACAACCCGGTTTCCGATATGGAAGGCCAGCTTTCCAGGACAGATATAGTCTTTGATATTACCGCTACTCCTATGTGCGTGTACGTGAATGCAGACGGCACCATCAAAGCCATTACCGAAGGATTCGATCCGAAAGACCTTGAAGAATTTATAAACACAGCACCATAGCCCCTTATGAAAAAACTCGCACTATTTACTGTATTGTTGATTATGTCAACTGCAGCTTTATACGCTCAAGAAACTGAGAAAAACGACAAGATTATGGATAATGTTGTACTTAAGGCATTAAAGACAAGAAGAAGCGTCCGCAGCTACAAGAAAGAGCAGATCAAGGACGAGGAACTGAAAGCCGTGCTGGAAGCCGGAACCTTTGCCCCAAATGGTATGGGAAAGCAGGATTCCTGGATTGTGGCGGTGCAGAACCCTCAGATACTGGACCAGCTGAGAAAAATGAACGCCGAGATACTGGGCTCTACTTCAGACCCTTACTACGGAGCTCCGACAATCGTGCTGGTGTTCGGGTCAGACCCTAAGAAATGGGGAAACTCCATCCAGGACGGAAGTCTTGTGCTTGGCAACATGATGAACGCCGCCTATGCCATAGGACTTGGATCCTGCTGGATTAACCGCGAGATGCAGATGTTCTCTACTGAAGAAGGCAAAGCCCTGATGCGCAAGCTGGGTATTCCGGAAGAACTAATCCAGGCAGGGCTTACCGGCATAGGAGCACTGGCTCTCGGCTATCCTGACGGCGAACCAAGACCTGCCAAGCCAAGGAAGGAAAACTACTACAGAATTATCAAATAGTTACCGAATATGAGGACTCTACATCTAAATGAAGAAGCGGAGAGATGTCTGCTCTGCGAAAACGCTCCTTGTTCAAAAGCCTGCAAGACTGCTGATCCTGCAAGGGCATTGAGAGCAATAAGGTTTGACAATGCCTCCAATTCCTGGAAGTGGCTCAAGGACGCTTCAGAAGAAGAACTTACGGCAGCAGAGAATGCCTGCATCCATTACGACAGGCCGATAAGGATAAGGGAAATATCCAAGATCATCGCTGAGCGATATGGCAAGCTGGAAACCCCAAAAGCCGAGTTGCCGTCTCTGGAAATCGAGTTCTGTGGCCTGAAGTGCGAGAATCCGTTCTTTCTGGCTTCTTCCGCCATCTGCACCAACTACGAGATGGTGGCAGCGGCCTTTGATGCAGGATGGGCCGGAGTGTTCTACAAGACCATCTGTTTAGAGGAAATCAAGGAAGTTTCTCCGCGATTTGATGTAGTCAAGAACCCGGACGGATCTTTTGCCGGATTCCGCAACATGGAGCAGCTTTCAGAAAATCCTGCAGACGTTGATTTCCAGATACTTTCCAGCCTCAAGCGCAACTACCCAAGCAAGATTGTGGTGGCTTCCATTATGGGAAATACCGAGCAGCAGTGGATAGACCTGGCAATAATGGCCGAAGAGGCTGGCGTGGATGCCATTGAGCTCAACTTCTCCTGCCCTCAGATGAAACTCTCCGGAATGGGAAGCGACGTGGGACAGAACACGGAGCTTGTTTCCATTTACACATCATACGTGAAGAATGCCGTTAAGATTCCGGTAATTCCAAAGATGACTCCGAACGTGGATTCCATGACCAAGTTTGCCCTGGCTTCTCATTTTGGCGGGGCAGACGGAATTTCTGCAATCAATACCATAAAGTCCGTGACAATGTCAACGGGCTCAGAGATTGACGGCAAGAGAATCGTGAGCGGTTATTCAGGCAAGGCAGTCAAGCCTATCGCCCTGAGGTTCATCCTGGAAATGGCGCAGAGCAAGATCATCAAGAACGCCCAGCTTTCCGGAATCGGAGGAATCAACACCTGGAGAGACGCCCTGGAATTCATCCAGTTAGGATGCCGCAACACCCAGGTCTGCACTGCCGTAATGGAATACGGCTACAGGATCATAGACGACCTGAAGGAAGGCCTTCTCACCTATATGAAGCAAAGAGGCATAACCCGTCTTGATGAGATTGTAGGCGAAGAAATCGGAACATTTGCTACCACTGCTCAAGTTGACCGCGACACCAAAGTATTCCCGACAGTTGACCGCACGGTATGCATCGGCTGCGGCAGATGCTACATCTCCTGCCGCGACGGCGGACACCAGGCAATAGAGTTCGGCCAAGACCGAACTCCAAAGATCATAGGCCAGAAATGTGTGGGCTGCCACCTCTGCCGCATGGTCTGCCCTACCGGCGCCATAGGCACCGCCAAGCGTATCCCTAAGAGGTAAGGGATACTAATAATCCCAAACGGTTTTGATGGTCTTCAGGTTCTTCCAGTAGTTCTTGACGGCGGCATCTTTGCAGTCGTCCAAGCCCTTGGAATAAAGCATCTGAGCTGTACCGCCACCGCAGCGGCTTGACAGGTATTTGAGCCCCGGAACCAGTGCTGTTATCAGCACACTCTCCTTCTTGTTGGCTGTAGTCCAGGCCATATACTCTTGCTGGCGGCTGATGTAAAGCTTGAGGATGTCTACATCTATCCTTTCGCGGAGCTGAGTATTGCCCTTTGTCTTCTTTACAAAGGCGTTCCACTTCTTGATAGCGTTTTTGTCGCTGAGTGGAAGAGTTTCAAGATCGTACAGTTCCTCGGCTAACTTGTTTACCTCAGGCTTTCCTTTCTGTACTCGTGATGCCTGGGAAAAGATTCCCTTGTCCGAGATATTTATAATAGTGGTGTCTTCCCACTTGTCGCCCTTGTCATCCGGAGTCTTAAAGTAGTAATAGTCTACCTTCGTGAGAGTTTTGCTGTCTTCTGAGAACTCCATGTATCCGCCTCCGTAGTTTTCTCTTGGAGTATAGTTGCCGTGCGGCTCAGTCTTGAGTATCTGGTTCATCCACTCCCCGTGGCCGGCATAGAAAGCGTCTATCAGATTGCCTTTGTGGTCGTATGTAGCAAAATAATGATTCACCTGCTGATGGCCGTCTGGTCCCCATCCCCAGACACGGTAAGCCACAATGCATCCGTAATCTGTAGGGATAACTCCATATTTGAGAATCTGCCCGGCTGTGGTGACAAACGAATTATGCTCTCTGCTCATATATTCTCCTGTAACTCTTGAGAATACAGCTTCTTCCTCCTGGCAGAGATCAAGTTTAGGCTCATAGTGCCATTCACTTCCGAAATTATAGTAACGGCGGTTGTAGGCAAGGCCGTCGTTCATGCAGATGCCGGCTCCCATAACCCTTTCCTCGCTATTCTCGTGCATAGGACGAGTAAAGACAGGATTGTCGTTCATAGGGTCTATGTGATACCTCTTCAACCATGTGCGCCCTTCTCCATCCTGGGCCTTCAACATCCCGAAGAAAGCCAGAGAAAACAAAATGCTCATAAGAATCCTTTTCATAACAAAACGTTTTTTCAATGCTTAAAGTTAAGAAAAAAATATTTCATTCAAGTACGATTTTTGTGGTGAAACACAGAAAGCAAACCCTTCAACCCAAATATTATGAAAGCACTTCAATTCCTGACAATAGTCATCGCGATAATGAGTTACACTTACTCGTTCAACTCATCATATACATCAACATCAAAACCTAACTTACCTCAAAAAGAAATGAAAATCATCTCCAATGTAGAAACCAACGGCAGCTGGGTATATCTCTACGACGAGCAAGGCCACCGCTACAAAACCCTATCCGCATCCAACGTAGGAGAAGTCAAAGGCTTCAGCTCCACCTTCTTTGTTTCCGAGCACGGCAGCTGGGTATATCTCTGGAACTCCAAGGGCGACAGGTACAAGTTCCTGCCCAAGAGCAACGTAGGAGACGTCATTGGCGTAGCCGGAAACACCTTCACTTCCAGAAACGGACATTGGATTTATACCTGGAGCAGTGACGGCAGCCGCATCAACTACCGCCCCGCCCGCTAGTTTTGTGCTAGCCACTGGCCAAAGAAACGGTCGTAGACTATATAGCCGTCTTCTTCCTGATAAATAATCTCATCGTCCAGCAAACGCTCCAATGCGCTCTTGACACTGCTGGCTGCAGTCAAATCATATTTTGCTATGAATGCTCCCGAAGTAATCTCCTTGACCTTCTTCTCCTGAGCTATAGCCTTTAATAGCTTGCCTCGCCCGCTGCTGTACATTTTAAGAAGCATCTGATAGTAATACTCGTTTTCCTTAAGTATTTCAGCTATTGCCTCATAAACAAGATTGGAATTGACTTCCCGTCCTGCCTTGCCGTACATTTGGTTAAGCACCTTCTGCACATACCAGGTATAACCCTCGTATGTTTCATAAATCAAGTGAAACACATCTTCTGGAAGCTCCCTACCCTGCTCTTTGAAGAAAGAAGCCGCAAAATTCCAGTATTCTTTCTCAGCGATAACCCCTATAGACATTGAAGAAGCGCTCTGGTAAAAAGGGCGCTTTGGCGACAGGAACATTTCGCTGAGCATATGTTTCCTGCTTCCAGAAAATATGAAATGCACATTGTGAATATTCTGGATATAAGTCCTCAGAAGAGCCTCCACATTCTTTTCCGGATACTGGGCCACCTGCTGAAACTCGTCAAAAGCTATATAACATTCCTTGCCGGATTCTTTCAGATACTTGAAAACCTCCTCTATGGTACGGTCTTCCGTTCCCTGTACAATATCCAGCCCCAGCTTAGGCTGCCCTGTAATCTCATCCACAGTCATATTCGGGCGTATCCATTTGAATACGGAGACCACTTTTTTGAACAACTTAACAGGATTTGAGTCCAGCTGCCCCAGAACTGAATCTGCAAACAACTTTGCAAAATCTGAGAGGCTACTGGTAGGAAACAGGTCTATGTATATTGTCATTGTGCCCTTCTTCTGCTTTTTCAGAAGATGGAACAAATGCAGAATCAGCCCCGTTTTTCCTATTCTTCTCGGCGATGTAAGGGTGACATTCCTGCCGTTGCGCAATGCTTCCAGGATGCCTTCAGTCTCCTTTTTCCTGTCACAAAAATACTCCGGAGCCTCATACCCCGCAATGATAAATGGGTTGTTGATATATCCTGCCATAACACAAACAATTAAATAACCTACTGATTATCTATTAAATATACATTACGAAAAAACGCGTTACGAAAAGTTCGTAACGAAATTCTCGTAACGCAAATATCGTAAAATTTTTCTCAACCAGCAATCCTACACCATCATTTTTTCTCACAGATTTTCTCCAAAAGCGCCCTACACCCAACCATCAGATCCTGGTAAGTCTTCTCAAAGTCCCCCGTATACCACGGATCCGCCACATCCCTATTAATCCCTGCAAAAGACATCATCAGCCTTACCTTCCCTAAAGGATCTGAAGGAATAATCCTTTTCAGCAGCCTAACATTCCACTCATCCATACAAACTATCAGGTCAAACCTGTCATAATCCGAAGCCACCACCTGCCTTGCTGTCTTTCCAGAATCATACGGCACCCCGTGCCCCGAAAGGCACCTCTTTGCCGGCGGATATATCGGATTCCCAATCTCCTCCCTGGACACCGCTGCGCTCTCTACATACACCGACAAAGATATCCCCCCTCCATTCTCACTCTCAGTCTCAGCCTTCCTGACCATATCCTTCAGAATAAACTCAGCCATCGGGCTCCTGCATATATTCCCGTGGCACACGAACAGCACATTGAATCTATTATCTTTTCCTTGACAATTCATCTTTACACATCTTTCACACATCAATTATAACCATTTTCCGCCAAACCGCCCTCAATTAATCAACCCTGTTTCAAGACAACGGCATAGCATTTTCCTAGACAACCTCAGCCCGTCCTCGATTTGAGCTTGTTTTGAGTTCGCGAAAACCATATAATCTTCCGAATTTTGAACATTATAATGAATAATAATATGGAAATAACCAGCAAACTCACTATATATGACACTCTAACTTACGAAATTATAGGATGCCTTCTATTGTTAATTTGTCGTATAGTTCCATCTGATTTGAGCCCTAATAAATGGTTGTTCTTCATTTTAGCCTATATCCTAGGACTTACATTTTCAAAATTGACGGAAAACACCTTTTGGGGTAAATTGTCAAGAAACCCTAAGGGGCTTATTCTGAGCGGATATGCGAATCTTAGAAAAACGATTGGCAGTGCTTATAAAGATAAGTATATAAAGGCCTATTACTTTTTATCACAAAGAAATACCTTCAACACTATTCTTATCCTTGAGGCTCAATTTGCCTTCATGTATAATTTGATTCATTTGATAATAATCGTTCTCATAAAGCAACTGTCTAATTCTGAATACATAATATGTATTATCAATAAAATAATTAACAATACTGATTCGACAATAAAGGCTGATTTTAGTCTGATTCTTTATACACTCTCCTTATTATTACTTTTTGTATTAGTTGGTTACTTCTTAAAAGAAACGGAAAGCAAAAAAAGTAAATCGAACAATTGGAAGAAAAGAGGAAGAATCTTACATATAACTTTAATTGTCATTATTGTTCTTTCTTATGTGTTATTCATTATAACAAAGAATTATTGGTCCTTCATCGGTATTCTAATTAGTATACCCTTGTATATATGTTGCCTCATTCAAGCAAAGATTTCATACTTGATTGCAGAAGGGCTGCAATATATTGCTAAGTAATGATATAAGTACATTGCTGTCCACTAAAAATGTGGACGGTTAAAATAAAAGTTTAACAATCAAATAAAGTTGGTTCATTTGAACCAGTTAGTTCATTGACATTATTGAAATTAGGTTTAGCAAACAAGGTTTTGAGGTCTGTAGTATCTGTTAATGAGATGCTTGCAATTTGGAGCATTTCATAAACCGAGCGTGTAATGCCGAGCTTCTTCTGCACGATTGCCATCATACAGTAGGCTGTTATGCCAGCGTAAATTTGGATTCTGACGGCGTTTTCTGTCTCACCCCAGAATTTTTTAATCTTCAGGTGAGACTTCAGCCACTTGAAGAAAAGTTCTATTTGCCATCTGTTCCTATATAGTTCTGCGGTGACTATAGGGCTGATATCCAGGGCGCTCGTAAAGAAAATAAACTTTCTCTTGCTTTCCTTGTCGAAGTATATGATTCGGCGTATGGCTTCGGGATATTTCCCTTTGGTCATATAGCCGCTCATATATCCGACTGCATCTGACAAGATTCCGGACTCCTTCGGGAAACGCCTTCTCCATACCTTCGGCTTGAAGTCGTTATTCTTCTTGCCCCGCACGACAAAATAGGCCCCCACATTCGTGATGTTGTGCAAACTCTGGAAATCATTATAACCACGGTCAAAGATGTAAAATGAGTTCTTCTCGTACGGAATAGCATCCATTGCATTCATATCGTGGACTCTTGCCGGCGTTATGTGAAAGAAGGTTGGAATCTGGGTTTCAAGATCATACAATGTATGCAACTTGATTCCTCCCTTCCTTCTCCTGAACAGAGCCCATTCAAAAACGCTCAGGCAGAGATCTATGGTTGTGGAGTCAAAAGCATAGACGTTACCACCTAAACGGAAGATGTCCGTGGCTTTGCAAGCCCGGGCCTCCGCCACAACCCTATAGGCAAATTCCTCGAATATCCTGTAGTCTCGCCTGGCGTTGGCCTTTGAGAGGTTACTCTTTGTTGCAGCCTTGCCGAATCCCAGATAATATGCCTTTGTCAAATGGGCCTGAATCGCAAGCACCACATCCCTAAGGCTCTCCCTGTTAGACAATTGGCCGAACATAAGGACGGCCAGTTGGTTCCAGCAGGTAAAGTGTTTGACATATTTGTCGCCATCGTATTTCTTTGCTATTCTGAGGAATACGTATGGATCAAGGAAGGATAAAAGCTGCGAGAACACGAATTTTCCTTTATTCATTGCCGTTCTAGGTTAGTCTGGCAAAGATAAATTCAAATCGTTGCGGTCTTAAAATCCGTACACTTACCTAATATTCAATAATTTCAAAGAACGTATATTAATTTTTAGTGGACACTAGTGATATAAGTAATTAAAAACTCTATTGTATATGAAAAAAAACAAAAAAGAAAAGTACTGTAATCCAACTTCTAGTATTATAACTATTTCATACGAAGGGGGGCTTTGTGAATCCCAAACTTCTGAGGATCCGAATTCTGACGAAACAGAAACAATAATAGATGGTGGTGGAATAGACTGGTAGAAAGAATTGTTGAATATATATTGCTGATAAGTATATGAAAAAGAATTTGTTATTTAATCTAATACTCTTTTCAATCATCGTCCTTTATTCATGTAATAAGGATAATCTAAAAACAGGTTCTCAAACAGAAGAATCTAGTTTAAAAGATGTTTTCTATGCTAGCATAGAAAACAGTTCTCTTCCGCTTTCTAAGGTTTACACAGATAACAATTTGAAAATATTGTGGAATGCGGGAGATCATATTGCTCTATACAAGAAAATTTATATAAAAGGGTATCATAAAGAAGATTATATTTATACTGGAATAGATGGAGAAAGCACAGGGAGTTTTGAAAAAGCCCCAGGAAGCACCACCCCTTCTGGGACAATTCTTACTAGAGATTACAATTTAGCCATATATCCATATTCTTATACTTATAACAACTTTTGGAGTTCTAATGAGGAGGCTTTTGTTATAGAGATACCTGAAGTACAGTATTACAAGGAACATTCTTTTGGCATAGGAGCTAATCCAATGATTGCAATTTCTGAGAACAATAACCTTTCCTTCAAGAATGTTTGTGGATATCTATCGTTTAGGCTTTATGGAGACAATGTTTCTATTAAAAGCATTTCTCTTGAAAGCAATTACGATTCGGGACATTTATCTGGTCGGGCTTTAGTGAAAGCATCTATTGATTCTCTTCCAACTATTACTGGTAGTTATGTTCCGGGGTCTATAAAGAGAAAGGTTACTTTAATCTGTGATCCCGCAGTTAAGATAGGCTCAACAGCTGAGGATTACACTGATTTTTGGTTTGCTCTTCATACTGGCAATATTGCTGGTGGCTTTACAATTACTGTAACTGATGAACAAGACAGAACATTCATAAAATACAAACCAGAAGTCGTTTGCATTGTCAGAAATGTAATGAAATGGATGAAGCCTTTAAAAGTTATACCAGTTGAAGAAAACACTTTAATCGAATTTGATGATGACAATTTCAAGGCCTCATGCGTAAACAAATATGATCAAAATGGTGATGGAGAAATAAGCACAAAAGAAGCTCAAATGGTTAAGGGTAGTTTATCCTGTGCGGGAGGATCCATTACTTCTATAAAAGGAATAGAACACTTTACTAATGTAGCGGATCTTTTTTGCAATTATAATCAAATAACTTCTGTCGATTTAAGTAGTAATATCTATTTAAAAGAGTTAGTCCTAGACCATAATCAAATCTCATCAATAGATTTAAGCAATAACAAGGCTTTGGAAGGCTTGAACATTAACGATAATCCTATAACATCCTTAGATATAAGAAATAACAGTAAACTCAAGTTATTGAATATTTGCGGCACTCATATATCTACTTTAGACATAAGCAAAAATCCGAACATTGGCTGCGTTGTATCAAACGAGTTTTTAGAGGAAATATATATATCCAGACATGTTGATTACTCTCGAAAATTCAGGGATAGAGAAGGTAATTATTTAGAAATAGGCGTAAAAGACTCTATTAATGGTATTTATTACCTTAAATTCAATACATTTGGGTGGGAAACACGTTTAATAGTAGTTGATTAGATTCTTCAATATAGTTGACACCAAACACAGATGATTTTGAACTCTTCCAATTCTTCTCGGAACGAGAAAGAAGTGCTGTGTCTCATGAAAGAATAATGATTCCATCATATATTAACTCAGCATCTATTTCCAGATGTCCAATAAAGAATCTGCTAAAATAGAATGCTAAATCAACTGAATAGGGCTATATTTGTTTATGATTATGGAATCTCAATCCGGCTTTTTTCAGAGTCCGGCAAACGATATAGAGGAATCTTCAATCCTACTTGAACCTATTCACATCTCAGAGAATGGGTTTGCAGTGTTGTACAAATGCAATAAGAGAGGACAGATGCGGATTTATAAAGGGCTGAGAAACAACCTTATAGGAAATCCTTTGTATGAAAGCCTTCTGAAGAAAGAGTTTGAGATTGGTTCATCAATGTCCCATCCGGGTATTCGCGAGTATTACTCTTTTGAAGAAATACCTGGTCTCGGTAGATGCATTGAAATGGAATGGATTGAAGGGAAAAATCTATCGCAAAGGATTGAAGAAGGCAGCCTTGATTCCAAAGTAGCCAGAAAGGTCCTTCTTGAGATTTGCGACACCCTTTCATATATACACCACAAGCAAGTTATCCATCGTGACTTGAAGCCTGAAAACATAATGATTACCGACAATGGAAACAATGCCAAGATCATAGACTTTGGGTTATCAGACGCTGACACTTATGTTATAGGAAAAACACCGGCAGGAACCAGGGAATATGCATCTCCCGAACTCCTGAGGGGAGAAGAAACAGACTGCCGCTCTGATATCTTCTCTTTAGGGAAAATCATATCCCTATTACCCTTAAAACTATCAGCTATTGTTGAAAAAGCTACAAAGGACAACAAGGAAGAAAGGTATGCTTCGGATGAAGAGGTTAAACAAGCAGTTCTGAAATCTGGCAGGTCAGTGATTTGGCCAATAATAGCAGGATTTGTGCTGCTTGTCATATTGGCTATTGTTACTGTAAAAAGCTTGTCATACATCGGAGAGAAGAATTTCAGCAAAGATTTTTACAGTTTTCTTCTTAAAAATTTTGATAAGGACAAAAACGGTAAGCTAAGCAAGAAGGAAGTGGCCTCTGTTACTGAAATGACGGCAGTACGGGAAGGCTTTACCTCAGTCAGGGGCTTGGAAAGATTCAAAAACATGCGCAAATGCAATCTTGCCATTAACTCCCTGGAGAACATTGACATATCAAAGAACCAGAATCTTGTGTGGCTGGAACTCAATGAGAATCCTCTCAAGAGTTTAGACATCTCAAAGAATCCAAATCTTATACACTTATCTGCCGGCGGATGTTACCTTAAGAGTTTAGATGTATCCAAGAATTTGGCTTTGAGAGACCTTCATTTGCAAGACAACCAATTGACTGAAATAGATGTTTCCATGCTTCCCATGCTCAGAAGCCTGTATGTATCGCTGAATGAACTGGAGGAGTTGGACCTTTCTAACAACCCATATGTGAACGAACTTCACTGCCAATTGAATCCAAGGCTCAAGGTTGTATATGTAAAAAAGGGACACGACATTGCCATGCTCCAGAAAGACGGCCATACCATAATCAAATATAAGTAATCTAACAGAATACAAACAATGAACACAGAAAAGTTCCCTGAAATTGAATTCCTGAAAACCAGAATAGAAGCCGTTTGCGAAAGAAGAATTGCAACGCCCAAGGACTTTGAGTATCTATCTGATGAAATATTCCAAAAAACAAAGAATAACATTTCTGCCAGTACCCTGAAAAGAATATGGGGATATGACTCTTACAATTCATCACCTACGATCCGGTCTTTAGATATTCTTGCATGTTATGCAGGATACAAGAACCTCCGGTCTTTCCAGAACTCCCTGAAAAAAGAAGCATCATATTCAGGATTTTTTACAACGGAATACATAGATTCACAGGAACTTAAAGAAGGAGAACATGTGGTTTTGGGATGGAACCCCAACCGTCTTGTAGAGCTTGAATATCTGGGTCATTACAGATACATTGTCATATCAAGTCAGAATTCCAAACTTAAGGAGAATGACATGTTTGAATCTTCTGCCTTCATCAAAGGATATCCTTTGTATATTTCTGGCATTGAACGTAACGGATTAAAAACAAGCTCGTATGTCGCCGGCATCGAAGATGGTCTGACCATTGTAAGAAAGTCTATATGAAGATACAGAAGACAAATGCGGCAAGGCTGCTGGACAGGGAGAAGATAGAATACACGCTGGTTCCATATCAGGTGGATGAGGAGCATCTGGACGCCATCCACGTGGCCGGGCAGCTTGGAGAAGATATATCTATGGTGTTCAAGACGCTAGTGCTCAAAGGAGACAGGACGGGGCACTTCGTGTGTGTGATTCCAGGAGACAAGGAAGTGGACCTTAAGATGGCTGCAAAGGCATCGGGGAACAAGAGCTGCAACCTCATTCACATGAAAGAGCTGCTGCCTACAACTGGCTATATAAGAGGAGGATGCTCGCCCATCGGGATGAAAAAGCAGTTCCCTACATATATACACGAGTCTTGTCTTGAATTGGAGAAGATGTATGTGAGTGCAGGGCTGCGGGGGCTTCAGATCTGCATAGCCCCGGCCGACTTGATCCGGATGGTAAAAGCCACCACTTGCACCTTGTTTTAGGGCGCGGTGAACAATGTGAGATAGTTTTTTCTATATTTGTCTCATTATTTATAGTAAAACCTTTTACTTTTTTTATGGAACCTAAAACAAAACCTGAGGTTATCCGTAACAGGACAACCGTTTCCGATTTGTGGAAAAAAGAAGACTGGCTGGCCGTGTGGATTGGCGCTGTGCTCATTGTTATTGCAGCTATTGCAGTCATTTCCAAAGCATTTGATTTTACGGCACTGAACTTTTCAAAATGGCATCTGTGGGAAGATGTTCCGGAGAAAACTTCTCTTCTGGGGCAGTTTGCCGGAGCGTTCTGGGGCAAGCTCTTGAGGACATTCCTGATTCTGGCCATCTTGTTCGGCATTGGCATCAAGCTGCAGGGCGAGAAGATTTCCAAGTTCATTCCGGCGTTTATAGGGCTGTTTATTCTGGCGATAATCGTGAGAATAGTGAGCGCAGAGTTCACCTTCAACCGCTATCTGGAATGGGCATTCTGGGCACTGATTATAGGACTGCTGATTTCCAATACCGTAGGCATTCCAAACTGGCTCAAGCCAGCTATCAGGACCGAGTTCTACATCAAGACCGGTCTGGTGATAATGGGATTCTCCGTGCTGTTCTCCAACATAGCGAAGTTCGGATTGTACGGCCTGGGAATCGCCTGGATCGTGACCCCAATCGTGATAATCTTCATGTGGTGGCTGGGAACCAAGATCTTCAAGATGGACAACAAGCCACTTGTAATCACCCTTGCCTCAGCGACAAGCGTTTGCGGAACTTCAGCAGCCATAGCTACAGGAGCCGCAGCCAAGGCAAAGAAGGAGGATCTTTCTCTGGCAATCTCCATTTCCATCATCTTCACGATACTGATGATGGTCTTTGAGCCGATGATTATCCGCTGGACTGGAATGAGCCAGATCATGGGAGGTTCCCTGATCGGCGGAACAGTTGACTCGACCGGAGCAGTAGTCCTGGCCGGAAGTGCGCTGGGAGCAGAAGCCGAACAGGCCGCAGTTCTCGTAAAGAGCATCCAGAACATACTTATCGGTTTTATCGCATTCTTCGTGGCTCTGTTCTTTGCAACCAGGGTTGACCGCCAGATGGGCCAGAGAGTTGGCGCAAACGAAATCTGGTACCGCTTCCCTAAGTTCATAATCGGTTTCTTTGCAGCTTCGCTTGTGGCATCGTTCATCATCCTTCCGGTTTATGGAAGCGAGAACGTGGGAGCTATCAACAAGGTGCTTGACCAGTACAAGAACTGGGCGTTTGTCCTGGCTTTCACAAGCATTGGACTTGACACCAACTTCCGCCAGATTATCAAGAAGATGCAGGGTGGAAAGGTTCTGTGGCTGTATGTTATCGGACAGTTATTCAACATTGCCCTCACTTTCTTAGCAGTATGGCTGCTTCTTAGCGGAAAGTTCTTCCCAGTTCCTGAACTTGACAACTATAACGGAAAGAAGGCAGAACCTAAGGTTGTAGAAGCACCGGCTCCGGCAACCGTTGCAGCAGACAACGCCGAGGCCCTTCCTGCAGACACCATCTCCGCGGCAGAGGCTCTTAAAGCGGTGGAGAACAAAGCCCAGTAAATGAAAAAGAAACACATATTCAAGGCAGTGACCGTTGTTATGGCGGCCGCTGTCTTGTTTTGTGCTGTTTGGATAATGAAGAACCGGCTGGGCCTCAGCGATGCTCACGATTTCGGGGCGGGCGCGTACTACTATGCGGACATTCCTGATTTTGACAAGGTCCTAAAGACAGACGGCTATCAGACCTCTATTCCCAAGTGGATCTACTTTGTGCTGTTCTTTGCCTGGGGCTGGCTGATGTGGCGGCTCTGGTGCTGGATAGATTCCCGCAAGAAAAGTTAACGGCATATTCTTGCCGTTTTTTGTTTATCTTTGGAAGTTGTAGATATTTTGAATTATGGGCAAGATTATTCTTACCGGAGACCGCCCTACCGGCAGGCTCCACATTGGACACTATGTAGGCTCGCTCAAGGGCAGAGTTGAACTCCAGAACTCAATGGATTATGACAAGATGTTTGTGTTCATCGCTGATGCGCAAGCTCTTACAGACAACTTTGACAACCCTGAGAAGGTACGCCAGAACATTATAGAAGTAGCGCTGGACTATCTGAGCGTGGGGCTGGATCCTGAGAAGATTATAATTTTTGTGCAGAGCATGATTCCGGAACTTACGGAACTGGCGTTCTACTATATGAATCTGGTAACCGTGGCAAGGCTCCAGAGAAACCCTACCGTAAAGACTGAGATTGCGATGAGAGGCTTTGGATCTGAAGGAGAACAGGCAGTGTTCGGCAGCGGGCTTCCTGTGGGATTCTTTACCTACCCTATTTCCCAGGCCGCTGACATTACGGCATTTAAAGCCACTACCGTGCCTGCGGGAGAAGACCAGAAACCGATGATTGAGCAGACGGTGGAGATAGTCCGCAAGTTCAACAGCATATACGGAGAAACTCTTGTTGAGCCTCAGATTCTGCTTCCTGCAAACAACGCCTGCCACCGCCTTCCGGGAATTGACGGAAAGGCCAAGATGAGCAAGAGCCTGGGCAACTGCATTTACCTTAGCGAGCCGGCTGACACTCTGGCAAAGAAGGTAATGAGCATGTACACCGATCCTCAGCATATCTCCATCAACGATCCGGGCCATATCGAAGGAAATACCGTGTTCACCTATCTGGACGCTTTCTGCCGCCAGGAGCACTTTGGAAAGTATCTTCCTGATTACCCTAACCTGGACGAGCTGAAGGCCCACTACCAGAGAGGCGGGCTCGGCGACGTCAAGATCAAGAAGTTCCTGGGCAAGATCCTGGAAGAAGAACTTCAGCCGATAAGAGAAAGGCGCAGAGAATTTGAGAAAGACATTCCTGAGATTTACAATATGCTCAAGAAAGGCAGCGACGATGCCCGCAAAGTAGCGGCCCAGACAATGGATGATGTTCGCAGAGCAATGAAAATCAATTACTTTGAAGACAAGGAGCTCATATCTGAACAGGTAAAGAAATTTGCCTCGATAAACGGGTAAGAGGACCACTGCTGAATTACAGAAAAAAACACTCAAGATTATGAAAAAGATATTCACTCTCGCAGCGTTGTGCATCCTGATGCTCTCCAGTGCAACCCTATTTGGACAGACCAAGAACAAGCCTCAGGTGGGCGACATGTTCATAAACTTTACAGTGCAGCAAGATCCTATGGACCCGTACAGCAAAGTATCGCTGAGCAACTATGTTGGCAGAGGCAAATGGGTGGTGGCAGATTTCTGGGCCAGCTGGTGCGGATGGTGCATCAAGGAGATTCCTACACTCAAGAGGATTTTCAACGATCTTCCAAAAGACAAAGTGACTGTCCTGAGCATTGCCGTTTGGGATAAACTCGCTGACACCAAGGCTTCTGCAAGGGAAAACGGAATCGTATGGTCACAGATTGTCAACGCGCAGGACATACCTTCAGACGCTTACGGCTTTGGAGGAATTCCTTACATAGTGGTGTTCGACCCGCAGGGCAAGATTGCCGCCATAGGACTCAGGGGTGACAAGCTGTACCAGTTTGTGAAGGCATCGGTTGAAGGATCGAAATAAAGACTGCCCAAATGCCTCTTCTGTCGATAAGCAACCTTAGTCTCGGATATGGAGAAAAGGAAATCTTCTCGGGCATAAATGCCTGTGAAGACGAGGGTTGCCTTATTGCCCTGCTGGGGAGTAACGGAAGAGGAAAGTCCACTCTGCTGCGCACAATCGCCGGCCTTGAAAACATCTGGGAAGGAAACAAAGACTCCTCCGGAAAGATACTGTATGACGGAAAGCCGCTCGTCAGCTATTCCAGAAAAGAAGCCAGCGCTCTGGTATCTTTTGTCAGCCCGCTTTCAGACAGGACCAGGTATCTGAGCGTAAAGGATATGGCTGCCATCAATACCTATTACCGAACTAACTGGATTGGAGCGGTGGACACTATGGAGGAAAAGAGAGTGCGTGAGGCCCTGAAGATGGTGGGGCTGGAGGGCTTTGAAGACAGAGACTGCACCAGCCTGAGCGACGGAGAATTCCAGAGGGCTACCATTGCCGGAGCCATAGTGCAGGACAGCCGCATCATACTTCTGGACGAGCCTACGGCTTTTCTGGATGTGGCAAACAAGTTCCTGGCAACCAGGCTGCTCAAGCAGATTGCCCATAAGGAAGGCAACCGGAAGCTGATTGTCTTCTCCACTCACGATCTGCAGCTGGCACTCCAGATTTGCGACAGGCTTTGGATCATGACCGAAGAAGGTTTCTTCAGCGGAGATGTGAAGGAGATGACGGAAAGTGGAGCCATAGACAAGATGTTTGATGTGGAAGGCCTGTCTTTTGACCGCGGAAAGATGATGTTCGTGTGTGAGGACAAATAAGAAAACATATTTAAGATGAGCAAGATACGCATTACAAGAGAGTTCAGTTTCGAGGGGGCTCACGCCCTGGAAGGATATGACGGCAAGTGCTGCCACATCCACGGCCACTCCTACCGCCTGGCAGTTACCGTAATAGGAGAACCTGTTGAGAAAGAGAATTCTCCCAAGAAAGGTATGGTCATAGACTTTACAGACCTGAAAAAGATAGTGGGCGAAAACATCATAGACATATTTGACCACGCGCTGGTCATGAGCCGTGGAGCAAAGCTGGCTTCTGAAATCCAGGAAGTTTACGGCAATGTGGTTATTGTTGATTTCCAGCCTACCAGCGAAATGCTTGCTATCCACTTTGCAGAAATAATCTCTGGAATGCTGCCTGAGGGCATCAGCCTCTATAGCGTAAAGCTCTGGGAAACTGAAAAGAGCTGTGCCGAGTGGTACGCTCAAGACAATGTATGAATAAGATATTCCTCATAGACGGACACGCGCAGATATTTAGGATGTATTATGCGTTCATGCGCCACCCTTTGATAAATTCCAAGGGGATAGACACTTCCATCCTCTACGGGTTTACCAAGATGGTGCTGGAGCTGATAAACAAGGAACATCCCACCCATCTGGCAGTGGCATTCGACCTGCACGGCGACACGTTCCGCCACAAGGTTTACAAGGAATACAAGGCCAACCGTCCGCCGGCACCGGAACTTGTGGTGGACGCTCTGGAGCCGCTCAGAGAAATCCTCAAGGCGCTGAACATTCCAGCCCTGGGAATGGAAGGCTTTGAAGCGGATGACGTAATAGGCTCAATGGCAAAGCAGTGGGCTTCCCCTCAGGACCAGGTCTATATGGTTACTCCCGACAAGGACTACGGCCAGCTGATAGATGACAACATTTTCCAGTACAAGTTTCCTAAAGGCTCTGCCACCGAGGTGGATATCGTGGACAAGGAGAAGATCTGCGCCTATTACGGAATCCAAGACCCGAAGTCGGTCATAGACATACTCACCATCTGGGGCGATGCCTCGGACAACATTCCGGGAGTGAAAGGAATCGGAGAAGTGGGAGCCAAGAAGCTGATAGGAACTTACGGAACCCTTGACAACCTGCTTTCACATCTGAACGAGCTTCCGGCAAAGCAGCAGGAGAAAATCAAGGATGCAGCTCCGCATCTGGACATGAGCAAGTTTCTTGTCACCATCAAGACAGACATACAGCTGCCTGTATCTCTCGGCGATATAGCAGTTTCACCGGCAGACGAGAAAGCCGTGGACAACATTTTCTCCCTGTTCGAGTTCACGTCGCTCAAGAAAATGATTCCGGCTTTTGGAACAGCAGCTCCCGCCAGCGAAGATTTTCCGTCTGACGACTTTCCGGAAGATGATTTTCCGGCAGACGAGGTTCCTGCCAAGGGCAACTACTTCAACAGCTATGTTCCTGAAAAAGAGAACGAACCGCAGAAGACTAAGGTTCCGGCCATTGCAATGGGCCCGGCCTCAAAGCTGAAAGAAGCCGCCCTGAAAAACGGCGAGGTATCGCTGAAGATTCTCCACCCGGAAAGCGGCCTCAGGATTATTCTGGCTGCTCAGGATGACTCTCATTCAGACAAGGCTCCTTCAGGAATAGCCTATTGCGGAGAGGTAACAGATGAGATTATCGAGATACTGAAAGACACAGCCATAGCCAAGACCGGTTGCAGCCTGAAAGAAGCCATAAGAAATCTGGCTCAGGCCTCTGGCAATCCGGAGGAACTGGTGAAGGCATTTGCTCATTCAAAGCTTTACGACATAGAGATTCTCCACTACCTGATTAATCCGGAAGTCAGCCACTCGGCTTCGTTTGTTATCAAGCAGCAGCTCGGGCTGGACATTTCAGATTTCACGGGAGGGGAAAAAGAAGACGCTCAAGCAGACCTGTTCTCCGATATTCCTCAGGATGACCCGGCTTCAGACGAGGCGGCGGCCAAGGAATGCCTTCTTTACATCTGCCTGAAAAACAAGATGATGAAAGAAGTGGCCAATCTCTATGAAAAGATAGAGATGCCGCTTGTGGGAACTCTTGCCCTGATGGAATTCTACGGCGTGAAGATAGATACGGCCCAGCTCAAGGAATACAGCAAGGTCCTCACGTCGCAGATGAATGAAATTGAGGCCAAGGCAAAGGAGCTCGCCTCAGATCCCGGCATTAACCTTTCTTCGCCAAAGCAGATAGGAGAACTTCTGTTTGAAAAGCTCAAGGTAAGTTCAGACATCAAAAAGAGCGTAAGGGGAAATTACCCTACCGACGAGCAGACTCTCAGGTCTATAGAGGGCAGCCATCCCATCATTGCGGACATTCTGGAATACCGCAACCTCAAGAAGCTGCTTTCCACCTACATAGACGCTCTGCCGCAGATGATAGACAGGCGAGACGGAAAGATACACACCACTTTCAACCAGGCCCTTACAGCTACAGGAAGGCTGTCTTCCAACAATCCTAACCTCCAGAACATCCCTATCCGCACGGAAAGAGGAAGGGAGATCCGCAAGGCCTTTGTGCCGTCAGATCCGGACGGATTCATCGTAAGCGCTGACTATTCCCAGATTGAGCTCAGGCTGATGGCGCATTTCAGCGGCGACGAGCATCTTCTCTCGGCTTTCAACAGCGGACAGGATGTTCACAGGGCCACTGCCGCCAGACTGTTCGGAACCGATCTGGAAAGCGTTTCTGACGAGCAGAGAAGAAGGGCCAAGACCGTGAACTTCGGCATCATATACGGCATTTCCTCTTTTGGTCTGGCTGAAAGGATGGGAATCGGAGTGAAGGAAGCCAAAGAATTCATAGACAACTACTTCAGGATGTATCCGGGAGTTGGCAGATACATAGAGGAAAACATAGACAGGGCTCACAGGACTGGTTTTGTGGAAACCCTCTACGGCAGGCGGAGATATCTTAAAGACATAAACTCCCGCAATGCCAATGTGAGAAAATTCAACGAAAGGAACGCCGTCAACGCCCCGCTTCAGGGCAGCGCGGCAGACATTATAAAAATCGCGATGGCAAACGTGGCTAAAAGGCTGGAGAGGGAGAATCTCAAGAGCCGGATGATTCTCCAGGTGCACGACGAACTGGTGTTTGACGCCGCAGCGGATGAAAAAGACATCGTGATGAAGATTGCAAAGGAAGAGATGGAGGCCGTGGCACGTCTCAAAGTTGAACTGACAGCAGAATGCGGATATGGAAAAAACTGGCTTGAAGCACATTAAGAGCAGAGAGTATGTGATGATGGACGTGGAACAGCTCATCACTTACGCAAAACAGGGAAATGATTTGGCTTTCACCATTCTTTTCGACAAGTACTACATTCCCCTGAAGAACTTCATCCAGAGAAACTTCTCCACTATCAAGAAGGAGCTCAGCGAGGAGGTTGACGACATCTGCATGGACACCTTCAACAAGGCGTTCATGAACATCAATTCGTACGACTCCAAGTACAAGTTTTCCACCTGGCTTTACAGGATTGCCATCAACTGCCTCACCGATTTCCTCAGGCGAAGCCGCAACGCCATCAATGATACCGCCTCCAGCGAGGACAGTAACGAAATCCGCAACGTCCTGTCTTCAGACACTCCGGAAGACAATCTGATAATCAGCCAGCAGATAGAAAAAACGATGCAGGCCATAGATAGCCTTCCGGACATTTACAAAGGCGTAATGCTCCTTTACATAGAAGGTTACGTGCTGGATGACATTGCCGATGAGCTTGGAATCACCCTTTCCAATACCAAGGTCAGGGTAAAGAGGGGTAAAGACATCCTGGCCGAGAAACTCCATGACAGCCCGCTGGCCCAGAAGAGAGTCAGCAAGAAAAAGACTCCTGCCAAAAAGAAAGCCAAATGAATTCTCAGATAATATACAGATACTTCCCTGACCTGAAAAAGGAGCAGAAGGCGCAGATTGACGCTCTGGGAGACCTGTACCTCGACTGGAACTCCAAGATAAACGTCATCAGCCGCAAGGATATGGACTGCTTCTACACCCATCACGTGCTCCACAGCCTTGCCGCGGCTAAGTTCATGAAAGAGTTCCTCCCGGACCTTAAAAAAGACATCTGCATTATGGACGTGGGCTGCGGAGGCGGCTTTCCGGGCATTCCTGTAGCCATCCTCTATCCTGAGGCCAAGTTCCTGCTGGTGGACTCCATAGGCAAGAAAGTGAAAGTGGCCCAGGCCGTTGCCGATGCTATCGGCCTGACAAATGTCACAACTCTCCACAAGAGGGCTGAAGAGGTTGATATCAAAGCAGATCTTGTAATCTCCAGAGCCGTGACCTCCCTGGCTAACTTCATCCCGTGGGTAAAAGGCAAATACACGGAAGGAATCATCTACCTAAAAGGCGGAGACCTGGATCAGGAAATCGCCGAGGCTCAGAAAAAGTGCAAGATCCGCCCTTCTCAAATCTTCCAGAAAGACGTATCAGACTGGTTCACCGAAGACTACTTCCAGGAAAAGAAAGTCCTTTTCATCAAGTGAATCAAGAAATTTTTGGTCTTTGGAAAATAAATCTTATATTTGCAGCCCAATTGACGAAAATAATAAAGATTTAAAGATATGAAACGTACATTCCAGCCTTCCATCCGCAAAAGACGCAACAAGCACGGATTCAGAGAGAGAATGAGCACTCCTAACGGAAGAAGAGTTCTCGCTGCACGCCGTCGCAGAGGAAGAAAAAAACTGACAGTTTCATCTGAGGACAGATTCTAATTCTAGCAGTTTTCAGAGATGAGATTTGTGCGGCTGGCCATCAGGTCAGCCGATTTTTGTATATTTGTGCATTATGGCAAAGAAGAACACAAAGGACAACACCAGGAAATACTGGTGGCTAGGTCATCTGATACTGGCAGTGGCAGCTGCTTTTGTTACAGTACTGCTTCTGTTCTGGGCTCTGAAGGGTATAACCAGGCACGGCAAGACACTGGAGGTGCCGGATTTCTCCAACATGACAATCTCCGAGGCCAACAAGCTGGCCAGAAAGAGCCATCTGAGGCTAAAGATCACAGACTCGGTGTATATTCCTCAGCTGCATGCCGGACAGGTTATCAAGCAGACCCCGAGCGCAGGATCAAAGGTCAAGAAGAACCGCAACATCCTCATTACCATCAACTCCCTGGTTCCGATGATGGTAAAGGCTCCGGACGTTGTGGGCTATTCTTTGAGGCAGGCCGAAAGCAACCTGACCGCCGCCAACCTCAGGGTGGGAAGGCTGAACTATGTGCCTGACATTGCCACCAACAGCGTAATGGGCCAGTCCTACAAGGGAAGGCCGCTGGTTCCGGGAACAGACATTCCTGCCCAGAGCGAGATAGACTTGTCGCTCGGCCTTAGCGGCGACAACTGCTGGACCAGGATCCCGAATCTGATTGCCGTACCTTATCACAGAGTAAAAAGCGAACTCACATACAATTCCCTCAATCTAGACAAGATTCTTTTCGACGCTACTGTCAAGACCTATGCAGACACTCTCAACTCCGTAGTTTACAGGCAGGAGCCGGAACCTACAATAGGCAAGTCCGCAAGAATGGGAACCGGAGTTACTCTATTCCTTACCCTGAACAAGGAACTGGCCGAGCTCAACAGGAAAAACGTGGTGGCCAAGGATCAGGCAAAGGACACTTCCGCTCTGGCGCTGCCTAAGGACACCCAGGTTGAAGAGCTTCCGGAAAACGCCGGCGAAGACCAGCAGGCGGAAGACATCGATCAAAGCGAAGACGAGATCGAACTGTAAGTTCCATGGGTTCTTCCAAGAAGAAAAATACGGTCAAGAAACTGGCAGACAAGCTCAGCAGCTTGCCTGATGAAAATCTCGTGGGTGCCGAATATGACTCAGACGCCGAATTCTCTGAAGACGAGAATGTAGAGGAGCTGTTTGAGCACTACAAGTTCATAGTGGACAAAGGCCAGTCTATGATGAGGCTGGACAAGTACATCACCTCCAGAATGTTTGAGACATCGCGGAGCAGAGTGCAGATGGCTGTAGAGGCCGGCTATGTACGTGTGAACGGGAAAATTGCAAAGTCCAACTACAAGATAAAGCCGCTGGACGAGATTTCCCTGGTGTTCCCTTACGAGAAGAGAGTAAGGGACATAGGGCCGGAGAACATTCCTCTCGACATTATTTACGAAGACGATGACGTTCTGGTAATCAACAAGGAAGCCGGAATGGTGGTACATCCCGGCCATGGCCATTTCTCAGGCACGCTGGTTAATGCCGTGGCCTATCATCTGGGAGGAAAGAACGGCATACTGGTTCACAGGATAGACAAGGACACATCTGGAATACTTGTCATCGCGAAGAATGAAGAAGCCCAGATGAAACTGGCAAAGCAGTTCTTCGACCACACCACAAAGAGAAAATACGTGGCCATAGTATGGGGCAACGTGGAGCAGGACGAGGGCACAATTGAAGGCAATATCACTCGCGACGAATCTGACAGGATGAGGTTTACCGTAACCAAGGACCCTAACAAGGGAAAGCACGCCGTAACACATTACAGGGTGCTGGAAAGATTTGGCTATGTAACTGTGGTAGAGTGCATTCTGGAAACCGGCAGAACCCATCAGATAAGGGTGCACATGAGGTATCTTGGGCATCCTTTGTTCAACGACGAACGTTACGGCGGCAACAAGATTCTGCAGGGAACCATTTTCACCAAATACAAGCAGTTTATCGAGAACTGTTTCAAGATTCTGCCAAGGCAGGGGCTTCACGCCAAGACTCTGGGGTTCGTTCACCCGACCACCGGAAAGCAGATGGACTTCGACTCCCCTCTTCCTGAGGATATGAAGGCCCTGATCGAGAAAATGAGGAATTACATCAAATCCCGAAACGATATAGAAGCGTAAACATCAGGTAACGGCCCAAAGTATTGTTGCGCGTGTCCTGATAGTAGTTTTCAGCGTTTGTCCTGGAAACCGCCTTGTTGGACTTGAGAATGTCATAGACCTTTACTCTTGCCGTCATCTTTTTCCTGAAGAAAGTCTTTGAAACGGAGGCGTTCCAGATGGTCTGGGACTTGCCGTAACCCTCTGAATATCCGATAAAAAAGCGGTAATTGAAGTCTGAGGATATATTCCAGGTCTTGTCTATTGTCCAGTTGACAGATGCCGAGGCGCGGTTTGTCCAGAGCGACAGATTGTCCAGCGAATGGGATGAATACCAGGTTCTCCTGTAAGACAGGGCTAAAGAAGCCGTTGCCTCGAAATCGTCCACACGGTAGCTGAGCCTATTGCTAAGGCCCAGGTTCATGTTGGTCGTCTGGTTCTCCTCAAACTGGTCGCCGTTTTTAAGGAAGCTGATTCCGTTGCTCAAGGCGGAGCGGCTCCACAGGTTCCAGTACAGGTCAGTCTCAGGTATGCGGTAGTTGTACATCAGCCTCAGGTCCATGCTGTAAATGCCTTTGTCTGAATTTATGTATTGGCGCATCTGCACTCCGTCAGCAGTATAGGTCTTCTTGTTTATGATGCTGTTGGTGGTGTATTTTCCCCTGAATGTTACGCTGAACCAGCGGTAGCGGTTGCGCTTTCCGGTGCGGTACTCGGTGTCCAGATTGTGCGTGAAGGACGGATTCAGGTGGTCGTTGCCTTCCTGGATGACGAGAGGATTGCTGTTGTCTCTGATTGGAAGAAGCTGGTTCAAAGAAGGCTGGGAAGTTGTTCCCCGATATGTCACCCTGAGATAGCGACTGCCGTCGAAGCGGTGGATGAACCGTGCTGTAGGGGCAAAGTTGCACACCGTGTAGGAAGTGTCCTTTCCCCTGCCCGTGCTCTCGGTTTTTGAAGGCTGGAGCGATGCCCCGAGCATGAAGTTATAATGCTTTTCCTGCTTGCGGAAACTTAACTCGTAGCGCCTGGTGGTAAAGTCTCCCTTGTAGTCCCTGGTCTGGTCCTCGTCCGGGATGTCGTACTTTCCGGTTTCAGGGTCATAGTCAAAAGTGTTGCGGAGCGTGGTGGAATGGCTCTTTGCGCTGCGGTGAGCCAGCTGAAGGAAATAGTTTTTGCCAAGAGGCTCTGTATAAGTGATATACACCGCGTAACCGTCGCTTGTGTTTTTGCGGTGGTAGAGTTGGTCTACCTCTTTTGTGCGGCTGATTTCCCCGCTGCTGTTGAAATACGACGTTGAAGACTGGTTGGTGCCGTCTGCCGTGTTGCGGGAGAAATTATAGTTGAGCACAAGAGCCATGGTTCTGCCCGGCTTTCCGAGCCTCTGCCTCCATACAAATGTAACAGCTCCTTTCGAGGAATTGTTGTCGCCGAAGGAAGAGCTTGTGCCCCGGTTGGTGGAGTCTGAATTGCGGAGCGTTGAGAAATTCCTTCCTCTTGAGAAATCTCCGCTGCCTATCTGAAGCGATGGCTTGAGAGTGAAGGATGTGTTTTCGCTCGGGGAATAAACTGTCTCGCTGTTAAAGCGGTGGCCCCGAGTCTTGTTTCGGCTGGAATTGAGGGAGTGGCTGTACTGAGTGACGTCATCGCTGAGGCTGGAGACCCTGTCAACTGTCTGCTCAATCACCTGGTCTGAAGTGGAATAGAGGTAGCTGTTCTGAGTCTTGATCTTCTTGTTTTTGCTCTCGTAATTATAGTTGGCTCCGGCCATGCGGCTGGCAGTCACGCCATTGCCCGTGGCGGTATTGCCCACCAGGGAGGTGAGCATATCCATCGCCATATCCTTGAAACCGGCGTTGTTGGTGTTGTTGGCATTGCCGAGAATGCTCAGCTGAGCGGTGTTGGTAAACCTTCCTGCCAAAAGAGCTCCCTCATAGCGCTTGCTGGAACCATAGCCTCCGCCCAGGTTTCCGAACCAGTTGTCAAAAATACCGTTTTTAAGGCTCAGGTCCAGCACTGTTTCTTCCTCGCCGTCATCTATGCCGGTAAACCGGGCCTCGTCGCTCTGGCGGTCCAGAAGCCTGATTTTCTCCACGATTTTGGCCGGTATGTTCTTGGAAGCCAGAGCCGGATCGTCCATGAAGAAAGTCTTGCCGTCTATCATTATCTTCTTCACTTCCTTGCCGTCCGCTATGATCTTCCCGTCTTCTATCTCCACTCCCGGGAGTTTCTTAATCAGCTCTTCCAGCATATCGGCCTCTTCTATCTTGAAAGACGAGGCATTGTATTCCACGGTGTCCTGCTTTACCAGTATCTGGTTCCCTGTCGCCGAGACAGTTATGGAAGAAAGGGTGTTGGAGGTGGAGAGATAGATTGTGCCCAGGTCATTTGCTCCCCTTTTGACGTCAAAAGTCCTGATTACCGAGTTGTAGCCCACATAGTCCACTCTCACCTCTCCCCTGCCGGTGGGCAATTTGGGTATGACAGCTTTTCCGGAAGTGTCGGTGAGGGCGTAATGCTTGGGATTCTTCTCCCCTATGTATTTGATGCTCAGCGACGCGGCTTCTATCGGGGCACGAGTGGCGCTGTCCAGAACAATGGCTTTTAAAGTGTTCTGGGCAAATAGAAAATTCCCCCCACCATACAGCATAAGTACGATGAGGGGGATGATTCTTAATATCCCGATGGAAGCTTTCATTCTATCTTCTTCTTCCGCCGCCTGGAGGGCCCCATCCGCCAGGACCGCCGCCGCGTCTTACATCACGCATATTCACTCCGCCAAATGAACCGAAGCGGTAAGTGAGCGTGAACATCAGATAACGGCCAAGGGTATTGTTGGTGACATCCTCAAAATAGTTCTCGGAAGTATTCCTATATGTATTCCTGGACTTGTTGAGAATATCGTAGACCCTTACCTTGAAGGTGAACGCGTTTCTGAAGAAGGTCTTGGAAACCTCGCCGTTCCAGATGGTCTGGCTCTGTCCGTACCCTGAAGAATAACCGTTGTAGAACCTGCGGGTAATGTCTGTGGTGATGTTGAAGGTCTTCAGGAATGTCCAGTTGACGCTGGCAGTAACCCTGTTGTTCCAGGTCTGCACGTCGTCCAGGCTCTTTACGCTGTACCAGGCATTGCGGAAGTTGGTACCGCCACCGATTCTTGCCTCAAAGTTGTCTATCCTGTATGTAAGGCTGAGGTTGAGGTTCACATTGATACTCTTGGTCTCGTTCTCGGCAAAGTCTCCAGCGGTTGCAACATAGCTGATTCCGTTGCCGAAGCTGAACCTTGAGAATACATTTACCGTGAAGTCGCTCTTGGCTATCTTGGAATTGTAGAAGATTCCGCCGGAGAAATTATAGATTCCCTTGTCGGCATTTATGTACTTGCTGTGCTGGACTCCGTCCTCGTCATATCTCTTCTGGTTGATGATGCTCTTTGTCGTGTAGGTGGTCTCCAGGTTGAACCCGAAGAAACTGAAGTTCTTGCGGTTGTTGGTCCTGTACTCTCCGCCGATACGGTGGGAGAACGAAGGGTTCAGCTTGTCGTTTCCTTCCTGAACGTACAACGGGTTGGAGTTGTCAGGAATAGGAAGCAGCTGGTTCAGAGACGGCTGGTTGGTTCTTCCCCAATAGGAGAGCCTGAGGAACCTGTCCTGGGAAATCCTGTAGTCCAGTCTGGCGCTTGGAGAAAAGTTGGTTACGGAATAAGAGGTATCCCTTCCCCTTCCGATTGTTGTGGTCTTTGAAGGAGAGGCGCTGAAACCGAACATGAAGTTATATTTCTCCTCCTGCTTCCTCAAGGCGATCTCCGCCCTCTGATTCTGGAAGTCACTTGTATAGCGGCTTGAATATTCGTCGTTGTGGATTGAATATGTGCCGGTTACAGGATCGTAGTCATTGGTCTCCTTTACAGCGTTGGAATGGTTGAGACTGTAGCGGTATGAACCCTGGATGAAGTAGTTCTTTCCCAGAGGCTCGGTGTAGGTTCCGGCAAATCCGAACTGGTTGGATCTCTGGTTCTGGTGGTATCCCTGGTTGATTCCGTCTACCCTGCTTATGATGCCTTCGTTGAAATAATTGGTCTCGGAGATGTTGAAACCGTCCGAAGAGTTGTTGGAGAAGGCGTAGTTGACCCTGAAAGTGAGGGTTCTGCCTGGTTTCCACAGTCTCTGCCTCCACATAAGCCTTCCACCTACCTGGAGAGAATTGTTGTCACCGAATGAGGAGTTGAATCCACGGTTGGTGGAATCCGCCCCACGAAGGGTGTAGAAGCTGTTCCTCTGGTCAAAATCTCCGCTTCCCACTCTTAGATAAGGACGGAACACGAATGAGGTCGCATCTGTAGGATTGTATTCTATCTCGCTGTCGAACCTGTGGCCCTGAGTCGAGGTATTCTGCTTTCCGTCAGACCAGTTGTTCTGGTTCAGAGTCTCTGACAGTATGGTGGTACGGTCCTTGGTCTCAAGGACATCCTTGTTTGAAGTCGAGAAAAGGTAACTGGTGTTGACCTTGAGTTTCTTGTTCTGGGACTGGTAGTTGAGGTTGGATCCGAGCATCTTGGATGCGGTGATTCCGTTTCCGGTCCAGGAGAATCCGCCACGGCCTCCTCCGCCGCCGCCCATCATGTTTCCTCCGCCGCCGGACATCATCACGCTCATCATGCTTCCTGCCATATCGTTGAATCCGCGGTTGTTGGTATTGTTGGCATTGCCGATAAAGCTGAGCTGAACCCTAGGAGTGAAACGGCCAACCATGAAAGATCCTTCGTATCTCTTCTCGGTACCGTAGCCGCCGCCCACGTTTCCGATCCATCCGTCAGCCATACCTCTCTTGAGACTGAGGTCGAGAACGGTTTCCTCCTCTCCGTCGTCGATGCCGGTAAAGCGGGCCTCGTCAGATTTGCGCTCAACCACCCTCACCTTCTCGATAATCTTTGCCGGAAGGTTCTTGGAGGCCAGCTGAGGGTCATCCATGAAGAAGACCTTTCCGTCTATCATTATCTTGGTGATTTCCTTTCCGTTCTGGGTGATCTTGCCGTCCGAGTCGATTTCCACGCCTGGCAGCTTCTTCAAAAGCTCCTCCAGCATATCGGTCTCGTTGGTCTTGAAAGAAGAGGCATTGTATTCTATGGTATCCTTCTTGACTACAATCTGGTTTCCGGCTGCACTCACCACGATGCCCTGAAGAGTATTCTGGCCGTTCAGGTAAACGGTTCCCATGTCATTCATGCCCTTATGCACGTCAAACACCTGCGTATGCTGCCTGTAGCCCACACATTCGATAAGGACATTGGCCCTTCCCACTGGAGCGCTCGGGATTATGGCAACACCGGTAGAGTCTGTCAGGGCGTAGCGCTTGGCCTGAGCCTCTCCGATGTACTTGATGGACATTGTTGCAAATTCAACAGGTGCCTTGGAAGCACTGTCCAGAACCATTACTTTAAGCTTGTTCTGGGAATAACCCCTTGTCAGGCCCATCAGAAGGGCGATTATGACCAAGGGAAGGATTGTATATATCTTTTTCATAAAATCGAATTACGCATGTTTAGACAAGATAACTACCTGAAAGTAAAATCGTGCCGTCTATTTTTTAGTGCTTTTTACGCTGCGTATCGTCCTGCCGGGGTTTGACTTCACATAATCGTTCCAGCTGGCCTTGTGTCCGGAGCTTTTTATATTCTCCAGACCGCCTTTTCCTACCCTCATGCTGGTGGCCGATCCTTTTTTCACCGATGAAGGAGAAAGGCTCAGCAGAACATCCACGGAAGCGCTCTTGCCGGCTATGCTGGACTGGGTGTAATGGTGGCACAGCGCAATGGCTACAGCGTCTGTGGCATCGAGGTACTTGACGTCGCAGTTGAAGCTCAGAATGCTCTGGACCATGGCCGACACCTGCTCCTTGGAAGCCGAACCCTTGCCCGTTACGGCCAGCTTGACGCTGGTTGGAGCATATTCATATATAGGTATGTCCTTGAGCAATCCGGCGGCTATGGCCGCGCCCTGGGCCCTTCCGAGCTTGAGCATGGTCTGCGGATTCTTGCCGTAGAAAGGAGCCTCTATGGCCATCACGTCCGGCTTGTACTTGCGCAAAAGCTTGCTAACCTCCAGCAAAATCCTCTGAAGCACAAGAAAATGGCTCTCCTCTTTCTTGAGGTTTATTACCCCCAGTTCCTTGAGCTTGGGCTTCTTGCCTATTACGGAAACAACCCCAAAACCAAGAATCCTGGTTCCGGGGTCTATTCCCAATATTGTCTTGCTTTCAGTCATCGCGACCAAAGATAACACAATTTATCTTATCAACGAAGACAGATTAATCTATGTAGTCGAATCCGGTGAATTCCCTCAGGCATTCAGGCACCCTGATCCTGCCGTTTTCCATCTGGTTGTCCTCAAGAATGGATGCCAGGATACGAGGAAGAGCCAGAGAGCTGCCGTTCAGAGTGTGGGCTAGCTTCATCTTGCCGTCATCGTCTTTATACCTGAGCTTGAGGCGGTTGGCCTGGTAGGTTTCGAAGTTGGAAACGGAGCTGACCTCCAGCCAGCGGCCCTGGGCCTGGCTGTAAACCTCAAAGTCATAGGTAATGGCCGAGGTAAAGCTCATGTCACCTCCGCAAAGGCGGAGAATCCTGTATGGCAGACCGAGCTCCTGTACCAGAGACTCCACGTGAGCGACCATTCCGTCAAGGGCTGCGTAAGACTCTTCCGGAAGAGCCAGCTGCACGATTTCCACCTTGTCGAACTGGTGCAGGCGGTTCAGACCCCTCACGTCCTTGCCGTAAGATCCGGCTTCGCGCCTGAAGCACTGGGTGTAGGCCGTCATCTTTATAGGGAAGTTCTTCTTAGGAACTATGCAGTCTCTGTAAATATTGGTAACCGGAACCTCGGCTGTAGGAATCATGTAGAACTTGTCCAGGCCTACGAAGTACATCTGCTCTCCCTTGTCAGGAAGCTGGCCGGTTGCAAAGGCGGAATCTTCGTTCACTACCAGCGGCGGCTGAACTTCCAGGTATCCGGCCTTGGTGTTGCGGTCCAGGAAATAGGAAATCAGAGCCCTCTGGATCTTTGCTCCTTTACCTATATATACAGGGAATCCCGCTCCTGTAAGCTTTACGCCCAGGTCAAAGTCTATGATGTTAAGATCCTTTGCCAGTTCCCAGTGAGGCTTTGCGTTTGGAGGAAGAACGGCCTTGTGTCCGCCTTCTTTAACAACAACGTTGTCCTCGGCTGTCTTTCCCTCAGGAACCAGTGCGCAAGGCAAGTTCGGCAGAAGCACCAGGTTCTCAAGCTGCTCTTTCTGCAGGGAATCCAGCTTCTGCTGGAGCTCGGCTGAGAAATTTTTAAGCTCAGCCACCTCTTTTTTGGCAGCCTCGGCCTCTTCCCTCTTTCCTTCCTTCATCAGAGCCCCGATGCTCTTGGCGGCCTTGTTCTGCTGGGCCAGGTTGGCGTCCAGCTGAGTCTGGATGCTGCGCCTCTGAGAGTCGATGTCCAGTATCTTGCCAACAATCTCTCTGGCGTCAAAGTTCTTTACTGCAAGCCTCTCGATAACAAACTCAGGCTTTTCGCGCAATATTTTAAGTTCAAGCATATAAATATGTTGTTAAATCGTGTTTCAAAACAAAAGGCGCCCTGGCAAATGCAAAGGACGCCTCTCAGATTCAAACTATTCGGTAAAACCCGGGATTAGCTCTTTGCCTCTTCCTTAGGAAGTACCGATACATAGGACTTGCCTTCAGCCTTCACTTTGAAGGTGACAATTCCGTCTGTCAAAGCAAAAAGAGTATGGTCTTTACCCATTCCCACGTTCTTGCCCGGATAGTGAACTGTACCTCTCTGGCGAACCAGAATGTTGCCGGCTTTGCATTCCTGGCCTCCGAATATCTTCAGACCCAGTCTTTTGCTCTGTGATTCACGGCCGTTCTTGGAACTACCTACACCTTTTTTGTGTGCCATAACTTTTTACTTTAAGCTATTGATTCAATTTCCAGTCTAGTAAGATACTGACGGTGACCGTTCTTCTTGTCGAAGCCCTTGTGGGCGATCTTCTTGAAAACGATAACCTTGTTACCTTTGAGGTGCTCAAGTACCTTTGCCTTAACGGCTGCACCCTCTACATACGGAGTTCCGACTGTAACCGCTCCGTCGTTGTCTGTCAGCAAAACTTTGTCGAAGGTAACGGTAGAACCTACCTCGTCTGCAAGACGATGAACGTAGATTTTCTTCCCTGCCTCTACCTTAAACTGCTGACCAGCAATGTCTACAATTGCGTACATAAATAAAACACATTTTGGTTTTGACAGCAAGCGGCCTGACTTGCAGGCTCTTATAACGAGCTCCACTGCCTTCTTTCATTTGGGGAGGCAAAAGTAGTGTATTTAGAAGGAAAAAACAAAATTTTTCACTAAATTTGTGCGCTTATGGGTTAATAATTCGATATGAATTACCTGTCGCCATTTGAGTATAACGGTATTGTCACCGGAATGAGGTTTGTCGGCCGAGAAAAAGAGGTCGCCAAGCTCCAGAAGCTCATTTCGGCCCATAAGAACGCTCTTTTGTACGGTCCTCCCAAGATCGGGAAGAGGTCTATAGTCCATAATGCCCTCAAGGGAATGGACCTGGAGGCTGAAGGAATTGTTGTTTGCCAGCTGGATCTTTTCAACATCCGCCATCTGGACAAGCTCCTAAGGAAGCTGGCCCGGGAAGTTTCAAAAGTCCTGCTTGAGCCGCAGGAGGAGCAGAAGACCTTCTCCACCTGCCTCAAGGGCATAAACATTGAACCTTCTTCCAAGCAGCCTCTGACCGACAAGCAGGTAAAAGCCCTTCTGAAGTACCCTCAATCCCTGGCCCACGTCAAGAAAAAGCATCTGGTGCTGTATTTCCAGCAGTTCCAGGACATTCTGCTTTTCGACAAGCCTATGAAGGTTCTGGGAATGCTCGAGAGCGCCTTTGCCGAGGCTAAAGACGTGTCGCTGATTATTACGGGAGACAAGAGAAATGCCATGTACTCCATCTTTGAACAAATGCATTTCTTCCGCAACATCGTCACCGAAATACCAGTCAAGCCAATCAACAGGAAAGTTTTCGCCGAGTTCATAATCAAATGCTTCAGCCAGGGAGGAAAGGAAGTCTCAATGAAAGACGCTCTCCTTGTATTTGACACCCTGGAAGGAGACCCGTGGTATGCCCAGCACCTGGCCGAGATCTGCTACCTTCTGACCGAAAAGACACTGGACCAGGACATTATCCACAGGAGCATACAGCATCTTCTGAAGATGTATGACTATGAACTCCACAACACAATATACGGGCTGAGCACCCATCAGCTGCAGCTTATAAGGGCCATCCTGGACGGGGAAAGGCGCTTCTCCAAGACAGAAGTGCTGGAAAAGTACGGCCTCAACTCGTCGGCCAACGTAAACAGGCTCAAGGAGGCTCTCACAAAGAAGGAAGTTGTCACCTTCGTGTCCAAGAACACCATTGAATTCAACGACTCCCTTCTCAAGCTGTGGTTCAAGAATTATTTCTTCAACGACCAGTAAAACGACACATATATGAAAAAGATAGTAGTTCTGAGCGGAGCGGGAATAAGCGCTGAAAGCGGCATCAAGACTTTCAGAGACAGCGACGGGCTGTGGGAAAATTACCCTGTAGAGGAAGTTGCCACCTACGACAGCTGGTATGTCTACGGACGCAAGGCCCTTATGCTTGACTTCTACAACCAGAGGCGCAGAGACCTCAAGACCAGAGAGCCGAACCTGGCCCACAAGATTGTGGCCGAGCTGGAAAAGGAGTATGAGGTAACCGTTGCCACCCAGAACATAGACGATCTTCACGAGAGAGCGGGTTCCACTCGCATTATTCACCTTCACGGAGAGCTGACCAAGGCCCGCGGAGAGTATTCAGACTACTATTCAGCCAAAGATATAGGCTACAACGACATAAACCTCGGAGACAAAGACTCCGGGGGAGAGCAGCTCAGGCCTCACATAGTCTGGTTTGGGGAAGCTGTTCCGGAACTGGAGAAGGCTGCAGCCGCCACCCAGAAGGCAGACATTATGATAATAATAGGTACGTCTCTTGCAGTATATCCTGCAGCCGGCCTGGTTCACTATGCCAGGAGCGGGGCCGAGATTTACCTAATAGACCCTAAAGACGTGGCCTCTTCCGCCAGATTCACCCATATCAAGGAAAAGGCTACGGTGGGCATGCAGAAACTGAAGGAAATACTAATGAAAAAATAGATATACAAATTATAACAACACACACTTATGAGACTAAAAGCATTACTTCTGACGATCACATTCGGCGCGCTGATGTTTGCCGGCTGTGCCCAGGAAGACCATCAGGACATGCCATACATCGATCTTGATGGCATTTCTTCTGATGCTGTTCTGGTATTTGAGGCCGGAGCGTCTTCACAGACCTTCACCCTCTCCTGCAACAGACTTTGGCATATCGACTACGACGAGGAGTGGATCGATGTATTCCCTTCTTACGGACTTGCCACAACCGAGCCGCAGGTTATCACGGTTACCGTGCTTAGCAACGACTCGTTCGACAGGACCACAGAGTTCAAGGTTTCTATGGACTACGACTACAAGACCATTACTGTCAAGCAGAAAGGAGAATGGGGCGATCCTGAAGACCTTGTAATCTACAGGAACAACTTTGACAAGGAAGCCGCTACCCAGACCTACGGCACCGGCACCAGCTGGCCTTACACAGACCAGAGCGACTGCTGGAAGAACGAGGAGGGTTCAGGTATTGAGAACATTACCTATACAACTAGCGGTCTCAGTATCAGGAACAACAGCAACTCCAACGGAAACTATTCAGATTATGAGGGTTCCGGAATGAACAACATGTTCTTCGGCTCTAAGGGAGCGTTCAAGATCGCGAACATAGACATTACCGGAAAGGGCGTGAACTATGAGCTGAGCTTCGGTTCAGAAAAGTATCTCAACAATGGTTCTTCCACTTTCAACCCTGCCGAGTTCCACGTATGGGTAGGCTCTGACCCTGACCACATGGTGGAAATCGAATACGAATTCCCTAACGGATACAAAGACGGCAGATGGGACAAGGCCACTTCCGTATTCACAATTCCGGAAGGCACTACTACCCTCTGCATTTACTACAAGGTAGATATTGCCAGCGCTTACCGTCTGGATGACGTGAACCTGGGTGTATCTACCAAGGCAGGAACTCCTCTCGACTTTGAAAACGGAATCAATCCTGACGGAGGCTCTGCAGGCGGCACCGTGGTTTACTACAACAACTTTGACAAGAGCAAGGCTACGCAGACCTACGGAAGCGGAACCAGCTGGCCATTTACAGACCAGAGCGACTGCTGGATCAACCACGAGGGCGAAGGCGCAGCCAATGTTACATATTACAACAAGGGCATCACAGTAAGGGCCAACAGCGCTTCTGACGGCTCATATTCAGACTATGCAGGTTCCGGAGTGAACAACCTGTTCTTCGGAGCAGACGGCATGTTCAAGATCAAGGAGATTGCCACCATCGCCGATCAGGCTAACTACAAGATCACATTCGGAAGCGAGAAATATGTAAACCAGGGTGACAGCAACTTCAACCCTCAGGAATTCCACGTATATGTAGCAAAAGACACTATCAAGTGGGTAGAGCTTACATACACCTTCCCTAACGGGCTGAAGAGCGGAAGATGGGACGAGGCTTCAACCGTAATTACAGTACCTCAGGGAACGGACAAGCTGTTCTTCCGCATCCAGGCAGACGTAGCCAGCGCATACCGTCTTGACGACTTCAAGGTAGTTGTATCAGAGGAGGCTGGAACAAGCATAGACTTCGAACGTGGCGTTATCCTTGACGATGACACTCCTCCGGTTCCTGAACAGGAATACAAATACAAGAAGGTTCAGAGGATAACCAGCGGAAAGGCTTATCTGATTGTCACCACAGACGGAAAGGTGGCAGCAGGTCCTGTTCCTTCCAACAAGACATACGGCTATCTGCCTAAGGTTGAGGTGAATGCAGTCAATGACGAAATCACCTTGACCACAGACGCCAATGAGTTTGTATTTGAAGAGGCATCTGTTGCCGGATCAACAACTACTTCTTACAAGATCAAGCAGAAAGACGGAAGATATCTCTTCATGAAAGGAACCTTCACCAGCTGCAACGTAGACGCTAACCCAACCGAAGGCCAGTACTGGAATGTAAGCCAGTGGAACCAGGGAATGGGAATCGTGAATGTTTCCAACAACAAGTACATGCAGTACAGTACAACCCACTCTTCTTGGGGAGTTTACGACTCAGCCCAGGACGGAGCCCTAATGCCTGAACTCTACGAAAGAGTTGACGGAGACAATCCTGATCCGGGCGGAGACGACGACCCTACAGGTGGAGACGATACCGGCGACGGCATTGTCTGGAATGTAGGCTCCAAGTATCAGAAGTGGTATGCTGAAACTGACAACACTTACGGAGCAGGCTTCTACGCAACAGACACAACCAATATAAAAGTAGCTTACTACAAGCATGAGAGCACTTCTACTCCGGTAACTGCAAACGAAGACCACATAAGGATTTACAAGAAATCAGTGCTTGTTATCGAGCCTCTGGACCAGAGCAAGAAGATCAAGAAAGTGGTTCTTGAGACTACAGGAGCCAGCAATACATCAGACATGCCAGTTATTTCCCCTGCCACCGGAACGGCTACGGCTTCCGGCACCACAATCACGTGGACGGGAACGGCCGGGGCTCCGTGGATTGCGCAGGCTTTCAACGGGCAGGTTAGAGTAAAGAAACTGACTGTAGAACTTGAATAACGTGAAAACTACCAGAAACATACTGCTCGCGATGTCGCTGGCGGCAACTTTGCTGCTGGCGGCAGCCTGCGGCGGAGGCGGAGGCAGCAAGGGTTCAGACCCTGTCAAGCCTGATGCTGTGGTGAACGTTGCATTCAAGTCTGCTACAGTGGAGGCAGCCAAGGGCAGCCAGTTCGTAAACATTACCGCAACAGGGAGCTGGTCTCTCAGCTCCTCTGCCACCTGGCTGAAACTCAGCCAGACAAGCGGCAGCGGAAATGCCACGACTTCTGTCAATTACGAAGAAAACACATCTTCTTCTCCTAGGCAGGCAACCATTACTTTGGTTTGCTCGGGAAAGAGCGCTACTGCAACTTTGACTCAGAAAGGAAAGGAAAGCACACCTGTTGTTTCTAACCCTGAATGGCTGGAACTGCCTGCTCTTCTGACGGGAACGGGACACAAGTTTGTTTATCACAATTTGACGGGCAAGAGCCTTAGAAGCTTCTCCTATGACTGGAGCGCCACTGACCAGGTTGCAAACTGGGTGGCTTATCCGCTGAACAAAGGACTCATTGGTTCAGGCAGCAGGACAGACAACTGGGACTATGACCCTAAGCTGACTTCAGCCGAGCAGCCTACACTGTTCTCGGCATACAAAGGAAGCTACGACAGAGGCCATCAGCTCCCGAGCGCAGACAGGCTCACCTACGCTGAAAACGTAAAGACTTTCTACTTCACCAACATGACCCCTCAGATGAATGCCTTCAACGGCAAGATCTGGGCTACGGCAGAAAGCTTGGTGAGAGGATGGTCCACAACCTGCGACACGCTTTACGTGGTAACCGGCTGCATCACAAAAGGAAGCTCCAAGAAAGCCTACGACAACAACGGAAAGGCCGTTACGGTTCCTGTGGCCTATTACAAGGCCGTGCTCCGCTACAAGAAAAACAGCACCATCGGATACAACGATTATATGGGTCTGGCCATGTATTTTGAGCACAAGTCTTACAGCTTTTCCAACATAGACAAGACCAAGACCGATATCGTGATGAGCATAGACGCTCTGGAGGCCAAGATCGGGCTGGACCTTTTCCCGAACCTGATTAAAGTTGCCGGAAAGGATGTTTCTGACAAGGTGGAGGCTGAAGACCCTACCAAAGTTTCTTACTGGTGGTAAAAATGACAATTATGAAGAAACTGCTTACATATATAATTCTGGGCTCTTTGCTGGTGATATCCAGCAACTGCTTAGCGCAGAACAAGGTAAAGACATACGTCATAGGATTCTACAATCTGGAGAATCTGTTTGACACTTATCACGACGACGGCAAGAACGACTTTGAGTATCTGCCTGACGGCCTGAACGAGTGGACCGACGTCAAGTACCAGAAAAAGATCCACAACATGGCAAAGGTGATCAAAGCCATGAAAGAAGAGAACCATGTCTATCACGCGGTGCTGGGAGTGAGCGAGATTGAGAACAGGCACGTTCTGGAAGATCTGGTCAACGATCCGCAGATTGCTGATGCCGGCTATATGATAGCCCATTTCGACGGACCGGACAACAGAGGCGTTGACGTAGCCCTGCTGTACCAGCCGAGAAAGTTCGAGGTTCTGGACGAAGAGAGCCTCCCTTTCAACTTCAATTCCGAAGCCATTGTATTTGATATGGATTCCACGGAAAAAGCAAATTTCCGGACCAGAGACATACTGATGGTAAGAGGCCTTCTGGGAGGCGAGATGTTCGCCTTCTTCGTAGCCCACCTGCCTTCCAGAATCGGAGGCAAGGGCGGAGACCTCAGGAGCCGCGGAGCTGAAATCATCTACAAGAGATCTGAAGAGCTGATGAAAGAGTTCCCGGGAATCAAGATTGTTGTAATGGGTGACATGAACGACAATCCCGACGACGAGAGCATGACCGTCTTTATGCACGGAAAGGAAAACATTGAGGATGTGGGAGATGGAGATTTCTTTTCTCCGTTCCTCTCGATGCTGAAGGCAGGATACGGTTCCCTGGCTTATCAGGGAGCGTGGAATATCTACGATATCCTGCTGGTTAACCATAATCTTGCAAAAGCCCCGGAAGGCACATTGAGGATAATACCTATCGTGAGGAAGAAATTCTTCGGAAGGATTTTCCACAAGCCTTGGATGGCCACAGAAGAAGGCCAGTACAAAGACGTGCCTTTCAGAACTTTCTCCAACGGTGCATTTGTGGGAGGATTCAGCGACCACTACCCTACCTATATAGTTGTAACAAATAAAAATTAAAGATATGCTAAAGAAAATTTCCCTGATTTTTGCCGTATTGATGTGCTCGGCCTTAGCCTGGGCCCAGACACCTACCGGCGGCGTTAAGGGAACGGTAATCAACAGGACAGACAGGTCTCCGATCTTTGACGCGAGACTGATGCTCGTTACCCAAGCGAGAGAACGTGTTGCCACTGCAAACACGGATTCGGACGGAAACTTTTTGATTACCGGCCTTAAAGACGGAGTTTACACTTTGGTGATAGCAGCGGACAACTATGTTACCACAAGAGTGAACGTGACGGTAGTAAAAGGAACGGTGAAAGACATGTTCACCATTTCTGTCTACCCTATAATCCGCCAGAACGAAACCACTTCGGACGAAGAACACGCAGACTATGACCTGGAGGACTCCGGATACGACGACAGCCCTACCATCCTCTACGGCCAGAATGACGTGTTCAACAACCAGGCTGGCTACAACTTCTCGTCCATAAGGTTCAAGACCAGAGGCTTCAACAGCGAGGCCCAGGACGTTTACCTTGCGGGCATCAAGATGAACGACGCCATCACCGGTTATTCTCCGTACTCGCTCTGGAGCGGACTGAATGAGGCTACCAGAACCAAGTACACCGTAAACGGTTCCGAGATTTCAGACTACGGTTTCGGAGGGTACAACGGCCTGACAAACATTCCGGCAAACGCTTCCAACATCCGCAAAGGCTGGAGAGCGAGCGCGATGACAAACAGCAGCCTCTACAGGCTCAGGCTGATGCTCACCTACGCTTCCGGAGTTCAGGACAACGGCTGGAGCTACGCCTTCAGCGTGTCTGCAAGGCTCGGCGGCAACTACTGGATAAACGGAGTGTTCTACCGCTCGTTCGGCTATTACCTGGGCATTGAGAAAGCCTTCAGCAGAGTCCATCGCATAGGGTTCACCTTTATGGGAACTCCGGGAACAAGAGGAGCGCAGAACGCTTCCACCCAGGAGGTTTACAACTTGATGGGTGACAATATGTACAACTCCAACTGGGGCTACCAGAACGGCAAGAGGCGCAATGCAAGGGAAAGGAGGACTCACGAGCCTATCGCGATACTCAAATACGACTTTAACCCTTCTGACAAGTTCAAGGCATCGCTGACCACTCTTTACAGGTTCGGAAAGAACGGCTATACCGCTCTGGACTGGTATGACGCCGCAGATCCGAGGCCGGACTACTACCGCAATCTGCCGTCTTACTTCCTGATGGACAATGAGGACTACAACCGTATCAACCTCCAGAAGTATCTGTGGGCAAAAGACGCGTGGGAGCAGAACATTAAGACAATCACCCAGGTCAACTGGGACAGGCTCTACGATGTGAACAAGCACAGCACCACCGCATCCGGCCTCCGTTCAAAGTATGTCCAGGAGGAAAGGAGAGTTGACCAGAAAGACCTCAACGTTGCTTTGAACTTCAAATGGACTCCGTTCAGGTGGTGGGTTGTAACCGCAGGCGCCAACGCCAAGTGGAACAAGACCGAGAACTACAAGAAGATAGCTGATTTGCTCGGAGGAGAGTATTTTGTCAACATAGACAACTTTGCAGAAAGAGACTATGCCTCTAACGAAGCTCTGATTCAGAACGACCTCAACTACTTCTTCAAGCACGGGCAAGCCCAGATCCTGCACAGGGGAGACAAGTACGGCTACGACTACAACGCCCACGTGCACAACTACACCGGATGGATGAACTGGACATTCAGGTACAGAGGCCTCAGGGCAAGTTTCGCCGGACAGATAAAGAGCACCGAGTTCTGGAGAGAAGGCCTTTACCGCAAAGGACTTTTCGCAGGACTCAACGAAGACAGTTCGGAGATTATCTACAACGGAGAATCGCTTACCAAGTATGACAGGTACGGCGACGTGATTTCTTCATTCGGAAACAGCGAGAAGAAGCAGTTCACAACCTATTCCGGCAAGGCAGTGCTCAGCTACAGCCTGCTCGGCGGCCACAGGTTTGAAGTGAGCGGAGGATACTTCACCGAAGCTCCGTTCTTCAACAAGGCATTCATATCGCCGAGGACAAGAAACACTCTCATCCCGATGATGCAGACAACCAAAGTCTACTCGGCAGATGCCACCTACTCGCTGAACAACAACCACGTGAACTTCAGGATCACCGGATTTTTCGCAAAGATCAAGGACCAGACAGACGTGATGAGCCTTTACGACGACAGCCAAAACACTTTCACCAACTTTGCCATGAGCGGCATAGACGAAAGGCACATTGGTGTTGAAATGGGATTCAAGGCTCCGATTTTCATCCGCGGACTGTTCATAGTTGGAGCTGCAAGCTACGGCGAGTACATCTACACATCCAATCCGCAGATGACCCAGACCTACGACAATACCACTGAAGTAATCGTGGATAACGTGACGATTCCTTACTGGATGAGCCATCCTGTGTTCAAGCTCAACGAAGATGGCCGGTACTATAAAGACGACAAAGGGCATTATGTTGTTGACAGATACCAGCAGCACTATGTTCCGTCAACTCCTCAGCTGGCCTCCACTCTGGGACTTTCCTACAACAGGAACTACTGGTTCCTGGATGCAAACGTAAACTTCTTCGACAAGTCTTACCTGGCAATGAACCCTCTGTTCAGGACAGATGCTGCTACCGCAGGCCCGGACAAGATTGTTACTCCTTGGGAGATTGAGGACATGACCGCCCAGGAGAAGTTCAAGAAAGCCTGGGTTGTCAACTTCAGCATTGGAAAATCGTGGTATCTCCACCGCAAATACCAGATCGGCGTAAACATCAACGTGAACAACGTGCTCAACAACAAGAACGTGAAGACAGGAGGATTTGAGCAGAGCCGTATGGTTGACAACACCCTCAGCAAGGAATGCTACTACAAGTTCGACCCTAAATACTACTACATGCCGGGCCTGAACTACATGATAAACTTTTATGTCAGATTCTAAATGCAAGCGATTATGAAAAAGATATTGACCATTACATTGCTTTGGGCTGCAGCCGCCTTCATGGGAGTGTCCTGTTCAGAATGGGACCCTATCGTGAATATTGGATATGACCAGGCGGAAGATTACCAGGTGCCTGACATCAAGGCCAACATTTCAATTGCGGCAGTGAAGGATCTGTACAAAGGCAAGCCTCTGCACATAGAAAAAGATCTGATAATTGGCGGACAGATAACAACTTCTGACCAGGCCGGCAATATCTACAGATTCTTCTACATCCAGGACGAGACCGGAGCCATCGAGATAAAAATCGGCAAGACCAACGTTCACAACGACTACCGCGTTGGACAGTGGGTTTTCGTAAAACTGAACGGACTTACCATAGGTTCATACGAGGGAATGCTTCAGGTAGGTCTGGACGATCCTTCGGGAGAATACGAGACTTCTTATATAGACCTTCAGAGACTCATAGACCTGCATATCATAAGAGGCAAAATGGACACTCCTGTTCAACCTGCCGTTCTTGATGAAAGCGAATTGTACCTGAAAGAGAATATGGACAGGCTGGTAACTCTCAACGGCCTTCAGTACGGCAACGAGGTATTTGCCCTTATCTACCCAGATCCGATGGGAGACAAGAAGAGCACCGCCAACAGAGTTTTCCTCAGCGACAAGACCTGGGGCATAACCACTTGGGCCATGAGCAAGAACAAGATGCAGGCTTATCTGGATTCCGGAATCTGGGATGCCGCAGTAACTGCAGACGGTTCCAAGACCGTTGCCCAGCTCAGGAAAGAAAACGCCATTGAAGCTACCGGAACCTATGTAACCCAGTACTTCAAGATGGGCAAAGCAGATGTCCAGATCCGTACCAGCGGCTATGCCAAGTTCGCAGATATTGAACTTGACCCGGCAGTGCTGGACGGCAGCAAAAAGATTAACGTAACCGGAATCCTTTCCAACTACCGCGGAGCTGCCCAGTTCACTCTCATAGACCTGGACGGCGTCAAGATAGTTGAACCTTAGACTCTCACTTATGAAAAAGATATTAGCAATAACCGTTTTGCTTATGGCAATAGCCTCCTGCACAGAAAAGAATCCGTTCCTCAAATCTTGGGACACTCCTTACGGAATCCCTCCGTTTGACCAGATTAAGACCGAGGACTATCTGCCTGCAATAAAGGAAGGAATAGCCGAGCACAAGAAGGAGCTTGCTGCCATAATAGACAATCAGGAAGCTCCGACATTCGAGAACACGATTGCCGCATACGACCTTTCAGGACAGCTTCTTACGAAGGTCGGCGGAGTGCTGTTCAACCTGGCTGAGACCGATGCTGATTCAACTCTCAACAAAGTTGAGGATGAGGCAAACCAGCTTCTGACCGCCCACTCGGACGAGATTTTCATGAACAAGAAGTTCTTTGAGAGAGTGAAAGCCGTGTATGAGGCAGACCAGAGCCGCCTCAACCGCGAGCAGCAGATGGTTCTCAAGAGGCTTTACCAGAGATTCACCCGCAACGGCGTGGACCTGGACGAGGCAGCCCAGGAAGAGCTCAAGAACATCAACCTTCAGCTTTCCGAGGCCCAGCACAAATTCGGTGACCATCTTCTGGCCGAGAACAACGCATTCAAGGAGAAATTCGGCATACCGGTATCGGCTTACTATGAAGAAATGGGCAGCTGCCCTGACAGAGAAAGGCGCAAAGCCATGTTCGAGGCCTACTCCAACAGGGCTAACCACAACGACTCTCTCGACAACAAGGCCATCTGCCTGCAGATTCTCAAGCTCAAGGCAAAGAAAGCCAAGCTCCTGGGCTTCGAGAACTTTGCAGCCTACCAGCTCGATGACAAGATGGCTCACGATCCTCAGACCGTGGACGTTTTCCTGGACGAGATCATGCAGGCCGCCAACAAGAAGTGCAAGGAAGAGATACAGGACATGCAGAAGGTCATGGACCAGGATATTAAGGCAGGACTGCTCCCTAAGGGCAGCAAGATAGAGCCTTGGGACTGGTTCTACTATGCAGAGAGAGTCAGAAAGGCAAAATATGACCTGGACGAGGAGCAGACCAAGCCCTACTTCAAGATGGAGAACGTGAGAAACGGCATCTTCCACGCCGCCAACCTTATCTATGGAATCAACGTGGAACCTCTGGAAAACACTCCTAAATACAACCCTGAGGTAGAAGTGTTCAAGGTCACCGATGCAGACGGCTCTCTGCTGGGAATATTCCTGACCGACTATTTCCCGAGAAGCACCAAGAGAGGCGGAGCCTGGATGAACAACTTCAGAGACCAGTTCATAGACAAGGACGGAAAGGAGGTCCGCCCTATCATCGTGAACGTGGCTAACTTCAACGCCCCTACCGACTCCCTGCCTGGTCTTCTTACCATCGACCAGGTTGAGACTATGTTCCACGAGTTCGGACACGCCCTGCACGGCCTTCTTACCAAGTGCACCTATCCGTCAGTCAGCGGCACAAGCGTTACCAGAGACTTTGTGGAGACTTTCTCCCAGTTCAACGAGAACTGGGCCTTCCAGCCTGAGATTCTGGCCCAGTACGCCAAGCATTACCGGAGCGGAGAAGTAATCCCTGACTCTCTGGTTTCAAAGATTATAGATGCCCGCAAGTTCAACCAGGGCTTTATGACGGCCGAGCTTTGCGCAGCATCTATTCTGGACATGAAATGGCACGAGCTTTCAGAGGAGCAGCTCGACGGAATAGAAATAGACAAGTTTGAAGAAAACGTCTGCAAAGACATGGGGCTGGTCAAGGAAATTATCCCTAGATACCGCACCACCTATTTCAACCACATCTTCAACTCCGGATACAATGCCGGCTACTACGGCTATCTGTGGAGCGAGGTTCTGGACAAGGATGCTTTCAGCTTCTTTGAGCAGCAGGGCATCTACAACAAGGAAGTTGCAGAGAAGTTCCGCAAGACCTTCCTGGAGAAAGGCGGAAGCGAGGAGCCTATGGTTCTGTACGAGATGTTCAAGGGCGGCCAGCCGGATCCTAAGGCTATGCTCAAGTCAAGAGGCCTGGCCGAATAGACTCACCACTATTACATAAATGTTTCAAATCGCAAGGGGTTGATAAGTCAATCCCTTGTATTTTTTCATAATATCGTTGAAAATAATTACGGAATTAAATAATTTTCTCTTATCTTTACGGCCTGTTAAAAACCATTGAAACGAATTACCAATAATAATCTATGAAAGTATCGTCTATTGAGGATTTGAAGAAAATCCGAGAAAAAGCGAGTGTTCATCTCAAGCCCAGAGAGCAGAGCGACCACCAGGACTCATCCAGATGCTGCGGACTGAAGAAAGGAACACCTCAGATGCAGATCCTGACCTGCGGAGGAACAGGCTGCAAGGCTTCACAAAGCCATCTTATAGCCGACAATTTCAAGAAACTGATTGCAGACAACAATCTTGAAGGCAAGGTTGAAGTCATTACCACAGGATGCTTCGGTTTCTGCGAAAAAGGCCCTATCGTAAAAATAATTCCGGACAACACCTTCTACACCAAGGTAAAGCCTGAGGATGCGGAGGAGATTTTCACCAATCATATTGTTGAAGGAAAGAGAGTTGAAAGGCTTCTTTATGTAGACCCTAAAAAGAAAGCCACCGTTTCCGACTCCAAGCACATGGATTTCTACCGCAAGCAGGTGAGAATAGCCCTGAGAAACTGCGGCCTTATAGATCCTGAAGATATAGAGGAATACATTGCAAGAGACGGATATTTCGCCCTTGCAGACTGCCTTCTGAACCGTAGCCCTAAGGCTGTTATTGACGAAATCAAGAAGTCTGGCCTCAGGGGAAGAGGCGGCGGAGGATTCCCTACCGGAATGAAATGGGAAATTGCCTCCAAGAACGTGGACAAGGAAAAATATGTAGTCTGCAACGCCGACGAGGGAGACCCTGGAGCATTCATGGACCGCTCCATCATGGAAGGTGACCCTAACTCCATAGTTGAGGGAATGGCTATCTGCGGATACGCTACCGGAGCAACCAACGGCCTGGTTTACATCAGGGCAGAATATCCTCTGGCAGTTGAACGTCTGAAGATTGCCATCAAGCAGGCAAGAGAGCTCGGCCTTCTGGGAAAGAAAATCCTGGGCACAAAGTTCTCCTTCGACATCAATATCCGTTACGGTGCCGGAGCATTCGTCTGCGGAGAAGAGACCGCTCTTATCCACTCTATGGAAGGAAAGAGAGGAGAGCCTACACTCAAGCCGCCGTTCCCTGCTGAAAGCGGATACAACGGCAAGCCTACCAACGTGAACAACGTTGAGACCTTTGCTAACGTTCCGATCATAATCAACAAGGGCGCAGACTGGTTTGCCTCTTACGGAAGCGACAAGTCCAAGGGAACCAAGGTGTTCGCCCTTGCAGGAAAGATCAACAACGTAGGTCTGATTGAAGTTCCTATGGGAACCACCCTCAGGGAGGTTATCTTCGATATCGGAGGCGGTATCAAGGGAGGAAAGCAGTTCAAGGCAGTCCAGACCGGTGGCCCTTCAGGAGGATGCCTCACCGAAAAGCATCTGGACACCCCTATCGATTTTGACACCCTCACCGCTGCAGGCAGCATGATGGGTTCCGGTGGAATGATCGTGATGGATGAAGACAACTGCATGGTTTCAGTAGCCCGCTTCTATCTCGACTTCATCGTGGGCGAGTCTTGCGGAAAATGCACCCCTTGCCGTATCGGCAACAAGAGGATGCTGGAAATCCTGGACAAGATAATCGCCGGAAACGGAACAATGGAAGACCTGGAGAAGCTCAAGACTCTTGCAGGAGTTATCAAGGACACAGCTCTTTGCGGACTCGGCCAGACTTCCCCTAACCCAGTTCTCTCAACTCTGAACAACTTCTGGGATGAGTTTGTAGAGCACGTGAAGGACAAGAAGTGCCGCGCAAAGCAGTGCAAGGCCCTGCTTACCTACATGATCAATCCGGAGAAGTGCGTAGGCTGCCACGCCTGTGCGGTTCACTGCCCGGCAGAAGCTATCGAGGGCATGCCGAGAAAGCCTCACGCAATCATATTCTCAAAGTGCATCAAGTGCGGAATGTGCATGTCACGATGCAAGTTCAAAGCTGTAACAGTCAGATAATACCGACACCGATATGGAACATAAGATATCATTGATCATAGATAACCACAAAGTTGTTGTTCCGGAAGGCACAACAATACTGGATGCGGCAAAGAGCATAGGAATTGTGATTCCGACACTTTGCCACATGAACCTCAAGGGAACCTGCGCCGACAACCACCCGGCTTCTTGCCGAGTTTGCGTTGTTGAGGTGAAGGGAAGAAGGAACCTGGCTCCGGCCTGCAGCACCAAGTGCACCGAAGGCATGGAGGTTAAGACCAGCTCCATCAGAGTGATCAGGGCCCGCAAGACAGTCATAGAGCTCATGCTCTCCGACCATCCTAACGAGTGCCTGACCTGCCCTAAGAGCGGAAAGTGCGAGCTTCAGGCTGTTACCCAGCACCTTTCCATCAACGAGACTCCATACGCCGGAGAATTGTCGATGAGGAAAAAGGAGATGACCGCCTCCATCGTGAGGAATATGGACAAGTGCATCTACTGCCGCAGATGCGAGACAATGTGCAACGTCTATCAGTCTGTGGGAGCTTTGGGAGCAGTTGGCAGAGGTTTCAACACCACCATCGCCCCTACCTTCAACAGGATGCTCAAGGATACAGACTGCACATACTGCGGCCAGTGCGTTGCTGTATGCCCTGTAGGCGCCCTTACCGAAAGAACTTATACAGACCAGCTTATAGACGACCTGGAGAATCCTGAAAAGACCGTGATTGTTCAGGTGGCTCCTGCAGTCAGGGTTGCCCTCGGCGAAGAGTTCGGCAACGCTCCCGGCAGCATAGTAACCGGCAAGATGGTTGCCGCACTGAAAGACCTCGGGTTCGACTACGTGTTCGACACCGACTTCTCAGCCGACGCTACCATCATGGAGGAAGGCAGCGAGCTTCTGGAAAGGCTCACCAAGTTCCTGGGCGGTGACAAGAGCGTTCCTATTCCTCTTATGACATCCTGCTGCCCTGCATGGGTTAACTTCTACGAGCACAACTTCCCTGACCTGCTCCAGTATCCGTCAACAGCCCGCTCACCTCAGCAGATGTTCGGAGCCATTGCCAAGAACTACTGGGCAGAAAAAATGAACATTCCAAGAGAGAAACTCGTAGTGGTTTCCGTAATGCCTTGTCTTGCAAAGAAATTCGAGTGCCAAAGGCCAGAGTTCTCAACCAACGGCAATCCGGATGTGGACTATTCAATCACCACCAGGGAGCTTGCAACTTTGATTCGCAGATGCAACATCAACTTCGACACTCTTCCTCACATGGATTTCGACAATCCACTGGGAGAGAGCACGGGAGCTGCAGCCATCTTCGGCTCAACCGGCGGAGTGCTGGAGGCAGCTCTCAGAACCGCTTACGAGCTTTATACCAAGAAGCCTCTTCCTAAGATAGACTTTGAGGAGGTTAGAGGAATGGACAGCCTGAGAACCGCTACCATAGACTTCAACGGATTTGCCCTGAACGTGGCTATCGCATACGGCCTTGGCAACGCCCGCAAGCTTATGGAAGAAATCAGAGCCGGCAAGTGCAAGTACCACGTGATTGAGATCATGGCCTGCCCTGGCGGATGCATCGGCGGCGGCGGACAGCCTCTCCATCACGGAGACTTCGACATCATCAAGGCTCGCCAGAAGGCCATCTACGAAGAGGACAAGAACATGCCTCTGAGAAAGAGCCACGAGAACCACAGCATCATAGAGATGTACGAGAAGTATTTCGGCAAGCCTCTCAGCGAGAAGGCTCACGCTCTGCTCCACACTCATTACTCAGACAAAACTATTAAGTACTAGCCTAAAACAGAACAGACATGTCAGAAAAAATATGCAGCTCAGTAGTCGAAAAGATTGAGGCTATTTGCGACAAATTCGGCAACAAGCCGGGTGAGCTTATCAACATACTGCACGAAGCACAGCATACAGTAGGCTACCTTCCGATAGAGGTTCAGGCCATCATTGCCAGAAAGCTCAACATCCCTGTAAACAGGGTTTACGGAGTGGTTACCTTCTACGCTTTCTTCACCATGACTCCAAAAGGCTAGCACCCTATTTCCATTTGTCTGGGAACTGCCTGCTATGTAAGGGGTTCCGAGAAGATTCTGGAAGAATTCAAGAGAACTCTGGGCATTGACGTGGGAGAAACCACCGCAGACGGCAAGTTCTCTCTGGACTGCCTAAGATGCGTTGGAGCATGCGGCCTTGCGCCTGTTGCAATGGTAGGCGAAAAGGTTTACGGCCACCTCAATCCGGCGGACATAAAGAAGATAATTCAAGAGTTTTCTGAGAAATAAATCAGAAAAAGATTCCGCAGACAAGCATCAGATATGGGGGAAGACAGCCGTCTTTCCCCCATTTTATTTCCACTCCGAGAAGTTCTTTTGAAGTCTTTTCCACATCGAAGCCGAAAGCCTCCAGGCTCGGCCTGTTTTCGTCCCCGGTAATTCCGCAGGCAAAGCCTCCAAGTTCAGTTTCAAGTTCTGACAAACACTTGTCGATATCCGGAGATATAAGAAATCCCTTTTCAGGAGGGGTAACCTTGAACCCTATTATCCTTGCTCTGCGATATTTCCCGATGATATCGATAGGATCAAAATCAAAAGGCGGACAGCACCGCCTTTTGCCATAATTCCTGCACTGCCTGCAGAGCTTTCCTATACGTTCAGCATCGCGATACAAAGAAATATACTCCTTTGCATCAGCCTCTGCCTCAAACTTCTGGATCTGTATGCCTTCTTTTTTCAAGCGCTAATTGCCTTTTGGAGCGTGGAATTTCAGCCCGTCCCAGGTCAGGACTTTCATTATGACTTTCTTAGGAGTCCAGAATTCCACGGTTATGTCTTTGCCTTTCTGCGGAAGATGATAGATCATTACAGGATGGGCATTGGCATACCATTCCTCATATTCTTTTTCGGTCAGAACAGTTTTCTTTCCATTTTTTTCGTAATACCAGTTCTTGCCGTCATAGCCGCTTGTAACGTGCTCATCTCCTGAGTAAACTTCAGCGCCTATATCTGAGGCACCTATCTGCATCAGCCTCCTGGTGGAATTCTCGTAAAGCCAGAACACCACTCCTGTATACTGGCCGTCCACGAATTTGCCGTCGCAGAACAAACTGTTGGAAAAAGCCAGGATCTTGTGCTTGCCGTCTGCGCAGTTCCAGTAGCACATCTCGGTGAAAGACTGCTCATTGGCATCTTCGTAATTCTCCTCGAACTTCACGTATGCGCTCTTTACATCCACCGTGAGCTTCATGCCTTTTTCCTGAGGCTTTCCGGCAAGGTAATTATCCCACATTCCTGAAAGGTGGGCGTCAAGGTCACCCTCCCCGTCTTTGAGGTAATTGTTGACGAAATCAACTATCGTAGGCTTCTGCCCCTTGAGCTTGACTTTTTCAACGTAAGAATCTTCGCTGTCAAACTTAGGATAAACCTGAGCAAATGAACAAGTGATGCCCATAATCATCGCGATGAAAAGAGAAAAAAGAACTTTGGTTTTCATAATTCAAAAGGGTTGTATGGTCAAATATACGAAAAACTAATACTCCAGCAAAGCCACAATGCCGTCCATTGTGCTTACCAGAAGATGGTGCTCGCCAAGCGGGAGAGCATAGTTTACAAGCGCCTCGGACATATAGTGCTGCCAGGCAACTGAGCCGTCCGAGCAGTTGAGAGCGAAGATACCTCCCTTGGAGGTGGAAATGAACAGAAGGCCACTGCCGTCTTTTCCCACCTTGTCCTTTACTGTTATTGGAGAAGGCGCTATCTCGTATCCGTATTCTGTCAGAGTCTGCCATTTGGTTTCAAAAGAATCTGTGGAATAGGCTCTTACGGTATCCTTCATAGACTTGATGTAGTACTCGCCGCCATCAGGGGAAAGGCCGATGGCTTCTCTTCCGCCGTAGTTTCTGCCCAGCTGTTTGCCGGTCTTGGCATCCAGGATGTAGCTGAAGCGGTCCGGTATCACAATGAAGATCTTGCCCTTGGATTTTACCGGCCATACCTGGGCAGGGGAGTAATTTCTCACGCCGACCGGCGTCTTCCACTCCCACTGCAGCTTGCCGTTCTTGGGGTTGAAGGAATAGAGGCGGTTGCCCCAGTCGCCAATAACAGCCTGTTCCTTGTCCACATACGGGCGGCTGACAACAAAGCTGTGAAACTTGTCATAGCTCCATCTGAGCTTTCCGGTTTTGAGGTCTATGGCACGGAAAACACCGTCAGAAGCCCCGATATAGACCGTATTGCTGAAGATATTGGCGCTGCCGAGCACAGACTTGGAGCAAGGGAATTTCCACCTTAATTTGCCGTTTTCCGGGTTGAGGCAGTAAATGTTGTTGTCGGAACTGCCAACCACAACATATTTTCCGCTCACGGCCGGGGTGGAGAAAGTCTTGCCGTCTGTCTTGAACTCCCAGATTTTCTTGCCGCTGAGGGCATCAAGGCCGTAAACCATTCCGGCTTCATCTGCAAAGATGACCACATCTCCCTTTTCAACATTATTCTTCAGCGATGGAAGAGAGTTGAACCCTGTTGCTGGATAGGTCTGGTTCTTAGGGCTGTAGATGGCAGCCGCCGAGCCGATGTCGGCGTTGTTCTCGTATCTCCAGACTTCCCTCACATTCGGGAAACGGGAATTGAAATCATTTTTAGGATGGTCGTAAACCACATTGTCTGGATAAGGCTTGCCGCTGCTAAGGCGCACGGTGTACCAGATGTTGCCGGGCTTCTTCTTGCCCACGATCTTGTCTCTGAAGGTTATGATTGAGCCTTTCATTTCGGCGATCACATACCCTATCTCCTTCTTTGCTGTTGCGAGAGTGGAACGGATAATTACGCCAGGAACGCCCTCGTACTCCATAGCCTGGTCCACGTGCCAGTGGCCGGAGAACACCAGCTGAACATTCTTTTTCTTTATGAGTTCCAGAACGTTGTCGTACTTGAGGAGCGAAGTGTCAAGCGGATAGTGGTTTACAAAGAACAGCGGCTGGTCTTCCGGCATCTTGTCTATCTGGTCCTCCAGCCAGAGCATGCTCTCTCTCGGCACCAGAGCCGGAGCCATCCTGATGTTCGGTCCGCAAGGCGTGCCCAGGAACTTCACTCCGCCTGCCTCGAACTCAAACCTCTCGTAGCCGAAGATGCGGGTGAAGGAGTTGGTGCCGCTCTCGCTCCAGGTAGCGTCGTGGTTGCCCGGAATGATGAACCACGGAACCTTCAGGCGGTCAAATATGTCTTTTGCCACCTGTATCTCGTCATCCGAACCGAAGTTGGCAATGTCGCCGGTTATCAGCACAAACTGCAAGTCGGGATTCTTGTTTATATCCTCCACGCATTCCTCGGTTCCCTTTACAGAGGCAGTACCCACTGAAATATGCACATCGCTGAGCACGGCAAATTTCAGGGAACCGTCTTCTTTTGCAGGAATCTTCATTCCCGAATAAGTTCCGTCCTTAATCTGCTGAGCGCATAAAACGCCGGCAGCCGCCACAAGGACGGCTACGGTAAACATCCACCTTTTAAGACACATATTATCTTGAAATTAAATAACTTCTATGTCTGAACCCTTTATCCATCCCTGCCTTCCGTCCGAGATTTCCACTCTGCACCAGTCCTGCACCTTTTCCAGAATCTTCACCTTGGTTCCCTCGTGCAGCACAAAGATGCTGTTGCCTCCGGCCGAAGGGGAGCTCTTGACGCTGCCGATATTCTCAACCACTATTGCATTGTCTGAACTTTCAGCCTGCCTGGCAAGTGAAAAAGAGAACAGCCAGCTGAAAAGAGCTGCCAGAAAGCATATCATCGCGATAATGAAAAACACCTTCCTTGAAGATGATCTTCTGGAGAAATGGAACAGCAGCATAAGAGCCAGGGCAAGAGCAAGAAACACAAGGGAAACCACAGCCCAGGTATTTGACGACAGGCTGGCCTTGAGATTCTTGACCCAACTGAAGAGAATGAACTCAGGCACATCGTCTATCTTGTCCAGGGTATGGGCCCTTGCCAGTTCCAGGTTATTTCTGGCGTCTGCGTCCGACGGATCCAGCTTGAGGGCTCTCTCGTAATTGAGGATAGACTTTCCAATGCTTCCGCTGCGGTAATAGGCATTGCCAAGATTGTAGAACAGAGAAGGAGAACTGGCCCCCGAAGAAACCAGAGACTCATAACCTCTTACAGCACCGGCATAATCACCCGTTGCATACGCTTCCTCAGCGCTTTTCCAGATAGAGGCAAGGCCCTGCGGCTGCTGGACATCCGCCTCTTGGGCAAGAGAAAGGCTGAAAGCGAAAACTGAAACCGCAAATGCAAGCAATATCTTTTTCATAACCATTTCCTCCTACAATTTGTTCTCGAATCTTGAAATCAGCTCCACTGCCTTTCTGTACTGGGCATCCATAGCTCCGGCTGCTCCCTCAGGAGAGTAGCGCACCATCTCGCAGTCGTCCAGAAGTGAAATCAGGCTGCTTATGTCTTCCTGCGGAACCTGCTTTGAAAGCAGAGTTTCCTGGATAATATCCCTTTGAAGATCAGATCTCTGTATAGAGAGCTTGTCTGCCGTATATCCCAGAAGAGCCTTGTGCATCTCCTCGTAGAATTCCTGCACCTTGTTCTGGGAGAGGAATGTCTGGGCCAGTTTCAGCCTCTGGCGAGCAACCTTGTTGGCCTTGCGGTTGCGGCTGCGCACAACATCTTTCTCCAAGGCTATCTTGTTGGCAAACATCTTTTTCAGCGCAAAGAATGCGGCTATCAGAAGGGCGGCTATCAGATAGTAAATCCAGTTGACAGAAAGGAACTCTCCGCCGCCGATTGCCGGAACCGCCGTCTTCAGGTAACGGATATCTTCTCCCAGATTGTTCACAGACCTCTGAGCAGGCGGCACATACATTCCGCCCTGGTTTACAGGAGCAGAACCTTTGCCCACCTTCACGGTAAGAGTGTCGGAAGAAAGCGTATGGTATCTCCTGGACGACAAATCGAAATACGAGTAATGCACAGGAGGAATCTGGTAAACGCCCTCGCCCCTCGGGATAAACGGATATTCTATGATTTTCTTTCCGGAATAGCCCTCTACCGAATTCGAGAAATTATTTGTGCTCTTAGCGTCATATCTCTCGAAATCAGGAGGAAGCACAACCGTAGGATTCTCCAGCAGATTCAGGTTGCCGCTTCCCGAAATTTCAACAATCACAGAGGCCGCCTCGTTGGCATTGAGGCTGTCCTTGGTCAGGCGCACGTTCATGGAGAGCTTTCCTATGCCCCCGCCGAAACTTGAAGGAGCGCCTGAAGGAATGTCTGTAACCTGAACGTTTATCTTTCCGGTAGAAAGCCTCTTGCGGACCGTGGTGTAAGAATCCATGTCAAACAGATCGTCCAGAATGCTGCGGCTTCTCTGCGGCCTGTTCAGAACCTCCACAATGCAAACCATCTCTGAAGGCTCAATGGAAAGAGTGCCTGTGTGCTGCGGAATAAGCATATAGCGGCGGATAACGGCGCTCTGGTAAATCTGGTTTCCCACTTTCTCGCGATTGAAGCTCAGATTTGTGGGAGCCTCTGTCTCTTCGCTCCAGAATCCGTTGAACACAGGCCATTTGATATCTTCAAAGCCTCTTATGTTCGACCTGGTGTATATCTTCAAGGTTGCGATAATCGGCTCGCCTCTTACCACCTTTGTCTTGTTGAGCGACATCCTCAAAAAGAGATCAGCCTTTCCGTATGAAACGGCCGACTCGTCGTCAGAAGAGAAAGCGGAACCCTGCTGCTGAGAGTTCTGAGCGGAAGCCTGCCCTGTCTGCTGAGCCTGCTGGCTCTGGGTAGTCTGTCCTGCGGCATTCTCCACAATCTCAATGGACACCGGCTTTGTGGTGAAGGTGCTTCCCTCTATCTCGGCGCTGGCTTCGGAAATGTTTACCATTCCACTCTCAGCGGCCTCCAGAACGTATGTGAATGTAACGGTATAGGAGCTCGTCCTCTTTCCGTTGATGATTGTGGTTGAGGAAGATATGCCTTTGGAAGGCCCGGCTATAACATCAGCCCCCGTAAAAGTCGGGCGGTTGAATACATCCACATCGCCGTTGGAAATGAACTTTACCAGAAAACGCTCCCCCTGCCCTACAACATTCGGGGCTTCTACCTTGAAGCTGTTCTGGGCCATGGCCGAAACCGAGACAGCGAGCATGGCCGCAAATAGAGTTATTTTCAATAAACCGATTTTCATATCCTGAATTGCCTTCGCAAATTTACCAATTCTTGTCCTTTTTCTTGTTCTTTGCCGCAGCGGCTTTTGCTTTCTTCACTTTCTCCTGCGTCTGCTTCTCCTTGTCCTGAATTGCCTGGAGCATCTGGGCTGCCGCCTGTGAACTCATCTTCTGCTGCTGAGAACCGCCATTTTGAGGCTGCTGTTGCTGATCCTGATTCTGGTCCTGGTTCTGCTGGTCTTGATTCTGATCTTTATTCTGGTCCTTGTTCTGATCTTTGTTTTGATCCTGGTTCTGCTGGTCCTTATTTTGGTCTTGATTCTGGTCTTTGTTCTGATCCTGGTTTTGCTGGTCTTGGTTCTGGTCCTGATTTTGGTTCTGGTCCTGATTCTGCTGGTTCTGGTTCTGCTGGTTTTGCTGGTTTTGCTGGTTCTGCTGCTGCTGATTCTGCAGCATCTTCTTCGCATAAGCCAGATTTGCCTTGGCCGTCATGTCGCCAGGATTTCTCACCAGAGACTGCTTGTAGGCCTCTATCGCCTTGTCATACTGCTTCATAGAGAGGAAGGTATTCCCCAGGTTGAAGAAATATTTCGAGGCGGAAGTGGCCTTCCCCTGATGCTTGAGCATAGGATCTTCTTTCTTGATCTTCTCCTTGGCGGTCTGCTCGGGAAGAGTATTTACGTTCCCTTTCCAGTCCGGAGAGAAAGGAAGTTTTGAAACGGTGTCTGCAATCTGGGCATAAACCTTCATAGCGCCCTCTATGTCCTGCTCCCGGTAGAGGGTATTGCCCAAGTTATAGTTGCCTTTTACGGAGAGAGAATCCTTCAGCAGTCCCTTGCGGTACTCCACCTCGGATTCCTTGAATTTGCTGTCCTTGAAGAAACGGTTGCCTTTCCTCACTTCTTTCTTGTCCGCCTGGGCAAAAATCTGGGCCGATGAAACAAGCAGCAGGAAGCAAACCGCAAACAGTTTCTTTTTCATTTTCTTGTCGCCGATCAAAAATTCCAGGAAAAGGAAGAACAGGGCAATTCCCAGGAAATACATGAACTGCTCGTTGTATTCCTCAAACGCAATTTCCTGATATGAAGTCTTTTTGAGCTCTCTTATCTTTTCAACGATATCTCCCAGGCCAAAGTTGGTGTCCGAGGCCCTGACATAGATTCCGCCTCCGGCTTCAGCTATGCTCTTGAGGGTTTCCTCGTCGAGCTTGGTAACCACTATCTGGCCATCCTTGTCTTTCATAAGTCCGCCTCCGTCGGCCGGTATCGGTTCTCCTGAAGGAGTGCCCACTCCAATGGTATATACGTTGATGCCGGCATCATGGGCAGCTGCTGCAGCTCCAACGGCATCGTCTTCGTGGTTCTCGCCGTCGCTAATGACTATTATGGCCTTGTTGCCCTTCTCCTGCATTCCTTCCATTGAAAAGCTCTGGGCACAGGTGATTATTGCCTCGCCGATGGCCGTTCCCTGAACCGGGATGGAAGAGGTGCTGATTCCGGAAAGGAAAAGCTTGGCGGAAACATAGTCTGCCGTAATAGGCACCTGAACAAAACTCTCTCCTGCAAAGATCACCAGGCCCACCCTGTCGCTATGAAGCTTGTCCAGAAGGCGGGAAAGGTCCATCTTGGCCCTTTCCAGGCGGTTAGGAGAATAGTCCTTGGCTTTCATGGAGTTGGAAACGTCCAGGGCTATCATGATTTCAGAACCGGTGTTGCTGCTCTCCTTGAGCTTGGCGCCAATCTGAGGGCGGGAAAGGCCAATCATCAGAAACAGCCAGGCCAGGCTGAAGCAAGTCAGCCGGATCCAGCCCTTGGACTTGGATCTTTCAGGCATAAGCTCGTCCACAAGCTTAGGGTCTCCGAAGCGGCGGAGCCTGCGGTTTCTTCCCCTGCGCCAAAGGGCATAGAACAGGTAGAAGAAAGGTATCGCGAATATGAATAGCAGAAATATAGGTCTTGCAAACTGTATCATAATCTTCCTCCTCCTAATCCGGCAAATGCCTTGTAAACAATCTCATAAGAACCTCCAGAAGAATGGCCGCAAAAGCCAGCAGTGCAAATCGCATGAACAGTTCCTTGTACTGCGGGTAAGAGTCCACAATGGTTCTGGTCTTTTCCATCTTGTTGATTTCGGCATAGATTTCAGCCAGCTTTGTGTTGTCGGTGGCACGGAAATACTTGCCGCCGGTATCGGCTGCAATCTGCTTCATCAACGGCTCGTCTATGTCCACTTTCACCATCTGAACTCCGTACTCGGTAGGATATGGAGCCTCGCCCATAGCGCCAATTCCAATAGTGTAAATCCTCACGCCGTAGGTTTTGGCTATTTCGGTTGCCATCTGCGGCGATATCTCACCGGTGTTGTTCACGCCGTCTGTCAGAAGTATCACAACGCGGCTCTTGGCATCAGACTCCTTGAGCCTGGCAACGGCAGTGGCTATTCCGTTTCCGATAGCCGTTCCATCGTCTATTATGCCGCAGTTGATGTCTTTCATCATGTTGATCAGCGTCTGGCGGTCTGTAGTAAGAGGGCACTGAGTGTAACTCTCTCCCGCAAAGACCACTACGCCCATCCTGTCGGCCGGCCTCTGGGCCACGAACTCAATGGCTATCTGCTTGGCGGCGCTGATTCTGTCAGGCTTGAAGTCCATTGCCAGCATACTGGTGGAAACGTCTATGCCCAGCACAATGTCTATTCCTTCGGTAGAAACTTTCTCCAGCTCAGAAGCCGAACGCGGACGAGCTATGGCCAGAATTAGAGCTGCAAGCGCAATGCATCTGAGAACGAAAGGAATATGGCGGGCAATCCTCTTGAAAAAGCCGTCCTGCCCCGTCTTCCACGGAGTTATGCTTGATACCGTAATATAAGGATGCCTGCCCTTGAGCTCCCTCCAGACATATATCAGAATTGCCAGGGGAACCAGAAGCAGAAGCCAAAGCAGTTTCGGATATTCGAAGAACATTTACTTACCCTCCTTTTCTTTAGCTGCCTGCGATGCGGCCTCGCTCTGCTGGAGCTGCTGCATATAGGCAAAGTTCACAAAGTTCACTGCAACTGGAATGGCCTTCTCATTCTCCTCCGGAGCCGGATTGTGCTTGGCAAACTTCACAAGGTCTGCGGTGGAGAACATCTGCCCCAAATCGCCGAGCACCTTCTCGTCTATCTGCTTGTCTTTCAGCTCATCCATAATCTCTGAAGAAGTCTTTTCCATTGCGCCGAAACTATATCTGGTTTCAATGTACTCCCTTACGGCATCTGTGATTCCGGTATAGTAAGCCTTCTGCTTTCCGCTCTGCCAGAGCTTCTCGGAGCGGATCTTCTCCAGCATCTTCAGGGCTGCGATGTGAGGAGGATCCACCGGTATCTTCTTCCCGAAGAAATTGCGGTTCTTCTTTTTCATCGCGATGTACCTGATAATGCCCCAGATCACAAGCAGGACCAGAAGGCCCAGCAGAATCCACGGCAGCACTTCCCTGAAAGTTACAGGATAGGTTTCCTGCCCCTTGATGTCGTATGGCTGGAATGAAGCTGTATCTATAGGAATTGTATTGACATACAAAGACGGGCGGTCTATCTTCAAGGTATCTGTTTTTCCGTTTGCGGAATATACTATAATCGGAGATGGAAGCACATACGATCCGCTGTCAAACGAAGTCAGCAGCACCTTTGCCCTAAGGTTGGCCAGGCCGTTTTTGACGCTCAGCGAATCGAGCTGGATTTCACTTACCGCCTCCACTCCTCCGCGCACCGAAGTGTCCCTTGCCAGTATTTCTGAATACCGCCCGATGCCGATGGGACTGTTTTCTGGAACCGTGAAATCGAATGACCATACCACCTGGTCACCGATGAGCACGGAATCTGCAGAAAGCTTGGAATTAGTTGCCTTCTGCCCCCATGCAACGGAGCTGAACGCCAATGCCAATATCAATAATGTCTTTCTCAACATATCTCTCTTTACTTGTTTTTGAAAAAGCCTATCAGGCTCTTTACGTAATCGTCTTCGGTAGAGATGCTTACGGTATCTACTTTATAGCGGTTGAAAAGCCGCTGGGCGGATGCGAGCACCTTCTGCCCCCACTGCCGGTAGCTGTCTCTTACGGCGCGGCTGGAAGTGTCTATCCATCCTTCGGCCCCGCTTTCGGCGTCTCTTACTCTTACAAGCCCCAGGTCCGGAATATCCCTCTCTCTCGGGTCGTAGATATTGATGGCTGATATCTCGTGGCGGTTGGCTGCCAGTTTCAGGGCATCCTCGTAACGAGGGTTGCCGTTGGAGTCCACGTCCAGCAGGTCGCTGAGCAAAAATGCCGTGCACCTTTTCTTGATGGCCCTTGAGAGGAACCTCAGCGCTTCGGAGATGTCTGTTCCGGGCTCTGAAGGCTTGAACTCCAGAAGCTCGGAAATAATCCTCAGCAGATGGCTTCTGCCCTTCTTCGGCGGGATGAACTTCTCCACCTTGGACGAGAAGAACAGGGCTCCCACCTTGTCGTTGTTGATGGACGCCGAAAAAGAAAGCACGGCGGCTATCTCTGCCACCAGATCTCTCTTGGTCTTGGATGATGTTCCGAAAACGCTGGAAGAAGACACGTCCACCAGCAGGACAACCGTAAGCTCCCTCTCCTCTTCATATACCTTTATGTACGGAGAACGCAGCCTGGCGGTCACGTTCCAGTCCATGTTGCGCACGTCGTCTCCGAACTGGTACTCCCTCACCTCGGAGAAGGCCATTCCCCTGCCCTTGAAGGCGGAGTGGTACTCTCCTGCAAAGATCTGGTGAGAAAGGCTCCTGGTCCGGATCTCAATCTTGCGTACTTTCTTCAGAAGACTGTTGTCCATAATGCCTCCGGTTAAGGAACTGCAACTACGTTTACTATTTCAGTGATGAGGTTTTCGGTGGTTATATCCTCTGCCTCAGCCTCGTATGTCAGGCCGATACGGTGTCTGAGAACCTCGTAGCAAACGGCTCTCACATCCTCAGGAATCACATATCCCCTTCTCTTTATGAAAGCGAAAGCCTTGGCGGCCTTTGCCAGTGAGATGCTGGCTCTCGGAGACGCTCCGTACTGGATCATTCCTTTGATCTTGTTCAGGCCGTATTCTTCAGGAGTACGGGTTGCATACACGATGTCAACTATGTACTTCTCTATTTTCTCGTCCATGTACACGTCCTTCACCACGCTTCTGGCCCTGATGATGTCTTCCGGCTTGAGCACGGTGCTGGCCTTAGGGAACTCCTGGGCGTTGTGCATCTTGATTATCTGCTTCTCCTCGTCCTTCTTAGGATAGTTCACTATTACCTTGAGCATGAAACGGTCCATCTGGGCTTCAGGCAGCGGATAGGTTCCCTCCTGCTCTATCGGGTTCTGGGTAGCCATTACCAGGAACGGCTTAGGAAGGTCATAAGTCTGGTCACCGATTGTCACGGCTCTTTCCTGCATCGCCTCCAGAAGGGCGCTCTGCACCTTTGCAGGAGAACGGTTGATTTCATCCGCCAAAACGAAGTTGGCGAAAACCGGACCCTTCTTTACCTGGAACTGCTCGTTCTTCTGGCTGTAGATCATCGTTCCCACGATATCGGAAGGGAGCAGGTCAGGAGTAAACTGAATCCTCTGGAACTTGGCATCTATAATATCGCTGAGAGTGCTGATAGCCAAAGTCTTTGCCAGACCAGGCATGCCTTCCAGCAGAAGATGTCCGTCTGCCAGCAGGCCAATCAGAAGATCCTCAATCAGATGCTTCTGTCCAACAATTACCTTGTTCATCTCCATCTGGATGATGTCCACAAAGGCACTCTCTTTCTGAATCCTGTCGTTCAGTTCTTTAATGTTGATGTTCTCCATAACTGAAAAATGTCTTTTATATCTTTTGTTTTTCTTTTGCTCTACGCCTTTATCTTCGTATTTTTGCCGTATGAAATACTTCATCAAGCTTTCATACGACGGAGGCCCTTTCAGCGGCTGGCAGATACAGAAGAACGCCCCAAGCGTCCAGGAGGAACTCCAGAAGGCTTTTTCACTTTTGCTCAAGGAAGATATTGAGATTACCGGATGCGGCAGGACAGACAGTGGAGTGAATGCCGTCAACTATTTCGCCCACACTGAAATCACTTCCAAGACAGCTTTGAGTGGAAAATCCAGGCAGCAATTCTTATACAAAATAAATGCCATTCTGCCCAAATCCATCAAGGTTTTTGGGGTATATAAAATGCATCCCGAAGCCCATGCCAGATTTGACGCGATATCCCGTACCTACAAGTACTATCTGACCACCGTTCCTTCTCCTTTCGACGGCCCTTACGTGTGGTACCTCAAGTGCCGGGAACTGGATGTTGAGGCTATGAACAAGGCTGCAAAGCACTTTCTTGGAACCCAAGACTTTACAAGCCTCCAGAAACTTGGAAGCGACGCCACATCCCCTATCTGCACCGTAACCGAGGCCATCTGGAAAAAGGCCCCGATGCCCGCTCCCCTCTCAAAGGAGAACAAGGGCTGCCGCTATGTGTTTACCGTTACCGCCAACCGCTTCCTCAGGAATATGGTCAGAGCCATGGTGGGCTCTCTTCTGGAAGTGGGGCTGGGAAAGAGAGATCCGGAGTGGATTGCTGCTATGCTGAAGGCAAAAGACCGCTGCAGCGCAGGAGCCAGCGTTCCTGGAGAGGCCCTTTTCCTCTGCGATGTCAAATACCCTTATCCGGTAAAATAGGCCTTCGCACAATTTTTGCTTATAGATAAACCGTTATTGAACAAAGAAATTATAACATAACAACTATATGACACTGCTCACATTTCTACTCCAGGCAGACACTTCAGAGGCCATAAGCCAGGCCGCAGCTGCCGTAGCAACTCAAGAAAAAGTTTCTATGTCTATGATTGACATGGCCGTAAAGGGAGGCTGGCTAATGATCCCTCTGATTATTCTCTCCATTCTCACGCTCTACATTTTCGGCATGAAGTGGTGGACCATCAGCCGCGCATCCAAGATAGACCCTAATTTCATGAGCGACATCAGAGACTACATCCACGACGGCAAGATTGCCGCCGCCCAGAACCTGTGCCGCCAGAAGGACACTCCGGTTTCTCACCTTATAGAGAAAGGCATCGAGAGAATGGGAAGGCCTCTGACAGACATACAGGCTGCCGTGGAGAATATGGGCAACATAGAGGTTGCAAGGCTTGAAAAAGGCCTTCCTACCCTGGCTTCCATAGCCGGCGGCGCCCCTATGATCGGATTCCTTGGAACCGTTCTGGGAATGGTGCAGGCTTTCTTCAACATGAGCCAGGCCGGCAACAACATAGACATCACCCTGCTCTCCGGAGGTATCTACACCGCCATGATCACAACCGTTGCAGGCCTTATCGTCGGCATCCTGGCGTACTTCGGATACAACTACCTCACTTCCAAGGTATCTGACCTGGTATTCTCTCTCCAGAGCAACACAATAGAATTCATGGATCTGCTCCACGAACCGGCTAATAAGTAAGTTATGGCAATCAAACAGCGGAACAAGATTAATGCAGCATTCAGCATGTCCTCCATGACGGACATTGTCTTCCTTTTGCTGATATTCTTTCTTGTTACATCTACACTCATAAACCCTAACGCCCTGAAGCTTCTTCTGCCAAAGAGCACTAACCAGATTTCGGCCAAGCCTCAGGTTAGCGTTTCTATCAAGCACTACCAGGAGAACAACACCTTCTCGTACCACATCAATGGCATGAAGCAGGAAACTCCTTTCGAGCAGGTGGAAGTTTCTATCCAGGCTCTTTTGCAGAACACGGACGAGCCTACCTTCACCATTCTCGCTGACCAGACTGTTCCTATCGAGAAAGTGGTTGAACTGATGAACATTGCAAAGCGCAACCAGTACAAGGTTATCCTTGCTACTGCACCGGAATAAAATAAAAACCAAGCAAATGTACTCCCTGACAAAGCAGCAGCGGCAGGCCAAGGAAGGCAAGAAGATTGGCATGGTTTTGACCATAGCCTTTCACGTTGTGCTGCTTTTTGTCCTGGGGGTAACAGGCTTCAAGCTAGTCTATCCTCCTCCTGCAGAAAAGGGCATTCTTCTCGAGATCCCGATAGAGGAAGTGCCTCAGAAAGCTGTCCAGAGAAAATCTCCCGAACCGAGGGCTCCGGAAGCCGACCCCAAGAAGGAAGTCAACATCGTCCAGAAGGCCAAGGCCCCTTTGCAGAGCGACAAGTCCAATGCCGGAAAGCCTCAAACCGCCCAGGGCAAGGGAGATGTTGAAATCCCTGAGCCTAAGCGTGAAATAGACAAGAGGGCTCTATTCCCTAGCGCAGACAACAAGAAAGACACGGGCAAACCTCAAACCGCCGATGAGGCTTCAGGAGACCTCAAGGCCGGTCATGCAAAAGGCAACACAGAACACGGAAAACTCAACGGCATACCTTCCGTTAGGCTTGAAGGAAGATCCACTCTGGGCTCTCTTCCTCTCCCTGCCTACACTGTTAACGAAAGCGGTACTGTTGTAGTCAAAATCGTGGTAAACGAACAGGGCATCGTAACCAACGCCATCCCTGGCCAGAAAGGCACAACCACCAACAACTCAACTCTCTGGAACGCAGCCAAGAAGGCCGCTCTCAAGGCCCGCTTCTCCCCTTCCGACGCCCCTACCCAGGTTGGCTACATCACCTACGTTTTCACCCTCCAGTAGGAAAAATCCTGAAGATTTCTCAAAGAAATTTTCAATTATTTTTCTCGGCGACAAGTTTTGTCGTTTTCATATATTACCTTTGTCTTCAAATGAAGCAGAACTGTAAAACTCGGAACGAAAATCTTGGACCTTTCCAGGAATTGATCGCTTACATACCGTGGCCGATCATTCTGGTTTTTGCTTTCTTGTTCGTGTGCCTGCTGTTAGGAATCTACAATGATGTTGTAAACTGACATTCAAATGAAAACGGAGAAAGAAAACAAGATTTACAGCATCTTTGAGGATGAAGAGTTCTGGAAGGAGCAGAGAAATAATCCTATTTATCTGGAAGAAGATGACTCAGACAAGAGATGGGAAGAAGAACTCGGCCGCCGTTACAAGAGGAACGTCAAAAGGTTTTTCCTGTATTCGGCCGTGCTCTTTATAGTGATTTGGAGCGGCGGAGGCTTCCATAAAGAGCAGAAGGCCCCGCCTGTCGGAAACGGCATTTCAGATACCAGGATTTATTCCAAAGCATACGAAACGGAGCCTCATACAAGAACTCTTCCGCCTATTGACAACACAATTGAAGTAAGAGTTAAGGGCGGCAAGAAATACGAGGCTGACGTTGACTTTGAAGAGCTTATGGATCAGCTGGGCATTGATCCGGAAGACATAAGGGAATACATTGAATAACAAATACTTATTTTATGAAAAACATTGAATTCAAAACAATTGAAGACCTTAAGAAGGCGGGCTTTAAAGGCTTTGAGAAAGTAAAGGACCTGAAGGAAAAACACTCAACGATTCCAGAGACTATGGGCGTTTATATGGTTGTGCGGAATAGTTCCGACCAGCCAGCTTTCCTGAAAATAGGTTCCGGCGGATTCTTCAAGGGTGAAGATCCGAACGTCCCCATCAATGAGCTTAAAAGAAACTGGGTTGAAGATACTTGCGTTGTCTATATCGGCAAGGCCTCTTCTCTAAGAAAGAGACTCTATCAGTATCTAAGATTTGGAAGCGGAAAAAATGTTGGTCATAAAGGAGGAAGATACATCTGGCAGCTCAAAGACCACGACGATCTGCTTTTCTGCTGGAAGACTCTGGAAGACAAGGATCCAGAACAGTATGAATCTGAGCTCATTGAGGCCTTCCGCAACATCTATGGAGAGAGGCCTTTTGCAAACCTGGCCAAATAACTGAAGATGGATAGAATCCGGCAACTGAAACGTTTTGCCTCCATCATAGGCTTTATTACGGTCCACCGCTATGCCTCCAAAGAAGAGCTGCTGGAAAGGATCGAAGATTCTTGCGACAACGAGGCAATAGACATCCGCACGCTCCAGAGAGATCTCAATACCATTAGGGATCTCTTTGGCATAGATATAAGGTTCAAGCGTGGCTGGGGATATTATATCGCAGAGAAAGACAGTGTCTCCGAAACCGTTACAAAGCTCCTGTCTGACTTTCTTATATTCAACCAGTTGAACACAGATGCGGCAGTTGCCGGGATTGTTCTTCCGGAACACCGGAAAATGATTTTCAATGTGGATTTCACTTCTATATTGAATGCTGCCAAAAACTGCAGAAGGGTGGAGTTCGACTATACTTACTTCAGGGAAGAAGGAAGATTGCGGCACAAGAAAGTGGAGCCATACTTTCTCAAAGAGTCTCAGCAAAGATGGTATCTAGTTGCAAAAGACCTCAAAGACGGCCTTCTCAAATGCTTTGAACTCGGGCGTGCAGATAATCTTTCCGTCACCGAAGAAACATTCAAAAAAGACAGGGAACTGAACGGGCAAGCACTATTCAAAGACTCTTTCGGCATCTGGAACAACCCGTCGGATCCGGTGGAAGACATTCTTCTGAAGTTTGATGCTCTGGACGGCAACTTCCTCAAAACCCTTCCGCTTCACGCATCCCAAAGAATCGTGGAAGAAAAAGACAACCACGTAATCTTAAGCCTTAGGCTCAGAATCACAAACGATTTTGTGATGGCTCTGCTTTCCCGCAGCCGCTCAGTGGAAGTGCTCCGCCCCGTCCATCTGAGGCAGCGTCTTCTGGAAGTCTATGAGCAAGCCGCCCAGCGCAACTCTCCTTCAGAATAGTTTCTAAAAAAATTTTATTTATTTTCGCGATTAAGATGAACAAGAAGACACGCAAGGAAATAACGGTTTTCATAACTGTACTGGAACTGCTCATCATAATAGACATGTGTTATCTGCTTAGTGAGTTATATAGTCCAGGAAGGGGATGCGGAATGGCTGTATTTTCTCTAGTTGTCTGGGTCTTCTGGATAAGTGTTTTAGCCGGATCTATCTTGCTGGCCAACAAGCAAAAAGGTGCAGGACTTGCTGTTTTCCTGAACGCTGTTCTTTTTATAGCAGGAATAATTCTAGTTGCTTCAGCAAATAACGTCTAGCAAGAACTGCAGATACTATCAAAGGATTCATAGAAGAGGCTCTCGTAATGGAAAGGACTCTTTGATTATTTGTCGGGAAAGCTTACTAGACCATCATCACGGAACTTTTCCGGAATGTTGTAATTATACATTTCAAGAGGAAAAGCTTTTTGTTCAACTCTAAATAATTGAATTACATCTTTGCGATAATACAGAGAAGTATCGTGCTCGCTAATGTATATGCCTGAAACAAAAGGCTCTCCATCCACAATCACAACACCGGTACTATACATAAACTTATACCCTTGTCCGCCATAGAACTTGAGGACAAAATCACTTCTTCTCAGGATAACAGAATCTGGGGATGTGGATATGACATCATGACTGCGTTCATCGAGATTATCATTTTCCCCTTTTTCAAGCCATATAGACGTTATTGGAGGAAAAGAAACCGCCACACTATCATAAACCTTAGTTCTTCCGCGATAATCGATTAGAAGGGAATAATAAATATTCAAAAAATCGTGAATTTCAGGATTCTGCCTAATCAGCGCTATTTTGCATGAAGAATCAATAGCCAAACTGTCAGTTATTTCATATCCAGAAGGTATAGCATATCCGTGCCAAGTATTCTGGTTTTGAGCCAGAACCAAAACCGGAAATAAAATAAATATTAATGCAGCAGCATTTTTCATATCAATCACTAAAACATCAGAATAAGCAAAGTATACAATTACATTGTTGAACGTAATAGCTCTTTGATATCTACCTCCAAACATTTTGCTATCTGGACAAGAGTTTCCAGATTAGGCTGAGCTTTGTTTGTACACCATTTTGAGACCGTGGCAGGGTCTTTACCTAGTTGCTCGGCGAGCCACTTGTTGGTACGCTTTTTATCGGCAAGGACAACCTTAAGCCGATTAATGTCTTGACTCATTTGGGATATTTATTTGCTGCAAACGCAAATTTAATGAATATAGTTTCATTTTACAAATTAATCCGTATCTTAGTACCGCAATTATTGAAAACAAATAAAAGTGACTTATGGACAAGCAAAGTATCATACAGTACAAGTCTGCATTCGATGCCATAGCAACCTACATAGAAAGTGATAACGGACAAGAAAAGGTTGAGGTGTGGTTTGCCAGGGAACTTCAGACAGTTCTTGGGTATGCTCGATGGGACAATTTCCAATCTGCAATCAATAGAGCTGTAGATTCCTGTAATACGCAGGGTATCAATGTGGATGATCATTTTCGCGAGGTCACGAAAATGATCAGTAAGATATCAAGAAATTGGAAAGAAAGGTCGCCTCAGAAGAAAAGAAGCTCGTAAAAACAACATCCAAATTACCTAAAAAGAAGTAAAAGATGGCCTTGTATAAGATGTAATGGAAAGGAGGATCTGATTTATTTGTCGGGGTAAACTATCCCTAAAGAATCAGGATATTTTGTGGATAGAGTTCTTTTGCTTCTTTCTGGTGAGAATGATCCAGTCTGCCAAATGGTTTTCCATAAGTTTTTAGGCAGTAGTCATTCCGATGCTTATGCACTATCTTAATGTATTCGTAAACTACTGATACATAGTCTTCAAATGTCATCCCCTCTGCATATACAACCACAACATAGGAATTAGGGTTAGGGTAGGAAAAAAGTGTATCAAAGAAATTTTCAAGGTTTTCTTCAAGACTCCCAACATCTCCTTCTATTACCATAAAAGTGTTAGAGAGATACTTGAAAATCTTAATTCGTTTGTAGTATGGAAAAGAATTGCGGGCTTCCAAAGTGGCGATGGAATCGTTTATCCGGTAAGAACAATAAATGTAATCAGATGAATCTCTGTCGCGGAGGACAAAAGCCACAGAAGGACGATAAGGACGGATTTTGTACAATACATTCATAACATCCTTCATAGGCATATCCTTGTCTACGAAAGTCCTCAAAGGATACATATACAATTCATCTGTACCAGCCATCCAGCCGGCGGCCTTGTCCAGTTTGTCACCGATTTCAGACAAGTTTATCAGTTCGTACTTGTATCCTTTTCTCGGGTTGTCATCCTCTTTGAATGTCGCGAAAAAGATTGAATCTTTCTTTAGAAAAACAGTGCCGTAGTCATCATCATCTTGTCCTGTCAACCACTTTTGATCATTGTCAAAACAATTGACAGACGGAATCTCTATCCTTGTCTTGCTCAAAAAATTGTTAAAAGACATCTTGGACAGAACTCTCGAATTGCTGAAAAGGACTAACAAATAGCAACAAATAGGAATAACGATAATAGCTATTCCTATAGTAATCAAAATGTTGCTATTGCCAATTCTTCTCATTTTCCTGTTCTTGTTTACACCTCAATTATTCTGGGAGCTGAATTGTCTGGTAGTCAATCATGCGGGAGATGGCACGTTGGCAGACAGGGCAGAAGAGAGGGTATGTATTGTCTCTCATCCTGCAGGTTGGGAACGGGCGGAAGATGCCCTCGGAGAGGTAGCCGCCGCCTTCGTAAATGCCTACCTTGTAGTCAGATTCTACAAGGGTAGTGTAGGCCGGATTTTTCTGGTCTGACTTTGTTACAATTTCTTTCTTTTCAATCATGTCCTCCCACTTGGATTTAAAGCCTATCAAGGTGGTGATGTTTGGTTCCCACGGCTTTGTGTTCAGGTCATACTGGTCTGTGCCGTCATCGTAGAAGTACTCGTCTGCAAGGCCGGCAAAGCTGTGGCCGAATTCGTGCACCACAACAGGCATCGCCCAAGGGTTGTGGGCAGCAGTCAGAACGTAAGAGTTGAGGATGCCGCCGCCGCCGTAGTTATCTGTGTTGGCGAGAATTATGATATGCTCGTAAGGAATGCTGGCAAGAGCGTCGTGAAGGTCGAAAAGATGCAAAGTGGTAAGGTAGCGGTCTGTGTAGAAAGTGCTGAAGTGAGAAGAGAAAGCCGTCTGCTTCCACTCCCCTTTCAGAGGAATGCTCACCCCGCTTTCCTTGGACTCCACAGGCACGGCAATGAAGTTCAGCTTGTCCGCCTTGCCCTTGAAAGGCTCGTAGCTCAGAATCTGGTCTGCAGTTTCTTTTGCATCGCGATAGAAAATCTCCATTTCCTCCTTGGTGTAGCCTTCTCCCACGATTGCGATGTCTATGGCATCTTTGCTGTCCCCGCCCTTGTGGACATAGCGGCATTTGTCTAAGGTATAAGGAGATGCAACAGGACGGATGAGGATGTCATCGGGATGGACGATATGAGTCATGGAGGCGGTTACGCTGTCTCTTTTGTCCAGCATCTTTACGGTTACATAGGCTGTAGCCTCAGGCATTGGAACAAGGAAGACATTTTCAAAAGCCTTGCGTGTATGAAGGGCTTCCGGAGTGCACTGCCACTCGGAGAAAAGTGTGGAGAAAGAGTTGCAGTACAGAACCTGGTTAGTAGCTGAATCTCTGAGGATTATCTGGCCGTTGCCCCTGAGAAGGAGAATGTCTGAGTTGACAGTTCTGCCCCACCAGCCGTCCAGTTTTCCCATCTTGGCAAGAGAAATTTCCGTATGAGTTGCATCACCGGAAAAGATGTAGTCCAGCCTCAGTGTATAGTCAGTGGCAAACAAGGAACTTGCCGACAACGATACGGCAGTCAGCAACAACAAAAGCTTTTTCATTTTCACGATTATTGTATGTAACCAAATTTCTTGAGTTCGCGCTTGTTCTCCCTCCAGGAAGGATCTACCTTTACGAAGATCTTCAGGAAGACTTTCTTCTGGAAGAAGCTTTCCATCTCCTTGCGGGCCTGGGTTCCAACTCTTTTGAGGGCAGCGCCTTTCTTTCCGATTATGATGCCCTTCTGCGATTCCCTGACAACGTTGATTATGGCCTCAATGGAATACATCTCTTCTTCCTCGATGAACTGCTCAATCACCACCTCTGCGCAGTAAGGAATCTCCTTGCTGTAGTTCTCGAGAATTTTCTCCCTCAGGATTTCAGAGGCGAAGAAGCGGAGGTTCTTGTCGGTGAACACATCCCTGTCGTACCAGGCAGGCTGCTTTGGAAGAAGCGAAACAATCTTTTTGAGCAGGATATCGGTGTTGACCTTGTTCAGGGCGCTCATCGGGAGGATGTCGGCCTTGGGAACAAGACCGTGCCATTTCTCCACGAGAGCATCCAGTGTCTGCTGGTCTGTCTTGTCAATCTTGTTGACCACAACTATTACCGGAACAGAGAGCAGATTGAGCTTGTCAACATACTCCTTGTTCTTCTCGGAAGACTCGTAGACATCGGTGACATAGATGATTATGTCGGCATCACCGATGGCGGTGTCCACAAAGTTCATCATGGCCTGCTGAAGCTCGTAGGAAGGCTTGAGAATGCCTGGAGTGTCGGAGAACACTATCTGGTAGTCATCCCCGTTCACAATGCCCATAATCCTGTGGCGGGTGGTCTGGGCCTTGGCGGTAACAATGGAAAGCTTTTCTCCCACGAGGGCGTTCATAAGGGTGGACTTGCCCACGTTAGGGTTGCCGATTATGTTCACAAAGCCGGAACGGATTATCTTGTCTTCCATACGGTCAGAGGATTTATTCGTAAGAGCCCATCTTTAGGATGGCAAGTTCCTTGTCCGTGAGGAAGCGCCACTGGCCCCTTCTGAGGTTCTTCTTTGTAAGGCCGGCAAAGTAAACCCTGTCGAGCTTTACAACCTTGTAGCCCATGCTCTCGAAGATTCTCCTTACAATGCGGTTTCTTCCGCTGTGAATCTCAATGCCCAGCTGAGTCTGGTCCCCGTCTATGTAAGACAGAGCGTCTGCGTTAATCATTCCGTCATCCAGGAAAATGCCCTTGAGAATCTTGTCAAAGTCTTTCTGGCTGAGATTCTTGTCCAGGAACACGTGGTAGATTTTCTTCTTGTTGTATGAAGGATGAGTCAGCTTTTCGGTAAGCTCGCCGTCGTTGGTCAGAAGCAGTACGCCGGTGGTGTCGCGGTCCAGGCGGCCTACAGGATAAACCCTCTGAGGACATTTGCCTGCCACAAGGTCAAGAACAGTCTTGCGGTCATGCTCGTCTTCGGTGGTGGTAACGCAGTTCTTAGGCTTGTTCATTATGATGTAAACCTTTTCCTCGCCCTTGAGAACCTTGCCGTCGAAACGCACCTCGTCTGTGCGGAACACCTTGGTTCCCAGTTCGGTGACAACCTGTCCGTTAACGGTTACCACACCCTGGACGATATACTCGTCGGCCTCTCTGCGGGAGCAGATGCCGGAATTTGCTATGAAGCGGTTGAGGCGGATGCCCTCTTCGCCGGTTGCCTTAGGCTTGCGAGGTTTTGGGGTATAGGCTTGTGCACGAGGCTTCCTGCTGCCGGCAACGGCTTCGCGGCCTTCCAGCTGGCTGATCACGTTCTCGAAATCTCCGCGGGTGCGCTTTACTCTGGTCTCTTTTACCGGAGTTTCAGAGCGTCTTTTGAAAGTTCTCTTTGGAGCGTCGGAGTCTGAACGCCTTTTGAATGTTCTCTTTGGAGTATCGGAGTCTGAGCGCCTTTTGAAGGTTCTTTTTGGAGCGTCAGAATCTGAGCGCCTCGGAGAAGAAGCTCTCTTTGGAGCGGCTGGCCTTCTGCCCTCTGATTTTGCTCTCGATGATGTTCTGGATGCTGATCTGCCGGCGGAAGCTGGCCTTGAAGCAGGCTTGCTGCCTGTCTTTCTAATATTTGTCTTGCGTATCATATCTGTTTAGTTTCAGCGGCAAATATACCCCATTTGAACTATTTTTCCTACATTTACCCGTCTAAAGTTTAGGGCTATGGATAGAACGAGAAAAGTGAAGTGGTCGCCGGTGGCAAGAGAGAATGTGAAGGTTGCCCTCAAATCCATCAAGAGCAACAGGCTGAGAAGTGTGCTTACGATACTTATGATTGCCGTAGGAATCACCTCCCTGCTGGGAATACTTACGGCAACTGAAGCCCTCAAGCAGCAGGTAAACGAAAGCTTCGCCTCCATCGGAAGCCAGTCGTTCTACATTATGCCCGAATTCCGCTCATCGGGAGAAAGATCGGGAAGAATAAGAAACAACCAGAGCATCAGCTACTTTCAGGCAACATCTTTCAAGGAGGCTTTCAAGCCGGAAGTCCCTTGCGTGGTTACAGTATTTTCCCGAAGCGGCGGAACTTCAATCAAAAGGGGCGAGAAAACCACCAACCCAAATACCACCGTATTTATGGTGGACGAAGACTACACACTGTTCAACAACCTCAGCATAGCCAGCGGAAGAGACCTTTCATCAAAAGACATCAAGGACGCGGCATTCGTTTGCCTTTTGGGCAACGGAGTCTCTTCTACCCTGTTCGGGCCGAAAGAGAATCCTATTGGAAGCAGCGTGAGCGTAAACGGCAATTCCTACAGGGTGACAGGAGTGCTTGAAAAGACATCTAGAGGAGGAGGGTTCCAGAGCGAGGACCAGGGAATAATTATCCCGATAACCAACGGCAGGTCTCGTTTTTCAGCATCATCATTCTCCATTGGAATAAGGCCGCGTTCCGCCCAGTCCAATACGGAAAGCCTTTATGCCCAGGCGGAAAGCACATTCCGTTCAATAAGGAGGCTTGCCCCTTCAGACCAGTCTGACTTCTACATCAGCTACAACGAGACCATGGCCAAGGAAGCCGACAAGACACTGGGAACCATAACCCTGATAGCCGGAATCATAGGACTGATAACCCTTCTGGGAGCCGCCGTGGGCCTGATGAACATAATGCTGGTGAGCGTAAAGGAAAGAACGGCTGAAATAGGCATCAGGAAAGCCATCGGAGCCTCTTCCAGCATAATCAAGCAGCAGTTTCTGGTAGAATCCATTTCCATAGCGCAGATAGGATGCATCATAGGAATAGTTCTGGGCATACTTGCCGGAAATCTGGTGGCGATGCTGATGAAAACTCCGCATTTCCTGATTCCGTGGATGTGGATGATTGTGGCCGTTATCACCTGCGTCATTGTGGGCGTTGCAAGCGGCTATCTGCCTGCCAAGAAAGCGGCAGCCCTGGATCCTATTGAGGCTCTCAGGTACGAATAGAATTTTGAAGGCGCGATTTTTTAGTAAATTTGCGCTCGGGAAAAAACAAGAGATACAAAATGTCAGATATCGAGAGGGAAGACAATTATACAGAAGATCCGCAGGAGGAGATGAATGAGGGGGCTCAGGAGCAGGCAGCATCTGCTGTTCCGGAAGGCAAATTCACAAGACTCATAAAAGACGGAGACAACAAGTACAGGCTGTCCGGAATGTACAAGAACTGGTTCCTGGACTATGCCTCCTATGTCATACTGGACCGTGCCGTTCCTCATATAGAGGACGGTCTTAAGCCTGTGCAGAGAAGGATTCTGCACGCCATGCGCACCATCCACGACGGTTCGCTGATCAAGGTGGCAACCATTGTGGGAGAAGCAATGAAATACCATCCTCACAGCGACGCCTCAATCAAGGACGCCCTGGTTCAGATGGGTCAGAAGAACCTGCTGATAGACTGCCAGGGAAACTGGGGAAATACCATTACCGGAGACGAGGCGGCAGCTGGAAGATACATAGAAGGCAGGCTTTCCAACTTTGCCATGGAGGTGGTTTTCAACCCTAAGACCACCGAATGGATGAATTCCTATGACGGAAGGAAGAAGGAGCCTGTAACCCTTCCGGTAAAGTTTCCGCTGGTGCTCCACCAGGGAGCGGACGGAATTGCCGTAGGCCTTAACTGCAAGATTCTTCCGCACAATTTCAACGAGCTTCTGGACGCCTCCATCGCCTATCTGAGAGGTGAAGAATATCGTCTTTATCCCGATTTCCCTTCGGGAGGAATTGTTGATGTCAGCCGCTACGCAGACGGAAAGAGAGGCGGTCAGGTAACCGTCAGGGCAAGAATCGTGAAGGTTGACAAGAAGACCGTAAAGATTGTGGAGCTTCCTTTCGGCAAGACTTCAGAGGATATCCGCAAAAGCATAATAGCCGCCAACGACAAGGGCAAGATCAAGATCAGGAAGGTGGAGGAACTTTCCACCAAGAAAGTGGGCATTGTGGTTACTCTTGCCGCCGGAGAATCTCCTGACAAGACTATAGACGCGCTCTACGCATTTACAGACTGCCAGGTTTCCATCAACCCGAACACCTGCGTCATCAAAGACAACAAGCCGCACTTCCTCACCGTTTCCGAGGTGCTGGAATACAGCACTCTAAGGACTAAGGAACTCCTCCGCAAAGAGCTGGAGATCAGGCTCGGCGAACTGGAAAACACCTGGCATTCTCTCTCCCTTGAAAAGATATTCTTTGAAGAAGGCAAGTACAAGCTCCTGGAAGACAAGAAGACCAGAAGCTGGGACAGCCAGGTGAACGAAATCCACAAGGCCTTGAAGGTTTACGAGCCGCTGCTGCACCAGAAAGTTACCAAGGAAGATGTACTCAAGCTCGTGGAGAAGCCTGTAAGGAAGATTTCCCGTTTCGACATCAAGGAGTGCAACGCCAAGATAGACAACGTTGAGAAGGAGATTGCCAAGGTTCGCAGAGATCTGGAAAACCTGACGGAAGTTACCATAGAATACTTCCAGAGCCTGAAAGAGAAATACGGAGAGGCCTTCCCTCGCCAGACGGAGATTTCCAACCTGGAAACAATCCAGGTTTCAAGAGTTGCCGTGGCCAACGCCAAGCTCTACGCCAACTTTGACGAGGGCTTCATTGGAATGGACCTCAAGAAAGACGACAACGCGGAATTTGTATGCAACTGCTCGGACATAGACGATATCATAGTCTTCCTGCAGAATGGCAAGTATATGGTAACAAAGATTTCCGAGAAAGCCTTTGTGGGCAAGGGAATTATCTATGCCGGAGTGTTCGTGAAGAACAATCTCAGAACCATTTACAACGTCATCTACAGAGACGGCAAAGGCGGCAACAGCTATGTGAAGAGGTTTGCTGTAACCTCCGTTACCCGAGACAAGGAATATGACGTTACAAGCGGAAGTCCTGACAGCAAGGTTCTCTGGTTCACGGCCAACCCTAACGGCGAGGCTGAAACCGTAAGAGTTCAGCTGCGCCCGAGGCTCAAGCTGAAAAAACTGGTGTTCGACTACGACTTTGCCACCCTGGCCATCAAGGGCAGAACGTCAAGGGGCAACTTGATCAGCAAGAACCCTATCAGCAAGATAACCCTCAAGTCCAAGGGCGGCTCAACCATCGGCGACAAGCCTCTGTGGTTTGACAACGATGTCAACCGCCTCAACGAAGACAAGAGAGGAACCTACCTTGGCAAGTTCAAGGACGAGGACAGGATCCTTGCCATTTACAAGAACGGAACATACGCCACCACCACCCAGGATTTGAACAACCACTACGAGGGAGAGCTCCTCAAGGTTGAGAAATTCGATCCTGCAAAGGTCTTTGCTGCAGTCTATTATGATGCCGAATCCCAGAAATTCTACCTGAAGAGGTTCAAGTTTGAGGCAAACAACAATCCTACCAACATTTTCATCAGCGAAGCAGAAGGCTCATACCTTGTAGACATTACCGGCAAGACCGAAAGCCAGGTTGTGATCCAGTTCGGCGGAAAGCACGAAGGAAGGCAGAACGAGGCTATAAGCGTAGACAGCTTCATCGCTGAGAAAGGCTGGAAGGCCAAGGGAAAGAGGCTCACCCAGTTCGAGGTGGAAAAGATTGTGCTGATAGAACCTCCTGTGCTTGAAGACGAGGATGAATTCGAGGAAACGGAAGCTCCTCTTCCTGAAAACGAGCAACCTGAGGCTGAAGAAATTCAGGACTTCCCTGACATGGACTTCCCTGAAGAAGGAGACGAAGACACGCCTACCGACGAAGACGGAGAACCAACTCTCTTCTAGATATGATAATTGCTCTGTGCGGTTTCATGACAAGCGGCAAGACTCTTGCCGGAGAAGCCCTGTCCGAAAAGACAGGCAAGAGGCTCATTGACCTTGACCAGTACATAAAGCAGAAAGAAGAAATGAAGATGGAGGACATCTTCAGAATAAAAGGCGAGCCTTACTTCAGGAAAAGAGAGAAAGAGTGCCTTAAACATATCGTTGAAACAGAAGACGATATCATTCTCTCACTTGGCGGCGGAACTCCGATGAATCCTAAATGCTCAGCCATTCTGAAAGAAAAGACAAGATGCTTCTTCCTTACCTGCAACCCAAAGGTTCTTGCCGCCAGAATGCTGCTTCTGCAAGACGGCAGGCCTCTTGTCAAAAACCTTCTGGCAAACCACAAATCTTCCACCCCTGAAGAAAAACTCCATATCCTCGAGCAGTGGGCCAAAGAGAAACTAAACGAAAGAGAACCAATCTACAAAGCCTGCTCAGTCAAGACAATTGACACCTCCGACTGGGACATTGAAAAGATCCTTAACCAAATACTTAGAGGGTAGTGTCTTTGCCCTCACGGATATCCTTGATTCTGAGCTGGATGTTGGCAATGCTGGAACGGTAGAAGTTCTCGGCGATCGAGTAGCAGATGTCAACAGGCTCGCCAGCAGCAAGATGGTCGAAGTATTCGCTCATGTTGAAGGCAATGGCGCTCAGAGGGCGGAATGAATCAGCCTCCTGTATAAGCTCGAGCTTGAGATGGCCTCCTCTGCCGCCTACAGGGTTTCCGACTATACGTCCGTTTCCGTTGTCATAAACGCTTGTGGTCATGAATACAGGAGACTGGTTACCCGGCCCGAAAGGCTGGAACATGTTCAGAAGGCGGAAGAATCTAGGAGTGATCTGCCTGAATTCCAGGAAGGCGTCTATGTTGATGATAGGAGTAAGAATCTCCTTTGTAATGTTCTTGGTTACAATGTCTTCAAACCTCTGGCGGAAAGTCTCCAGGTTCTCTTCCTTGAGCGTAAGGCCGGCGGCGTAGGTATGTCCGCCAAAATTCTCCAGAAGGTCTGAACAGCTCTCGATGGCATCGTAAAGGTCAAAGCCGGCAATACTTCTGGCAGAACCGGAAATGAATCCGTTGGAAGACTTGGTGAGAACTATTGTAGGGCGGTAAAAAGCCTCCACCAGACGGCTGGCAACAATTCCCACAACTCCCTTGTGCCACTCCGGATTGTAAACTACGGTAGAGTTCAAGGTGCTGAACTGAGGATGGTTGCGCACAATCTCAATGGCCTGCTGGGTAATGGTGCGGTCTATGCTCTTGCGCTCGTTGTTGTGGTCGTTGATCTGCTTGGCTATATGGTTGGCTTCCTGAATGTCATTTGAAATCAGAAGGTCTACTGCCATTCGGCCGCTCTCCATTCGGCCGGCTGCATTGATTCTAGGGCCGATCTTGAACACCACATCGTCTATGGTAATCTTGTGCTTCTCTAGGCCGGAGAGCTTTATCATGGAGAGAAGGCCCTTTCTCGGCGATTCGTTCAGCCTCTTCAGGCCGTAATATGCAAGCACTCTGTTCTCTCCGGTAACTCCCACAAGGTCAGCCGCTATACTCACTGCCACAAGATCCAGAAGAGGCTCAATCTCCTCGAAAGGAATGCCGTATTTCTGGGCGTATGCCTGAACCAGCTTGAATCCCACGCCGCAGCCTGAAAGGTCGTCGTAAGGATAATGGCAGTCTTCCCTCTTAGGGTCCAGGGTGGCTATTGCAGGAGGAAGCTCCTCGCCCGGAAGATGATGGTCGCAGATGATGAATTCTATGCCTTTGCTCTTGGCATATCTTACCGCCTCGGCCTCCTTGATGCCGCAGTCCAGGGCAATTACCAGGGAGCATTTGCGCTGTGCAGCCCAGTCTACGCCGTAGAAAGAGATGCCGTAGCCCTCATCGTAGCGGTCTGGAATGTAGTACTCAATGTTGCCGGTAAGCCTCCTCAGGAACGAGAAAACTAGAGAAACGGCGGAAGTTCCGTCTACGTCATAGTCTCCGTAAACCAGAATCTTCTCCTTGCTCAGGACAGCCTTATGCACCCTCTCAACAGCCACATCCATATCCTTCATAAGGAAAGGATCGTGAAGAGCATCCAGTGAAGGATGGAAGAACCGGCGCACCTCGTCTGCATTCTTGATTCCCCTCTGGACCAAAAGGTTAGCAAGAACCTCGTCTATTCCGAGGTCCTGAACCAGCTGCCGGGTGTAGATCGGGTTGCCTGGCTCGCGAACTATCCACTGCTTCTCTCTGCTTTTTACAACCATAATTGATCCTCTTGTCTGGGGGATTGCAAATTTAGTTAATATTTATGTTATAAAAAAATGTTACCTTTGCCCGGTAATAGAAAAACCTATGGAACTCAATCTTAACGAACAAGAACAGAACAGAAGGCAAAGCCTTGAACAAATACGCGCTTTGGGCATCAACCCATACCCTGCAGAGGAGTTTTCGATAACCGCAACTTCAAAGCAGATTCTGGAAGGTTTTAATCCCGATGCGGCAGAAGATGACCCTTCCCAGGTGGCTTTCAAGTCCATTTCCTTTGCAGGAAGGCTTATGAGCCGCAGAATTATGGGAGCGGCATCTTTCATAGAGCTGCAGGACAGCGAAGGCAGAATCCAGGCCTACGTGAAGAGAGACGAGATCTGCCCGGGTGAGGACAAGACCCTCTACAACACAGTGTTCAAGAAACTACTGGATATCGGAGACATTATCGGAATCAAGGGCTACGCTTTTGTAACCCAGACCGGCCAGAAGAGCATCCACGTTAAGGAACTGAAGGTGCTGAGCAAGTCACTCAGGGTGCTTCCTATCGTAAAGGAGAAAGACGGAGAAGTGTTTGACGCCTTTGCAGATCCTGAGATGCGCTACCGCCAGAGGTACGTGGACCTGATCGTGAACCCGGAAGTGAGAAAGGTGTTCGAGAAGAGGACCAAGATATACAACACAATGAGGGAGTTCTTCAACTCCCACGGTTATCTGGAAGTTGAAACCCCTATCCTCCAGCCTATTCCGGGAGGGGCAAACGCCCGTCCGTTTGTTACGCACCACAATGTGCTGGACATGGACCTCTACCTGAGAATTGCAGACGAGCTTTACCTGAAGAGACTCATCGTGGGCGGCTTCCCTGGCGTTTACGAGTTCAGCAAGAACTTCCGCAACGAGGGCATGGACCGCACCCACAACCCTGAGTTCACCGCAATGGAAATCTATGTGGCCTACAAAGACTACTACTGGATGATGAACTTTACGGAGAAGATGCTGGAGAAGATTGCAGTTGCCGTAAACGGAACCACCAAGGTTACCATCGGCGACAAGGAAGTGGACTTTGCCGGCCCGTACAAGAGGCTCCCTATGCTGGAGGCCATCAAGCAGTATGCAGGAGTTGACGTTACTGGAATGAGCGTGGAAGAGCTCAAGGAAACCTGCAAGAAGCTCAACGTCCCTATCCAGCCGAGCTTCGGAGAAGGCAAGCTGATAGACGCCATCTTCGGCGAATTTGTTGAGGGCAACCTCATCCAGCCGACTTTCATCATAGACTATCCAGTTTCTCTCTCACCTCTTACCAAGCGCAAGAGAGACAATCCTAACCTGGTTGAGAGGTTCGAGCTTTTCGTATGCGGCAAGGAACTTGCAAACGCCTACTCCGAGCTCAACGACCCTATCGACCAGCTCGGCAGGTTCCAGGACCAGCTGATGCTCAAGAACGGCGGAGACGACGAGGCCATGTACATCGACTACGATTTCATCCGCGCCCTTGAGTACGGCATGCCGCCAACCAGCGGAATGGGTATCGGAATGGACCGCCTGGCGATGTTCATGACCAACCAGATATCCATCCAGGACGTGCTCTTCTTCCCTCAGATGAAGAAAGAGCAGTAAGCGTAAAGATATGAAAGACAATCTGTCGCAGAATAAGATAACCTCCTTGCAGAACCCAAAAGTCAAGGAGGTTGTCCTTTTGCAGGAGAAGGCCCGGGAAAGAGAAAAGACCGGCCTGTTTCCCGTGGAAGGAACAAGGGAAGTTTCCGCCTGCATCTCATCCGGCTTTGAAATAGATTCCGTTTTCCTCTGCGACGAGATTCTTGAAGAAAAACCCAACCTGAAAGGCATCGCCCCCGAAAAGATTTTCTGCGTAACTCCTCAGGTTTATGAGAAGATAGCCTACCGGTCTTCAACCGAAGGCATACTGGCCATTGCAAAGGCCAGGCACACAAGCCTCAGCGATCTTGGCAACATCTTGAAAAACAGCAGGTTGAACCCGCTGATTCTCGTAGCCGAAGCTGTGGAGAAGCCTGGCAACCTGGGAGCCATTCTCAGAACAGCCGATGCCGTGGGCGCCACAGCTGTAATCTTTGCCAATCCGAGAACGGACCTCTACAACCCTAACCTCATACGCGCCAGCCTTGGCGGAGTCTTCACCCAAACCATCGTCTGCTGCAAGAGCGAGGATGCCATTGATTTCCTCAAACAGCACGGCATAAAGATTTACACCGCCCAGCTCCAGGACAGCGTTCCTTACTACGGAACTGATATGACCGAAGCCTGCGCCATTGCCCTGGGCAGCGAGTCTGGCGGCATCTCGGACATCTGGAGGAAAGCCTCTGACCGCAAGATTCTGATTCCTATGCTGGGCAGGCTGGATTCTCTCAATGTTTCCGTTTCAGCCTCCATCCTCTGCTACGAGGCACTTCGCCAAAGAACTGCAAAATGAAAAAGTTCGCTCTCATAGGGAAACCCATTTCACACTCCCAAAGCCCAAAGCTTTTCAAGGAGGCTTTTCCAGACAGAGACATGACCTATGACCTGCTGGAAAGAGATACCGTGGAAGAATCCGTGGCGGAACTTAAAGCCAATGGCTACAGCGGAGCAAACGTCACCTCCCCTTTCAAGGAGAGCGTTATGCAGTTTGTCACCCATCCCGACGAGACCACCAAAACCCTGGGAGCAACTAACCTCATCCTCTTCAAAAGCAATAGAATCTACAGCTACAACACTGATTATCTTGCCGTAAGAAGGATGATAAGAGAATACGCAAATATTTCCCAAGCCCTTGTTATTGGATGTGGAGGAGCCGCCAAAGCAGCAGCCATGGCCTGCAAAGGTGAAGGGCTGGAAACCCTCATCACCAACCGCACCCAAAAGAAGGCCAAAGACTTTGCCAAGCATATAGGCATAAAGGCTATAAGCATCGCCGAGGCAAAACTCCTCCTGGAAAACAGCAAGGGAATCCTTGCAATCTACGCCATTCCTGAGGCAGACGGCATTCTCAGCGATACTCTCAAAAACACCCCGTCCACAGGAAGAATCACAATCATTGAGGCCAACTACAAAGACCCTTGCCTGAACCCCGAGAGCGGCCTCAAATGGCTGAAATACCAAGCTGAAGAAAGTTTCAAATTATTTGCAAGTCACGAATAATTTTCTGTCTTTGGAGTTAATATAAATAACCAAACTCCAAGGCCTATGAAAAACAAACTCTTTTACACTGCTCCGCTTTGCGAGCAGGAAGAATTGGAGCCGGAGAATCCGGTGCTCTCGACCAGCACTACGGAAGGAATCGACCTTCCTGATATCCCTGAAGAAGATTTCTAACCTTAAATGCGCACAATTATGAAGTTTACTAGATTTTTACTCGGTATTTGCTGCGCAGCTGCTGTCATTTCCTCTTGCAGCAAGGCAGAAAAAGTTTCCAAGGAAGCTGAAACTCATCCTATGAGTATTACCCTCAATTTGGATGAGCCTACTACCAAAGTCGATATCGCATATAGCGGCACCAAGTATACCCCTACTTGGAAAGCTGGAGATGCCATCTCGGTTGTCAGTATTATAACTTACGATGTGGAAGGATACAACGACAAATTTGAACTGGTTTCAGGTGCCGGAACAAAAACGGGTGTGTTCCATTGCGCCACAAGCCATATACCTACAACAGGGACAGCTAGAGCAAAAGTTTTGTATCCTTATTCCAATGTAATACAACCTACTAATTGGCTGGAAAGATCTATTGAAAACCAAGGAACCGGATCTTTGGACAATTTGGGCAATTATGCTTTACTGTATGCAGGCCTGCGTTATGAAGATGGTGTTTTTGATGGGTATTTCGCATCCGAAAAACCACAGTTCCAGACTTTCTTCTTTAAACTGCCAGCCGGACTTCAGTTGATAGGCAATTCTACTGGCACTATTACTGTTGACATAGAATTAAGTGCAACCGGCACTACAGAAGTATTTACAAGAAGGTGGGACAGTATAACTTTGAATTCTGCCTCTTCCAAGGTCGGCACCATCACTCTTTCCGGTGTAACTCTTACAGACGGAAAACTTGTTTCCGACACTTATTTTTCTGTAATGTCTAGGAATAGGAGCGGAGAAACATATGCCATTACTGTTAAACAGGGAGGCTCAAGTGTAACTTATGATCTTACACATACAGCTTATTCTAGTAATGGGAATGTTTACAAACTTTCCCAGACCCAGTTCACTCCGGTTCTGGACTTCTAAATCGCGGAGAACATAAACAGCACATTAATCCGGCAGAGTTTTTCCTGCCGGATTTTTTGTTGGAGTGTTCAGGTTATGAATTTTTATCGTAACTTTACTCGGTTTTAATTTTTGATTTATTATGTCATTCAACAAAGTATTGATTTTAGGAAACGCGGCAGCAGCTCCAGAGGTTAGACATCTGGACGGCGGAGGCGTAGTGGCGAATTTCAGGGTTGCTACATCAGAGGTATTTACAGACAGAAGCGGCAACCGCACTGAGAGAACAGAGTGGCACAACATCGTGTGCTGGAGAAGATTGGCAGAGTTTGCAGAGAAGTACATTCAGAAGGGAACTCAGGTATTCATTGAAGGAAGGATCTCAACCCGCGAGTATACAGACCAGACCGGCCAGAAAAGATACAGGACCGAGATTGTTGCAGACAACATCCAGCTAACAGGCAGAAGGCCTGAAGGACAGGGCGGTGCTCAGCCTCAGGGCGGATACCAGAGCCAGGGCAGCTATCAGCAGCCATACCAGAAACCTGTGCAGCCGGCTCCTCAGGCACCTTCAGCACCTCAGGACTTCCCTGCAATGGACGAGTTCAACGATACAGGCTCCAACGACCTTCCGTTCTGATCTGATCCTAATTGATTTTTATTCTTATCGCGATAATTAATATCATTTTGATTTATGAAAGTTGATGTGGTATTGGGCCTGCAATGGGGCGACGAGGGCAAAGGCAAGATAGTAGATGTCCTCGCAAAGAACTACCCGGTGATATGCAGGTTCCAGGGAGGCCCTAATGCTGGCCATTCTCTGCAGTTCTCAGACAAAAGCTTTGTTCTCCATTCCGTTCCGGCGGGAGTGTTCAGAAAGAACACGGTTAACATTATCGGCAACGGCGTGGTGCTGGACCCGATTATCTTCCAGGAAGAGTGCCAGGCAATTGCCAAGATGGGAGTGGATCCAACCAAGAACATAATTATAGCCAAGAGAGCGCACCTGATACTCCCTACTCACAGAATCATGGACGCGGCTTCCGAGGCCAGCCTGGGTAAGACCAAGATCGGTTCCACCCTCAAGGGCATAGGCCCTACCTATATGGACAAGACCGGAAGGAACGGCCTCAGGGTGGGAGAAGTTCTCTCAAGGGATTTCAAGAAGAAGTTCAATACCCTCAAGCAAAAGCATATAGCATACCTGAAGCAGTTCAACTTCGAGTACGATGTAAACAAGAATGAGAAAGAGTGGTTCAAGGCTATAGACTATCTGAAGAAATTCAAGATTGTTGACAGCGAGTATGAGCTCAACGGCCTGCTCAAGACAAAGAAGGCCTTGGCAGAAGGAGCACAGGGAACTATGCTGGATGTGGACTTCGGAGCCTATCCGTTTGTAACCTCTTCTTCTACGATTTGCGCTGGAGCCTGCACCGGACTGGGAGTTGCCCCAAGCAAAATCGGCAAGGTATTCGGAGTGTTCAAGGCCTACTGTACCAGAGTTGGAAGCGGACCTTTCCCTACCGAGCTCAACGATAAGGTGGGCGAAGAAATCCGCCAGAAAGGCCACGAGTTCGGAGCCACTACCGGAAGGCCGAGAAGAACCGGATGGCTGGATCTGCCTGCCCTCAAGTTCGCCATCATGGTTGACGGGGCTACAGACCTGATTATGATGAAAGCAGATGTGCTTGACACGTTTGACACCATCAAGGTTGCTGTCGGCTACAAGGTGAACGGCAAGAAGACAGACCGCTATCCTTACGAGGTTGACGCCAAGATAGAGCCTGTTTACAAAGAGTTCAAGGGCTGGAAGAAAGACCTCACAAAGTGCAAGGCCGCCAAGGAGCTTCCGGCAGCTTTCAAGCGCTACATCGCTTTCATAGAGAAAGAGCTCGGAGTCAAGATCGCCTACGTTTCTGTAGGGCCTGACCGATCCCAGACTATAAAGCTCTAAACAAAAAATCCCTGCCGGCCGGCAGGGATTTTCTTTTGCTTTACTTTGCCTTATTTCTTCTTGTTCGGCAGATCAAGTTCCAGCTGAGGGTTCTTCTTGGACGAAGCCTTCAGAAGGAGTGATACGCAAACTGCAACGATACCCAGGCCGATGAAGATATACTCTGCTCTGACGGCAGCGGTAATCTCCTGCTCGTGGTTGCCGGCATCGATAACGTATTTCTTCAAAACTCCGCCAACGAAGATAGGAACCAGCAGCATACCCATGTTCTGGATCCAGTAGATCAGGGAGTATGCGGTTCCCAGGTTCTTTTCCGGAATGATCTTAGGAACGCTCGGCCACATTGCTGCAGGAACGAGGCTGTAGCCTATTCCGAGAATGCCGATAGCGGCATAGCCGGAGAACTGGCTTCCCTCAGGAGCGAATGCAATGATCAGGTGAGCCGCAAGAACCAGGCAGGAACCCAGAATCATCCAGGTGGTTGCCTTGCCGATCTTGTCCACCAGAATGCCGAACAGAGGAGTTCCGATAACCGTGCAGAACGGAATCATGGAAACCATCCAGGCGGCGGTTTCAACATCCAGGCCGAAGCGAGGGATGATGATGGAGGTGGCGAACTTCTTGAATGAAATGATGCAGCAGTAGAAGAATACGCAAAGCAGGGAAATCAGGATGTAGTGCTTGTTGGTCAGAATCTTGAAGATGTCTGAGAACTTGAACTTGTCGTCCTCGCTGGTTTCCTTGGTGTCGGTTTCTCCGGTCTGCTTGTCGTACTTGGCGTCCATCGTGATAAACACGCTCCAGAGGATAATGCCCACAATCATGATTGCAAGGCCTACAAGAGCAGGACGGTTAGTCTCGGCGAAGGTGTAGAGAGCGTCCTTGGCATGCTCGCCCACAAGAACCGGAGAGAGCACGAATGCCATGGCGGTACCAAGCCTGGCGATAGCCAGCTGAGCGCCCATTGCAAAGGCCATTTCCTTGCCTTTGAACCACTTGGCAATGGAACGCGTGACTGCCACTCCGGCAATCTCGCTGCCTAGGCCGAACAGCATGCACCCCACGTAAGCTAGCCAGAGAGATGGTTTGGCAATTCCAAGAGAATTGCTCATCCAGTTGGCCAGTCCGCTGCCGTTGAAGCTTGAGGATATGGCGTATGCCACAATTGCGGCGCCGCCAACCATCATGCCAACGAAAATGGAACCGGTAACTCTAACGCCCCATTTGTCGAGGAGCATACCGCAGATAATCAGACCGCCCCATACGCACAGGAAGGAATATCCGCCGGCGTAGAAGCCGTAGTTCTGGGAATCCCATCCGAGCTGGAGCAGTTCAGGAGTCTTGAAGATATGGCTCAGGGTAGAGAACATATCATCAAAGAAGTACGATGCGAACATCGGAACTACGAGACAGGCGAGCACAATCCACCTTGCGCTCTTGGAGTCTCTGAGTAGTTTGACTGCTTTGTTCATATTATTGTGATGTTAATTGTTTCAGACAAGTTCTTCTCCGTCCATGATTTCTTCATTAACCTTGTCGGACTCTTTCTTGATGTTAGGAAGCTCCAGGCCGTAGCCCTTCTTCTTGTCCACCCTCTTGAGGACAAGGCCCAAGATGAGGGCTGCCACTCCGAGGAACGCGAGCATCAGAAGAGGAGCGGTGTAGTCGAGCTTGGTAGGATCTTCAACTCCCGGATTGGTCTTGTCCAGGATCTTGCCGATAAGCAGCGGGAAGAGCCACAGGCCGATGTTCTGGATCCAGAATATCAGAGCGTACGCGCTACCGATAATCTTCTGGTCCACCAGTTTAGGAACGCTTGGCCATAGAGATGCAGGAACCAGAGAGAAGGATGATCCGAGAACCAGGATGGTTATGTAGGCTATGATTACGCCGCCAACCTGGCTGCCCTTGAACATAGGAAGTATGAACGCGAATGTCAGGTGGCAGAGGATAAGCAGCAAAGAGCCCAGAACGAGCATGCTTGCGGCTTTTCCCTTGTGGTCTACATAGCTTCCCAGGATCGGGGTGATGCCCACTGCCAGCAGAGGGAATACCGCAAAGATGGTCTCGGCGCTCTGCCTCATGTAACCCATGTAGCAGAATACAATCAGGGCAATTATCGCGATGAAAAGAAGAGTGTATTTCTTTGCCTTGCCCTTGGAGAAGTTGCTCATGAAGGCGGCAACTGCAACTACCAGCATAATAATGTACTGAACGATAGTTACGGTGTTGGAAGCCCAGAAGGAGTCCTTAGGAACCTCGGTGAAAGTGAGGTTGCACTGGAGCATGTTAACCGCATATTTCTGGAACGGGAAGATTGCTGAGTAATAGAGCACGCAAAGCAGAGCCACCAGCCAGAAGCCGGAACTTACCAGAATCTTGCCGATGTCGCTTACCTTGAACGGATCGTCCTTTTCCTCGGCCTCTCCGGTCTGGGAGTCGAGCTTCTTGTCCATGAAGAAGTAAACGATGAACATTATAAGGGCAATCATCAGCAGAACCACTCCGAAAGCCACTGAACGTGAAACATCTATGTGCTCTCCCATCTTGGCGAACATAGGCGAGAATATCATGCAGGTTGCAACGCCGAGCCTGGCAAGAGCCATCTCAGAACCCATTGCAAGAGCCATTTCACGGCCTTTGAACCATTTCACGATTCCTCTGGAAACCGTAATTCCGGCCATCTCCACTCCGCAGCCGAAGATCATGAAGCCCACGGCGGCGAACTTGGCCGAAGCAGGCATTCCCTTGTAGAACGGCGAAATGCCGAGTTCGTCAAAGCCTGGTATGTAGTTGAGATTGTTGTTGAACCATTCTGAAATGGAAGTTCCGGCGAAGCTTTCGGTTACCGCATACCATTTGATAACGGCTCCCACCAGCATCACGAATCCCGAAAGCACGGCAGTGAACCTCACGCCCATCTTGTCCAGGATGATACCTGCAAAGATGAGGAAGAACACGAACACGTTCAGGAATGTTTCCGAACCCTGCATTGTGCCGAATGCAGTTGAATCCCAGCCCCTGGTCTCCTGCATCAGGTCTTTGATCGGCGACAATATGTCCATAAAGATATATGAACAGAACATTGCCAGGGCAAGCAGCAAAAGTGCCAGCCAGCGCATTGCAGCCGAATCTCTTAGTGTCTTTTTCAATTCAGTTGTCATTGTTTATGTGATTTTTGAAGATATAATCTCTAATCTATTGCCAAAAATGACTACGCAATTTACAAAATATTGAGTAAATTGCGAATTGTTTTAGAGAAACAGCCCCTCAATTATGGAACAAGTCAAGAGACTGCTCAGAGATTCCTCGCGCGCAAGGTGGACGGCGCTGCTGATTATATCATTTGTGATGTTTGCGGCCTATCTGGCCTCCGACGTATATTCTCCCCTTAAAACCATCCTGGAAGAGGACAACGGCTGGACCAGCACCGAGTACGGCTATTTCGGGGCGGCCCAGAGCGTGTTCAACGTATTCCTGGGAATGCTGATTTTCAGCGGACTGCTCCTGGACAAAAAAGGCATCAGGCTAACCGGAAACCTGGGATGCATACTTATGGTTGCCGGCTTCGCCTTGAAGTATTACGCTGTCACGTTCATGCCTTCAGACGACGGCCAGATGATTTCCGTCTTCTCCTGGAGTATGAAACGGCAGGTCTTCTGGGCCAGCCTGGGCTTTGCCATATTCGGCACCGGATGCGAAATGGCCGGCATATCCATCAGCAAAGCCATAGTCAAATGGTTCAGCGGCAAGGAACTGGCCCTGGCAATGGCCATCCAGCTCTCCATTGCCCGTTTGGGAAGCGGAGTGGCCCTGATTTTTTCGCCGATGATATCCGAAAGGCTCCACAATGTCACCACTACAGTGCTGATAGGCCTTGTGTTCCTTATTATAGGAATGCTCGGATTCTTCGTCTACTGCCTGCAGGACAAAAAGCTGGACAAGCAGATGAAAGCTCTGGACAAGGAGCAGGGAAAGCAGGAGGAATCTTCCTTCTCTCTCCGCGACGTGAAGATGATAATCTCCAACCCGGGCTTCTGGCTGATATCCATACTGTGCCTGATCTTCTATGCGGCGGTAAGCCCGTTCTTCAAGTTCACGTCTGATCTTATGGTTAATAAGTTCAACGATGTAACTCCTTTCTATTCAGGAATATTCCCGTCGCTCATACCATTCGGGTGCATTTTGTTCTCCCCTCTTTTCGGAGCCATTTACGACAAATACGGCAAGGGAACGAGGCTGATGATAATCGGCGCCCTGGCCATAACCATAGTGCACGTGGTGTTCGGCCTTCCGGGAGTTCACCAGATTTGGGTTGCGGTTGCGCTGCTGTTGCTGCTTGGCCTTGGCTATGCCATGCTTCCTGCAGCCCTGTGGCCTTCGCTGGCCAAGATTATGCCGCAAAAGCAGTACGGAACGGCTATTGCCTTGGCGTTTTTCATCCAGAACATAGGGCTTATGCTGGTGCCTATGGTAATCGGATGGGTGCTGGACAACTTCTGCGTAATGCCTTCATACACCTCCGGAACCGTAAGCTATCCCGACAACATTAAATACGACTATACTCTGCCACAGATCATTTTCGCCGCAATGGGAGTCTGCGCCATAATACTCGCTTTCGCCCTCAGAAAGCTCGACCGAAAGAAAGGCTATGGTCTGGATACGGGCAAACAATAAGAAACAATTTCAGCAATGGAATTCAGGCTTTTAGACAAAATAGACTCTCCCGCTGACATAAAAAGCCTCAATGTCAGGCAACTGGAGACTCTATGCGAAGAGATAAGAGAATATATGATAGAATGCTGCGCCACCAACCCGGGGCATCTTGGAGCCTCGCTGGGAAGCGTGGAGCTGGCAGTGGCGCTGCACTATGTGTTCAACACCCCTGAAGACAAGATAGTGTGGGACGTGGGCCATCAGGCATACGCCCACAAGATCATCACCGGCAGAAGGGAGCAGTTCAAGCTAAACAGGAAGAAAGACGGGCTGTCCGGTTTCCCTAAGATGAGCGAAAGCCCTTACGACTCCTTTGGAGCCGGTCACGCGTCCACATCCGTTTCAGCAGCTCTGGGACTGGCCACGGCCGCCAAACTTCAGGGAAAAGACAACAAGGTTGTAGCCGTGCTTGGAGACGGAGCCTTCTCCGGCGGACTGGCCTACGAGGGAATGAACAACGCCGGAGCCGCCGGCACAGACCTTCTTGTTATCCTCAACGATAACCAGATAGCCATAGACGAGAATGTAGGCGCCATGCACAACTATCTGCTGAAGATGAGCACGTCCAAGACCTACAACAGCATGAAGAACAAGATCTGGGGCTTTTTGGGCAACGGATGGCTCAGACGCAGCCTGCAAAAGGCGGTGATCAGCACCAAGAACTATTTCTTCAAGCACTCCACCATATTCTCCGGCATGGGTTTCAGATACTTCGGCATCATAGACGGAAACAACATCTCAGACCTGGTGGGCACCATAAACAGGATCAAGAATTTCAAGGGCCCGAAGCTTCTCCACATCAGAACCGTAAAGGGCAAGGGCTACAAGCCGGCTGAGGAAAACCAGAGCATCTGGCACGCCCCGGGCAAGTTCGACATAGAAACCGGAGAGAGAATCCGCTCAGAGGGCGCCCCTCTCAAATACCAGAACATTTTCGGGCAGACCATAGTAAAGCTCGCCGAAAAAGACAGCAGGATTGTGGGCATCACCCCTGCCATGCTCAGCGGCGGGCAGCTGAGCGACATGATGAAGGCCTTCCCTGAGAGAACTTTCGACGTAGGCATCGCCGAGGAACACGCTGTCACTTTCTCCGCCGGCCTGGCGGCAGACGGCATGCTTCCTTTCTGCAACGTTTACTCGTCTTTCCTGCAGAGAGGATTCGACCAGATTATCCACGATGTGGCCCTCCAGAACCTGAAAGTCATCTTCACCATAGACAGGGCCGGGCTTGTGGGAGAAGACGGAGCCACCCACCAGGGAGCCTTCGACCTCTCCTACCTCAGAATAATACCTAACCTGACGGAGATGGCCCCTATTGACGAAATAGAAATGCAGGACATGATTTACTCCGCCACCCTGGACGAATACACAGGCCCTATATCTATAAGGTATCCGAGAGGCAACTGCCAGGGTCTGGAACTGCCGGAGGAATTCAGCAAGATCGAGAAAGGAAAAGCCGTGAAGCTGCGCCAGGGCTCCGAAATAGCCGTTCTTTCCATCGGAACCATAGGAAACCAGGTCAAAAAGGCTATAGAAATGCTCGGCGATGAGGCCTCCAAGGTTTCACATTACAACATGAGATTCCTCAGGCCGCTGGACACCGCCGCCGTAGAAGAGGCGGCCGCCGGCCACAAGGCCATAATCACGGTTGAGGACGGAAGCGTGGTTGGAGGCCTTTACGGCGCTGTGTGCGAGACTCTTGCCGACAAGAACACAATGTGCTCCGTTGTAGGTCTGGGCATACCGGACAGGTTCATAGAGCAGGGCACCGTAGCCCAGCAGCTGAGCGAGTGCGGCATAGACGCGGAGAGTATCTGCAAGGCTATTAGATACTTTTTTTAATCTTTTTTGAAAAAAGTTTTGCTTATTAATTTTAATCTTATACCTTTGCAGTCCATTTTGAGAAACGCAGATTTATCTGCCGATGTAGCTCAGTTGGCCAGAGCAGCTGATTTGTAATCAGCTGGTCGGGGGTTCGAATCCCTCCATCGGCTCAAAAAAGACATAAATTATTGGACGGAGGGGTACCAAAGTGGCCAACTGGGGCAGACTGTAAATCTGCTGGCTCATGCCTTCGGAGGTTCGAATCCTTCCCCCTCCACAAAAGTTGCGGAAGTAGCTCAGTTGGTAGAGCATCAGCCTTCCAAGCTGAGGGTCGCGGGTTCGAACCTCGTCTTCCGCTCTAAAGCCGACGTAGCTCAGTGGTAGAGCACTTC
>JAGCVJ010000008.1 GCA_017962375.1 Bacteroidales bacterium
GCAAAAGGAACATTGTACAGATTCCAGTCGTTCCACCAGTCCCAGGCAACCTTACCGGGGCGCACCCAGGAATAGTCTCCAACAGGTGCATCGGCAAGAAGCCAGGGCATGTCGGAAGCCAAAAGATCCTTATCATCGGCCGCTACCAAAACAACTCTCCAGGGAAGAGGCTCAGCCTTATCAAACTTAGCAATATAATCCTCCCTCTCAGTTACCAGCATCTCAAGCATATTGTGACCACCCTGAACCAGAGTCTTTGGATAAGGAGCAAACACTCCGCTCAAAATATTCTCATGGGCGGAAAGATACATTCCCGGATAATTGTAAAGACCGGATTCAGTTATGAGTATTTTCTTACCAGAAGATTCTGAAAGAACAGGGAGGAAAGCCAAGTGTCCTTTCTTCCATTCAGAGAGAGATGAAACAGTATACTGACTCTCAAATGAAGACGAGAACTGATTGTCCGGAGTAGAGTTTACATAAGGTATCCACGCGCGCGAGGAAGCAGAAGGAAGAACAAACTGGGCTGTCTCATTCTTAACCTCGAAAGGACCCTTAACTTTGGGTACAATTCTGTAGGCCGCCCCTTCATCATAAACACGGAACTCCAGGTCAAAGCCTTTGAAAGACAAGGTAAGACTGTTGTAACTGTCCCTCACAACACTGCGTTTATACACCTGGGCAGGGACCAGAGTGTCTACAGACAGGCGTTTCGTTTTTGTAACCTTGGAAGCCTTGCCAAGAACTGAACCATTTGATAATTCCAAAGCAATCTGGGATGGTAGAATCAATGTTTCTGAACCGCTGGAGGCGGCCCAGGTGATTTCGTCTCCAACCTCAACGGTTACAGAAATGATACCTTGAGGAGAATTAACAACATAGGATTTAGGCTTGGAAACAGCCGTGACACACACGGCAAGAAGGCAGGTAACAAGAGCAAATTTTCGCATTACTATTTTCCTTTTCTTAAACGCCCTATAGCGTGCTCCAGACTTTCGGAGGGTTCAATTATATTGTAGTCTTTCCAGAAGTCGGGGTCCTGGAACTCGTAGGCCTTATCCACAAGATAGTCCGAGAAGCGGAAACGGTCTTTCCTGGGGATGACGGCAGCTTCCGGGAAGACATCTGTAACGACCATCTCGTTTACCGTGGTGTATTTTGTACGGAACATACGTTTCTTCCAGTCGCATGTGAAACGCATAGTTGTACGGAAATATTCCAGGCGGGTTTTCCCTCCCAGAAGACGATAATTGATCACTATTGAAGCTTCATCGGGCGAAAAACGCAGCCCTGCAGGCTTCTTTACCAGAAGCATTTTGGTGGCTTTTGCCTTGTCAGACATGTCCAGGGACGCCTCGATACGGGTGAATGTGAGAAGTTCCCGGTCTATATAAAGCTTGCAGTTATAGAGCGCGTAGTCCACATTGCCTGCCGGAGTCATGGAAATCACAAACTGCAGCCTGTCCCCTATATACGCCGGATTCTCCATTGTATAGAAGTACTGGGGCATGTCGTCCGCATTGAAGATTATGTCTCCGTTCTTGACTATATCGTGAGTGATTGCCTGGGTGGGACCGCCCATCATCTTTATGCTCAGTGTATCCTTCGCACGCTGGCTCACAAGCACGCGGCTTTTCTCCAGGGCTGCGGCATCGGCACCAATATTGCGGGCATATCGGCCTTTGAAAATCCTGGCCACGGCCTCTGCCACATAGGTGTAGCGGTTACGCTTCTGGACGGTTTCCCTATAGAAGCATTTCAGAAGCTCCGGCTGAGTGCAATATGTCTCCCATACCCTGTCCAGGGCTGCCATCACAATGGACCTGGGATCTCCAGTAACTATGGACGATTCCGCCAGCTGAAGGTTTTCCCTCTGAAGAGTAACAGACATGTACTCCTGAGGTTTCAGACGACGGGACTTATATCCTAGGAAAGAGAACTCCACAAGGTCTATCTCTTTGTCGCTTTTCAGGACAAAATAGCCGTCTGCATTGGTTACTGTTGCCTGGTGACGGCCCGGTATGGAGACGTGTACGGACTCCAGCGGCCGTCCGCCGGCATCCGTTACCGTACCGCTCACCGCATGGGACAGGCCATCCTGCCCGTAAACCGCGGCGAAAGACAGCAAGAACACCAATATGACACTCAGAATTTTACGCATACCTTCACAAAAATAATGAATACTTGGGAATTATTTGTAAACAAATCGTTTTTTTTCTAACTTTAGGTCCGGAAAAACCAACTAAACATTTTATATCATGCGTAAAGTTTATGTACTTATGGCAGCCATTGCCATCCTGGTGGTAGGTTGCAAATCCAACAACAGCAAGAAAGCCGCAGCAGAAGCTGCAAAGGCAGAAGAAGTAGCAGCCCAGAAGGCAAAAGCCATGGAAGAGGCTATCGAGGCCATCGAGGCTGAGGAAGAGGTAAACGTCCGCGAGGCCGTAGAGAAACTCTCCGCCATCGACGCTGAGGGTGCTGTGGAATCCCTTGCAGAAACTCTGGAGAAGAACCCGGACTACGCTGTTCCTTTCGCAGCAGTTGAAACCAAGCCCGCATTCGACGGTGGCGACGCCAACGATTTCTCAAAATGGGTGGCTTCACAGATTGTATATCCCCAGGATGCAATCGACCAGAAACTTGAAGGTAGAGTTATCCTTCAGTTCACCGTGGGCAAGGAAGGCGATGTCAAGGACGTAAAGGTTCTCCGTGGTGTAAACGAGCTCCTGGATGCAGAAGCCGTCCGTGTAGTCTCCTCTTCCCCCAAGTGGGCAAACGGTGCCCAGAACGGTATCCCCGTGGCTGTCAAGTACACCTTCCCCGTTGTCTTCAAGCTCCAGTAACATCCAGCTTGCATACACAAGAAAGCCAGGCTCTCACGGCCTGGCTTTCTTTGTTCATCAAGGCTTCTTTACCAGAACGCAAGGCTCCTCGCC